>NZ_JBFPKN010000009.1:0-319882 GCF_040948805.1 Paraburkholderia sp. BR13439 | reverse complement strand
GTTCATCAGGGTCAGGTACGGAGCGGCGAAGTACCACTCTTCATCCGATACATCCGTTGGGTAAGGCCTGCGATTTTTCATTCCGCCAGGATACCAGGTCCGACATAAAGTGCCTAACACCCTCTAAGAAACCCGGTTCCCTGCGCGGAAAATTTCCACGGCTTACACAAGCGCGAAGAATATACAGTGACGTTTGAATTTGGATCAGTATTGGTTATGCATTCGTGTAGCGGGTCAGTCACATTTGCTCCGTTGTATGAGTTATTTTCGCGTGAGAATTGTTAGACAGACTCCCGGTGTCCAAGATAGATACGCAACGCTTGCGCGCCATTCGTCTTGTGCCGCTGCGTACGTCCCATGGAATCAGTGACATCGCGCGTTAGGAAACCTCGCCACTCGATCGTGTAATCCGTGTCGGCGAGTGGCAATCCGTTGACATCGCGAAGCGTGAACTGTTCATCGAACGGGCCCGCAGATCGATTGCGACAGCGGCATTCGTCGTCTTGCCCTAAAGCCCGCATCATGTCGTAACCGGTTGGGAGAGCCCTGATCGCATTAATCGAAATCCACTCTCCGGTTTTCTTGTTCGTCGTCATTGCGTGAGGCATATCAGTAAATCCTTTGTATATCTTGAATGTAATACGACAACCAAGACATTCCCGGCCATCTGATCCCTCGAACATATCCGAAAAGCCAGCCTTCATTTCTTCAATGATCTCCTTTGCGGAGCGCATTCTTTCGTACATTGGACCTCCATAGGTTAATTGTCGATCTCAGACCATCAGACCTCGACCATGCGTAACAATGGCACCGGTGTCCCACGCGCTATGGTCCAGGTTGAGGCACACCCGCGAATAAACCATCCAAGATGCTTAGCCGTCAACCTCCTTAAATCGGGATAAGGGCGTTTTGACAACTATTTACGACTGTGTCCGGTATCTCGATTTCTATTGCATATTCCTGCTGTGTATCGGGAGCATTAAGGACGACGGCAAACGACGCAAGGTTGCCTCCCCAAGTGTCACCACGAGCGAGCGCGCCCGTCCGCACGCAAATCATGTCATCCGTATGTCACTCTCCGTTCAAATCAGCGACTTCAAGCTGACTTCGTTCTGCCATCCCGACGACACATGACGCCGCGGGAAAATTCGACACAGAAAGATATAGTCGTCTAGACGTTGCGATGCCTTCACTCAACCGTCACAGTCGCTTTCTAGAATGAGACCCACACATGCCGGCAGTGTCCGGATGCATCGAGGGAATACAGATGGAAGCGATCCGGGAAGCTATTCGAATCGAACGTTTGAGCAAAACGTTCGGCAACGGCCGCAAAGCGCTCGACGAAATCGATCTGCGCGTCGCGCCCGGTGAAATGGTCGCGCTGATCGGCGCGTCGGGCTCGGGAAAATCGACGTTGCTGCGGCATATCGCGGGCTTTACGGCGTCGGACGCGCAGCCGTCGCAGATCGAGATTCTCGGCCGGCCGATCCAGCAGAATGGCCGCATCGTGCGTGAAGTGCGCAGCATTCGCCGTGACATCGGCTTCGTGTTCCAGCAGTTCAATCTGGTGAACCGGCTGTCGGTCGAAACCAACGTGCTGATCGGCGCGCTCGCACGCCTGCCGTGGTGGCGGCGTCTCTCCGGCCGCTTCCCGCGGGCGGAGCGCGCGTTGTCGCTGGCCGCGCTGCACGAGGTCGGCATCGGCGAGCATGCGCGCGAGCGGGCCGCGAACCTGTCGGGCGGTCAGCAGCAACGAGCCGCGCTCGCGCGGGCGCTGCTGCAGCGCGCGCAAATCGTGCTCGCCGACGAGCCGATCGCGTCGCTCGATCCCGAGTCGTCGCGCCGCGTGATGGACATGCTGCAAGCGCTGAACGTCGAGCATCGGATCACGGTGCTGGTGTCGCTGCACCAGGTCGACATCGCGATGCAGTACTGCCCGCGCACGGTCGCACTGCGTCGCGGCAAGGTGGTCTACGACGGCCCTTCCAATGCGCTAACGCCGGCGCTGCTCAAGAAACTCTACGGCGACGATGCGCGCGAACTGTTCGACGACGCGACGCACGACGCCGACGACACTCACGACGTGCCCGACGCCCCCGACACTCCCGCCGCGCCCGCGCGGCCTGACACCGGCCCCGCCGCCGCGCGCTACGCGTTCGCGCTGAACGCCGCGCCGTCGAACTGAAGCGCGCACGCCGTCGCGACCTCCTGATTCGCTCCATCCACTCAACCGGACCTCAACCGATGAAACTCCTGCGCTCCCTGATCACGCTCGCGGCCGGCGCTGCCGCTTTCACCTGTGTCGCCGCGGCCCACGCCGAGGACATCAACCTCGGCATCATCTCGACCGATTCGTCGGCGGTGCTCAAACAACGCTGGGAACCGCTGATCGATGACATGAGGAAACAGACCGGCCTGGACGTGAAGGCATTCTTCGCGACCGACTACGCGGGCATCATCGAAGGCATGCGCTTCAACAAGGTGCAGGTCGGCTATTTCGGCAATGCGTCGGCGATCGAAGCCGTCGATCGTTCGAATGGCGAAGTATTTGCCAAAGTCGAGCACGCGGACGGCCAAAGCGGCTACTACTCGCTGCTGATCACCAATGTGAACAGCCGCTTCAAGACGCTCGACGACGTGTTCAAGGACACGAAGAGCGTCACGCTCGGCTTCGGCGATCCGAACTCGACCTCGGGCACGCTGGTGCCGGGCTACTACCTGTTCGCGAAGCACAACGCGCCGGTCAAAACGTCGTTCAAGAGCGTGCTGCCGTCGAGCCATGAGGCGAATCTTCTGGCCGTCGTCAACAACAAGATCGACATCGCGACCAACAACAGCGAGATGATGGACACGCTCAAGCAACAGCATCCGGACAAATACGCGCAGGTGCGCGTGCTATGGACCTCGCCGCTGATTCCGTCGGACCCGCTGGTGTGGCGCAAGGATCTGCCTCAAGCGACGAAGGACAAGCTGCGCACATTCTTCCTGAACTACGCGAAGACCGATCCGCACGAAAAGGCGGTGATGGCCGCCATCACCGGTTACAGCGGCTTCTCGGCATCGTCGGATCGGCAACTGCTGCCGATCCGCCAGATCGTGCTGTTCCAGCAGAAGCAGAAGATCGAGAACGATACGCATCTGTCCGATAGCGACCGCAAGACGCAATTGGCCGCGCTCGACGCGAAGCTGAGCGCGCTCGGCGCCGCACAGCCGAAGCAATGAACACGACCGATCTGATCGTGTCGCCGGCGCGCGCGAGCGAAGCGGCCGCCGCGCAGGCGGCGCAATCGAAAGATCGTGCCGGCAAGCGCAGCTGGTGGTCGTTGCTCGGTTGGATCGCGGTGCTTGCGGTGCTCGGCGGCGCGTGGCACGGCGCCGACATGCGTCCGCTCGATCTGCTCAGCGACTCCGCCAACATGGGCGAGTTCGCGGCGGACTTCTTTCCGCCCGACTTCACCGAGTGGCGCACCTACTTGCACGAGATGTACGTGACGCTGGCGGTCGCGATCTGGGGTACCGCGCTTTCGCTCGTCTGCGCGGTGCCTTTTGGACTGATGTCCTCCCACAATCTCGCGCCGCAATGGGTACTGCAACCGGTGCGCCGCCTGATGGACGCGTGCCGCGCGATCAATGAAATGGTCTTCGCGATGCTGTTCATCGTCGCGGTCGGCCTGGGGCCGTTCGCCGGCGTGCTCGCGCTGTGGGTGCATACAACGGGCGTGCTCGCCAAGCTGTTCGCCGAAGCGGTCGAGGCAATCGATCCGCGCCCGGCCGAAGGCGTGCGCGCCACCGGCGCGACGCGCCTCGACGAAATCGTCTATGCGGTGCTGCCACAAGTGCTGCCGCTGTGGATCTCGTACGCGCTGTATCGCTTCGAGTCGAATGTGCGCTCGGCGATGGTGGTCGGCATGGTCGGCGCGGGCGGCATCGGGGTCGTGCTGTACGAGGCAATCCGCTCGTTCAACTATGCGCAGACGGCCGCCGTGATGATCATGGTGATCGTCGTCGTGACGGTGATCGACCTCGGCTCGGCGTGGTTGCGTGAGCGGGTGATCTGAACACCGTTGGAGCGCACCGCGCTTCAGTTCTGAAAGACAACGGGCAAAGCGTACGGCGCTTTGCCCGTTTTTCATTGTCTCCCCGGTTCACATTTGCCTTCGACTTGCCGACAGCACACTTCCCTAGAAAGTCTTCCGCCAGCCAGCAACGCCTCGTCCCCTTTTCCGCGCCGGGCTCCTGGTGTATTTATGGAGGCGAGAAAGTACCTCGGACGATCCAATCGACCGTCGGCTACTGGTAAAGTCCTCTTCAGATATTGCGATTCTCGCAACGCGCGACGATCGTGTCGCTGCGGCGATGCCCTGCTCGGCCTTGGAAGGTATGACAAACGTAGCTATGCGCGGCACCCAGCGTCTGGCGGTCATCGCCGCCCCGAGCCTGTTGCTGGCCGGGTGCGTGCTGCGCGGCGCGCCATCGTTCGAGATCTTCGGCGCGTACTTCCCTATCTGGCTGCTCGGCGGCGTAATAGGCCTGCTCGCGGCGCTGCTCGCCCATCGCCTGTTCGTTGCGACCGGCTGGGCATCGATCGTCCCCCTTCAGCTTTCCGTCTGCCTCGCGATCGGACTCACGGTCGCGGTGCTCGTCTGGCTTTCGGGTACAGGACACCTGCTATGAAAATGGCCGGCAAATCGAGGGCTCCGCTCAAAGGCCGCCTGATCGCGGGCGCGATTATCCTGATCGGCCTTGCGGCCGCGTATTTCGCCTACGACCGCACGACGCGCTTCCCCTCCACCGACGACGCGACGATCGACGCCGACGTCGTGCATATCGCGACGCCGGTCGGCGGACGCATCGTCAGGCTCGCGGTGCAGGAAAACCAGCGGGTCGCACAAGGCGACCTGCTGTTCGAAATCGATCCCGTGCCATACCGCCTCATCGTCGCGCAGGCGCGGGCCGATCTCGAGCTCGCGCGCGCAGCGCTCGAGACTCGTCGCAGGACGATCACGGGCGAGCGCACCAACGCGGCGGTCGCCGGCGATCAAGCCAACAAGGCGGCGCACACCTACGCGCTCGCGACGCGCAACGTGGAGCGCCTCACGCCGCTGGCGGCGCAAGGCTACGTACCGGCCCAGCAGCTCGATCAGGCGCAGGTTGCGCAGCACGAAGCCGGGCTGTCGCTCAGTCAGGCGCGCGAGCAGAAGCAGGCGAGCGCCCAGACGATCGGCGACGATGCCGATGCGATCGCCGCCGTGCACGCGCGCGAAGCCGCGCTCGCGCTCGCCCAGCACAATCTCGATGAAACGGTGGTGCGCGCGCCGCACAACGGCTACGTCACCGGCCTTTTCGTGCTGGCCGGTGAAACGGTCGCACCGAATCAGTCGATCTTCACCCTCGTCCACGCGGACGAATGGTTCGCTGTCGCGAACTTTCGCGAAGGCGCACTCTCACGGATCGCGCCTGGCGATTGCGCGACCGTGTATTCGATGATCGACCGCAGCCAGCCGATTCACGGCAAGGTCGTCGGCATCAGCGCGGGGGTCTCCGATACGGATCGGCTCAACCTGCCGCGCTCGCTGCCGCTGGTGCAGTCGTCGGTGAACTGGGTGCGGGTCGCGCAGCGCTTCCCGGTGCGCGTGCTGCTCGACGAACCAGCCGAGCGACTGGTGCGCGTCGGCGCGAGCGCGATCGTCGAGGTGAGGCATGGCGCGGCGTGCCGTTGACATGGACAGCGCGGCCGCCGCCGGTTACGTCGAGCGTCCGCTGCGGCCCGGCGTCGCCGACCTGTTGAAACTCCTTGCGCCTTTTCCCGGACGCGCCGCGACCGCGGCACGCGTCGCGCTGATCTGCGCGCTGACGGTATGGGTCACGAGCGTGTACGGCACACCCGAAGCGGCACTGTCGGCCTACATCGTGTTCTTCATGACCCGGCCCGACCGTACCACCAGCTTCGTGACCGGCGTGGCGCTTCTGGTGCTCGTCAGCATCGTAATCGGCCTCGTACTGGCCGTGGCCATCGTCGTGGTCGACTATCCGCCGTTGCGCGTCGCGGCCATAGCCTTGCTGTCGGCGAGTCTGTTGTTCGTCACGTCGGCAAGCAAGCTACGGCCGGTGGGCGCCATCGTCGCGATGATCGTCGGCTTTGCGCTCGACCAACTGGGCCGCGTGCCGGTCGGCGAACTGGCGACTCGTGCGCTGCTGTATGCGTGGCTGTTCGTCGCGATTCCGGCCGGTATGTCGGTCGCAGTCGGTCTCGTGTGCGCGCCGTCGCCGCGTCGGCTCGCGTCGCGCGAACTGGCCGAACGTCTGCGTCTCGCCGCGCGTGGCCTGCGCGAACCCGCCGCCACGCGCGATGCGCTCGACGCGGCGCTGCGCAAAGGCAACGCGGAGATCGGCTCGTGGCTGAAGATGTCCGCTCTGGAAGGAACGTCGCTGCGAGCCGATGTCGTTGCGCTCCAACGTGCCGCGGTGTCGAGCGTCATGCTGCTAGCCGCGGTCGACCTCGCGTGCGGCGAAGCGTCGGCGCGCCTGCCGGCTTCGTTCGTCGAACCGATCGCGACTACGCTGGAGGAGATGGCGCGCATGCTCGACGCTGGCGGCTACCCGGTCGACATCGAACTGACGTTGCCCTCGTCGGCGCCGCTCACTCCGCTCGCACGTGCGGTAGCCGACACGCTGCACGACACGATCACGCGGTTTGCCGAGCCCACTGTCGAATCCGAAGCCGCGCACGACGCGCCCTCGCAACCGGCGCCGCCCGCGCCGCACGCCGGCTTCTTCGCCGCCGACGCTTTCACGAATCTCGATCACGTCCGCTACGCGCTGAAGACCACCGTCGCGGCGATGTTCTGCTATCTGCTGTATTCGCAGCTCGACTGGCCCGGCATCCACACCTGCTTCATCACTGTCTACGTCGTGTCACTCGGCAGCACCGCCGAGACCGTCGAGAAACTGGCGCTGCGCATCGCCGGCTGTATCGCCGGCGCGCTCGCGGGCACCGCCGCGATCGTGTTTCTGATGCCCGCGCTGACCTCGATCGGCGAGTTGATGGCGGTCGTGGCCATCGGCGCGGGCTTGTCGGCGTGGGTTGCGTTCGGCTCGCCGCGCATTGCGTATGCGGGTTTTCAGATCGCGTTCGCGTTCTTCCTCTGCGTGATCCAGGGCGCGGAGCCCGCCTTCGATCTGACGATCGCGCGGGATCGCACGATCGGCATCCTGATCGGCAACGTGGTCGTCTATCTGGTGTTCACACGGGTGTGGCCGGTCAGCATCGCCGCGCGCGTCGAACAGGCGCTGGCCGCACTGCGCGAGCAATGGGCACGCCTTGCCGCGCCCGGGTACGCCGGCACGCGACGCGCCGACGTGGCGGCCGCGCTGGCCTGCGGCCGCGCGCTGCGCGAGGATGTTGCGCTGATGCATTACGAGCCGTCGTGGGTGCGGCCCGGACCACAGTGGCTCACCGCGCACCACCGCGAATTGGTCGGCCTCGCCGCGCTCGAAGCGCCGATGCTGCTGCTCGTCGAACGGCGGCCCGCCGCCGCGACGATCGAAGGCTGGCTGCAACGGCTCGCGGCCGTCGCGCATGGGCAACCGCCCCGCGTCGATGCAACGACCACGACGCAACGGCCGGCGCCTGACGTCACCGACCCGCCAAGCGCCGCGCTGCAAAGTCTCGGCGACGCACGCCTTGACGAATTCGAACGCGCGGCGTCGGCCGACGCGGCAAAGGAGTAGTCGAATCATGCGTCGACTCGACCCGCCCATCGCGCTGGCGATATTCGTCGCGGCAGGCTTGAGCGGGTGCGCGACTTCATCGCTCGACATGGCGCCCGACAGCTCCGCGACGCCGTGGCAGCCACAGACCGATGCAGCCGGCGCCATCGTGCCGGGCGCACACGCGCCGGGTGCGCCGTCGGCGTCGACCACGCCCCGCTATCAGCTGCCCGCCAATCCGGCGCTCGCCGCCGTGCCGCCGCCACCCGCGCTCGATCCTTCGCACGCGTACGAACTGCCCGAGTTGATCGACATCGCGGAGTCGGCCAATCCGTTGACCCGCATCGCGTGGAACGATGCACGCAACGTGGCGCTCGCGGCCGGCATCGCGAAGAGTGCTTATCTGCCGCAATTGTCGGTCGCGGCGATGGCTCACTACACAGGCGGCAAAAGTTCGGACACGTCGCAGCTCGGTCAAGCGTCGATCAGCGGCGAGACGCACGGCGTGACCTCGGTGCTGTCGCTGGAGTGGCTGCTGTTCGATTTCGGCGGGCGGGCCGCACGTGTCGAGGCGGCATCGCAGGCCTCGGTGGTCGCCAACATCGGCTTCACCGCAATCCATCAGCAGGTGATCTACGACGTCAGCGTCGCGTTCTACGCGTACCAGAGCGCCCGCGCTCGCCTCGGCACCGCAAAGCAAAGTGTTGCGAACGCCGACGCGATTCTGTCCGCCGCGCAATCGCGCTATCAGCGTGGGGTGGGCACCGTGATCGAAGTGGCCCAGGCTCGTCAGAACTTCGCGCAGGCAAAACTCGGCCTCGTGCAAGCCGAGGGGGCCGAAAGCAACGGTTACCTCGCATTAATCTCCGCGATGGGCATCTCTCCACTCGCCAAACCCGCGATCGCCGACATGCCTACCCACACACTATCGCCGGCGATGAGCGAGCCGATCGACCGGATCGTGGCCACGGCGATCGCGCGGCGTCCGGACGTGCTGAGCGCCTACGCGGCGGAACGCGCGAACCTTGCGAAGATCAAGGCGGCCGAGTCCGACTTCAAGCCGAAAGTGTTCCTGTCGGCGTCGGCGGCGTACAACACGAACAGTTCGTCGATTTCGGCGGTGCCAGGGATCGGCCAGCAATTGCCGACCGTCAATCTGAGCGGCAACCGTTATGGCGGCACCGTGGTGGTCGGCGTGTCGATTCCGCTGTATGACGGTGGCTTCCGCTCGGCCGTGCTCGCACAGGCACGCAACGACGCCGACAGCGCATCGACCCGTCTCGCGCACAGTCGCGAAGAGGCAGTGCGGCAGGTCGTCGGCGCGCAGAACGCGCTGCAAACGAGCCTGAGCGCGCACACCGCCGCGAAGGAACTGCTCACCGCCGCGCAAACGACCTACGACGCCGCGTTCGACGCCTATCGCCACGGCGTAGGTTCGATCACCGATGCGCTGCTCGCGCAGAACCAGTTGCTGGCCGCGAAGAATGCCTACGCGGACAGCTATAGCGGCGCGCTGTCGGCGGCGGCGGCGCTTGCGCTCGCGACGGGTTCGATCGATGCTCCGGCCGGTGCGGGCCCGGACTCGCCGCTGGACGCGCCTGTCAACTGACGCGGCGCTGCTGCGTCGTCCCCTTCCTGCCGCCGTGCATCTGCTGGAATGATCACGGGCTTCCGAC
Organism: Paraburkholderia sp. BR13439; assembly: GCF_040948805.1. Classification (NCBI taxonomy): domain Bacteria; kingdom Pseudomonadati; phylum Pseudomonadota; class Betaproteobacteria; order Burkholderiales; family Burkholderiaceae; genus Paraburkholderia; species Paraburkholderia sp. BR13439. The sequence continues at coordinate 310,496 of NZ_JBFPKN010000009.1, read as the reverse complement.
TGCCCTGCGGTCTTTCCTTGCCCTCTTCGTCGATCCCGCTGTCGATAGAACCGTTTGTCGTCCTGCCGGTGCTGTTCTCCGCACTGATTCATGCATATCGCGGGTCGGTGCGATCGCCGAAGTCACGCTGAGCGACGGTCGCGAAGTCGGGCATTTCCCGATGTGTAGTCAACGCGTGTAATTCACCACCGGCACGGAATAAGAAGTCGGCGCGAAATCGGTCCGGCCGCCGCGCTGCGACGAACCATTCGACGGCGCACCGTAGCCACTGTTCTGCGCAGCCTGGTTTTGTCCCGCGACCTTTGCTTCGCCCGCCTGGATATTGGCCGGATAGTCCATCGGACTCGCGTTGGACGGATCGTGCACCTGCGCGCGCGAGAGCGGCTGATTGGCCTGATTCGACTGCGCAAACGCCGCGATTGGCGCGGCAATCAGAGCGGCGATAACCCCTGCTTCGATCAGCGACCTGATGGACTTCATGATTTCCAACCTCCAGAGATGGCTTCATCCGATTGCCGCGGAGCCTCGCGCGGCAGCAAAACCAGTTTAGGAGCCGGTCAGGCCGCGTAGTAAGCCCTGAACCATGAATTCACTGTTGCCATAGCGACCACAATTCGAAGTCACCACGTTCCGGCGCGGCGTCAACGCGATGAACTACACTGATAACGCCAAACGACGCGCCACAGCCATCGCATTCGATCGAGGAGATAGACGCTCATGTCGCATCCCGTTGCCCTGCCGTCTTACCGCGACAGCGTGCGCGCCGAATGGGTCGACTACAACGGCCACATGCGCGACGCGTTCTACCTGCTGATCTTCAGTCTCGCGACCGACGAGCTGATCGATCTGATCGGCCTGCCCGATGCGGTGCGTAAAGAGCGGCACCGATCGATCTACACGCTCGAAGCGCATCTCAACTATCTGCATGAAATCAAACAAGGCACGCCGGTGCGTGTCGACATGCGCGTGCTCGGATACGACGCGAAACGTATGCATGTGTACTTCGAAATGTTTGCGCTGGACGCGACGCAAAGCCAACGCAACGGCCCCGTCGCCGCTGGCGAGCAGATGCTGCTGCACGTCGATACCAGCGGACCGCGCGGCGTCGCTTTCGATCCGGACGTCAAGGCGCGCGTTCATGAACTCGCGCAAGCCCATGCGGCATTGCCGCCGGCGCATTTCGCGGGACATGTGATCGCATTGCCCTGCGCAACGCAACGGGAAGCACTACCCGAACGGAGTGACCATGCTTGAGCCGGAAATCGCCGCGTTTATCGAACGAGCCAGTGCGCTCTATCCGTCGCATCACGCGGCGATGACGACGCGCGAGCAGCGCGAACTGTACGACCGCTACGCTGCCACGCTGACGCCGCCGCTGCCCAGCGAACTCACTACACAGGACGCAAGCTTTCGCACCGACGCGGGCCATGCGATCCCGCTTCGGCTCTACCGGCATCAAGCGAAGGCAAGCGAACACGGCACGATCCGCGGCACGGTGCTGTATTTTCATGGCGGCGGATTCGTGCTCGGCTCGCTGAACAGTCATCAGATGGTGACCGCGCGCCTCGCCGCGGACACCGGCCTCGACGTGATCGCGGTCGACTACCGGCTCGCGCCTGAGCATCGCGCGCCGGCCGCGCACGACGACTGCCTCGATATCACGCGTGCCGCGTTGAACGACCGCCTGCCATTCGATCTGCCTGACCACGCCGGATTGCAACTCGCCGGCGATAGCGCCGGCGGCACGCTCGCGGCAAGCGTCGCGCTGCGCTTGCGCGACGACGGCGTAAGCGGAGTGCGCGGCATCGCGCTGGTTTATCCGATGCTCGGCACCGAGCCGCAATTACCCGCGCGCGACACCGAGGCCAATGCGCCGATGCTGACGCTCGCGGACGTGCATAAGTTTCGCAACGCGTACTGGGGGACAAGCGGGGGAAACAGCGGAGGAAGAGACGAAGAGAAAGGCGATCGCACGCCCGGGCCCGCATGGACGATCCCGCTCACCGCAAGCCGCTTCGACGGACTGCCGCCGACGCTGGCCATCGGCGCCGAGCACGACCCGCTACGCGACGACGCGCGCGTGTTCGTCGAGCGGATTCGCGAGGCTGGTGGAGATGCCCGGCTGCTGATCGGCACGGGGCTCGTGCATGGATGCTGGCGCGCGCTCGAAACGAGCCCCGGCGTGCAGGCCATGCACAGGGCCGTATGCGATTTTCTCCGCGAACACGCAGGCCATTAGCGCGGCGACACGAAGCACCGCGCCCGGCGCGCTACCACGGGTCAGCGATTGCGCTCAGCGCGCCACCGCGCGAACGTGACGAGATCGAGGCCGACCTCGCCCGGCTCGATGCGGGTCCAGCCGAAGAACGCGTCGTCCCAGCCGGGAATGCTTTGCGGCGTCAGCGATCGGAACTTCATGCCGGAACGATACGCGAGGTCCGGCCAGAACAGCGGCATCACCTCGCGCGTGGCGAGCTGGCGCAGCAGGTCGGACGGGCCACCCTCATCGGCGACGATTTCGCCCTGCGAGATCCAGTCGTTCTCGGCCCACGCGACGAATACGCTCGGGTTGCCCGCGGCGTCGAACATCAGGATCACGTTCTGCTCGGGCCGCCAGTAATACTCGACGATGCCCTGCGCGGCCACCACTTCGTCGATCACCTTGCGGGTGCGCGGATCGCAGTAGGTCATGCCGTTTTCACCGAGCGCGAGCCAGCCCGACTCCCCGCAATGGCGGCTCTTTGCGTCCTTCAGGAAATGGGTGAGGCGATTGGCCGAATCCGCATCGGTCTTGCGCAAGTACAGATCGACGATGCCGGCGTTGAACGCTTTCACCGCGACGGTTTCATCGGCGACGCCGGTGAGCAACACCTTCCCGCAACGCAGATGCGAGATCGACGAAAGGAAGTCGACGCCGCCGATGCCCGGCATGTCGTAGTCGACGACGACCGCCGCCACTTCCTCGAAGCGCGACGGCCGCGCGACGATGTCGCGTTCAGCCGAGGTCTCGACGAAGCGCTCGACACCTGGCTCGCTCAGACACGCCGACGCCGCCGCGAATTCGAGCGAATTCTCGCGCGCGTGCTGGCGGATATAGTTGAGGGCCGCTTGCGGCCGCGTGAAGAACAGGTTCGTGTAGGTGCCCGGAAAAAACCGGCGAAGCGCGTCGAGGTAGCTGTCGTTGTCGTCGACGAAAACCACTGTGGACGGATAAAAAACGGGAGGTCGAATAAAGTTGTTCATATCTTCACGTGTTTCCCACGCCGCCGCGAACGCGCCAGACCGACCGGTCGGTTGGTCATCTGGCGTTTCGCAAAGCGACTGCCCAAGGTATGCCGGGCAATGTCTCGCCCGCGGGTCCGCATGATCAATGGGTTCTTGTCGCTACTTCCGGTCACCGCCTGCCGTCGCCACTATCGACGCTGTTCGCGCGTCTCGGATGCCCAGTCTGGCGGGCCTGCCGGCATGTGCACTGCGAGCCAGTCGCTGCAAGTCACATTTACACGCCGGATAATCGAACTGTGGCAGCCGGTCGTCTGCAATGGTTCGTATAGTACAGGCTCCGGGCATTGGCGGCACAACTTAAATCGCTTTCCTGCAGGCGCCGATCGCGCAAATGCGGCGCGACCGATCGAACGAAAAGAAAACCGCGCCACACGCAAAAAATGCCCGCTTCGCTCGTGCCGGCCAAGGCCTATCGCGGCAGGCGTGCGCCGTTCCGGTGCCAGGTCCGATCAGACATCTACCATCATGACGCGTCGCAATATGCCGACGAGAAGCGTCGCTGGCGAAATGGTCGTTTATCATCAGTCAATCGCAGTTGCTTAATGGTTGTTGCTTAGATATGACGAATACCGGGAAGATGATGATAGTTGGGCTGCTCGTGATCGATGCGGGCGTCGCCGGTTATCTGCTGTACCCCAGGGACGATCAGGTGCCGGCCGTGACCGGCTCGGTGACTCGCAGCGTCACCGGCACGGTGGAATCGCAACCGCAGACGGACGCGGCGCGTGCCATTGGCGGCAGCATGAGGCCGACGCAACCGGTGAGCCCGCCCGCCCCGCGGGCGGACATCGCGAACAACGCCCCGATCGCGCCGCAATCGGCGCCCCCGCGGACGGAGTCGGCTGCTCCGGCACCACCCGCTCCCGCTCAGGCTCAGGCACTCGCTCCGGCACCGCCCCCAGCTCAGGCGCAAGCTCCGGCACTCGCTCCCGCACAGTCCCTCCCCGCAACAGCGGCCTCCCCCGCGCCGAGCGTCACGCCCGATGCCGGCCAGACCGCCAGCGGCCGCATCGACAACGCAGCGCCGGCTGCGGGCAATCCGGCCGCGGTCGCGCGCGAGCGCTCGAAACCGCAGTCGTACGCACAGCAAAGAGCCCAATCGAGGCCACAGTACGGGCCGCGCATCGATCAGGCGACCCAAGGCCGCCGGCGCGACGACACGCACCCGAACGGCGCGAACCCCGTCGCCGCGATGCTGACGGATCAGCTGGTCAAGGAATCGGCGAAACCCGACCCGTCGCTGCCGATGCCGTCTGGCGTCACCGTGCCGATGCCGTCTGACAATGGCCCCGGACCTGGCCCGGGTGTCGGCCGCGGCAGCACGAATCCGGTCGCGTCGGCGATGACCGATAAGCTCGTGCGCGAATCGTCGAAAGTGGGACCCACTCAGGGACCCACTCAACCCACTCAGCCCCCGGCTGAGCCGCCGATCCTCAACAAACCCTGAGCGACGCCGGGCTCACGGCCGCGACGCCACCTCGTCGAGATGCGCGAGCAGATCGGCCGGATCGTCGTAGACGCGCAACGCGCCCGCGCGCTCCAGTTCCTCGGTGCCGTAGCCACCCGACAGTACGCCGACGCCGAGCGAGCGGCAGCGGCGCGCGGCGAGCATGTCCCAGATGCTGTCGCCCACCACGACCGTGTGCTCGATCGGCACGCCGAGCCGCTCGGCCGCGGCGAGGAACAGGTCGGGATCGGGCTTCGCGTATTTGACGTCGTCGCGCGTGACGACGACTGCTTTGGCCGGATCGACGCCGAGCGCCGCCAGATTCAGCGACGCGGTTTCCATCCGCCCGCTCGTCGCGACGGCCCACGGCGTGCCGGCTTGCGTCAGCGCGGCGAGCAATTCGCGCGCGCCCGGCAGCGGGCAGACCTGGGCGCGCATCCGCTGATAGGCGGCCGCATGCGCATGCCGCAGCCGTTCGGCGCGTTCGACGCTGATCTCGCCGTGGGTCTCACGCAGCAGCTGGTCCGTGAACAGCCCACCGCTCATGCCGATCTTGCGATGGATACGCCAGACGGACAGCGGGATACCCTCGCTGTCGAGCGCCTCTTTCCACGCCAGCACGTGCTGATAGACGCTGTCGACGAGCGTGCCGTCGAGGTCGAAAAGAAAGGATGTCTGGATACGCATGCCGGCCTCCGGTGATGATGGGTTCAGTCACTATGCCATGTGTCGATGAAGCGGCCAGGGCGGGCCGCCGCCTTTCAGCACGTTCCGGTATCTAACCGATTTGCGCGAATTACCACAGCTTCGCGCGTATTTCCCCCGATTTGGCCGTGCCCTCGCCCGGCGCACACCCGAACACGGTAAGCTTCGCCCCTTCGTTGTTTGCGCCGTCACCCTTTTTCGAAAAAATCCCCGCTTTATTTCTCCGCTGGACGACCCGAGCGCGATTTCCGCGCCCCGCGTCAGGCCCGAGCACGCCGCGTGCTTGTGGCTGATTCGCTAAATCACTCCATACCGGGTTACCCAGCCATCGGCTCACTGCTGTCCGGAATAAAAAGCGAGGAAATAACCGACGCTACGACATCCAGCGAATCGCGCAACGAGCCCAATCAGTCCAAAAAAACGCGTTAGTCAATCAAGGAACCCGCGATGAAAAAGACCCTGCTCGCCGCCGCGCTGTGCGGCGCCTTCACGATATCGGCGCACGCCCAAAGCAGCGTGACGCTGTACGGCCTGATGGACGCCGGCATCGTCTATACGAACAACCAGCTCGGCCACAGCAACTGGCAGCTCGCGAGCGGCACCACGCAGAACACGGTATTCGGCCTGAAGGGTTCGGAAGACCTCGGCGCGGGCCTGCGTGCAGTTTTCAAGCTCGAGCAGGGCTTCATGATGAACAACGGCGCGCAGGCGTTCGCCGGCAGCGGGTTCGGCTCGCAGGCGTGGCTCGGCCTGCAAAGCGATTCGTACGGCACGCTGACGTTCGGCCGCCAGTTCGACGTAATGAACGACGCCGTCGGCCCGCTGACGGCTGGCTACAACACGTGGGGCGGTAGCCTCGCCGGGCATCCGTTCGAAAACGACAACCTCGCCGCGAACTCGGTCGTAATCAACAACTCGGTCAAGTACGCGAGCCCGCTGTACCACGGTCTCACGTTCGGGACGATGTACTCGTTCAGCAACAAGGCCGGCGGCTTCGCGAACAACCGCTCCTACGGCTTCGGCCTTGCGTACGCGAGGGGCCCGCTGAACCTGGCGGCCGGCTACCTGCAGTTCAACAACGCGGGCAACGGCGCCGGCGCCGTGACTACCGCCGACACCAGCGCGAACTTCATCGCCAGGCGCCAGCGCGTGTGGTCGCTCGGCGGCAACTACACGTTCGGACCGGCGAGCGTCGGTCTCGTCTGGAGCCACACACAGATCGACGACGTCGCGGGCGTGTTCTCGTTCGGCACCGGCGGCTATCTCGGCGCGGCCGGCGACGCCACCGGCACGCTCAGCGGCTCGCTGCGCCTCGACAACTACGAGGCCAACGCGAAGTACGCGCTGAGCCCGGCGTGGAGCGTATCGGGCGCGTACACCTTCACGCACGGCGCGTATAACGGCTCGTCGCCGGCATGGAACAGCGCGATGCTGCAGACCGACTACGCGCTCAGCAAGCGCACCGACTTGTACCTGGAAGGCGTGTACCAGAACGCGCACGGCGCACCGGCCGATTCGGTCTTGTCGCACGCGATGATCAACACGCTGTCGCCGTCGTCGACGAATTCACAGGTCGCGGTCACGGTGGGCATGCGCCACGCGTTCTGATGCGCGCGTGGCGCGTGGCGCGTGGCGCGCCGCGACGGTGAGATGCCCTCACGGCTGCGCCGCCGCGATCACCTGCGACGCGAGAGCATGATGCTGGCCGCGTCGCGAGCGGATCGCGTGAATCTCCTCGATTACGCCGTCCGCGCGGCCGAGCCAGCGCAAGCCCCGCAATAACGTGAGATCGTCGGCGCCGAGCTCCGCCAGTGGAAACACGCCGAGCCCGCGCGCCGCGAACACCGCCATCAACGCGCTGTCCTCGAATTCGCCGACGACGCGCGGCCTGATTCCCTGCGCCTCGAACCAGCGGTCGAGCCGCGCGCGCAGTGCGCCGTGGCGGGTCGGCAGCAGCACGGGCAGGTCCGCGAGACAGTGCGGAAAGCCGTTGCGCGCCGGCTTGCGCACGATCTGCGCGGGCCCGTACCAGTCGACCGGCGAGCCCGCGACGCGCTGGCTCAGCACGCGCAGGTCCGCGCCGTGCGGCGCCGGCTGACAGGCGAGCACCAGGTCGAGCCGATGCAGCGCGAGCTCCGACAACAGTTGTGCGGGCTCCCCCTCGTGACACAGCAGCCTTAGCGACGGCGTGGCTAGCACCGGCGCGAGCAACGCATGCGCGGCGAGCTTCGAAATCCCATCCGACAAACCGACCGCGAGCCGCACCGACTCCGCGCCGCTCGTCTCGCGCATCTCGCCGAGCAACGCCTCGCCCAGCTGAAATATCTGCTCCGCGCGATTGAACGCCTGCTCACCGGCTTCGGTCATCGCGACGCCGCGCCCGGCGGGCTTCAATAGCTGGCGCCCGAGCGCTTTCTCGAGTTCGCGAACCTGCGCGCTGATCGTCTGCACGGCCATGTCGAGTCTCGCGGCCGCGCGCGCGAAGCCGCCCTCCTTCACGACGATCCAGAAGTAGTACAGGTGACGATAGTTGAGCATGCGGGTCCGATACTTCGAAAAAACCGAAATGTCGTTCAGATTAGCACTGGTTCATTCGAACCGTGAACAGGCCGATGATGGCGGTTCCGCCGCTCGCGGCGCACTCGCTTGCCCCACCTCATGGACTCCCTGTTTGCACTCGTTGCCGATCCCGCCGCCTGGGCCGCACTGGTTACGCTGATCGTGATGGAAATCGTGCTCGGCATCGATAACCTGATCTTCATTTCGATCCTCAGCAACCGCTTGCCAGAAGCGCAACGCGCACGCACTCAGCGCACCGGGCTGCTGCTCGCGCTGGTGATGCGGCTGATTCTGCTCAGCACCGTCGCTTGGATCGCGAAGCTGACCGCGGTCGCGTTCACGCTGTTCGATCATGGTTTTTCGTGGCGCGATCTGATCCTCGTCGCTGGCGGCCTGTTCCTCGTGTGGAAAGCGACCACCGAGATCCGTCAGCACATGATCCCCGATGACGAAGTCACCGCGAAATCGAACTCGACCGTACAGCTGACCGTGGCCGCCGCGATCGGTCAGATCATCCTGCTCGACATCGTGTTTTCGGTCGACAGTATCATCACCGCGGTCGGCATGACCGAGCACCTGCCGATCATGTTCGTCGCGGTGATCGTATCGATCATGGTGATGCTGTTCGCGGCGCAGCCGCTCGCGCGTTTCATTGATCGCAATCCCACCATCGTGATGCTGGCGCTGAGCTTCCTGCTCGTGATCGGCATGACGCTGATCGCCGATGGTTTCGGCTCGCACGTGCCGAAGGCCTATATCTACGCGGCGATGGCGTTCTCCGCGTTCGTCGAGGGGATGAACATGCTCGCGCGGCGCGCGAAGACGAAACGTCTGGCAAGCAACGAGGAGTAATGCCGTGATGAAATGCCCGGCGGCTTGGCGCAAGCAGCTTCCAGCCGCCGTTGGCGCGTTAGCGCGCCTTCCTGCGAGCGCCCTTGGCGGTCGTCGCGGCGCGCGGCGCTTCCTTCTCGACCGGTGCGCCGCCGTTCATCTGCTCGAGCCACGACAGCGTATCGACATACGACAGAAACTGCTTCAGATACCCCGGCGACAGCTCGCGCATCAACGACAGCGCACGATGCACGAGGTTGCTCGAATTGAGCGGCCCCGCGTTGCCGGGCACCTGCGCGAGCGACTGGCGCAACTGCTTTTCGGTGCGGACTTTCGACCAGACTTCGCGGAAGTAGTCGAGCGCGGGGAGTTCGGGATAGGCGGCGGCGTGCGGAGCGTCGGCCCGCGCGTGGTGGCGGGCAAGCCGTTCGATCAGCGCTGCGAGCGTGGCGTCGCTGGCCGCGTCGGCTTCAACGGGAGTGGCTTGCAACGCGCTCCCGACCGCGGCCGCACGCTCGACCTCGGCCGTATATTCGGCCAGTAATGCTGCCAACCGTTGCTCGAGCACTCGTCGCGTCTCGCCGCTGTGCCGCGCCGCGCGCCGCGCAAGCGCGTCGAGCAGATGAAAGCGCAGCGGATCGAGCCCATCCGCACCGCTCGCGCGCCATGCATCGAGCGTCGCGCGAGCCGCGTCGATTGCGTCGATTGCGTCGTCAAGCACCGGACTTCTCCGCCGTCGCCGCGCTCGACGGCCGCGGCACCGGCGCGATTTCGACGCGCCGGTTTTTCGCGCGGCCGGATTCGTCGGCATTCGAACTGACCGGCTGCTCGGCGCCGAACGCCGCCGCAAACACCGACGACGCCGGCACGCCCTCGTCGATCAGCGTGCGCGTGACCGTCAACGCGCGTTGCGCCGACAGCTCCCAGTTATCGGCGAAGCGTCGATTGCCTTCGCGCAGGCGTTGATCGTCGGTGAAGCCGCTGACCATCAGGATCTGATCGCTCGCGCGCAGATACGCGGACAGCGGACCGGCGAGGCTCTTCAGCAGCGCGCGGCCCTCGGGCTGCAGCTGCGCGGAGTTCAGCGCGAACAGCACGTTGCCGCTAATGCCGATGCGGCCATTGACGAGCGTCACGCGCCCCGCCGCGAGCGGTCCCGCGAGCGCCTGCTCGAGCGTCTTGCGCCGCTGCGTTTCGGCCTGGCGCTGCTTGACCTCCTGCTCGAGCTTGTTCGATAGCACGAGCTGCATGCCGATCACGCTCACCAGAATCAGCACGAACGCGCCGACCAGCACCGACATCAGATCGCCGAACGAGGCCCAGACCGGCGCGGCCGTTTCCACGCCGCCGTCGATGTCCTCGCTCATACCGCGTCGGCTCCGGCGGTCGCGCGCTGCGCGGCCAGCAACTGCAGGTCTTCGACGATCTGCTTCTGCGACATCACGCTGAGATCGACCACATCGCGCGCCTGTGCGACGTAGTAGGCGAGCTGTTCGTCGCTACGGGCAAGCGATTTGTCGAGCGCCGCTTCGATGCGTTCGAGATGCGCGACGAGCTTGTCGTTCGCTTCGCCGAACATGCCGACGGCCGCGCCGAACGCTTCGCCGAGACTCGCGACTTCGACCGCGCTGCCGGTGACCTGCGCGGCGACCGTGCCGAGCTTGCCGGTCTCGTGCTCGAGGTGCTCGGTGAAGCGATTGCCGACGCGTTCGAGCAGATCCGCCGACGTCGAGACCAAGGCATCGACGGCGCTGCGCTGTTCGGTCGACGCGTGATTGACCGCGTCCAGCAGAGTTTCCAGCGTGGCGAGCAGACGGCTGCGCTCTTCCAGCATCGCGGTGTCGCGGACCATGCTGTCGGAGAGCTTCTGGCGCAACTCCGCGACGACTTCAGCGGCGGCCTTCGGCGCTTCCGATGCCGCCTGCACGAGGCGTTCGATCTCGGCGATCGTCGCGCTGGCGTGGGTTTGCGTCTGCGCGGAGATATCGCGCGCGGTTTGCGCGAGTGCGTCGCAGATCTGCTGCTGACGGGTCGCCGTTTGCGAACCCGTTTGCTGCCATTGTTCGCTGAGCTTTGCGGTCATCGCACCGAGCGCTTCGGTCCATGCGGCGAAGCGCTGTTCGTCGCGCGCGGCGAGTTCGGCTTGCAGGTTTGCTGCGGCCTTCGGTGCTTCGGCCGCGGCCTGCACCAGTCGATCGATTTCGGCGATCGTCGCGCTCGCATGCGTTTGCGTCTGCGCGGAGATATCGCGTGCCGTCTGCGCGAGCGCGTCGCAGATTTGCTGCTGATGGCTTGCAGCTTGCGAACCCGTTCGCTGCCATTGCTCGTTGAGTTTCGCCGTCATCGCACCGAGCGCTTCGGTCCACGCGGCGAAGCGCTGTTCGTCGCGCGCGGCGAGTTCGGCTTGCAGATTTGCTGCGGCCTTCGGTGCTTCAGCCGCTGCTTGCACCAGTCGATCGATTTCGGCGATCGTCGCGCTGGCATGCGTTTGCGTCTGCGCAGAAATTTCGCGCGCCGTCTGTGCAAGCGCGTCGCAGATTTGCTGCTGATGGCTGGCGGCCTGCGCACCCGTCTGCCGCCATTGCTCGCCGAGCTTCGCGCCCATCGCGTCGAGCGCCTCCGCCCATGCGCTCAAACGCTGCTCGTCGCGCGCAGTCAGCTCCGTCTGCAAGTTCGTATGCGAGCTACCGACAGCACTCAGCAACGCCGCGGCATGCTGTTCGAACGTCGCGGCGGCGCGCGCCAACGCCTGTTCGTTGTTGGCGGCGAGCTTGTCGCCCGCGCTTTGCTGCTTTGCCAACGCGTCGCCCCACGCCTGCGAGATGCCGCTGGCCGTCGCTTCGAGCCGCGCGGACACGCCGTCGAGCAACGCGGCCGAACGCTGTTCGAACGCTTCGGCAACGCGTTCGACCGAAGCGCGCTGTTGCGCGGCCAACTCGTCGCTCGCCTGCCGATGTCCGGCGAGCGCGCTGCTGCAAATCTCGGCGAGGTTCGCGCTGGTCGCCGCGAAACCGCTCGACATGCCGTCGAGCTGGCGCTGCACGGCCTGGGTAACCGCGTCGTGCAACGCGGCGGTTTCGCGCGAAAGGCCGGCCATCGTCGCTTCGACGACCGGCTGCAGGGCTCGGCCCGCAGCCTGCGCGCTGCCGGCCATGCTGTCTTTCAGCGACTGCTCGATCACACCGGCCAGACGCAGATAAGCCGCTTCGGTGCGGCCGTAAAACGCGTCGAGCCTCGCGATCTGCCGCTCGTTCGACGCGGCGCTTTGCTGTTCGAGCGCGCTCATCATCGTCTGCAGACGTTCGACCAGCAGCGGCGTCGCTTCGGCTTGGCGTTGCAGCAGCCGGAAGCTTTCGTCGCGCTGATGGCTCTGCGAGTACACGCGCAAAGTCGTCGCGATCTTCACGTCGAGCTGTTGCGCCGCTTCGAGCCGCTCGCGGCGGCATAGCGCCGACAGCAGCCCGAGCATCGCCGACGTCGCGACACCCGCGATCGAGGTGCCGAACGCAAAGCTCAGCCCCTTGACCGGCGCCGCCAGCGATGCGCGGATCGCCTGCAGGTCGCTTGCGCTCTCCAGCGCGAGGCCGGTGCCGCGCAGCGTCATCACCATGCCGAGCAGCGTGCCGAGCATGCCGAGCAACACCAGCAGGCCGACCAGATACGGCGTCAACGCGGGTCCCGGCAACGCGACGCGCTCGCCTTCGACGCGCAGCCGCACGCTATTGCGCAGACTCGGATGGACGGGTTCGAGAAACGCGGCAAGGCTCGGCGGTGGTCCGGACAGCGCAGCAAGCGCGCCCGTCAGCGTAGTGGTCTCCTGACTATAGCGGCGCAATTCGAGCGCGCCCAGCACATAGAAGACGCCGATCAGCAGCGTGACGGCGAACGCGAGCGCATTGGAGACGGCGTAACCGACGGCGATCCAGCACGCCGCGGCCAGCCCCGCGAGAAATACAACGAGATCGATACGATATCTGGACATGGGGTCCCAGTTAGCAGGCGCGAAGAGCCGCGAGCAGCCCTTCGACCGGTTGAAAACGAACGTCCAGCTCAGCCAGCAAAACGCTTTGCATGTCCTTGCGGAAGGCGTCGAGCCATGCGTCGGACGCGAGCGGCGCGGCAGCGTTGCTGGCGTCGGTCGCTTCCGCCTCCGCGACCCTCCGGGCCTCCCCCTCTTTCAAGCGCTCGAAGTGCCCGCCGAGCAGGCCGGGCACCGCGCCGAGCAAAGTCCGCTCGCGCTCGCCGAGCGCACGCTCCATCACCGCATCGACGACCGCGAGCCGCGCAAGCGCCGGCGCTTGCGTCGCCAGCAGCGCGCGCAGCCGCCCGCGTAACGTGCCGATCGCAGTTTCCATCGACTGCTGAAGCGCCAGATAGCGCTGCCTGAAGACCGCATAGTCGGTCTGCGTGTCGACGGCCACGCGCGGTGCCGACATCCGGGCAGACAAGGACGATGAGCCACGCCGCCGTGAGCCCGCGAGCACGCTATCGCTGGCGATTGCGCTCACTAGCGAGCGGCGCACACGCGTGCACTCTTCCTCTTCCGCACGACCGAACGCGCGCGCGCCACCAGCGACGGCCGGCGGCTTGCCGTCGAGCGCCGATGACAACGCAATAGCGTCGGTCCAGCCGAGCCACTGGCTCAGCCGATCCGCCAGCGATTGGCGCGATTCGGCGACGTCGACCTCGGCGAGACGGGCCAGTAAGCGAACGAGCGCGGGCCCGCTGAGGGCGCTGCGCTGAGGGGCTTGCAACATACCACCGGACGCAAAAAAGTCAGCAGTTTACACGCTGGCGCCAACGAGTCCGAAGTCGCTTACTCGATCGTGCGTCGAAAGACCCGGTTTTGCCCGATCGAACCTGGCATTCGCGCGTTTTCCCGGGCGCGGTTTTTTGCCAATAGCGAAGCGAGCCTATCCCTGTATAAGATGAAAGCTGGCGCATCGCCTCGCACTGAACACTGCGGAGCGTCGACAACACACAGAACACACGCAAGGCGGACAGGCAGCATGAAATTCGATACCGTGGTGCTCGGCGCCGGCATTGTCGGGGTATGCGTCGCCGTGCATCTGCAGAAGCGCGGGCGCGCGGTTGCACTGATCGACCGTAAGCAGCCGGGCAACGAGACGTCGTTCGGCAACGCCGGGCTGATCCAGCGCGAAGGCGTCTATCCGTACGCGTTTCCGCGCGGGCTCGGCACGCTGCTGCGCTACGCGCGCAACCAGTCGCCCGACGTGCGCTATCACGCCGACGCAATGCTCCAGGTTGCACCGTTTCTATGGCGCTACTGGCGCAACTCACATCCGGCGAAGCACGCGGAAATCGCGAAGTCGTACGCGACGTTGATCGAGCATTGCGTCAGCGAACATCGCGCGCTCGCCGCGGACGCCGGTGCGAGCGCGCTGCTGCGGCCCATCGGCTGGATCAAGGTGTTTCGCCACACCGCCGCGCGCGACGCCGAAATCACGCTTGCCGAACGGTGGCATCGCGAATACGGCGTCGAGTTCGAAACGCTCGACGCCCCGCGCCTGCAACAGCTCGAACCCGATCTCGACAAGCGCCTGCAAGGCGGGCTGCGCTATCCGCAATCCGATTCGGTCAGCGATCCGAACGCGCTCGTCACCGCGTACGCGCGGTACTTCGAAGCGCTCGGCGGCCGGTTCTTCATCGGCGATGCCGATACGCTGCGCGAAGGCTGGCAGGTCGATACGCGGGACGGGCCGATCTCGGCCGCAGCGGCGGTGATCGCGCTCGGGCCGTGGTCGGATCGCGCGAGCACGCGGCTCGGGTATCGGCTGCCGCTCGCGGTCAAGCGTGGCTATCACATGCACTACGCAGCGCGTCGAACCGCGCACCTCAACCATCCGATTCTCGACGTCGACCACGGCTATGTGCTCGCACCGATGGCGCGCGGCATCCGATTGACCACGGGCGTCGAAATCGCGCGCCCCGAAGCGGCCAAGACGCCGGTGCAGCTCGATGCGGCCGAACCCATCGCGCGCACGCTGTTTCCGCTCGGCGAACGTCTGGACCCGGAACCGTGGATGGGACGGCGCCCGTGCACGCCGGACATGATGCCGATCATCGGGCCCGCGACGAAACATCAGGGGCTGTGGTTCGCGTTTGGCCATGCGCATCATGGTCTGACGCTCGGACCGGTGACGGGGCGGCTGATCGCCGAGATGATGACCGGCGAGCAGACGCTGGTCGATCCGCGGCCGTTTCGCGTCGAGCGGTTTTAGCCGGATGGTCCGAGGCGGCTCGATAGAGCGCCTGATTTTGTTACCTGCATGAAAGAAACGCCGGACAAGAGTGCCCGCAATGGGCCTCTTGAACGACCGGTTCTTGCCCTCTTTCGCAACTCGGGCGAGGACAGCGGTTCTCAAAACCGCTCCTCGCCACGCACCTCGCGCCATCCTTCCCACAGATAGGCTATGCGCGGTATAGCCACCAAACACCCGCCTTCGTCCCGCAATTCTCCCCGATCTCACTCTCAACCCCCATTCGCCGCACATCTTCCGAGGCAGCTCCCGCCAAAATTTCTATTGAGAACGCTTCTCAATTACGTGGCAATTGAATACAATCCGCCACGAAATCACTTTGTAATAAACATGGAATGCCCGGGTAAGGAAACTAGCACCGGCCCCGGCTTCCCGAACTCGACGGGGATAAACATGAAGTTGCGGTCCGACGATCCGAAGCTCGGCAAAATCAGCACGACACTATGCGGCGTACTGGCCGCCGGCCCCGCCCTCGCGCAGGGCACCACGGCCGCCGCACCGCCCGAGCGCGAAGGCCAGCTCGCGCCGATTTCCGTGCAAGGCCAGTCGGACGATGGCTTCAAGACCGATCACTCCGCATCGGTCAAATTCACCGCACCGCTCGTCGATACGCCGAAGTCGGTCACCGTGATTCCCGAGGAGCTGATTCGCAGCACCGGCGCATCGACGCTGACCGAAGCGCTGCGCACCGTGCCCGGCATCACGTTCGGCGCCGGCGAAGGCGGCAACCCGCTCGGCGACCGGCCGTTCATTCGCGGCTACGACGCGCAGGGCAGCACGTTCGTCGACGGCATGCGCGATATCGGCGCGACCACGCGCGAAGTGTTCAACATCGAAAGCATCGAAGTGACGAAGGGTTCGGACGGCGCGTTCGGCGGCCGCGGCGGCGCGGGTGGCAGCATCAACCTGATCACGAAGACGCCGCATCTGGGCACGACCGCCGACGGCAGCGTCGGCCTCGGCACCGACCGCTATCGCCGCTTCACCGCCGACGGCAACTGGCAGATGGCCGACCACGCGGCGTTCCGCCTGAACGTGATGAGCCACAACAACGACGTGGCCGGCCGCGACGCGGTCAACAACGAGCGCTGGGGCATCGCGCCGTCGTTCACGTACGGTCTCGGCACGCCGACCCGCGTGACTGCAAGCTACTACCACCTCACCACCGACGATCTGCCCGATAGCGGCATCCCGTACTTCTACACGACGACCAACAAGCCGGCGAACGTCAGCACGATCTTCCCGGCGCCGGTGGACCGCCACAACTTTTACGGCCTGATCGACCGCGACTTCCGCAAGACGAGTTCGGATATCGGCACCGTGCGCATCGAACACGACATCAACGGCGACCTGACGATCCGTAACACGACGCGCTACACGAAGTCGACCCAGGACTACATCTGGACCCAGCCCGACGACAGCCAGGGCAACGCCGTCAACGGCAAGGTGTGGCGCCGCGCGAATACACGCGCGAGCAACGTGTACAGCCTCGCGAACCAGACCGAACTGTTCGGCGAGTTCAAGACGGGCTTCCTGAGGCACAGCTTCACGACCGGTATCGAGTTGTCGCGCGAAACCAGCGTCAACGATTCGTACACGGTGGCGGCCGCGACCGGCGCGATCTGCGGGACCAAAGGCATTGGCGCGGCGTCGGGCTATAACTGCACGAGTCTCTGGACGCCGAATCCGAACGATCCGTGGGCCGGATCGATCAGGCAAACCAACGACCCGAGCCAGCAACGCACCACCACCAAATCGATCTACGCGTTCGATACGATCGAGTTGACCAAGCGCTGGCAGGCCAACGTCGGCCTGCGCGTCGACGATTACTCGACCGAACTGCGCAATACCGTCGCCAACGGCGCGACGCGTGTGTCGCGCGACGACACGCTGTTCAACTACCAGTTCGGCCTCGTGTTCAAGCCGGCCTCGAACGGCAGCATCTATGCGTCGATCTCCACGTCGTCGACGCCGGCTGGCGCACTGCTCGGCCAGGGCAGCGAAACGCAGTCGCTGATTCCGTCCCGCGGCGTCGGTCCGAACGCGGCGCTGTTGTCGCCGGAAAAGAACCGCAGCGTCGAAGTGGGCAGCAAGTGGAACGTGCTCGACAACACCCTATCGCTGACCGGCGCGCTGTTCCAGATCGACACGACCAATGCGCGCGTCACGCTGCCTGACAACACCTATGCGATGGTCGGCAACAAGCGCGTGCAGGGGTTCGAGTTCGGCGTGGCGGGTCAACTGACCAACAAGTGGCAGATGTTCGGCGGCTACACGTATCTGAAGAGCGAGTTGCGCAACAACGGCAAGACCACGTCGGATAACGGTCATCAGTTCCCGAACACGCCGAAGAACAGCATCAGCCTGTGGACCAACTACGACGTGCTGCCGAAGTTCACGATCGGCGGCGGCGCGTTCTATATGTCGCAGGTGTATGGCGACACCGCGAATCTGCGGGCTGTGCCGTCGTACTGGCGCTTCGACGGCATGGCGAGGTATCGCGTGAACAAGCACGTCGATCTGCAACTGAACGTGCAGAACTTCTTCAACCGCACGTATTACGACCAGGCGTACGCCTCGCACTACGCGTCGATCGCAGCGGGACGCTCCGCGTTCCTGACGCTCAACGCGCACTACTGATGCCGCGCGCGCAGAACGAGGTCTCGGTGCGGGCGCTCGCGAGCGTGTCGCGCGATGAACTCGCCGCCATCCTCGCGGGGCCGCCCGAGCGTGCCGCCGCGTGGGTCGCGGCGGCCGCGCGCAACGGCATCGTCGACGCGCAGGCCGTGTACGGGCAGTACCTGCTCGACGGTCATGGCGTCGAGCGCGACGTCGACGAAGCGTTCGTCTGGTTCCGGCACGCGGCCCGGCGCGATCATCCGATGGCGATGAACATGCTCGGCCGCTGCTACGAACATGGCTGGGGCACGGCCGCCTGCGCGCCGGTCGCCGTGTACTGGTATCGGCTCGCGGCACAAGCCGGGCTCGACTGGGGCATGTACAACTATGCGTCGGCGTTGGCGCTCGGTCATGGCATCGAATGCGATCGCGCGCAGGCATTGCAGTGGTTCTTGCGTGCGGCCGAACTCGGGCACGCGAAGTCGTTGAACTTCGTCGGCAGCTTTTACGAGGATGGCTGGAGCGTCGATGCCGATGCGAATATCGCGCTGGACTGCTATCGACGCGCCGCGCAAGGCGGCGATTTTCGCGGGCAGTTCAATTACGCGCGGCTGCTCGCCGAGCGTGGCGGAATCGCGGAAGCATTGCAATGGTTGCAACGTGTGCCGCACACCGCGACCGGCGCTTTCGTCGCGAAGATGCGCGCATGGCTGGCCGCTTCTCCCGTTAGCGCGTTTCGCGCACTCGAACGCAGCCTTGGCGCAAACGCCAATGCGAATGCGAATGCGAGCCTCAACATGAACACGCAAATCAGCGCCACGCCAAACCTGACCCAGGAGCCGCGCACATGATGCTGCATTTACCCGCCGTACTCAACAAACAGCAGGTCGCGCAATGCCGCGAAATGCTCGACGCGGCGCAATGGATCGACGGTAATGCGACTTCAGGCCAGCAATCGGCGCAAGCCAAGCGCAACCAGCAGTTGCCCGAAGGCTCACCCGCCGCGCGTGCGATCGGCGATGC
The DNA here is from genome assembly GCF_040948805.1 of Paraburkholderia sp. BR13439. Taxonomy (NCBI): domain Bacteria; kingdom Pseudomonadati; phylum Pseudomonadota; class Betaproteobacteria; order Burkholderiales; family Burkholderiaceae; genus Paraburkholderia; species Paraburkholderia sp. BR13439. The sequence continues at coordinate 291,746 of NZ_JBFPKN010000009.1, read as the reverse complement.
GATTCAGGACGCGCTCGGCCGCAACGCGCGCTTCTTTTCCGCCGCGTTGCCGCTGAAAGTCTTCCCGCCGCTCTTCAATCGTTATACCGGCGGTGACGGCTTCGGCACGCACGTCGACAATGCGATCCGCCAGTTGCGCGGCACTGACTTCCGCCTCCGCAGCGACCTGTCGGCTACGCTGTTCCTCGCCGAACCGGACACCTACGACGGCGGCGAGCTTTGCATCGAGGACACCTACGGCTTGCATCGCGCGAAACTGCCGGCCGGCGACATGGTGCTCTACCCCGCTTCGAGCCTGCATCACGTGAGCCCGGTCACGCGCGGCGTGCGCGTCGCGTCATTCTTCTGGATTCAGAGCATGGTGCGCGACGACGGCCAGCGCGCGACACTGTTCCAGCTCGACAACGACGTGCAGACGCTCGCGGCTGAACGAGGCTCTAACGACGCGACCGTCGTGAGCCTCACGGGCATCTATCACAATCTGCTACGTCGCTGGGCCGACGCCTGATCGGCGCCAGGTCACCGGCCGTCGATGCAATAAAAAACGCCGCGGGCCAACTGCCCCGCGGCGTTTTTCATCGAGCCGGACAAACGTCGATCAGGCCGTCACGGCAGCCCGACGCGGCGACACTGCCGACACCACGAAGCTCACGACGATGTTCGCGACCAGCGCGATCAGGCCGATGTACAGCGGATAGTTCTCGTGGCCGAAATGCAGGCCGTACACCGGCTTGAGCCCTTGCGAAATCGCGAGGCCGGTGCCGAGCACGATACCTACCAGCCAGCCGAGGAACAGACCCGGCGTGTTCAGACGGCGCGTGTACAGCGTGAACACGATGGCCGGGAAAATCTGCAGAATCCACACACCGCCGAGCAGTTGCAGATCGATCGCGTACTGCGTCGGCAGGAACACGATGAACAGCAGCGCGCCGAACTTGACGACCAGCGAGACGATCTTCGCGTTGGCCGCTTCCGCTTGAGGCGAAAGGTTCGGCGACACCAGCGGACGCCACAGATTACGCGTGAACAGATTCGCCGCGCCGATCGACATGATCGCGGCCGGCACCAGCGCGCTGATCGCAATCGCGGCGGCCGCGAAGCCGACGAACCACGACGGGAACAGCGTACCGAACAGCGCCGGCACCACGTCGCTCGCCGACTTCACGTTCACGCCCGCAGCGATCGCCATATAGCCGAGCAGCGCGATCAGGCCGAGCAGCACCGTGTAGGCCGGCAGGAAGATCGCGTTCTTGCGAACCGTCTTTGCCGACGACGACGACAGCACCGCCGTCATCGTATGCGGATACATGAACGCGGCGAGCGCCGAGCCGAGTGCGAGCGATGCGAACGCGGTGTACTGGTTCGGCTTCAGCAGGATGCCGGTCGCGCCGCCCTTCGCCTGGAAGTGCGCATCGGCCAGTTCGAACACGTGCCCATAGCCGCCGAGCTTCACCGGGATCAGCCATACCGCCGCGATCACGACGATATAGATCATGATGTCCTTGACGAACGCGATCATCGCCGGCGCGCGCAGGCCGCTCGCATACGTATAGAGCGCGAGGATCACGAACGCGACGATCAACGGCAATTCGCCGCTGACGCCGAGACCCTTGATCACGACCTGCATGCCGACCAGTTGCAGCGCGATATACGGCATCGTCGCGACGATGCCGGTCAGCGCGATGGCTGCCGGGAACCACTTGCCGCCGTATTCGCCGTGCACGTAGTCGGCCGCGGTGATGTGGTTCTTCGCGTGCGCAACCTTCCACAGCTTCGGCATCACCGCGAACACGAACGGATAAACGATGATCGTGTACGGCAGTGCGAAGAAGCCGTACGCGCCCACCGAAAAAACGAGCGCGGGCACTGCGATCACCGTATAAGCGGTGTAGAAATCGCCGCCGACGAGGAACCACGAAATGATCGTGCCGAACTGCCGGCCGCCGAGGCCCCACTCGTGCAACTGCGTCAGATCGCCACGCTTCCAGCGCGCCGCGAAAAAGCCGATCACCGTGACGAGCACGAAGAATGCGATGAAGACCGTCATCGCAACCGGGTTCACAGGATTCAGATCGCTCATTTGAGACCTCGATACACGATGTAAATCAGCAGCGAGGTCAACGGCACCCACAGAAACTGATACCAATAGAAGAACGGAAAGCCCGCGAGCGACGGATGCGTGTCGTTATAGAACGGCAGCCACAGCAGCGCGATATAAGGGATCAGCAAAATGAGCCAGAGCCATGAACGGCCGGCCGGCGGGGAGGTCTCCACGAACGTCTCCTTGAGTATTATCGACAGCACGCGCGATGGCTCGTGCGGGGAAATCGGGAACGCCGCACACGCGCCCGCCAGGCCTGGCGCAGCGCGGGATGCGACGGGCATGTAGTATTCGCCTTCGCGCCTTTCCTTACAAGCGCGCAACTACGTAAGCCGTCTACGTAATAATACGTAGCCCGTTGACTGGCTTTTTTCAACGATGAAACTCAAAGCAAAGATTGTGCTGCTTGCGATCGTGCCCTTTCTGGCGGCGATCGCGAGCATCGAGACTGGCGTGCGCCGCGAAGCGACGGCGTTGGCCGAGCGGCAGCACGCGACCACCCAGGCCGCCTACATGGCCAGCAAGGAGGTCGAGCTCAAGCACTATGTCGAGCTCGCGACCACCGCGATCGCGCCGCTCTACGAAGCCGGCGGCGCCAACGCGCGCGACGACGCGCTGCTGCGCACGCGCGCGCTCGCGGTGCTCGAGAAGATGAATTTCGGCGCGGACGGCTACTTCTTCGTGTACGACCTGCACGGCCGCACGCTGATGCATCCGCGCGAGCCGGATCTGGTGGGCCGGGATCTGTGGTCGTTGCGTGACAGCCACGGCGCGCCGACGATCCAGCAGTTACTCGCCGCGGCTGCGCGCGGCGGCGGCTACGTGCGCTATTTGTGGCACCGGCCGTCGACCGGCAACGAGGAGTCGAAACTCGGCTATGTGGTGCCGCTCGAACGCTGGGGCTGGATGCTCGGCACCGGCATCTATCTCGACGACGTCGACACGGCGCTCGCGCATATCGACGAGGAGGCCGCGGCCAATATCGATCGCACGATGAAGTGGATCGACGCGATCGCCGTGGCCGGCCTTGCGGTCATTGCGCTGTGCGCCCTCGTGCTGAACGTGACCGAATATCGCAGCGCCGACGCGAAGCTGAAGCGGCTCGCGCAGCAGGTCGTCGAGTCGCAGGAAAACGAGCGTGCACGCCTGTCGCGCGAACTGCACGACGGCATCAGCCAGATGATGGTGTCCGTGAAGCTGCTGCTCGAATCGGCGCTCGCGCGCCTCGAACGCGGCGACGCGCGCGTGCCCGCCGCCGAGGCCGCGCTGTCCACCGGACTCACGCGGCTCGGCGATACGCTGCGCGAAGTCCGGCGCATTTCTCATGCGCTGCGTCCGTCGATGCTCGACGATCTCGGCGTCGCCGCCGCGCTCGAACAACTGACGCGCGAACTCGGCGACGAGTCCGGCATCGCGATCGGCTTCACGCAGATCGCGCACACGCATGCGGCCACGCTGCCCGATACGGTCAACACCGTGCTGTTTCGTATCGCTCAGGAAGCGCTGACGAACATCGTGCGGCACGCGCAGGCGTCGAGCGCCGCGCTTGCGCTCGAAGTGTCGCGCGATGCGGTCACGCTGACGATTTCCGACAACGGCCGCGGCTTCGACGTGGCCGACGCATTCGTCGGCGGACTCGAAGGCGTCGGTCTGCGCAACATGCGCGAACGGCTCGAAGCGCTCGGCGGCAGGCTGTCGCTGAACTCGCAGCCGGGACACACCGTCGTTACCGCGCGCGTGCCGCTGCCAACGACACACGCCACGGTGCCGCCCCTGCAGGAATTCTCATCATGACCGACACGACCTCTCCTTCCATCGCGCGTCTGCTGCTCGTCGACGATCATCCGCTCGTGCGCGACGGTCTGCGCGCACGGCTCGAAGCAGTGCGCCACTTCGAAGTGGTCGGCGAAGCGGGCGACGCGCAGGAAGCGCTCGCGCTGGCCGAACGACAGGCGCCGCATCTGGCGCTGATGGATGTCGGCATGAAAAGCGGCATGAACGGCATTGCGTTGGCAGGCCTTTTTCACGAGCGCTTTCCGGCGATTCGCGTGCTGATGCTGTCGATGCACGACAACCTCGAATACGTGACCCAGGCGGTGCGCGCGGGCGCGAGCGGCTATGTGCTGAAGGATTCGCCGGCGCTCGAGATCATTCAGGCAATTGGCGCGGTACTCGACGGCAAGACGTTCTTCAGCGCGGAGATTAGCGCCCGACTGATCCAGGCCTCGGCGACGCAATCGCCAGTCGAACGTTTGACGCCGCGCGAGCGCGATATTCTCGATGCGCTTGCCGAGGGACTGTCGAGCAAGCAGATCGCGCAGCGCAACGATCTGTCGGTGCGAACCGTGGAGACGCACCGGCTGAATCTGAAGCGCAAGCTCGATATCGAAGGGCAGGCGGAGTTGATCAAGTTCGCGGTCGAGAATCGGCGCAACAAGCGTTGAGGTTCGCTGGCGCGCGATAATGAGCCGGTCCACACCTGGGGCGACCACAGCATGAAACGCGTGTTCGAACTGAGTCTCGCCAGCCTGATGCTTTGCGTGGCCGCGGCTCGCGTTTATGGCGAACCGGCGCGCGTCAATCGCGGCCACGATCCATTCATACAGATCTCCAAAGCTGTCGCCGATTGCCCGACGCCGCTCGGCCCGTTCGAAACCGAAAAGGAATGGCTCGACGATAGCCACTACAGAATCGAACGCGGCAATAGCTGCTGGATCGAAGGCCGTTGCCGTTTGCCGAACGCGTATCTGTACGACGCGGAAATCGCGGACAGCGTGCAACGGCGTCTCGCGAATCTGAACGTCGCGACGCACTGGCGCGAGCAATCGACGCTATGGCTGACGCTGCAGCGCCGCTTCATCTACCTCGAAGGTTGCGTCGCGCCGGGCTTCGACAAAAAGACCTTCCTGAACGAACTGGCCAAAACGGCGGACGTCGAGCGCGTAATCGACAATACGATCACCGATCCTCACGCCACTCAGTTGCCGTACCGCACGCAGGCGGACCCGGATAAGCCCGTGCTCAATCCTGGCAATTAGCGGGCAACTGGCGATGTCTTCGCGTCTGGCATCTGTCGTCTGCTATATCGGCAAACGTCGATAGCAACGCAGAAATCGTTCGTTTGGCCTTTATAACGTCATTGCTAACATCAGCGGCCCTACCCACGGTCCGCAATAACAATGACAACGCCTCGATTTCGCCGTACCAGCTATCGCCCTTCATTGCGTCTCGGCGTGATCGGCGCCGCTGTCGCGAGCCTCGTCACGCTCGCTTCGTGCGGCGAAGACAACCTGCCGGCCGCGTCCGCCGCGTCGAATGCCGCGCCCGCGTCCACGCCGGTCGTCGCGCAGAAGCGGCCGAACATTCTCTACATCATGGCCGATGACCTCGGCTACTCCGACATCCATGCGTTCGGCGGCGAAATCAACACACCCAATCTCGATGCGCTGGTGCAAAGCGGCCGCATCCTGACGAATCACCACACGGGCACCGTCTGCGCGATCACGCGTTCGATGCTGATCTCGGGCACCGATCACCATCTGGTCGGCGAGGGCACGATGGGCGTGCCGACCGACGAGCGCAAAGGACTGCCGGGATACGAAGGCTATCTGAACGATCGCGCGCTATCGGTTGCGCAGTTGCTGAAGGACGGCGGCTACCACACGTACATGGCCGGCAAGTGGCACATCGGCTCGGGCATCGTCGGCAGCGCGACGGGCAGCGGGCAGACGCCGGACCAATGGGGCTTCGAGCACAGCTACGCGCTGCTCGGCGGCGCCGCGTCCAATCACTTCGCGCACGAACTGGCCGGCTCGCAGAACTACACCGAAGACGGCAAGTACGTGCAGCCGGGCCAGCCTGGGCAACCGGGCGGCGCGGGCGGCAGCCCAGCCGTGTTCTACTCGACCGACTTCTACACGCAGCGGCTGATCTCCTATATCGATTCGAACAAGGGCGACGGCAAGCCGTTCTTCGCGTACGCGGCCTATACGTCACCACACTGGCCGCTGCAGGTGCCCGATCCTTATCTACACAACTACGTCGGCAAATACGATGCCGGTTATGACGCGATCCGCGATGCACGGATCGCCCGGCAGAAAGCGCTCGGCATCATTCCGCAGGACTTCGTGCCGTACGGCGGCGCATCGGAGACGCTGGCCGCGAGCCCGGCCACCGCGAACAACGGCACCACGAACGCGAAATACGTGAGCGCCGTGCACAGCGCCGTGCAGGGCTACACCGATTACGGCCCCGGCTATGTGAACAAGAAGTGGGACAGTCTGTCGCCGGCCGAGAAGAAGGCGCAGGCACGCTACATGGAAATCTACGCGGGCATGGTCGAGAACCTCGATCACAACATCGGCCTCTTGATCCAGCATCTGAAGGACATCGGCGAATACGACAACACGTTCATCGTGTTCCAGTCGGATAACGGCGCGGAGGGTTGGCCGATCGATTCCGGCGCGGACCCGACTGCCACCGACACCGCGAACGCGGCCGATCCGACCTACTCGCAACTCGGCACCGACAACGGCAAGCAGAACGCGCAACGTCTGCAATACGGCTTGCGTTGGGCCGAAGTCAGCGCGACGCCGTTCCGCCTGACCAAGGGTTACTCGGGCGAAGGCGGCGTGTCGACACCGTTGATCGTGCATCTGCCGGGCCAGACTTCGCAAAAGCCGACGCTGCGCGAATTCACGCACGTGACGGACAACACCGCGACGTTCCTCGCGGTCGCGCAGATCGCGCCGCCGACCACGCCCGCGCCTGCGCTGATCAACACGCTGACCGGCGTCGATCAGAACAAGGGCAAGGTGGTCTACAACAACCGCTATGTGTATCCGATCACCGGAAGATCTCTGCTGCCGCAGCTCGAAGATCAGAGCACGGCGCCCGTGCATAGTGCGTCGTTCGGCGACGAGGCCTACGGCCGCGGTTATCTGCGCAGCGCCGACGGCCGCTGGAAAGCTCTGTGGACCGAACCGCCGCTCGGCCCCGTCGACGGTCACTGGCAGCTGTACGACATGAGCGCCGATCGCGGCGAAACGCAGGACGTGTCCGCGCAGAACCCGTCGATCATCGATGGTCTCGTGCAGCAGTGGAACGACTATATGACTAGCGTCGGCGGCGTCGAGCCGTTGCGTCCGCGCGGCTACTACTGAGCACACGATGGCGCTTTCATTCAAGCTCAAAGGCGGCGTGGCGCTGTATGGCGCATACGCCGCGATCGCGGCGGCCGCATTCGCCGCCGCGTTTGCCGCGCCGTCCATCGGTGTGGCGAGCGCGGCGGTATTCGGCGGCGGCCCGTCCAGCGCATTCGACAGCCTCAACCGCTCGCGCCCGCTCGTCGCGCTCGGCTCCGAGCAGCAATGCGAGCGATACTCTGGCCTGCCTGCGCGCTGGCGCGACGACCCGCAAGCCGGCATGGTGCATCTGCATGGTGGCGACTTCGTGTTCGGCAGCAAGCTCGGTTACGAAGACGAGCGCCCGGCCGGCAACGGCAAGACGCACGTTGCCGGTTTCTGGATCGACCAGACCGACGTCACGAATGCGCAGTTCGCCGCGTTCGTGCGGGCGACCGGCTACGTCAGCGATGCGGAGCGCCAGGGCGGTGCGGTCGTTTTTCACACGCCGACACGCGAGGAAATGAACGCGCGCGATCTCGCATGGTGGAGTTGGGTCAAAGGGGCCGCGTGGAATCATCCGAGCGGCCCCGGCAGCAATCTCGACGGCCGCATGAATCAACCGGTGACGATGGTCACGCAGGCCGATGCGCTCGCCTACGCACACTGGCTCGGCCGCGATCTGCCGACCGAAGCCGAATGGGAATACGCGGGCAAAGCCGGCCATGAAGGCGCGGATCTCGACACAGCGCCGCGCGACGCGCACGGCAAGCCGAGCGCAAACTACTGGCAAGGCGTGTTTCCGGTGCTCAACACCAGTGAGGATGGTCATGCCGGCCTGTCACCGGTCGGCTGCTATGCGGCGAACGACTTCAGGCTTTACGACATGATCGGCAATGCGTGGGAGTGGACCAAGGACGTGTACAGCGGTCCGCACCAATCGCATACGAACGGCGATACCGCGGCCGTGGCGCCCCTCAGTCGCCGACACGATACGCCGATGGTCATCAAGGGCGGCTCGTTCCTGTGCTCGCGCGACTATTGCGTCAGGTATCGCGCGGCGTCGCGCGAGCAGCAGGAAGCCGATTTGCCGGCTTCGCATATCGGCTTTCGCACGGTGTCGAGGGATCGGTCATGAAGCGATATGCGATTGCCGCGCTTGCGTTCGCGGTGTTGACTGCCTGGCTGCCCGAACCCGCGCACGCCGCCGCGCAGACCATCAAAGTCGGGGTGAGTTCGGGCGCGCAAGCGGAAATCATGAACGAAGTGCGCCGCGTCGCCGCGGCCGAGGGCCTGGCGCTCGATATCGTGGTGTTCGATCAGCCGTCGCGGATCGACGCGGCGCTCGTCGCGAAACAGATCGACGTCGCGAGCTTCGAAGACGAACCCGCGCTCGACGCGCAGCGCAAACAGCATGGCTATGCACTGGCGAGCGTGGCCACGACCGTCACGTTTCCGGTCGCGCTCTACTCGCGCAAGCTGACGAATCTCGTGCAATTGCAGCGCGGCGCGACGATTGCGATACCCGACGATCCCGCCGGCACCGCACGCGCGCTGATCCTTCTGCAAAACGAAACGCTGTTGACGTTCCGCGACAGCGCGGGCCTGCACGCGAGGCTCGCCGACATCACGAGCAACCGCCTCCATCTGAAGATTCGCCAGGTGCCGCGCGCGCACCTGTACGACTCGTTGGACAGCGTCGCGTTCGCCGTGATCGACAGCGACACAGCGGCGCGCTCGGGTCTTCGCCCCGCTCGCGACGGCCTCAGTCTCGAAGACGCGCGCTCGCCGTATGCGAACGTGCTGACCGTGCGCGACAGCGATCGCCAGCACCCATGGGTCGCGCAACTGGTCGCCGCCTATCATTCGAACGACGTCGCGCATTTCATCCTCACGCGCTATCAGGACTCGGTGCGTCGGCCGTGGTGAACACGTTTTCGTTTTCCTGCTCCGCGTGCGGTCGATGCTGCAACAGTCCACCGTCGATGACGCTGGCGGAGTTGTTTCGCCATCCCGACCGGTTTATCGGCTGCATCGCGATTGGACGCGTGGCGCGCAGGCGGCCCGGCCAACGGCTGCATGTCGGCCGGCATGAAGCCGTGCTCGACGAAGCCGACTGCGCGGCGTTCGAAGCACTCGCCGATACGCTGCTGTATCGCGTGGGCGATACCTTCAGCATCGTCGCGCAGGGCTTCGACTATCCGTCGCTCGCGCGCTGCCCTGCTCTCGCGGACGACGGACGCTGCGCGATTCATCTGCAAGGCAAGCCGCAGACCTGCGAAGTGGTGCCGCTCGACCCGCTCGTGCCGGACAGCCTGCAACATCTGGTGCTGGCCGAACGCGGCTCCAGCGCCATCTATGTCGGCGGCGCATGCATACAGGAAGGCAAACGCGACGATTCGGCGTTGCTGGTCGACGAAGGCCGCATTGCCGATCCGCAAGCTGAAGATGCGCTCGCGCGGCGGCGCCGCGCGTTAGAACAGGAGCGCGCAATCTGGACGCAAGCCGTATTCGAAGCATTGCGCGCCGACCTGTTCGATTCACCCGCCGCGCTCGCACGCATCCCCGCGGGCGGTTTTCTGACGATCTCGCTGGTGCCGGCACTGTTAAGCGTCGCGGCGGCATCGTCGCGCTGCCGCGAACTGTGCATCGACTACATCGACCGCCAGTTGGCGTTGATCGACCGCAGCATCGCGCAAGCGCTCACACGACGCCGGCTCGACGATCGTCCGGTCACGCAGCAACTGCGCGGCTTTGCCATTGCGTATCGACATGCGAAAGCGCGCCTCGTCGATGCGGCCGCCATCGAGCAACACAATGGCACGCAGGCTTTGCGCCCCGACATCGAAGCGTATCTGAGCCGCGCCGTTCACTGATCCGTCGGCGCGTCGACACTTTCTATTCAGTTATTCAAAGCTGCGTGTCCAGCAGCCGTACGAACTTTTCGACGACCTTCTCGGTAAACGAACGTCGCGTCCATGCTTCGAGCGTGATGCGCTTCGACTTCGCGATATCGTCGTTGAACGCGGCGGTCTGCTGTCGGGCGAAAGCGCGGTCGTAGATATTCAGGTTTGCTTCATCGTTCAACTTGAACGAGCGGTTATCGAAGTTCGTCGAGCCGACCGACACCAGGTACTCGTCGACCACCAGCAACTTGCAATGGAACATGGTCGGCTGGTACTCGTAGATCTCGACGCCCGCTTTCAATAGATCGCCCCAGCACGCCCGCGACGCTTCGCGCACCGTGTGCGTATCGATGCGTTTGCCCGGCGTGACGATCTGTACTTTGACGCCGCGTTTCGCGGCTTCGACGATCGCGTTGATGGTGAGCTTGTCGGGCACGAAGTACGCGCTCGCAAGCTGCAAACTGCGCGTCGCGGCAGTGATGGCCATCAGATACATCAGCTGCATGTCGTCGCTGCCGCCCGACGGCGAACTGCTGAACATATGCGCAAAACCCTCGCCCTCTCCTTTCGGCTCGGCGTCGATGTGCGGGAAATACCTGGGACCGTGCAAGACGTTGCCGGTCGCCTTGATCCAGTTATCCATGAAGACGGCCTGCATATGGGCGACCGCCGGACCGGTCAAGCGGAAATGCGTATCGCGCCAATGCTTTTCGTCCTGCGCATGGCCGGTCCACTCCGGTGCAATGCCGACCCCGCCCGTAAAACCGATCCGGCCGTCGATCACCAATAGTTTCCGGTGCGTACGATCGTTCATGCGACCGAGTCCGGTCCAATGCGGTTTGTGAAACTTGACCACTTCGGCGCCGGCCTCCCGCAGCAGTTGCAGATAGCGCCGATCCATTTTCGAACAACCGACCCAGTCGAGCAGGACATGCACGGCGATGCCTTCACGCGCCTTATCGGCAAGCGCACGCGCAATCTGCTCGCCGATCTCGCCAGACCAGTAAATGAACGTTTCAAATGTGATGGTTTCGCGCGCCGACCGAATGCCTTCGAGCATCGACGGAAAGATCTGGTCGCCGTTGAGCAGCATCTCGAAGCGATTACCCGGCACCACGGGCGGACCGAGCAATAGACCCATCGAGCGGAGGAATTGCGGATCTTCGCTCTTATAGAGCCGCTCGATCTTATGTTCTATTTTCTTCTCGCCGCTCGACAGATTGGCGATCACGAGAACGATCACCAGCGTGACGAACGCGGTAATAGCAATGGTCAGCATGCATGGCCTCGATGGCAGGCGGCGGGACACGGCATGCGCATCCCTCGTCCGACGGGAAAGAGCCGGACTCGTGCCCGGCTCTCACGATCCTCAAGTCATGCACGGCGCGTGCCCGCATCGGGACCGCGCCTTGCTTTCCGGTTCCAACGCGTTATCTGACCAAAGCAAATGCCTCGCGACTGGCTATTTCGCCCGCGCCGAAAACGCCGATGACCGTATAGTCCGAAGCCACGCATTCGAACGTCGATGCCTGAAACGTAATGACGAAATGCCGCCGCGCCGGTGACTCGGCAGCAATGGCGATTGGGTCCGTCGTCACGGCGGCAATCTCCGCGCACAACGACGAATTGACGATTTCATGCACCGCGTAGCCAGTGAGACCTTGCGCCGCGAGCGGATGAATGGCGAGAGTGTCATCGCCCGGCGGCCCGAGACGATGAAACACGGCGTCGGCGAACAATACCGCGCAAAAAGGATCGTCGTCGGGATCGAATGGCCCGAACCGTTCAAAGTCCGACTCCGCGATCGGATAAGTGAGGATTACACGGCGATCGCTGGCGACGATGAATGGTTCGGCGGCATCGGCTGCCGGATGAGGAACGGAGTCCAGCAGGAAGACCTGATCTTCCTGCCGGGATGCATCGAACGTGCTAACCATCTACTTCACGGCTCCGCGGCTATTACGCGCCTGCTTGCGTCTCGGGCGTTTGCGGAGCCGCCGCGACGGGCGCGGCCGTGCTCTTTGCGGCAGCCTTGCGGGCCGGTGCTTTTCTTGCCATCTTCACAGCGCTTTTGCGGCCAGCGGTTTTCTTCACCGCGGCTTTCCGGCTTGCCGGCGTTGCCTTTCTGGCTGCGGTCTTTTTCACGGCCGTCTTGCGCGTTGCTTTTTTCGCCACTGCTTTTTTCGCCGTGGTCTTCTTGCCTACCGCGCTTGCGGTCGCTTTCGCCTGGCCGCTCTTTGCCGCCGTTTTCACCGCTTTCGGAGCGGCAGCTGCGCTCGCGCCATCGATCAGGAATTTGCTGCGATCCTTAACGGAAGCAAGCCATGCCGGCGCCGGACCGCGTCCGCTCCACGTCGCGCCGGTTTTCGGATCCAGGTACTTCGGCGGCTGGGCGCCTTTCGGCTGACCTTTGCCGCGCTTCGCGGCAGGAGTAGCCGCGATTTTGCTTGCGCTCGCAGCGTCGATCAGGAACACCGTGCGGTCCTTCGCGCCGGCGATCCAGCCAGGCGCGCGGCCGTGACCCGTCCAGGTCGCGCCGGTTTTATGGTCGCGGTACTTCGCCGGCGTTGCCGACCTGGCGGCTTTGCTCACGCCAGCAGGTCTTCCCCGGCCCGTACCCGTATTGCCATTCAGACCTCGCGCGGAGCGTCGTGCCTTTGCCTGTGCTTCGATATCGGCAGTCGTCAGACCGTGCTTGAGCATCAACTCGCGAATCTGATCGACCGCGGCCTGTGCTTTTCTGGCAATGAGAGCGTCGGCTTGCGCCTGGAGCTTCTTAAGCTTTGCTTGGATTTGCTCTAACGAAGGCATTTGATTGCTCCTTATGTGGTAATCGTCGAACTATGCCATGAATGACGGAAGAAAGGCAGTCTATTGACCTATCCTGAGCTTCAATACATCAATACCAGCGCCGATGCAGCTTTCAAATAACAAAGCTTTCAGGTTCTTCTAGCGGGTCATCGAAGATTTCTTCCTTTTCCTTCCCTCGTGATTCTTCTTTTTCGTTTCGGTTCCACCACTCAGATCGGTGTAAAAACGACGACCTGGCGATCGGCAATGTACCTCACACTCCGTATAAAGCGGTAGTGTTGACCGTCCGCCGTTATCCGATTCAGGCCCACGCGGGTCAGTAGCAGCATTTCATCTGCCTGGGAAGCATCGACGACACCGGAATCCGTTAAATCCTCCAATGCACCGGATGGATTTCCGACATAAACGCTGCGCGCCTGCTTGCCGATCCGCATGACGACCACGCTTTTTCCCTCGTCGAGCGCCAATTCGAGAAAGCTCGCGAGCGTACGCAACGACTCCGGTGTGCAAGTCCTGGTCTGATAGATCGCTGCATTCGATGGCGTCATTTGTGTTTTCCCGTCATCGGCATCGACGGCAAAAGCGCGCCGTCATGCTTTCTGGCTTTAGTCGCTTCTACTATAGCCCGGCATTTGGATATTCAAAGGAGAGTAGCCCACTTTTTATTTGAAAACGGTCTTTTTTTGGTGAACCGCTATAGCGAACCGATTCAAGCGTGCGCGAAACATCAGTGACGATGCCTGCAAAGCCCCCGGCTCCGGTAACTTGCCGTTACCGATCTTGCAGCACTTGTTGCTCCTGCTCTGCGCAGGTCCATTTACACTTCGTATCCGTGCCCAGCGGCGGATGCCGAGCCAATAGAGAGTCCCTTTGTCAGCCGCCATGCTCGCGGCGGCTATTGAAAAAGACGCCGGGCCACCCTAACTTCGATCCACTCAAACACGATGGTACTTACAATGAAAGCTGACTTTATTCGGACCGCCCTCGGGGCACTGGCAGTCTCGTTGGTAATGGCAAGCACCGCGAACGCGGCCGGTTGCCTGAAAGGAGCGGTAGTGGGCGGCGTCGCCGGACACTATGCGGGACATCATGCGGTGGTCGGCGCGGTCGGCGGCTGTATCGTCGGACGGCATGTGGCCAAAAAGCACGCCGAAGAACAGCAGGCGGCGATTCAGGCCGCGCCACATCAGCAAGCCAAAATGCAGTAACTGGCGCCCCGCTCCATTCACTCAGGCAATGCGTAATCCGCGCGCGGGCAAGATCTCCTGGGTAGTCACGAAACGATGCTGTTTGACCGCGTCGTGAAAGAGGCGGTAGTCGCTCTTCTCGAAGGCGGTCGTCCACTCCGGTCTGTCCCCGGTGTCGTCATCGCACAACAAACCGGTGGCCTGGTACTTCCACGAACCGTGTCCTTTCGCGATATAGCCGGGCACGGGTTCTTTCAAACCCGGAATACGGCCGGCATTCACCCATTCGCAAACGGTTCTCAGACGCAGGTTGTCGTCGGGTTCGCGGTTCGTATCGAGCAGTCGGGTCAGTGCGTCTTTGACGTCTTCCGGCATGCCAGGCTGGTTTTCGAAATCTTCGCGTCCGGCCAGATAAGCTCGCACGACACGACAACTCATGTCCGCCGCCTGCACGAAATCCGGCAAATTGTGTCGTGAGATGAAGTGATTGCAGCCGTCGATGTAATGCCAGCGTGCCCACGGCTGGTCGGGATAATGCAACGCGGCGCCGTGGCCGACCGGCAACGCGATCGTCAGAACGTCCGTCTCGACGCGCTCGATCAGATGCGCAACCGCCAGTTCCAGGCTCGCGAGCCAGCCTTTGCGCGTGCAATCCTGCGCTTCGAGAAGATGCACGCGATTCCACGGACTTTCGATGCCCGCGAATCCCTGGTGCGCCCAGGTATCGACATACGTATGAATCGTCACGCCGAGCCGGTGCAACGCGGTCTCCGAATCGCGCTGCCGGATCGCGCGCCGCACGACTTCGCGCGCGACTTCACTGTCGGGCCGGCAAACCGCCTTTTCCTCGAGACTGTCACCCACCCCGGCCGGCAGAAAATGGAACGGCGCCCACACGAGCCGATTCTGGTCGTTCTCGGTATTGGCGTAATCGAATAACTTGTGCGCGGTCGCGAATCGCTCGAATGTCTCGCCGCCTTTGAACCGCAGTATTCCGTTCGTCGTTGCGTCGTCGACGTATTGGCAGGCATGCGCGACGGTTTGCGCATCGCCGGCCATCATGCCGCCGACGCGCGCAGCAATGTAGACCACGCCGTAATGAAAGTCGATGTTCATGGCAGGCGCTCCTGGCGCGCAAATCATGGCCGGTCTGTGGCCGGCGAAAGGGCGAGACGAATACAGGGAGCTGCGCGTGAGTAGATAGTAGACGAGCGAGCGGCACTCGCCTTGAAATAACATGCGTATTGGGCGTGTTCTTCCACGTTTCGCGCCACGCTACTATTCGGGCTACTGAAGGAAAACGCCGGCGGCGCCAGCGAGATCCAACCCGCCGGCACAGCAAGCCGCCGGGCAACGAGGCGGAAAGCGTAACCCGCCCCGACCGGCGCCGGTCAGGTCAAATGTGTAACGGAAAGACGATTGTTCCAGTGCTGGTTCAGATACTCGAGCGCGAACATCCGGTGACAATGATGTGGTAAATGTTCACTGCAAAGCAGGCAGCCCGATTCAAATAGCGCGATATCCAGATTGCTTTCCACACGGCGGCGCGCGATGAGGTCGAGATATTCCTCGCGAAAGTTCTCCCAGCTCAGTTGCTTGCCCTGGTAGCGTTTGAGCAGTTCCGGCTCGGGAGCCAACTCCGGAATTTCCACGTACGCCGCATTGCACAACTGCTCGAGAAAGAAAGGCAGATCCTGCTTTTTCGCGAAGCCCGCCAGCTGCGACGTGTTGTTGAGGCGAATGTCGAGCACCGTGCGCACTTGGGCCTCTTTCAACAAACCGAAGAACTTCTGGGCGCTCTTGCCGGTAAAGCCAATGCTCGCCACCTGTACGGTACCTTTGTCACGTTTCATCGTGAATCCCCTTGGCGGGCCATTCGGCGCCCATAAAAAAGCCTCGCTGCGATTGGCGCAGCGAGGCTCGGTGGCAGTGCATCTTTAGCGCCGCTCGCGCGCTTTACTTGACGATGTCGACCAGTTCGACTTCGAAGGTCAGATCGGTATTCGGCGGAATCGGGCCGACGCCGCGATCGCCATATGCGGTCGCCGCCGGGCACGTGAGTCGCGCCTTGCCGCCGACTTTCATCTTCTGCACGCCTTGCGTCCAGCACGGAATCACGCGATTGAGCGGGAACGTGGCCGGGCCGCCATGCTTGGCCGAGCTATCGAATTCGGTGCCGTTGGGCAGCGTGCCGCGGTAGTTGACTTTTACCACGTCGGTCGCGGACGGTTGCGGGCCCGTGCCTTGCGTCAGATGTTCGACGATGACGCCGGACGGCAGCTTCTCCGTGGTCGGCGCGGCAGCCATCGCGGTCGAGGACAGCACGGCTGCGGCCAGCAAAGCAACGAGTGATTTCAAAGCAAATCTCCAGTGGGGTAGTCCGTTTGATTGTAACGGATCGGGTGTCGGCCGAGGCTCCCAAATACTGCCGGATGCCGCGGGTCGTTGCGCGCCTGTCACGAACTTCGCTGAACCGCCGCGCGAGCCCGCGGTCCACATCAACATCCGGCGCGAGTCGCCGGCACGCGAATCCGCCGCACCCGTTGAGAGCGCTTCCGATGACCGAGCCGGCCCCTTCCGACAACCCCGCTGACAACCCGACCGCCGCGCCAGCGCCCGCCGACGAGCGCGTTCGCGCGCCAAGGCCGCGCCGGATTCCGCGCAGCCGTGCCCAACAGGCGCGGCTCGATGCGCGCGAATCCGCTTTCGAGCCGCTGCCGTTCCCCTCGTATTCACCCGACGACGCGCGTCGCCCGTTCGCGGACAAACTCGACGCATGGTTCGCTGCGCGCCGTTGGCAGCCGTTCGATTTTCAGCGCGAGGTTTGGCGCAACATCGCCGCTGGCGCGAGCGGCGTACTGCACGCAAGCACCGGGGCCGGCAAAACCTGGGCCGTGTGGTTCGGTGCGCTCGCCGCGTTCGCGAGTGCGGCGTCGACGCCGCGCAAGCACCCCGAACCGCTGACGGTGCTCTGGATTACACCAATGCGCGCGCTCGCGGCCGATACCGCGCGAGCGTTGCAAAGCTCCGCGGCCGAACTCGCGGTACCCTGGAGCGTCGGTCTGCGCACCGGCGATACGTCGGCCGCCGAACGCGAGCGGCAGAACCGGCGCATGCCGTCCGCGCTCGTCACGACGCCCGAGAGTCTGACGCTGATCCTGACGCGCGCCGATGCGCGCGAAGTACTGTCTCAGGTGCGGCTCGTGATCGTCGATGAATGGCACGAACTGCTCGGCAACAAACGCGGCACACAGACGCAACTCGCGCTCGCGCGTCTCACGCATTGGCGGCCCGGCTTGCAGGTATGGGGGCTGTCGGCGACGCTCGGCAATCTGTCGTTCGCGACCGAGGTCCTGCTCGCGCCGGTCGCGACGCCGCGCGTCAGTGTGCACGGCGCGCTGCCGAAGGCACTGATCGTCGACACGATCATTCCCGACACGATCGAGCGCTTTCCGTGGGGCGGTCATATGGGCATGCGTCAGGTCGATGCGGTCGCGCGCGCGATCGACGAAGCGCGCACGTCGCTCGTATTCACGAACACGCGCTCGCAATGCGAGGTGTGGTATCAGGCGCTGCTCGACGCGCGCCCCGAATGGGCCGGCGTGATCGCGCTGCATCACGGCTCGCTCGATCAACAGGTACGCGAGTGGGTCGAACGCGGATTGAAGGACGGCTTGCTAAAGGCCATGGTGTGTACGTCGAGTCTCGATCTCGGCGTCGATTTTCTGCCGGTGGAGCGCGTGTTCCAGATCGGCTCGCCGAAAGGCGTCGCGCGTTTGATGCAGCGCGCGGGCCGCTCGGGACACGCACCCGGTTTGCCGTCGCGGGTGACGATCGTGCCGACGCATGCGCTCGAATTGATAGAAGCGGCGGCCGCGCGTGAAGCCGTCGACAAACGGCAGATCGAAAGCCGCGATACGCCGCAAAAGCCGTTCGACGTGCTGGTGCAACATCTCGTCACCGTCGCGATCGGCGGTGGTTTCGACGCGCGTGAGTTGTACGATGAACTTCTGCATACCTATGCATATCGCGATCTGACTCAGCAGGAGTTCGACTGGGCTCTGGGTTTCGTCGAAGGCGGCGGCGCGACGCTGCGCGCGTATCCCGACTACCATCGCGTCGCGCGCGATAGCGACGGTCTGTACCGCGTGCCGCGCGACGATCTCGCGCGCCGGCATCGCAACAACATCGGCACGATCGTCGCGAATGGGACGTTGAACGTGGCGTATCTATCGGGCGGTCGCATTGGCGCAATCGAGGAATCGTTCATCTCACGGCTCAGACCCGGCGATGTATTCACGTTCGGCGGCCGCGCGCTGGAATTGATCCGCGTGCAGGATATGACGGCGTGGGTGCGGCGTGCGAGCTCATCGCGTGGGGCAATGCCGCAATGGGCCGGCAGCCGCATGCCGCTATCTTCCGAGCTCGCCGACGCGACACTGACGATGCTCGCGCGCGCCGCCGACGGCATCTACGACGAGCCGGAAATGCGCGCGGTACGACCGCTGCTCGAATTGCAGCAGAAGTGGTCGGCATTGCCCGAGCCGGGCGTGCTGGTCGTCGAGCTGCTGAAATCGCGTGAGGGTTACCACTTCTTCTGCTATCCGTTCGCCGGGCGCACCGCGCATATCGGGCTTGGCGCTCTGCTCGCGTGGCGGGTCGCGCGCGACGAGCCCGGCACGTTTTCCATTTCGATGAACGACTACGGTTTCGAATTGCTGTGCGCGCAGGCGTTCGATTGGGACGCGCACTTGCGCAATGGCCTGCTTTCACCTGACGAACTCGATCACGACATTCTTGCAAGCCTCAATTCGTCCGAACTCTCTTTGCGACGTTTTCGTGAGATTGCGCGGGTGTCGGGCCTCGTGTTTCAGGCGCATCCTGGACAGCAGAAAAGCGCGCGGCAATTGCAGGCCTCGAGCGGGCTTTTCTACGAGATCTTTCGTCAGCACGATCGCGACAATCTGCTGCTGGGGCAGGCCGATACCGAAGTACTGCTACAGGAACTCGACGTGCGGCGCATCCGTATTGCGCTCGAACGAATGAACGCGAGCCGCGTCGTGCTCACGCGGCCCAGCAAGCCGACGCCGTTCGCGTTTCCGCTGATCGTCGGACGCCTGCGCGAAAAAGTCAGCACCGAGAAGCTCGCCGATCGCGTCGAGCGAATGCTGGCCGAACTCGAAAGGGCGGCGCAACGATGACGGCGACCTCGCTTGCAATCGACGTCGGCGGACGGCCTCTCGTGCTATCGAGTTTGCGCGCGTGTTTCGATCCGGTGCTGCGCGCGCTTTTTATCGCCGATGCGCATTTCGGCAAGGATGCGGTGTTTCGCGCGCGTGGCATTCCGGTGCCGACTGGTTCGACCGCGGAGAATCTGCTGCGAATCGATCGTCTGATCACCGAGTTCGAGCCGGCGATGCTGGTGTTTCTCGGCGATCTGCTGCATGCGCGCGAGACGCTGTCGACACCCACACTCGACGCGTTGCATGTGTGGCGCGCGCGGCATGCGTCGATGCGCGTGGTGCTAGTCGAAGGCAATCACGATCGGCATGCCGGTGCGTTGCCGCCTTCGTTGGATGTCGAGTCTGTGCGCGAGCCGTGGCATTTCGGGGCGTGGGCGCTGTGTCATCACCCGCATGCGGTCGATCACGCGTATGTGCTCGCGGGGCATGTGCATCCGGTCTATCGGATCGCGACGGGGATCGATTCAGTGCGCGTGCCGTGCTTTCGCTTCGGGATCGATCGGGGGGTGCTGCCGGCGTTCGGGAGTTTTACTGGAGGCGCGCGTGAGACGGGGCGCGTTTTGGGGGAGAGGGTTTTTCTGGTCGTGCAGGAGAGGGTGATCGAGTTGAGGGGTTGAGCGGACGGCGGGGGCCGTCCGCTTTGTTGCCTGATTGCGTTTTTGTTTGCGGGTTGGCTTGCTGATTCGCTAGCCTGGTTTTTTGCTGGCTTTTTCGCTGCAAATTCCCCGCGGTGCTCGAGCGCGGTCGGTTTGGAGGCCGGGCGGCGCCGGCTTCCCTTCCTGGAAGGAGCCCCGCAGGGTTCGCGGGACCCTTGCCACTGCCTAATGGTTGCTGCCGCCGTGGCCGCCACTGCCGGAGCCACCGCCGCCGTAGCCGCCATTGCCTCCGTGGCCACCGTTACCGAAGCCTCCGTTGCCGAAGCCGCCACCGTTGCCGCCGTTGCCTTGGCCGCCACCGTTGCCGCCGTTGCCGCCGTTGCCGCCATGGCCACCGTGACCTCCGTTGCCGGAACCACCGCTGCCTTGGCCACCACCGTTGCCGCCGTTTCCGCCCTGGCCGCCACCGCCTTCACCGCCATGGCCACCGTTGCCCGAGCCGCCGTTACCCTGGCCGCCGCCTTCACCACCATGGCCACCGTGTCCAGAACCGCCGTTGCCCTGGCCGCCGCCTTCACCGCCATGACCACCGTTGCCCGAGCCGCCGTTGCCTTGGCCGCCACTGCCTTCACCACCATGGCCACCGTGTCCGGAACCGCCGCCGCCCTGGCCCCCACCGCCTTCACCACCATGGCCACCGTGTCCAGAACCGCCGTTGCCCTGGCCGCCACTGCCTTCACCGCCATGGCCACCGTGTCCGGAACCGCCGTTGCCTTGGCCGCCACCTTCACCGCCGCGGCCACCGTTGGCAGAACCGCCCTTGCCTTCGCCACCGCTGCTACCGTGGCCGCTGTCACCATGGCCGCTGCCGCCGTGGCCGCCGTCACCGTGGCCGCTTTCGCCGTGACCGCCCTCGCCATGGCCGCCGTCACCGTGACCGCTTTCGCCGTGACCGCCCTCGCCGTGACCGCCCTCGCCGTGACCACCCTCGCCGTGACCACCCTCGCCGTGACCACCCTCGCCGTGACCACCTTCGCCGTGACCACCCTCGCCATGGCCACCGTCACCATGGCCGCTTTCGCCGTGACCGCCCTCGCCATGGCCGCCGTCACCGTGACCGCTTTCGCCGTGACCACCCTCGCCGTGACCACCCTCGCCGTGACCACCTTCGCCGTGACCACCTTCGCCGTGACCACCCTCGCCATGGCCGCCGTCACCATGGCCGCCGTCACCGTGGCCGCTTTCGCCGTGACCGCCCTCGCCATGGCCGCCGTCACCATGGCCGCCGTGACCGTGGCCGCTTTCGCCGTGACCACCCTCGCCGTGACCACCTTCGCCGTGACCACCCTCGCCATGGCCGCCGTCACCGTGACCGCTTTCGCCATGACCGCCATCGCCGTGGCCGCCGTCACCGTGACCATGACCGGCATCTCCATCACCACCGTGGCCGTGACCATGACCGCCATCGCCGTCACCCTCGCCGCCGTGGCCGTGGCCATGACCGCCATCGCCGTCACCCTCGCCACCGTGGCCGTGACCATGACCGCCATCACCGTCACCCTCGCCGCCGTGGCCGTGGCCATGACCACCATCACCGTCACCCTCGCCGCCGTGGCCGTGGCCATGACCACCGTCGCCATCGCCCTCGCCGCCGTGGCCGTGGCCATGACCGCCATCACCGTCACCCTCGCCGCCGTGGCCGTGGCCATGACCGCCATCGCCGTCACCCTCGCCGCCGTGGCCGTGACCATGACCACCATCACCGTCACCCTCGCCGCCGTGGCCGTGGCCATGACCACCGTCGCCATCACCCTCGCCGCCGTGGCCGTGGCCATGACCGCCATCACCGTCACCCTCGCCGCCGTGGCCGTGGCCATGACCGCCATCGCCGTCACCATCGCCGCCGTGGCCATGACCATGACCGCCATCGCCGTCACCATCGCCGCCGTGGCCATGACCATGACCGCCATCGCCGTCACCATCGCCACCGTGGCCGTGACCATGACCGCCATCGCCGTCACCATCGCCGCCGTGGCCGTGGCCGTGGCCATGACCGCCATCGCCGTCACCATCGCCACCGTGGCCGTGACCATGACCGCCATCGCCGTCACCATCGCCGCCGTGGCCGTGGCCGTGGCCATGACCGCCATCGCCGTCACCGTCGCCACCGTGACCATGGCCATGACCATGACCGCCGCCACCTTCACCATCACCATCACCACCATGGCCATGGCCATGACCATGCCCGTGCCCCCCACCACCGTCCCCACCATCCCCGCCGTTATCACCGCCACCGTTGTTGCCGCCATCGCCGCCCGTGCCGCCATTCCCCGAGCCATCGCCACCGCTTCCAGCGCCGCCATTACCGTTGTCGCCGGAACCGCCATTACCATTGTTGCCGCCGGTATTTCCCGAGCCCACCCCGCCCGTGCCGGAATTAGCCGAACTATTTCCGCCACTGCTGCCCGCGCCCGTCGACGACGTCCCGCTGCCCGGCGACGAGCCGGTGGACGACGTCGGACCGAGCCCCGCCGCCGCGATGCCGAGGGCACCCGCCCCGAGTTGTCCGAATCCCTGCGAGGTGCAGCCCGGCCCGCCGCCCGACGGACATCCGCCGTGCACGCTCGCCTCGGCGAGCACCATCACTCCAGGATTGGTTGCTGGCGCTGAGGTGCTCCCCGAATTCGTCTGCGCACCCGCCATCGCCGCATAAAGACTGACCGCGACCGCCAAAGCCGCCCGCCGCGTGCCAAGTATCCACGCGTCCCCGTTTTGCTTTTTCATTTCATCCTCCTAATTATTTTCCCTGAGCGACCGGTCCAATTAACGAGTGAATCTCCGCTCGTCAAAAAAACGAAAAGTCAAAGCCATCGCGCAGCTTCGCCTTATGCGAATTTAAAATGCGCTCGCACTAAATACTTCTCTCACGGAAAATCCCCGGTCCGATTTGGCGTGCTTCGAGAGAATGGGCTGGCCGTGCGCGCACGTGATCGTGAGAGCCGCACAGCGAGGCTTGATGGACGTTGAAGTTATTCGCAGTGCAATCGCGCGACCGTGCGCTAGACCACGCAATGCGATATTGCCGATACGGCGTGCCAGGCAGGGGAAAACGACGATGCGCCCGCCACATCCGCTAATCCATATTCTTCATACGGGAAGTTAAAACTATCACGCTCGACGCAATTGGAGCGACATAAAGAAAAATTAACATCTGGTTTTATCGGATGAATTCAAATCATTTACACATCGTCCGTTTTATTCATGTTGCCATTCGCACATAAACAAGAAAATTGGAAAAGCCGAATGAGAGAAATCCAATAGACAACACTATGAAAATCAACGAAAGGCGCGCGCGAAACATTACGCGTCGTTGCATAACGCCTGTGCGTCGCAAAGAGCGATGTCGTGATGTGCGCTGCCGCGCACAGTCGCCGAACGTGCGGCTCAGCCGTACGCGATCGCGACCCACTCCATCTGCAAAGTGTCGTGGCACAACCACCAGCGCGTCAGATAACCAACACATCGGCACGCACGCTTTTTCCGGAGCATTCCCACCATCTTCCGCGCTACCGTCGCGTATCGTCGTTGCGCTGCCCGCAAACGCCCGCCCCCGCGAGCTACTGCGCGGGATCGTCCCCATACGCGGGTAAACCTTTGTTTGACTTCGTCGCGCCGCCCCGTTTACTGCACGCAGCCGAACCTCTCAATCCGCTTTCATTCACCGCCCGCATTTTGTTTGGTCTGCTGAGCAGTGTTGTGCGAGCGCCCTCCCCTCTCCGACGAGGTACAACATGGTTACTATCTCCAGCAGCGCCGTCGACGAATTCAAATCCACACTGCGCGGCCAGCTTCTGCTGCCCGACACGCCGGGCTTCGACACCGCGCGCAGCATCTGGAACGCGATGATCGACCGTACTCCCGCGATGATCCTGCGCTGCGCGGGTGTGGCCGACGTGCGCAGCGGCGTCGCCTTCGCGCGCGACAACGGCCTGCCGCTCGCCATTCGCGGCGGCGGCCACAATATCGGCGGCACCGCTGTGTGCGACGATGGCCTCGTGCTCGATCTGTCCACGATGAAATCGGTGCGTATCGACCCGCAAGCGCGGCGAGCGTATGTCGAACCCGGCGCGACGCTGCATGATTTCGATCACGAAGCGCAGGCATTCGGACTCGCGACACCACTCGGCATCAACTCGACGACCGGCGTCGCAGGTCTGACGCTCGGCGGCGGCTTCGGCTGGCTGAGCCGCCGCTACGGCATGACGATCGACAACCTCGTCGCGGCCGACATCGTCACCGCCGACGGTGAGTTCCGCCACGTGAGCGCCACTTCGCACGGCGATCTGTTCTGGGCGATTCGCGGCGGCGGCGGCAATTTCGGCGTCGTTACGCTATTCGAGTTCGCGCTTCATGAGGTCGGCCCGCTCGTGTATGGCGGCCTCGTCGTGTTGCCGCTCGCCGACGCGAAGGAAGCACTGATCAAATACCGCGATGCCGCGCCGGCAATGCCCGACGAGCTGGCCGTCTGGGCGGTCGCGCGGCTCGCGCCGCCGCTGCCGTTCCTGCCGCCCGACGTGCACGGCAAACCCGTGCTGGTGTTCGCGATGTGCTACAACGGCCCGGTCGACAAAGGCCCGGACGCGGTGGAAGCCGCGCGCGGCTTCGGCAAGCCGCTCGGCGAACATCTCGGTCCGATGCCCCTCGAAGTCTGGCAACAGGCCTTCGATCCGCTGCTCACACCGGGCGCGCGCAACTACTGGAAGTCGCACAACCTCGCCACCATCGACGATGGTCTGATCGACGCACTGATCCGCGCGATCGACACGCTGCCGTCCACGCAATGCGAAATTTTTTTCGGGCTGATCGGTGCGCAAACGCAGCGCGTGGCGGTCGACGCAACCGCTTACCCGGCTCGCGAGACGCTATACGCGATGAACGTGCACGGCCGCTGGGACGATGCGCGCGACGACGAGCGCTGCGTCGCATGGGCGCGCGACTTTTTCGACGCGGCGCGCCCGTTTGCGCTAGGCAGCGTGTACGTCAACTTCATGACCGAGGAAGAAGGCGGCCGTATCGCGGATGCCTATGGGCCCAACTATGAGCGGCTCGTCGCCGTGAAGAACCGCTACGATCCGCACAACCTGTTCCGCCATAACCAGAACATTCGCCCAACGCTGTAGCGACGACGCGCAACGGCAAGCAGCGCAAAAACCGCGAACTGCAAATCGCCGCGCCGCCCTCGCGCAAGGCGGCGCGGCCCTTGGGCACGCTCCCTGCTGCTTTGTCGGCCGTGGATGCCCGCGATGCGTGCTTCGCGCGTCGCGGCACGCCCGCTCAACGACAATCATCGCGCGCACGGAACCTCTCGTGCGCAAATGAGAACAAAGCAAAGCAAGGCGGGCAATTCGCCGCACTCTTCCATAACGTACAACATGCGTGAGAAACGCAAAGGAAAACAGTCATGCGCAGACGACAATTCATCATGACCGGCAGCGCTGCATTGGCCGTCGCAGGCCTGAGCCTCACCGGTTGCACGACGACTTCGCCGTCCTCGAACGCATCGCCGTCGGCCAATGCCGGCAAGCGCGACACGATCAACGCCGGCGTCGACTCGACGCTCGCGCGTCTCTACGAAAACGTCGACGGTTCGCGCGAGCTCGTTGCGAAAGCGCGCGGCGTGCTGGTGTTTCCGTCGGTGATCTCGGC
Organism: Paraburkholderia sp. BR13439; assembly: GCF_040948805.1. Lineage (NCBI taxonomy): Bacteria > Pseudomonadati > Pseudomonadota > Betaproteobacteria > Burkholderiales > Burkholderiaceae > Paraburkholderia > Paraburkholderia sp. BR13439. The sequence goes on along the minus strand of NZ_JBFPKN010000009.1, from coordinate 266,073 downwards.
CGGCTTTTGGGTCGGCGCACAGTATGGTGAAGGGGCGATGCGCATCGGCGGCCGCACGGTCGGCTACTTCAGCACGGTCGCGGGCTCGTTCGGGTTGCAGATCGGCGCGCAGTCGAAGGCGCTCGTGTTTTTGTTCATGACGCAGGAAGCGCTCGACGAATTCATGCACAGCCAGGGCTGGGCGGTCGGCGCGAATGCGACCGTCGCCGTGCTGAAGGTCGGCGCGAACGGCGCGGTCGATTCCTCGACCGCAACGAGTCCGGTGCAAGCTTTCGTGTTGACTAACGGCGGTTTGATGGCCGGCGTGTCGCTCGAAGGCACGAAGGTGTCCCGGCTGATTATTTGAGTATCTGAGCGGAGCGCCCAGCGGACGCATCCCTCGCGCAGCCGCGCGCGTTGCCAAGCCCGTTCAGCGCCGCCCATGCAGGCCTCAGCATTCCGCTCGGGCGCCACCTCGTAAAACATGATCACCGCTGGTCCCGCTTCCGGTCGGCCCCCTGGCTGTCCGGCATTCGCAGCAACGTGCTCGCAGGCCTGACCTCTTCGTTCGCGCTGGCGCCCGAATGCATCGCCTTTGCGCTCGTCGCCCATCTGAATCCGTAGATGGGTCAGTACGGCGCATTCTTTATCTGCACCATCACCGCGCTATTCGGCGGACGTCCCTGCATGATTTCGGGCGCGGCGGGCTCGATGGCCGTCGTGATCGTCGCGCTCGTCGGTGAGCGCGGCGCCTTCACTAGCTGTTCGATCCCGCGCGCGACCCGGCGAGCGTGACCGTCGACTGCAATCACCTGCTGCTCGCCGATTATTCGGCGCTCGCCGCGTTGCAGGGGCTGGCCGAGCGCTATCGCAAGGCGCGGCAAAGAGTTGCGGATGCAGAACCTGTCGGAGCGCAACCGCCAATTGTTGAGCCGCGCGGGAATCGGCTTCGCGTGACACACGCACCGCGTTGCGAGCGCGCGTGAGGTGAGTGCTCGCGTGACCGTCGACATGAGCGCCGGCAACGCGGCCTGGCGGTTTAGCGCTGCTCCGGCAACTTGAACACCGAGATCGCCGCCGACAATTGCCCGGTCTGCGTCTTCAGCACATCGGCCGCCGCGCTCGCTTCCTCGACGAGCGCCGCATTCTGCTGCGTCGTCTGATCCATGCTCGCGACCGCGATGTTGACCTGCTCGATGCCCGAGGTCTGCTCGGCCGACGCCGCGCTGATCTCGCCCATGATGTCGTTGACGCGACGTACCGCCTGCACGACTTCCTGCATCGTGTCGCCCGCGCGTCCGACGTGCTCCGAACCGCCCGCGATCTGCGCGGCCGATTCCTCGATCAGCGCCTTGATCTCCTTCGCGGCCGCCGCGCTGCGTTGCGCGAGCGTACGCACTTCGCCCGCGACCACCGCGAAACCGCGGCCCTCCTCGCCCGCGCGCGCCGCCTCGACGGCCGCGTTCAACGCGAGGATGTTGGTCTGAAACGCAATCCCTTCGATCACGCCGATGATGTCGCCGATCCGGTGCGACGACTGTGAAATCCCGCGCATCGTGTCGATCACCTGGCCGACCACCGCGCCGCCGCGCGCCGCGGTCTCCGAAGCGTTGTGCGCGAGCTGGCTCGCCTGCTTCGCGTTGTCGGCGTTCTGACGCACGGTCGCAGTGATCTGCTCCATGCTCGACGCGGTCTCGCCGAGCGCCGCCGCCTGCTGCTCGGTGCGGCGCGACAGATCCGAATTGCCCGCGGCGATCTCGTTCGATACCGACGAAATCAGCGTCGCGCCGCCGCGAATCTGCTCGATCGCCTGCGCGAGACGCTGCTGCATCCGTTTCATCGCGGCGAGCAGGCTGGTACTGTCGCCGGTCTTCGTATCGACGATCACGTCGAGGTCGCCGTCCGCGATTCGCGACGCGATCTGCACCGCGTACGCCGGTTCGCCGCCAAGCTGACGCAGAATGCTGCGCAGAATCACGCCGATCACCAGCGACACGAGCGCGCAAAGCGCTACCGCCGCGATCACGTATTGCACGAGGGTGCGGTAGAACATCGCCTCGATGTCGTCCGTGAACACGCCGGTGACGATGGTCCAGTCCCACGGCTTGTAAAGCCGCATGTAGTTGCTCTTCGGCGCGAGCTGGTCGGTGCCGGGCTTCGGGAACATCAGATGAACCAATGCCTCGCCTTCGCGCTGGGTTTGGTCGGAACCCTCCTTGAACACATGACGGCCGTCCGGATCGGTGACGGTGGTCATGTCCTTGCCGACGAGGTCGGCGCGCGTGGCATGCATCAGCACGTGCGCGTGGCTGTCTTCGAGCACGAGGTAGCCGCCGGCGCCGTCGTAGCGCATCGCGCGCAGGTCGTCCATCGCGGCGCGCTGCGCGTCGGCGAGCGGCATCGTGCCGGACGCGGCGAGCGCGTTGTAGCGATCGAGCACGCTGTACGCGATGCTGACGACGCTTTTCAGCTCGTCCTCGCGATCGGCGATCATCGTGTCGCGCGTTTTGTACGCTCCCCACAGGCCGATCGCCAGAATGCCCATGCACATCACCGCGAGCGCGAGCCACAGCCGCACTTTCAGGCGAAACCGTTCCATCTTCCGTATCCCTTGTCGTGGTTTGCGGCGGTCCGCGCAAGCGGACGCCGCAAACGTTTCATGTCGTTGTCGGGATTAACGGCGCAACGGCGGAAAACTTCAGTGCTACTTCAAGGTTGCGGGTTTCAATCCGCCGGCAGCGTCAGCGCCGCCACTTCGCAGCGCGGCCATTGCCGCAGCACGTCGGGCGACATCAGCAGCTTGGCCGCGCGCACGCCGGCGCCCATCACGATCTGCGCACGGTCCATCACCGCGGCGTCGACCAGCACGCGCCATTCGGCCGGCAGACCAAAGACGGTGATGCCGCCGAACTCCATCTGGCTATGCTCGACCGCCGCCTCGCGCTTCGCGAATGACAGCCGCTGCGCGCCGAGCGCGGCCTTCACTGCGCCGTTGATGTCGAGCCGCCGGGAGCCCAGCGACACCAGCGCCGCATAGTGCTCGCCACCGTCTTTCTTGTAGCGGATCACGATCGTGTTCGCGCAGTCTTCGAGGCCGAAGCCATAGCGCGCGCTGAATGCGGCGGTGTCGGAGGCGTCATCGGTAACCGCGAACACCGTGATTCCGTGCGCCGGCAATTGTTCGATGACATGCGCGGGCAGATGCGCGCTCCACTGGTCGCGCTCGATGACGTCCAGTTGCCGTACGAGTTCGTGCGAATGCATGATGAGCGGAAAGGTGACATTAACCCGCTGCATTCTAGCGGTACGCGCGGGCGGCCGCGGAACGGGCCATGCAAGCAGGCCATGAAGCCCACCGCTTAACTTGTATAGTGATGGGCACGAGGTTTGCGGCGAAGCAAACACCGTGAAAGCGCCGTCACGATTCAGACACGATCATGGACATCGACACCCTTTCTCGCGAGAACCTCCAGCAGGCCGCGCGTCACCAGGCCAATTGGGCGATGGGCGCACTTCGGCAGTTCACGGAGAACCGCTGTCTGGAGATGGCGGCGAGCATCGCGTTCTATGCGGCGTTCTCGCTCGCGCCGACGCTCGTGATGGTGATCGCGGTGGCCGGCTGGTTCTTCGGACCGGCGGCCGCGCGCGGCGAGCTGTTCGGCCACATCAACGGCCTGATCGGCGACCAGGCCGCGGCCGGCGTGCAGACGATCGTCGAAAACGCGCACCACGCGGGCGCCAAAGGCGGCATCGCGACGATCATTTCCTTTTCACTGCTGGCGATCGGCGCGTCGGCGACGTTCTCGTCGCTGAACAGCGCGCTCAATATAGTGTGGCCGTACAGCGGGCCGCGCACGGCCAGTTGGCTCGCGCTGGTGCGGGTGCGGCTGATTTCGTTCGGGCTCGTGCTCGGCGTCGCGTTCCTGCTGATCGTGTCGCTGGTGCTCGATACGGTCATCGCCTTTATCGGCGAATGGCTGTGGGGCGACTCGCCGTATGTCGTGATCGGCAATCTGCTACAGCTCGGCGTCGGTCTGCTCGTGTTGGTCTTCGCGTTCGCCGGACTGCTGAAGTTCCTGCCCGACGCCCGGGTGCTATGGCGCGATGCGCTGGTGGGCGGCATCGTCGCGGCCGTGTTGTTTACGGCCGGGAGAAAGCTGTTCGCGCTCTATCTCGCGCATGCGGGAATGGCCAGCGCGTTCGGCGCGGCCGGCTCGCTCGCGGTCCTGCTGATGTGGCTGTACTTCTCGGCGCTGGTGCTGCTGCTCGGCGCGGAGTTCTCGGCGGCGCGCGGCAGGCTGCACGATCCGCGCGGCGGCTGGGGCATGCAGGCAGAAGCGCCGCCGGGCAGCCGCGCGAAGCTCGCGTCGGTGCTGGCGGCATCGACCGTCGCGGCAAATGCGGTTTCTTCGGCTCGCTCGGCTGTGCCCGTCGCTGGCCACACGACCGCGCCGCTGCCGCCGTCGGGGATCGACGCGGCGGTGCAAAAGCGCTCCGCGCATGAAACGGCGGTCGACGTGACGCGCAAGGTGCTCGACGTCGAAGCGCAAGCCACCCGTCTCGCGGCGTCGGCCATCGTCGAAGCGCGCCGCAAGGCGACGGCCGCCGACCGTTACGTGCGACGCAACCCCTGGACCTCGGTGCTGCTCGCGGCCGCCGCGGGGCTCACGGCCGCGGCCGTGGCGCGCCGTGGCGCCGATAGGCGCTGAAACGTGTTGCCGGAAACCGCTCGATCGCGCTTGGACACAACGCACCTTTTCTGTCCAGCATGTCTAGTCATTTTGCTGGCCGTTTCTTTTATGCTTTCGCTACAAAATCAGACAGACGTGTAGACGACTAGATTACACTTTCCATGCAAATCGACGCCGAAAGTGCGTCAAATCACCCAGTCACTATCAACAAATCAACAATAATGCGCATCAGACCAATAAATATTGCGCAAATAGAAATAATCGTTGATGGCTTTAAATACAAGGGTTTGCATCGATTGTCAGTTTTTGGCGACACTCTTTTTTTTCCGTTTCTACCCGGCGGATGCGCTGAGCTATTCTGCTTTCCGCAACAACGAACAATCATCTGCGTGGAGAAATGGATGAAACGAATCGCACTGTCTACCCTCTCGCTGGCGCTCCTGGGCGTCGCCGGTATCGCACACGCGCAAAGCAGCGTGACCCTGTACGGCGTGCTGGATGAGTCGATCCAGTACGTGAACAACGCTACGCCGAAGGGCGGCAGCCTCGTTCAATTGTTTGGCGGCAACCTCCAAGGTAACCGTTTCGGCCTGAAGGGCACGGAAGACCTGGGCGGCGGCCTGAAGGCAATTTTCCAGTTGGAAAACGGTTTTGACATCAACACCGGCAAGCTGCAGCAAGGCGGCTCGATGTTCGGTCGTCAGGCTTACGTCGGTTTGACGGGCGACGCATGGGGCACGTTCACGGCCGGTCGTCAGTACGACCCGCTGGTCGACATGATCCAGCCGCTGACGGGCGACAACTACTTCGGTAGCACGTTCGCTACGCCGGGCGACGTCGACAACAACGACAACAGCTTCCGCGTCATCAACTCGCTGAAGTACGTGTCGCCGGTCTGGTCGGGCTTCCAGATCGAAGGTCTGTATGCTCTGGGCGGCGTCGCAGGCGCGACGGGTTCGGGCCAAACGTGGTCGGGCGCGGCAACGTATGCAACGGGTCCGTTCAGCGTCGCTGCAGGCTACCTGCACGCAAGCAATGCCAATTCGCCGGCTACGCGTGCGACTGCAGGCGGCTGGGCAGGTACGGCAGCGCCGGGCGCCACGTTTGACACCAACTTCCCGAACAACGCCGGCATCAACCAGGCATATGCGTTCTCGAAGTCGATCGGCATCGCTTCGGTAGCGGTTCAGTACGTGACGGGTCCGTGGACGGGCAACCTGTCGTACAGCAACGCACAGTACCGCCCGGACGCAAACTCGGGCTTCGCGACGACGCAGAAGTACAACGTCGGCCGCGCATACGTGGGCTACCAGCTCACGCCGGCAGCGCTGCTCGGTATCGGCTATGCGTACACGCACGGCTCGGGCGACGCAACCGCGACCTACAACCAGGTGTCGCTGGGCGGCGATTACAACCTCTCGAAGCGTACGGACTTCTACCTGGTCGGCGCATGGCAGCACGCAAGCGGCAACCAGCGCGTTCCGTCTACGGCTACTACGGGTGCCGGTACCCTCGTGCCGTCGACGGCTTCGATCGGTTCGTACGGCAACCAGTCGAGCACCAACAACCAGGTCATGGTCAGCCTGGGTATCCGCCACAAGTTCTGATCGAACTTCAAGTCGGACCTGCTACGCAGCTGACGAGCTGCGTAGCCAAAAAACCAGCCACAGGCGATGCCGATGGCTGGTTTTTTTTCGTCCCGAGGTTTTGGTGTGATTCGACGAGCGCGACACGCGCTCCGAATCCGACGCAGCTAGCGCCGCTGGGCCTTGCCCTTGTCGGCTTGCGCGAGAATCTGCGCGGGCGACACATCGTGCTCATGCTCGACGCCATCCGCGCCGACCGGCGCGCGATGTAGCACCAGCGCCCGCTCCGGATGCGGCGATGGCGCATCCAGCGACTGCTGCCAGTCCGGATCGGGAATCTCGGCGAACACCTGGCGCAAACGCTCGCCCCACGTGCGGTGAATCATGTCGAAGTACGCGTTGTCGCGATCGATCGACACGAATCGCGTGACGCGCAGCGCATCGTTCTCGTAGACCAGCAGATCGAGCGGCAAGCCCACCGACAGGTTCGAGCGCAGCGTCGAGTCCATCGAGATCAGCGCGCACTTCGCGGCCTCGTCGAGCGGTGTGGACGGCGTCAGCACGCGGTCGATGATCGGCTTGCCATACTTCGCCTCGCCGATCTGGAAGTACGGATTCACCGCCGACGCCTCGATGAAATTGCCCGCCGCGTAGATCATGAAAAGCCGCATGCGGTTGCCCGCGATCTGGCCGCCGAGAATGAAGCTGCAATTGAAGTCGACGCCGAACTTCTGCAGCGCCGCGGCTTCACGCTCGTGCACGCGGCGCACCGCGCTGCCGACCACGCGCGCGGCGTCGGCCATCGTCGGCACGCTCCACAGCGTCGGCTCGCTGGCATCGGCGGGCTCGGACAGCTCGTGCAGCACCGCCTGCGTGATCGACAGATTGCCGGCGCCGAGCAGCACCAGCACGCGTTCGCCGGGCTGCTCGAACACCGACATCTTGCGCGCGGTACTGATGTGATCCACGCCCGCATTGGTACGCGTATCGGACAGGAATACGAGGCCGTCGTTGACGGCCATCGCTACGCAGTAGGTCATAACGAATCCGCAGAACGCGAGGGAACCGGGCTATTGTAATGCGGCGCACTGGCGCCTTTTACCCGTGCTTACGGCCTTTTTTTATGGCCTTTTTTGCAGCCTTTAGCGTTGCAACGCGGCTACTGCGACATCTGCGCGCTGACCGCCACTGCCACGTGAAGCTCCTCTTCGAGGCCGCCGATGCGTCGGCCGCGCACCGGTGCCGCCGCCTCATAGTCGCGCGCGACCGCGAGCCGGCAATAGATCTCGCTGGCAAACCCGGCATGCGTAACGTCGAGCGAAATCCAGCCCTTGTCTTCGAGCCAAACGTCGACCCATGCATGACTCGCGCCATGCGGCACGTCGCCGGGTTCGATATAACCGCTGACGTAGCGCGCCGGCACGCCACGCGCGCGGCAGCACGCGAGCATCAGATGCGCATGGTCCTGGCACACGCCGTTGCCGAGCGCGAGCGCCTCGGCGGCCGTGCTCGTGACCTCGGTCACGCCGGGCCGGTATTGCACGCGCTGCACGATCTGCTCGGCAAGCGCAATCAGGCTTGCCGGACTCGCCAGATTCGCCACCGATTCCGCCAGTTCGCGGATCGCGCCATCGGCTTCGGTCAGACGCGTCGCGCAGGTGAAATGCTCGAGCGGAATCGGACCGGGCGGATCGCGCAGCACGCCGTCGACGAGCGGCATCGTATCCACCTCGCCCGACACGCGCAGATGAATCTCATCGTGCGGCTTGTTGATGACGAGCGTATGCAGCACGTTGCCGTAGGCGTCGAGTGTGGCGTCGAGCTTGCCCGGCGCGTCGATGCTCCAGCGCCGCACGGTCTGCCCGGCGCCGCTCGAGGGCGTCAGGCGCAACTGCTGGATCGAATAATGAACCGTCGCTTCGTAGCGGTAAGAGGTGTCGTGGCGGATCGTCAGGCACATGAGAAAACTCCGTCAGGCCACTGGCAGCATCAGATAAGTACGCGCCACCAGATTGCCCAGCTCGAACACGCGAGCGAGAAACTGCGTCAGATAGCCATGCAAACCGCTTTCGAAAATCTGCCGGATGTCGGCATACAGCAGCTCGGCGCGCAGCTTGCCGGCGAAGCGCTCGCACTGGTTCGAGCCCGACGTGCGCAGCATCGCGAGATTGCTGCACACGCCGTCGAGCGAGGCGAGCAGCGAGCGCGGCATCTGCTGATTGAGGATCATCAGCTCGACGACGCGCGCGGGCGTCACGACGTCGCGATACACCTTCCGATAGATCTCGAGCGCCGACACCGAACTCAGGATCGAGGTCCAGTAATAGAAGTCCTCGAGCTGGCGCGCGGCGTCGCGCGAGTTCGGCTCGACGTTCGCGAAACGCACATCGAGAATCCGTGCGGTGTTGTCGGCGCGCTCCAGATACGTGCCGAGCTGCGTGAAAAAGAACGCGTCGTCCTGCAACGCAGTGCCGATCGTCACGCCGCGCGACAGATGCGAGCGGAACTTGACCCATTCGAACAACGAGCCGGGATTGCCCGCGGCCTGCCCGCTCGCGAGCCGCTCGTTGAATTCGAGCCACGTGTCGTTGATGGTTTCCCACCACTCGGTCGTCAGCGTGCCGCGTACCGCGCGGGCGTTTTCGCGCGCGGCTTGCAGGCACGAATGAATGCTCGACGGATTGCTCGCGTCGGCGACCATGAAGTCGAGCACGTGGTCGCGCGTCGGTTCGTCGTAACGCTGGGCGAAGGCGCTTTCGAGCTCGGAAATGCGCAGCACCGAGCGCTGCGCGCGAGCCTCCTGTTCGGGCGTCTGCGGCAGCAGTTGCGCCTTCAGGTTGATGTCGAGCATGCGCGCGGTATTCTCCGCGCGCTCCATATAGCGGGCCATCCAGAAGAGGTGATCGGCGGTTCGGCTAAGCATGACGGCGTTCCATAACTGTGATCTGAACGCGCGAGGCCTTCGTCAGCGACGAAAGTCCGCGCTGGTTATCCGTTGAGCGACGGCGGCGCATCGCGCATTGCGTGCCGCTTGCGGCGCATCAGTCGACCATCCAGGTATCCTTGGTCCCGCCTCCCTGCGATGAATTGACGACGAGCGAGCCCTGCTGCAGCGCGACCCGCGTGAGGCCGCCGGCCACCATCGTGGTGGTCTTGCCCGACAGCACGAACGGCCGCAGGTCGATATGGCGCGGCGCGATGCCTGCTTCGACGAAGGTCGGACACGCGGACAGCGCAAGAGTGGGCTGCGCGATATAACCAGCCGGACGCGCGATCAGCCGCTCGCGGAAGGCCTCGACTTCGGCCTTCGTCGAGGCGGGGCCGACCAGCATCCCGTAGCCGCCCGCGCCGTGCACTTCCTTGACCACCAGCTCCGGCAGATGCGCGAGCGTATAGGCGAGGTCCTCGGGCTTGCGGCACTGATAGGTCGGCACGTTGTTCAGAATCGGCTTTTCGCCGAGATAGAACTGGACCATGTCGGGCACGTACGGGTAGATCGATTTGTCGTCGGCGATGCCGGTGCCCATCGCATTCGCGAGCGCGACACGGCCGGCGCGATACGCGGTCAGCAGACCCGGCACGCCAAGCGCGGAGTCGGGGCGAAACGCGAGAGGATCGAGAAAGTCGTCGTCGACGCGCCGGTAGATCACGTCGACGCGCTTCGGCCCCTGGGTGGTGCGCATGAACACGTAGTTGTCGTCGACGAACAGATCCTTGCCTTCGACGAGCTCGACGCCCATCTGCTGCGCGAGGAACGTATGCTCGAAGTACGCGGAGTTGTACATGCCCGGCGTCAGCACGACGACGACCGGATCGTCGACGCCTTCCGGCGCGACCGAGCGCAGCGTATCGAGCAGCAGATCGGGGTAATGCGCGACTGGGGCGATGCGGTTCTGCACGAACAGCTCGGGGAAGAGCCGCATCATCATCTTGCGGTTTTCGAGCATGTACGACACGCCCGACGGCACACGCAGATTGTCTTCGAGCACGTAGAACTCGCCTTCGTCGCCGGCGCGCACCACGTCGACGCCCGCGATATGCGCGTAAACACCGAGCGGCACGTCGACGCCCTGCATCTCCGGACGATACTGCGCGTTGGTATAGACCTGCTCGGCCGGCACGATGCCCGCGCGCACGATGTTGCGATCGTGATAGACGTCGTGGATAAACAGATTGAGAGCCTGCACGCGCTGTCGCAAACCCGCTTCGAGCGTCTGCCATTCGCCGCGAGGGATGATGCGCGGAATCAGATCGAAGGGGATCAGCCGCTCGGTGCCGGACAGGTCGCCGTTCACCGCGAACGTGATGCCGACGCGCCTGAACAGCAGGTCCGCTTCCGCGCGCTTGCGTGCGATCGCTTCGTTGCCCTGGCTGTCCAACCATCGCTCGAAGCGCGCGTAATGCGGCCGTACGCCATCGTCGTGATAGCGCATCTCGTCATAGCATCGCATGTCAGCCCCAGTCTTGTTGTCAAATAGAAGGCGAATGCGCTGCGCATTCGGTATTCGACCTTCGATCAAGCAAGCGTTATGCCATTGTATATGTCGTGATGATGCGCGTTGACGTGCACGGTAGCGGCGCATCCGCAAGGCGTCGGATTGCCTTGATCGTACTGTCGTGGATCATGATGCGCCAGTCAGGTGCGCGCGCGCCATCAGGGAGCACACTATGAGAGGCGCACCCGCCGTTTCGCCAATGGATGCGATGAGCGCTACGAAGCGAGCGCATAAAAAAAGTCCCCGCGGATTCTCATCCACGGGGACTTCGATCACCTGCATGCAGGCGCTTTTTCACGCACTCAAACGTCAGGCATGATAAAACACGACCGCGCCATGCCGACGCCCGAGCGTGAGAACAACGCGCTTAGGCAGCCGCTGCGTCCTTCAGCTTCTTCAGCGCGCGTGCCTTGATGCGCACGCTTGCCGGCTTGGCCGGGAACCAGCGCTCTTCACCCGTGAACGGGTCCTTGCCGAAGCGCTTCTTCTTCGCCGGCACAGCCTGCACGACGATCTTCAGCAGACCCGACAGCGTGAATTCGCCAGCGCCTTTCTTATGCACCGTGCCGAGGATCGTGTCTTCGAGCGCGGCCAGCACAGCCTTGGCGGTCTTCGGTTCCACTGCAGCACGCTCAGCGATGTGAGCTGCCAACGAGGCCTTCGTGAAGGTGTCCTTGATCGGCGTCGGTGCGCCAGACGCCTTCACGGCGACCTTCTTGGCTGCGACGGCCTTCTTCGCAGGGACTTTCTTTGCAGCAACCTTCTTGGTCGGTACCGGGGCAGCAGCCTTCTTGGCCACCTTTTTTGCGGAAGTCGGCATGTTTCTCCTACCTGTTGTGGTCAGTGAATTGCTCGAAGCGCACACCGTATGTGCACGCTTCAACGCCGGATTCTACAAGCGCCAAAGCGATTTGCGCGACTCTTTTATGTATTGCGATGAAGTTTTTTGCGTGGCGCCAACGGTCCAACACGTTTTAGTACCTGTTTTAGCGGCTAAAACGTGCGCGGCAAGGTCTTTAACATGCAGGAGTAACGCTCGTTACAGTTCGTTTCGGCGGCGGTTTCGAGGTGGTCGCGGCGAGGCGAGCTGGTGTTTTCGCCCCTTGAATCAGGGCATTTTCTTCGTTTGACACGTCAAGCAACGCAACCCCGACGCTTCGACGATGCCTACGCCGCGCTTGCGCCGAGTTCCGGTTCAGCGAGCGATGCGCGGCAGGATGCCGGCGAGCTTCGTCAGCGCCGTGTCGATATGCTCGGCCGCGATGCTGCCATAGCCGAACATCAGCCCAGGCTGCGGTGTCACGCGATGGTGAAATGGCGCGAGTCCATAGAGGCCGATCGACGCTTCGCGCGCGGCGGTGACGAGCGCCTCTTCGCCGAGCGACGCCAACGGCCCCTTCAGCCGTGCCGCCAGATGGATGCCGGCAGTCGGCACGATCGGTTCGAACCAGCGCGCGAGGTCGCCTTGCAGATGCTCGAGCAGCATCGCGCGGCGCGCCGCATAAGCCTTGTGCATGCGCCGCAGATGGCGCGCGAAGTCGCCATTGAGCATGAACGCCGCGAGCGCCGTTTGCGTCAGCGTGCAGCCATGACAATCAGCGATCTGCCGCGCCTTCAGCAGCGGGCCGTGCAACGACGCCGGCGGCACCAGGTAGCCGATGCGCAGCTCGGGAAAGATCGTCTTCGAAAACGTGCCGACATAGGCGACGAGACCGGCGCGATCGAGGCTCTTCAGCGGCTCCATCGGCCGGCCTTCGAAACGGTACTCGCAGTCGTAGTCGTCCTCGATGATGACCGCGCCGCGTTTTTGCGCCCATTCGAGCAGTTCGACGCGACGCTCGAGACTCATCGGCATGCCGAGCGGAAACTGATGCGAAGGCGTCACGTAGACAAGCCGTGCCTTGTCCGGCAGCTTGCCGACGATCAGGCCTTCGCTATCGACCGGAACCGGCACCACGCGCGCGCCGGTCACCGTGAAGCAGGCATGCGCGGGTGGGTAGCCGGGGTCTTCGATGGCCGCGATTTCGCCGGGCCGCAGCGTGATGCGCGCGATCAGATCGAGCGCGTGCTGCGCGCCCTGCGTGACGATCACGTCGTCCCAGTTGCTCGACACCGCGCGGTTGAAGGCGAGGTAGCGCGAAATTGCGAGCCGCAGCTGCTGCTCACCGGCGGCCTCGCGATAGGTGCCGGGGCTGCGCGCCTGGCCGCGTAGCGCGTGATTCACGCAGCGGCGCCAGACGTCGAAGGGAAACAGCGCCTTGTCGGTCGCGCCGCCGATGAAGTCGAGCGGCGACGGCACCGACGGCCGCGGCAACGGCAGACTGTCGGGCAACTGCTGCCACAGCGGCTGCGCGCGTGCGGCGGCCTTCGCTTGCGCGGTGTCGCGCTCGCGCGAACGAGCCGCCGCGCGCGCCTGCGCGGAGCGCTCGGCGGGCAGCCGTTCGAGCCCGTCGGCGACGAAGGTGCCCGAACCGGCGCGGGCGCTCAGATAGCCTTCGGACAGCAGCCGCTCGAAAACATCGAGCGTAGTCTTGCGCGATACACCGAGCTGCGTCGCGAGATCGCGCGTGGACGGCAGACGCGTGCCGCCGGCGAGACGCCCTGCGAGAATGCCCGCGCGCAACTGCCGATAAATCTGTCCGGACAGATCGTGATGGCCTTCGACCGCGATGTGAATGTCCATTCGGGTGGCTACCTCAAATAACGGCGAAATGGTTATTTCGAAAGACCAGTGGCGAACGTAAGCTTACCTCCACCGACGCCCATTTGGACGCCCCTCGCACACTCACGAGGACTCTGATGCAAGCACGTCTCGACTTTACAAGGCCAGCCCGAGCGGCACGCGCGCGATGCTCGCGCTCGAGGAAACGATCGGCAAGAGCACGATCGACAAGACGCTTGCCGAACTCGTGCGGATTCGCGCGTCACAGCTCAACGGCTGCGCGTTCTGCCTCGACATGCACGCGACCGAGGCGCGCAAGCACGGCGAAACCGAACGGCGTCTCGCGACGGTGGCCGCGTGGCGCGAAGCGCCGTTTTTCACCGCGCGCGAACGCGCGGCGCTCGAATGGACGGAGGCGGTGACGCTGGTCGCGCAAACGCGCGTACCGGATACGGTATGGGAAGCAGTGAAGCCGCATTTCAGCGAGCAGGAAATCAGCGACCTGACGCTGCTGATCGTTGCGATCAACGGCTGGAACCGGATTGCGGTGTCGTTCAGGAAGATGCCCGAGTAAGCGGCGCGCCTTCGCTGGGCCTCAGAAGATCACGGAAACCGCCACCGCGAGCCAGATCGCGGTCACGCCCGTGAGAAACAGATGCCGCGCGATGCGCACGCGCGAGTCGCTGTTCTCCGGCTCGACGGGACTCGTCGCCATCCAAGGCACGAGCCCGAGGCATGCGAAACCAGCCAGCGCGAGCACGAAGACCACGATGTCGGCCTTATGCCAGGCGGTCGGCTCATACATGCCCCAGTAGCCCAGAAACACGATGCCGATCGAGAACACGGTCGCGGAAGCGGCGCTGAGCGCGGGCACCGAGCCAGTGGGAGTCGGCATGCTTGACCTCCGATCGTCAGGTTGCGGCGGCGCTCGCGCGCGGCGCGCCGTTCGCCCGATCCGCGTTCGCGCCGGCCGCGGCGAGCCGTCAGGAAGTGCGGGTCTGGCGCGCTTCGTACGTCTTCAGATGACTATAGGCGATGCGCAGCAGCGACAACGCGTGTTCGCCTTTTTGCGCGTCGCCGCCGCGCGTGATCAGGTCGCCGAGAATATGATCCGCCTCGGTGTGCGAGCGGTTTTCGACGTCGCGCAACATCGACGCGGTCAGCGGCGACGGCGTCAGCAGCACCTGGGCGGCGCGCGTGTCGAAGTCCGCGTCCATCGTGAAGCCGTTGTGTTCGGCCACCGCGCGGCATTCGCCGAGCAGATTCTCGATCACGCGCTTGCCGTCAGGCGCAGCCAGAATATCGCCGACCGAACCGCGCATCAAGCAGGTACTCCCAGCCAAGGTGGCGAGGAACACCCATTTCTCCCACATGCGCAGCAGGATGTTGTCGCTGACCGCGACGTCGAACTTCGCGCCCGACATCGCATCGGCAATCACCTGGGTGCGCTCCGAGGTGCCGCCCACGAGCTCGCCGAACGTAATCGCCTGCATGTCGTTCAGATGCATGATGTGCTGCTCCGCATTGAGCGTCGCGGCGATCACGCACTGGCCGCCGAGCACGCGCTCCTTGCCGAAGCGCGCGCTCAGCACCTCGATATGGCGCATGCCGTTGAGCATCGGCAGGATCAGCGTTTCTTCGCCGACGAATGGCGTGAACGAATCGATTGCGTCATCGAGACTGTAGGCTTTGCAGCTCAGCAGCACGAGGTCGAACGGCTCGCTGGCGACCCCGGCCAGTATCGTCTTCACGTCGCGCAACTGGAGATTGCCCCGTGGGCTGTTGATGACGAGGCCGTCGCGCCGCAGCTTTTCCGCGCGACCGGCGCGGACGAGGAAGGTCACGTCCTGCCCCGCCGCCGCCAGACGTCCGCCGAAATAACCGCCTACCGCGCCCGCCCCTACTACCAGAATTCGCATCGTGAGCCTCTTGAAAGATTTCGGTTTGCCGATCATGCGCGTCGCTGGTGGACGCATCCCGATAGTGCCGCGTGTGTGCTTCTTGTGCAGAATGTAGCAAAGATTGGGAATCGGTTCCGGGGAGCGTTGCCCGTGGGTCCATGGTGCCCGTTGCATGGCGTGCGCGCAGCAGCCCGAACAGACCGGCGCGCCGCGCGAATCCAACAAGTTTTACGACGGAACGGACGCTTTGCGATGACGCCGCCAAGCGATGACGCTGCCAATGGCGATGACGGTCGCAATGACCAGGGTTGATGCGAGGAACATGAGCAACGTACATGTGTCCTCGACGTCCAACGCGTCAGGGCTGTAATCGGGGTCCAGCCAGAGTAGCGCCTGTCGAATGGCGATTGACAGCCAGATCGGTATGTCGAAGACGAAATGCGCCAACAGGAAGCGGGTCATATGCAATCCTCCCAAGCAGGACAACGCAAACCCGGCAATACACCAAGCAAAGATTGCAATGCGCTTCATCGGACTTCCACCCGCCCGTACGCTTTCATGTTGCTGCCTGGAATGGTCAAATCAGGTTTTCGTGAGCGGATGTAGCGCTGTAGCCGCTCGAAGCCATCGCCGCTCTGTACGGTGATGCAACCATCGCTTTCGCGCAACGGGCCCTCAGGGTGCAGGCGGAAGTTACCGCGACGGACACCATGAATCAGGGTGCTGTCGCCGCCTTGAGCATTCCAGAGCATGAACCATTTCCTTCGGTCCGTACTGCCAAAGTGCTCGTTGTTCAGATCGCGTAACCAACCCAATCGGCCACCCGATTGGCGATCTACGAGATAGTAGGTCCCACGCGGGATAGCGCCGACCATGGGCATCGAAGCAGCATCAGGATTATCGCGCCCCACGCCGCGACCGGAATACGCTTCGACCTTACCAAATCCAGGACAATCGAAACTCGACATCTCGCGCTTATTGAGCGTGAAACTACAGAAAACAGGCATTGTTCTTCTCCCCTTCAGCACTGATGTCCGCGCACATAAATCAAATCACTACTGTCTGCGCCGCGATCGCACTTGAACCAAAGATGCAGGACTATCTTCACGATTACGGATTCCTTATATCGTGAGTAGGACTACCCTTTTACCATCGCTTGTCGGCCGAATGCATGACCTCGCGCGCTTGCCCCTCACATTTAACGATCCGTCACATTGAAGCAGCGCTCGAACGAGCACACAATGCATGCACCATGCACCGCTCCAGTAACATCAGACGTCCCCCGCGCGAATCCCCCACTTGACGCGTGGACGACCCAGCGTCACGCGCCCCGCCGCCTTCACTGCGCCGCCACCGTTTCCCCCTGCTCCCACCCGCCCCCCAGCGACCGGTACAGCGCGATCGCCGAAAGCG
This sequence comes from Paraburkholderia sp. BR13439, assembly GCF_040948805.1. Classification (NCBI taxonomy): domain Bacteria; kingdom Pseudomonadati; phylum Pseudomonadota; class Betaproteobacteria; order Burkholderiales; family Burkholderiaceae; genus Paraburkholderia; species Paraburkholderia sp. BR13439. Next base: position 249,345 of record NZ_JBFPKN010000009.1, on the reverse strand, counting down.
CGTGCTCGCGCCGCGCCTGATTCAGCGACTCCGAGTCGCGCAGATACGCTTGCTGCGCGTCGAGCACATCGAGGAAGCTCGACGCGCCGCCCTTGTACAACTCGGTCGACAGACGCAGCGCATGATTCGACGCATCGAGCGCACCGGCCAGACGCTGCACCTGCGCCGCGCCGCTGACGAGATCGCTGCGATTGTCCTCGACCTCCTTCAGCGCCTGCAGCATCGTCTGCTGCAGGCCGAGCTGCGATTCGCGCATGCGGCTCTCGCTTGCGTCGATGTTCGCGGTGATCCGCCCGGCGTTGAAGATCGGGCTGGTTGCATTCAACGCGGCGCTGAACAGATTGTCGGTCAGCGTCGGCAAGCCGAGGTACGACGATGCGAGCAGCCCATTCGTCAGGTTGATCTTGAACTGCGGATAGCGCTGGGCTTTCGATACTCCCACTTCCGCCGCACGCTGTTCGACGAGCGCATAGGCGGTGTGCACGTCGGGCCGATGCAGCAACGCGTCGGACGGCAATACCTGCGGCGCGCTTTGTGCAGGCACCGGAATCTCGCGCGCGTTGGAAAGCAGCAGCGTATCGAGACTTTCCGGCGTACGCCCCGAATACACGGCGATCAGGCTCAGCTGATGCTGCACCGTCGATTGCATGCGCGGAATCTGTGCCTGCAAGTCCTGCAACTGATTCTGCGCGCGGGCGACGTCGAGCTGAGTCGATAGTCCGTAATGCAGACGCTGCTGCGTGAGCTTCAGGGCGCGGCTGCGAATCTGCTCGTTTTCGTCGAGGATCTGCAATTGGGCCTGCGCCCAGCGCAGATCGATGTACGCAGCCGCCGTGTTCGCCGCGAGCGCGAGCCGCAACTGGTTCAGCGCCGCAACGCTACCCGACACCTGCGCCTGCGACGCGAGCACCGCGAGCCGTTCGCCGCCGAACACATCAGGCGTCCAGCTCGCGGCGAGGCCGAAGCCGGCCTGGCGCACATAGCCGAGCGGCGGCGGCGTATTCTGCCGCTCGGTCGATGCGCCCGCGTTCGCATTCAGCTCTGGCAGCAGAGCCGCGCGATTCTGCGTCACCAGGTCCTGCGATTGCTTCACACGCTCGGCCGCGGCCTGCACGTCGAGGTTGCCGCTCAATACCGATTCGATCAGCTGATGCATGACCGGGTCGCCGAATTGCGCCCACCAGGCATCGGTGTTCACGCTGTCTTGCGGTGCGTCGACGCTCCAGGCGGCCGGCGCCAGCGTCTGCACCGCATGCGGCAAATCCGCGTGCGTGGCCGGTTGCACCGCGCAGGCCGCGAGCGTCAAAAATGCCGCGCCCGCCACTAACTTCATCACCATCCGTTTCATGTTGGACTCCTAGTGGGCATCGGGCGGGGGCGCGGTGTTGCCGAACGGGCGCGAGAACAGCACGCTCAGCAAGGCAACCACGAAGCACAGCGCAACCGCCAGAAAGGCATCGGAGAACGCGAGCACCAGCGCTTCGCGCATCAATGCCTCGTGCAATTCGGCCAGCCCCGCATTCGCGGCATTCAATACGTTGCCGCCGACTGCCGACAGATACTCGGCCTGCTTCTGCAAGATCGATTCGACGACCGGACGGCCCGCGTTCAGATGTTCGTCGAGCCGTTCGTAATGAAGATTCAGACGGTCGTTCAACATCGTGCTGCTGACCGCGATGCCGATCGCGCCGCCGAGATTACGCATCAGATTGAACAGCCCGCTCGCGGAGCGCAGCCGCGACGGCGGCAGCGCGCCGAGCGCCATCGTCACGATCGGCGGAATACAGAACTGCTGGCCAATTCCGCGCAATGCTTGCGGAATCAGCAACTGCTGCCAGCCCCATTGGTTCGTCAACGGCACGTACAGATAGCAGCCGATGCCGAACAGCGCAAGGCCGAACACCATCAGCAAGCGCATGTCGACGAAGCGCGCGAGCGTCGAGTACGCGCCAAGCGCGAGCAACTGAAAACAACCGACCGACAGCAACGCGAGACCGATCTGCAACGAATCGAAGCCGCGCACGCGGGCAAGAAACACCGGCGTCAGAAACACGGTGCAGAAGATCCCGATCCCGGTGATGAACGACAGCAGACTGCCAATACCGAAGTTGCGCAGCGCAAGCGCGCGTAGATCGACAATCGGTTCCCTCGCGGTGAACGCATGCACGAGGAACAGAAACCCGCAGATCGCCGCGACCCACGCGCACAACACGATAATGTCGTCGCCGAACCAGTTCTTGCGCGGCCCTTCTTCGAGCACGTATTCGAGGCAGCCGAGAAAACCCGACATCAGCAGGATGCCGATGTAGTCGCCCTTCTTCAGCAGCGACAGATCGACCCTGTCGATATGCACGTACTTCGGCACCAGCAGCGTGACGGCGACGCCCGGCACCAGGTTCAGATAGAACAGCCAGTGCCACGACCATTGCGACGTGATCCAGCCACCGATCACCGGGCCGATCGTCGGTGCCAGCGACGCGAGCGCGCCGATCGTCGTCGATGCGATCAAACGCTGCTTACCGGGAAACAGCACGAACGCGGTCGTAAACACGGTCGGAATCATCGCCGCACCGGCCGCGCCTTGCAGCCCGCGAAACAGGATCATCGAGTTGATGTCCCATGCGAGGCCGCACAGCATGCTCGTCACCGTGAAGCCGAGCGCGGAGAACGTGAAGAGCCACCGCGTCGAGAACACGCGCGTCAGCCACCCCGACATCGGAATCACGATGATCTCCGCGATCAGATACGAGGTCTGCACCCACGACAGTTCGTCCTGACTCGCGGACAGCCCGCCACCGATATCGCGCAGCGACGAGGCGACGATCTGGATATCGAGCGTCGCCATGAAAAAGCCCACGCACATCAGCGCGAATGCGAAGACCTTGGTGCGGGTCGGCTGGTCGGCGGGGTTGTCGAGAACTTCGGTCATGATCGATTCATCCTTGCGCGGCCGGATGGCGCGCATCGACGTGCACTTTCACCGTCGCGGAGAGGCCGGGACGCAACACGCCTTGCATGTCCTTCGGCACGTCGAGGCGCACGCGCACCGGCACACGCTGCACGATCTTCGTGAAGTTGCCGGTCGCGTTTTCCGCGGGCAATACGCTGAAAGTCGCGCCGGTCGCCGGCGCAAGACTTTCGACCACGCCGTGCAGCGCAGTATTCGACGCGTCGAGCTGGACCTCGACGCTGTCGCCCGCGCGCATCTTGCGCAGCTGGTCTTCCTTGAAGTTGGCGTCGATCCACAGGCCGCTCGCGGGCACGACGGTCAGCAGCGACACGCCGGTGTTGGCGAGCAACCCGACGCGCGCGGTGCGATTGCCGACATAGCCGTCGATCGGACTGCGGATCGTGGTGTATTCCACGTTCAACGCGGCGACGCGCTGGGCGGCCTGCGCGGTCGCGATGCGCGCTTTCGCGTCGCCGATTTCCGCGTCGAGCACCGCGATCTGGCGTTGCGCCGCGAGCAGCGCCGCGCTGCTGCGATCGACCGCGGCGCGCGCTTTGGTCAGATCCGCATCGGCCTTCTCGACGACCTGGTTCGACACCGCGTCGTCCTTCACGAGCTCGCGGTAGCGTATCTGGTCGGCCGCGCTGCGCGTCAGCTCGGCACCCGACGCGCGGACCTCCGCGGCCTGCTCGTTGATCGCCGCGAGCTGCAGCGATTTCTTCGCTTCGAGCTCGGTGACGGCGGCCTGCGCGCTTTCCACTTCCGCGTTGGCCTGCGCGAGACGCGCGTCGTAATCGCGGGCGTCGAGACGCACCAGCACCTGGTTCGCATGCACGAACTCGTTGTCGCGCACCAGCACGTCGGTGACGAAGCCGTTGACCTTGGGCGCCATCACCGTGACATCGCCGCCGACGTAGGCATCATCGGTCGTCTCGATGAAGCGGCCGACGAAGAACCAGTGCGACGTGGCCAGCGCCAGCACGACGAGAACGGACAGAATCGCGAGCAGCATCCACGGGATACGCCGCGCCGCTCGGGCGGGTTGTACCGCGCTCGGGGGCGCGACGGTCGAGGGAGTTGTGGACATGATGTCGATGTGCGTATGCACTCTTCAGGTTGAAAAAAACGGCGCAGTGCGCCGGGCTGCTACCTTCAGCGTTTATGTCAAAGCGAAACTTTGGTGATGGCAAATAGCTCGCTGCGCAGCGCGGCCGCGCGCTTCACGCCGAAGCGGTGCTCGAACTCGGCCTGCGCGGCGTACCAGTACGCGCGGGCTGAGGCTAGCCGCTGTTCGCCCTCGGGTGTCAGCGAGATCAGCAGCGTGCGCGCATCCGCGCCCAGTGCCTCGCTCGACACGAGCCCGTCGCGGCGCAGCGGCTGGATCGTGCGGACCAGCGTGGTGCGCTGCATGCGCATGGCTTCGGCGATCTGCTTCATCGTCATCGGGCCGGTGTGCTTCAGACGCCCCAGCAGCGAAAACTGCGTGATGGTCAGGCCGACATTCGACAGATGCCGGTCATAAATCTGCGATACGTGACGCGCAGCCTGGCGGATCGCAAAGCAGTCGTCGTCTAGGAGCGCTTCCATTCGTTGCACTTCCCTTTGTTCGTTAGTGCATATGCACACAAAGCGGCGTTATAAAACCCGCCGAGGCGGGTTCCGGTGCCCATCTAGTCGGTGATGCTGAACAGCTCCGCGCGCAGCGTCTTCGCGCGGGCGCGACCGAACTTCTTTTCGAATTCGTCCTGCGCGGCGCGCCATGCGACCGAGGCCTGATCGAAGGTGGTTTCGCCCTTTTCCGTCAGGCTGAACAGCAGCGTGCGGTTGTCGTGGTCCGCCGCTTCGGCCAGCACGAGGCCGTCGCGCTGCAGCGGCTTCATTGCGCGGACCAGCGTGGTGCGCTCCATGACCATCGCGTCCGCGAGCTCCGCCATCGGCAGGTTCGGGGTGCGCGCGAGCTTTGCCAGAATCGTGAACTGCGCAGCCGTCAGCCCCACGCTGCCGAGATGGCGCTCGTAGATTTGCGTGACGTGCCGCGCCGCCTGGCGCAGCGCAAAGCAGTTGCATTCGTCGTAGGAGACAGGTCGGTTCATGCAAGCAAGTCTATGTGTGCATATGCACGGCGTCAAGTTTTTCTTTGCGCGGCTGGCAAATGCCTTGTCGGCAGCGCGACGGTGCGCGTTGAGTTTGCGACTTGCCAACATCAATTGTTATGTTATAACATTTCTGGAGATCAGTGCTCCGGCGCTGTCGCTGTCTCAGAAGCGCCCACCGCGACGCTCAACAAAATCCGTCCGACCTATGAGCGGACTGTCCATACTCAATAGCCGCTTATGACCAAGTTGCCTGCCGTTCCCATCGAAACGTCGTCCTGATTGATCGACGGGCTTGCCGTCGCCCGTCGTCCACCTCCAGTTCGCCTGTCCTTCCCTTGCCAGCCAGGGGCGAGGTGGTTGAGCTATTGCCGAACACTTTCGATTCATCAATCGCATCGTCCATAGAGCGAGCAACAACAATGAAAAAACGCACAATGACCGCGCAGGCGGCGATCGTCTTCTGTGCCGTCGTCTCGGGCGCATGGGGCGCGTCGGGCAACGCCGTACTGATGGGCACTGTCTCCGATCCTCTGGGACATCCCGTCGCTCACGCGAAAGTCGAGATACAGGACGCGAGCGGCGCCTCCGTCAAGATGTCGAGCTCGGACACGTCGGGCCATTTCTCGATCGACGGGGTGGCACCCGGCACGTATGCGGTCGTCGTCACCGCTACCGGCTTTGCGAGCGGCAGCAGCATCGCGACGACCCAGTCCGGCGCCCCGGCGAGCGTCAGCGTGCAACTGCAAAAGAGCGACACACTCGACGTGCAGGTCAACGCTCGACGTCTGAACGCCGTGCGCAACGGCTTGCTGCCCGAGACAGGCAGCAGCGTCTACCGCTTCACTCAGGCCGATATCGACACGATGCCGGCGGGCGCGAACACGCCGCTCAATCAGGTGTTGCTGCAAGCGCCCGGCGTCGCCAACGACTCGTATGGCCAGGTGCACGTGCGCGGCGAGCACGCCAACCTGCAATACCGGATCAACGGCATCACTATTCCGGAACCGATCAGCGGCTTCGGCCAGTCGCTCGACACTCGCATCATCGATCAGATGAACCTGCTGACGGGCGCCCTGCCCGCGCAATACGGCTACCGCACGGCTGGAATCGTCGACATCCGCACCAAATCGGGTGACACAGGTAACGGCGGCTCCATCGACGTATTCGGCGGCAGCCATCAGACTGTCAGAACGAGTGCCGACGTGTTCGGCAGCGAGGGACCGTTCAGCTACTATCTGAGCGGCTCGCTCGGCATGAACAATCTCGGCATCGAGAATCCGACTGCAAGCGCCAATGCGATTCACGATCACACGCGCGAGGGCAATGCGTTCGGCTATCTGTCGTATCTGATCAACCCGCTCACGCGCGTGAGCCTGCTGTTCGGCGCGACCAGCAACCAGTTCGAGATTCCGAACACGCCGGGGTTGACGCCGAACTTCGCGCTCGCCGACCACACCACGTTCGACTCGTCGCAACTTAACGAAACGCAATCGGAGCTGAACAACTTCGCGGCGCTGGCGCTTCAGGGCACCAACGGCGGCGCGCTTGACTACCAGGTCGCCTTCTTCACGCGCTATACGCGCACGAAGTTCAATCCCGATCCGATCGGCGACCTGATGTTCAACGGCGTGGCATCGGAGGACTTTCATAGCAACACGGCCAATGGTGTGCAGGTCGACACGACCTGGCGAATCAACGACAGTCACACGGTTCGCGCGGGTGTCTTCTTGCAGCAGGAGCACGCGGTATTCGACAACAGCGTGTCGGTTTTCCCAGCCGATGCGGACGGCAACCAGCTTTCTGACGTACCCTTCAACATCCAGGACAGCAGCAGCAAGACCGGCTATCTGTACAGCCTGTACGCCCAGGACGAATGGAAGCTGACCGATCGGCTCACGCTGAACTATGGCTTGCGCTACGACCGCATGGACGAGTACACGAGCGCGAGCCAGTTGAGTCCGCGCGTCGGCCTCGTCTACACGCTCACGCCGTCGACTACGCTGCACGCCGGCTACGCGCGCTACTTCACGCCACCGCCGTTCGAACTCGTGTCCGGCTCGACGATATCGAAGTTCGACGGCACGACGAATCAGAGTCCGACAACCCAGAACGATCCCGTACAGCCGGAACGCAGCCACTACTTCGACCTCGGTATCACGCAGAAGCTCGGCCCTTCCGTCACGCTAGGACTCGACGCGTACTACAAGAAATCGACCGACCTACTCGACGAAGGACAGTTCGGCTCCGCGCTGATCTTCACGCCGTTCAACTATCAATACGGCAAAACGTATGGTGTGGAATTCACCGCCAACTACAAACAGGACAACCTCTCCGCGTATCTGAACCTCGCCTATAGCCGCGCGCAAGGTAAGAACATCAACTCCGCGCAGTTCAACTTCGACGCGGACGAGCTGGCATTCATCTCGAACCACTGGGTGTTTCTCGATCACGACCAGCGCGTGACGGCATCGTTCGGCGCGGCATACGACTTCCACCAAACCACCTTCACGTTCGACGGCATCGTCGGTTCCGGCCTGCGCAGCGGCTTTGCGAATACCGACCGCCTGCCCGTCTATGCGCAGTTCAACCTCGGCGCGATCCAGCACTTCAACGAGCCAATGATCGGCAAGTTCGATGCGCGGTTGGTGGTCATCAACGCATTCAACCGCGTTTACCAGTTGCGCGATGGTTCGGGCATCGGCGTCGGCGCGCCGCAGTACGGTCCGCATTTCGCCGTCTATGCGGGCATGACGAAGTACTTCTGATCGACCGTTAGGAGAACCATCATGCAGGAATGGACAGGCTTTATCGCGGCGATGCGTACTGGCGGATGGATCATGTATCCGCTCAGCGTGCTCGGCGTGCTCGCGTTGACGATCATCATCGAGCGGGCCTATGTGTTTGCCCGCTTCGCAAGCGCGCCGGCGCGTCTTCTGCAACCCGCGTCAGGCGATGACCACCGGCTCAACGGCCTCGCCCCGTACCACGCGTTTCGGCGCATGGCCGCGCCATGGCAGCCAGAAACGAATGCGCCGCTGTGGCTGCGCGAGGCGTCGGCGCAATCGATCGCGTCGCAGATCGAGCGCGACATGGGGCGAGGTCTGTGGCTGCTCGAAACGATCGTCACGGCGGCGCCGCTGCTCGGCCTGCTCGGCACGATCGTCGGGATGATGAAATCGTTCCAGCTGTTCGGCGGCAATGGGCTCGTCGATCCGGGCGGTGTCACGGGCGGGGTCGCGCAGTCGCTGGTGGCAACCGCGATTGGATTGATCGTCGCGGTCTTCGCGCTGTTCGCGTTCAATTATTTTTCACGACGGCTCGAGCGTCTGATGGATGACCTCGAACTGTTCGCCAACGCGCGACTCAGCGCACTGCGCCTGCAGCACGAGACGCGCGGAGAGCGAGGATGAAACTCAAACGCTCGCGCGCCTCGCGGCGCGGCCGCATCGAAATCATTCCAATGATCGACGTGATGTTCTTTCTGCTCGCGACCTTCATGCTCGCCTCGCTCGCAATGCAGCGTCTCGATGCGGTGCGAATCAATCTGCCTTCGGGACACGCGCAGCCGATCAGCACGAGCGAGCCGCTGACGATATCGGTGAGCGGCAACGACGAGGTCTCAGTCAATCGCCATGTCGTTCGCGCGGATCAGATCGAGCCCGAAGTAAAGCGCCTGCTGCGCGCGGACGGTAACGTCGTGATCGCGGCCGACGATCACGCGGGTCACGGCGCGGTCGTGCAGGCGATGCTCGCGGCGCGTCGCGCGGGCGCCGAACACTTTCTGATCGCCGTGCATCGTGATTGAAGGTCGCCGCGATTGGTTCGAGAGACGCGCTGCGAGGACGCTGCGTACTGCCATCGCGACTCTGATCGCGCTCGGTATCTGGCTGCTGATGCTGGTCACACTGTCTGCCGGATTGCTCAGACCGGCCCGGCCAGTCCCGCCGCCTGCTCCGCTGGATATGCGCGTCGTCGTGCTCGACGAACCCGCGGCGTCAGAATCCCGCACGCCGCAACCTGCTACCCCGGTTCCGGCGAAACAGGCACCAACGCATGTGCAGGCGCAATCGCGCACCTCGATGCGTCGCGCGATGCCGCCTGCGCCAGGCGAGCCACGAACGCAGACGACGACCGCCGCCGCAACGCCGTCTGCACCGGTTGCAAGTCCAGCGCAACACCCGTCGCAAGATGAGCGGCCGGAACAAACGGCTGCCGCGGGATCTCGGCAATCATCCGCACAGCACGACGCCGCGCCGAGCGCCTCAGCAAGCTCCGACACTGCCGCCCGCTCCATTTCGCAACCATTGCCGTCCCTGCCCGACGATCTGCGCGAACAGGCCTATCAAACAACGGCGACAGCCCGCTTCACGATCCACGCCGATGGCTCGGTCGACGTCGAGCTCGTTCGGGCAACACCGAACCCCCGTCTCAATCAGCTGCTGCTCGTCGCGTTGCGGCGCTGGCGCTTTTTTCCCGCGCTGCGCGACGGCCGGCCCGTCGAAAGCACGCAGGACGTCCGCGTGCATTTCAACGTTAGCTGAGCCCTCACCGCAGATCCGCACGCAGATCACGCACACCTTTGCCGAGTCGTTGGCGCAATAGCGTGCGTAACGTGGCACCGTCGACATAACCGACCTCGGCCGCGATCGCGTCGATGCCGAGGCCGCTGCCATGCAGCAGCGACTGCGCATGCTCGACACGCAGATCCTGAAAGTACGCCAACGGCGATTTGCCGAGCACGTCCTGGCAACGACGCTGCAGCGTGCGCGCGCTCGTCGCCAGTGCGGCCGCCGCGTGCTGCAGCGAGAACCCTTCCTTCAGATGATCGCGCGCCCATCGCTCGAAACGCTGAACCAGCGGATCGGCCTGCGCCAGGTGGTTGGGAATGATGTACGGCGCCTGCGATGAGCGCAGATCCGCGAGCAGATAGCGCGACACGAGCGCGGCCAGTTCGGGGCTCGCGCGACGGATCAGCCACAACGCGAGATCGAGATGCCCCATCGCCGCCCCCGCCGTCACCCCGACCTCCGTTGGCACCAGCATGCGCGACTCGTCGAGCAGCACCGCCGGATAGCGTTGCCGGAACAATGGACTCAGCCACCAGGTCGTGGTCGCTTCGCGATGATCGAGGAGTCCGGTTTCCGCGACGAGGAACGTGCCGATGCACGACGCGGCGAGCAACGTGCCCTCTGCATGCCACGCGAGCAATTGCTCTGTGGCGTCGCGCACGTCCGGCCGTTCGAGCGCCGGCACCAGTTGCTCTGGTGTGCCGGTGCCGAGCGCGGGAATGACCACCCAGTCCGGTCTCAGGTCGGCGGTGATCGCTTGCACGGGGATGGCGAACCCCTGCCCCGACTGGACCTTCCTGCGCACGCCGACGATCGACAGATCGAAGTGCGGCCGCCCGCCCATTTTCGCGGCCGCGAACCGGTTGGCGAGCGAGAACGCGTCGAGCATGACGGTGAGGCCGGTGTCGAACAGCCCCTGCAGGGCGAGGATCGCGATGCGCATGGCGTAAATGACCCTAAAGTTGTCATTTGCGACGATACAGCTTTTTCCGACCGAGGGCTACAGTGAACTCCGTTGTACATCGCAACGAACGTCGACCAAGGAGGTCACTGATGAAAGTTTTCGCCATCGCATCCGCACAACCGACCCTCACCCCGGACAAGCTGCAGCAGCATTTGCCTCACGAGGTGCCGGCCACTCTGCAGTTCTATCTGGACGGCAAGATCGAGCAGTTCTGGTTCCGCGACAAGGCCGGGCCGATCTTCCTGATGAACGTCGGATCGGTCGACGAGGCCAGGTCGATACTCGACGCGTTGCCGCTCGTGGCCGACGGGCTGATGAAGTATGAGTATTTGCCGGTGGGACCGCTCGCGCCGCTCGGGCGGCTGATTCAGAAGGGTTGATGTTGCTGGCGGGATGAACGGTGCCGCCGGCCTCGCCGGCGGCACGCTTGCAGAAGCATCACTGCCCGACCTTCTCCGATTCAACCACGAGGTCCAGTACATAAGCCACCGACGGCCCGTCGGCAGGCGGGTTCCTGATCGTAAAACGCTTGACGCGCACCACGTTACGGATGCCCGGCGTGTGCGTATAGCCTTCGATGTTCTGATTGAACGGCTGCCACGGACCGGGCGTGCCGGTGGCCAGCCCCTGCTCGTCGAAGAAGCGTTCGCGCACGAGCAGGCATTGCCCGTCCAGCATCAACGGATGGGTGCACGGCACCGACTGCGGCGCCACCTCCAGGAACGCAATTTGACCGGGGCCGCCGTAGCGCGTCTCGGCCGTCGGCACGCCGGTAAAGCTCAGCGTATCGCCGTTATCCGTGACGAGTTGCAGGCGCGGCCCGTTGTCGCGCGCGAGCAGGTTCACGTTGACGCTGCCGCGCACTCGCTGCGAGATCGCATCGTCGAGTGCGGCAAGCGCGGGGTCGTTGCAGGCCATCATCGTGGTGACCATCGGGCCGATCTGCAGATATCCCTTCCTCACTGTGTAACCCGCTCCCATGTTGTTGCAGCTATTGACGACGGTGATCCGATACGGACTGAAGTCCAGTTGCAGCGGTTTGTCCGGGCGGGCGAACAGCGCATCGATGCGGTTGCCGTGGCTGTCGATCGCGTTGCTCAGCTGCCAGTGGTAGCGGGTCAGCTGATCGGTGCCAGTCGGCGCCGCCGGGTTCGCCGCGGCCGTGGTCGCCGCGGGAGCCGGCGCCGTCACTTCGGGTGTCTGCGCGCAGGCGGCGAGAACGAGCGGCAGCAGGAGCATGCGGTATTTCACGTCGGCACCTCGGTGAGTTCAGTGGTTGTTCCGGGCGTTGGCCCGCGTCACCTGGCGAAGGGACGCGAGCATCAGGTCGCATGCCCGAAAGCCGGAAAAGCCAGTGAAGGTCACCACCCGGCCACATTACGCCGGGTTTGCGCACCTGCGTCGCTCAGGCCGCGAGCATCGACTCGACGACCGACAGCATAACGCAGGTAGATGGCGGAAATATGCTGTTCGATGTTTGCCTGGATCGTTCGTTAGGTTACCGAACTGCGGCGGGTGACGCGGGCTACGCCTTGGATATGTCGCGACGCACGGCAGGCGCGGCGTGAAGTCTCCTGAGCCGGGGACGCAGCATCAGATAAAAGGCGGCAACGTGCGTGATCGCCAGCGTCGGCACATAGATGATCGGGATCGCGTACAGCGCGCCCAGTTCTCCTGAATGCGCGGGCAGATCGGCCGCTGTCGCGTGGTAGTAGTCGACAAGCAGATCGGCCATACCGACCAGATTGAAAGCAACCACGAACGACCAGAAAAGCGGCCGTATCCGCGCCGTCAGCAAGGCCAGCATCGCCAGCACGCCCGTGGCGAAATCTCCATAAGCGGCGAACGCGGCGAAGCTCGCGGACAGTTGCGGACTGACGACGCCAGGCAGCAGGAACGCGAGCCCGAAGAAACGGAAGCTGTGCAAGGTGGCGATCGCGCGTTGCGCGTCGAACGGCGCCATCGACCTGAGCTTCGGCCACACGTAGGTGCCGAAGCACAACAACCAGGCAACGTAGCCCAGAACGAGATGCATCTGAAAGAGAAGCCGCGCTGACATGGTGCCTCCTGTCGAATGTTGGATGCGCAGGTGATAGGTGTACCATCGTCTCGCGCGAGCGACTATTCCTCACAATGTTGACAGGCTATGAAGCAGAACTTCACAGTCAGGCAAGGTGCACTCGACGGCGTCGAAGTCTTCCTCAGCGTGGCCGAGCATCGCAGTTTTCGCGGGGCCGCCGCGGCGCTCGGCGTGACGCCGTCGGCGGTCAGTCAGGCGGTGCGTGTGCTCGAAGCGCGCATCGGCGCGACGCTTTTCATTCGCACGACGCGCAGCGTCGGCTTGACCGAAGCCGGCGAGCGCTTTCTGGCGCGCGCCAAACCCGCTTTCGAGGAACTCGTCGCCGCCAGCGAGGTGGCGCGCGGACTCGGCGAGCGGCCGTCCGGCCTGTTGCGTCTTTCGGTGCCGCGCGCGGTCGTGCCGATCCTGCTGGAGCCGCTGATCGCGTCGTTCTGCGAGGCCAATCCAGAGGTCGAGGTGGAGATTGCGGCCAGCAAGGAGCTGATCGATCTTGCGGCGGAAGGCTTCGACGCCGGCATCCGGCTGGGCCAGTTCGTTGCCGCCGACATGGTCGCGGTGCCGTTGACGGCGCCATTCCGCTTCGTCGTGGTGGGGAGTCCTGGCTATTTCGCGGCGCGCGGCCGCCCCGAACACATCGACGATCTGCGTACGCATGCCTGCATTCGCTGGCGGCGCTCCAGCGGCGCGCTCGCGTCGTGGTCGTTCAACGACAACGGCCAGCCGATCGAGCTCGCCGTTTCCGGTCCTTTCATCGCCAGCGATTTTCTGGGCATGCTGGGTGCGGCGAACGCGGGCATCGGCCTTGCCCAGCTACCCGAGCCGATGGCCGCCGAGGGGTTGCGAACCGGAAAGCTCGTACGCGTTCTGGATGCGTATGCGCCGATGATCCCTGGCGTGTTTCTCTACTATCCGAGCCGCCGGCAGATCATGCCGAAGCTGCGTGCGTTCATCGATCATGTGAAGCGCCGAATGGCAAGTACCCAGAATGGACACTGATCGCCTGATCGATGAACCTGCACCAACGAGTCTGTGGCGGCGCCTCGATTGGCCATTGTGGCGCGACCTTCGAACGGCACGCTCTTTAGGCGAGGCATGTGGATATGTGCTGAAGCCACCCGGTTGGCGGCCCGATGGTAACGGGGAGACAACCGAATACCTGCGGCGGCGTGCCAACTCACAGCACCTCGCCCAGGGACTGGCCTCGGAGCGGATTCCAACTCATTAGCCCTGTAATATCGACCGCCCCAGAACTAATAACTCGTTGAACTGCGTGACCAGTTCAAAACACAAAGCAAACGACAGCGTATAGGAGGGCCCGGGAAATCTGTGCATCCACCTCAGAATCGGCGCCGCAATAGGTGTTCTAACGGCGTCCCGAGTCATTATCCATGTGATGGCCGCTCCGATCGCCGCACCCGCGATTATGTCGGTCGGATAGTGCCATCCGAGATAAACGCGGGGCAGACATATGAAGAGCGTGGTGTATAAAAGCGCGAGCACACCGACGCCGCGCGACACCAGAAAGATCCCGGTTGCGACCGAAATCCACAGCATCGCATGGTCACTCGGGAAGGAACTCCAGGCTGGCAACACGGCCGCATCCAGACCACCCGATGGAAAATTCAGGTGTAGCTCCGGATTAAAAAGAGGCCGCGTACGGAATGGCAAATAATGCGAGACGAGTCTGAATATCGCGAGCGCAAGGAGGCCGCTCGCGATCGTCGCGACGACCATTTCACGCTCCCAATCGCCACGCTGGCTGGGTTTGCACCATATCCACCACAATACGGGCATGAGCACCAGGCCCTTGAATGTGTATAGGTCCGCGATGATTCTTATCGTGTGGTTCCACGTGGCGCAACTCAGCGCCATGTGCGTCAGGAAGGTTTGGATTGCGGTATCGAAAGGGTTCATTCGTTGCTCAGGTGCGTTTATCGCGCAGCATCGATTCAACGTTTCTACGTCGCGCAGCCGGGCGACCTGCGGTGGATGGTCGTTGGGGCCCTTCATGCAGTGAGTTAGTCCGCCGGTTCGTTGGCGTGCATCGAAGCTTGAAAACAACCGTCATCCTAGTGTCCGCAATAATTTCCGAACACTCGGTGCGATAGCGAACGTTTGCACTTAACGGAACCTGTCGCGTTGCAGCGATGCCTTGATTGCGGGTTTCAACCGGTGCTGAAAGCCTTCCTCGCCAAACACGACAAACAGCGACGTCAAACCTCGCGACCCGCCAGCCTGCTTCTCTTAAGCAATTCTTCAGCATGATTACATTACGATCGCGCCGAACCGGACAAGACGAATAACCGACGCGCATTCAAGGGATCTGTTGCCATGCAGTTGCTGTTGATGGGAAAGGATGAGTTGATCGCTGGGCCGGCCGTGGATACGTTGCGACGTGCGGGCCATATCGTCGACTGGACGAGTGTCGTTGGCGAGCCCATGAGTTGGCCGGACTGCAGCTTGTACGACCTCGTCATGCTCGACCCCGACCTGTCGGGAATCGACGTTATTGACGCGTTGAAGCGATATCGAGAGTGCGGTGGCCATGCCTTCGTGATCATCGTGACGGCACAGAGGGAACTGGAAACCTGTATTGCCGCACTCGACGCAGGCGCGGACGATTACCTGGTCAAACCATTCGACGTCGATGAACTTGCGGCGCGCGTACGTGCGTTGACGCGTCGCAGAGTGGTACGGACGGTTCCCGTTCTGGCGTACGACGGCCTCATGCTGGATGCAGCCTCTCATCGAGTCACCCTGCATGGAGAGCCGCTCACGCTGGCGCCGCGCGGGTTCGCTCTGCTACAGGCGCTAATCGAAGACCCGGCGCGCGTTTTCACTCGCTCAGAACTTGAAGCGAGGATATGCGATCCACGCGAGGAAATCGCCAGCAATGCCATCGAAGTGCAGGTGTGTGGCTTGCGACGAAAAATCGGAGCAGGACGGATCGTGACGGTACGCGGCGCAGGCTATTGTCTGAGAACACCCGACTCGAAAGTCCGCTTCGCTGGCTAGCGGACGTTGCCGTTTCGAGCTCGGTTACCCACCTCGTTGCGAGAAACCATCGTGAGCGCGAGTCCGGCCAGCACGAGAGCCACGCCGACCACGAAGGGATGGACCGACCCTGTCGCCGAACATCAACGATGCAGCGGCGATGCCGAAGACCGGCTCAAGGAACTGAACGCCCTCGGACGCAGTGCCCTGGTAGGCGATGATATCGTGGCTGGACACCTCGTCGCGCCGTTTCCCGACATTCGCCTGAAAGTCGAGCGCGGCTATGATCTGGTCTATCGCGTCGGCAATCGCGATCATCTCAAGGTCTGCGCGCTGCGCGACTGGTTAGCCGCCGAAGTGCGGCGATTTCTGGCAGACACGAGATGCAGTTTTCAGACTAGCGATAGTTCACGAAGTCGATCAGGTCGTTGAGGAACCACGGCAGAATCAGTTGCGTGTCAGAATAGCTGGTGCCGACGGTAAGTCGCGGTGGTCTCGCAGCGGCGTCGGGAGCGTGCAGTATGTAGGCGTTCGTATCATGCGCCGCCTGAGGATTCGCCGGCGGCGAGGTCGACGTGCAGCCGGCAGCGAAAACGAGAAATGCTGCGAAGCAAAGAGACTTCATGAGCGGGCGAACTCCGGCGACGTTTTCTCCATTATGGCCGAACTCAGTCGAATACCCGCAACGAGCCGCGCCCGCTTCACAACGCCAGCACCGTCACGCCCACTTCCATCCGATGCGCGCCGCCGCCGAGAATCGTCCCGCGCAGCAACGACACATCGCTGTAATCACGCCCGATCGCGAGCGTCACATGATCGAGGTCGGCGAGCGCGTCATTGGTCGGATCGAGATCGATCCAGCCGCTGGCCGGACAATGCACCGACACCCACGCGTGCGAAGCATCCGCGCCAATCAGACGGGGATGACCTGGCGGCGGATCGTTGCGCAGATAGCCGCTGACGTAGCGCGCGGGCAAACCGAGCGAGCGCAGGCAGCCGATCATCACCTGCGCGAAATCCTGGCACACGCCGCTCTTCAGTTCGAATGCGCGTTCGGCCGGCGTATCGAACAGCGTCGCCGACGGCTTGTACGCGAAGTCCTCGTGAATGCGATGCATCAGATCGATCGCACCGGCAACGAGCGGCCGGCCGGGCGTGAAGCTCGGCAACGCATAGGCGCGCAAAGAAGGTCGCAGCGCGATATTCGGCGACGCGAAGCAATACTCCGCCTCGGGACGGAACGCGCCGCTCACGCGAAACCGTAGCGCCTCGGCCACGGCTTCCCAGACGGGGGTGGCCTCGGCGTCGAGGTCGGTCCAGCGCGGCGTCAGCGCAACCGTGGTCTCGCTGACGAGTTGCAGACGCTCGTGCGGTGTATCGAGCGCGAAATACAGCACGTCGTTGCCGAACGCGTCGATGCGGCTATGCCTATACGACGGCTCCGGCTCGATCCGCTCGCTGCGCGAGATCACGCGCTGCCACGGACACGCGAGCGGCCGGATCGTCGCCAGATGCTGCGCGGTTTCGACATACGTCGAGTAATGGTAGGTAGTGCGATGCGAAACCGACAGCACCGTCGACGCGTGCTTCATACCCACACCTGCGAGGCGACCGTGGTCGCGTGACTGAAATAGCGCGCGCTGATTTCATGCGCGGCCGCATTGGCGAAGCCGCCGATCTGATCGCACAGCGCAATCAGCTTGCCATGCGAGCCGTGTTCGTCGACCTCGCAAAGCGATCCGAGCGACGGCAGCATCTCGACCGGCGGCAGCAACTCCGCGAACGGCCGATGCCGCACGCTGCCCGCCGCGATGGCGATCTCGTCGAGCTTGTTGCGCAGCCGTTCGTACACGCCATAAATGCCGCGCGGATTGTGCGGTTCGATCACGAGCAGATCGAGCAGCGCGGGCACTTCGAAACGCCCCGGGTACAGCGAGCGATACGTGAGCGTGCTGTCGAACATCTGCAGCAGCAGATCGAAGCCGGCCGGCGTCGCGAGTTGGCCGTTCGCGGCGACGCCTCGCATGAACGCGGCCATCGTCGCGACGCGTTCGATATGACGCCCGACGAACAGCAGCCGCCACGCCTCATCGCGCGTCATGCGGTCGCCCTGCGCGCCGCTGATCGCCGATAGCTGCACCGACAGATGTTCGAGCGCATTCGCGAGCGTCACGCGATCGTAGCGATCGAACGCACTGCCGGTGCTCGTGGCGCCCGCGCCGCCGTTGCCTGCGCCCACGGCAGGCAGCAACACCTGCAACGCATCCTGAAAGTCGTTGCGCGCCGCGAGGATCATGCGCCAATGATCGTTCGACAACCGCCCGCGCACCTCGCCGTTCGCGCGCGCCTGGCAGTTGAGGTTCTGGCTGATGCTGACACTGCCCGCGCTCTCGCCGAGATTCGCGACGAGCGCCCGCTCGAAGGTCTGCGGCGAGGCCGGCCCGTGCGGCGACGCCAGGTCGCCAGGCTGCACGAGGCCGCACCATGTCGCGAGTTCGACCAGCGTCGCGAACATCGCGTCGGCGTCGTTGCCTTCGAGCGACCCGAGAATCAGCCGCAGCAACCGCACATTGTTTTCCGCGCGCTCGCCGTAGCGGCCCGCCCAGAACAGGTTCTCGGCGGCGCGGCTCGATACCGTGCGATGCTTGCGCGTGAGGTCGGCGGGCTGCATCGGCGAAGGCAGCAGCGTGAACGTAGAGCTTGGCTGGCTCGACAGCACCCAGGTATCGACGCTGCTGCCGCCATGCTGCATCGATACCGTGGTCTGACGCTCGGCGGCCATGCGGGTGAAGCCGCCCGGCATCACGTGCCAGCCGCCGTCGACGTCGGCGATCGCATAGACGCGCAGCACCGACGGCCGCCCGCCGATCGTGCCCTCCTCGTAGCGCGGCGTGCAGGAAAAGCGCTGCTCCTGCTGGATCGTGAACGCGTCGGGCAACTCGTCGATGCGCTCGCGCCATGCCGCGAGCGGCTGTCGGCCCCGTTCGATGCCGGGCGGCGCATCGCGTCCCGCGAGCGGCCAGGTCGGCACGATCAACGCGTCGTGGAGATGCGCGAACGCATGCTCGCGCGCGGCCTGTTCGCCGCACCACCAGGTCGGCACGCCGGGCAGCAGCAGCTCTTCGCCGAGCAACGCTTCGGCGATACCGGGCATGAAACCGTGCAACGCCGGCGACTCGGCGAACCCCGAGCCCGGCACGTTCGACACGATCACGTTGCCCGCGCGCATCACCTGCAACAGCCCGGGCACGCCGATCGTCGAATCGGCGCGCAGCTCGACCGGATCGCAGAATGCATCGTCGAGACGGCGCAGCACGACGTGCACGCGTTCGAGGCCTGCCAGGGTCTTCAGATAGAGCCGGTCGCCGCGCACGGTCAGATCCTTGCCTTCGACCAGCGTGACGCCGAGATAGCGCGCGAGAAACACATGCTCGAAATAGGTTTCGCTGTACGGCCCCGGCGTGAGCAGCGCGATATGCGGTGAAGCGTCGGCGCTTTCCTCGTCGCGCATCGTCGCTTGCGCGGCCTGCACGAGCGTCGCGACCAGTTGCGAATAGAGCGGCGCGAGCCGGCTCACACGCAGCGAGCGGAACGGCTCGGCGAGCAGCGTCGACACGATCAGGCGGTTTTCGAGCGCGTAGCCGAGACCGGACGGCGCCTCGGTGCGATGCGCGATCACGCTCCACTCGCCGCCCGGCGTGCGCGCGAGATCGAGCGCGACGACCTGCAGATACTGGCCACCGGCCGGCGTGAAGCCCTTCACCGAACGCAGATAGCCCGGATGGCCGAACACCAGCGCGGGCGGCAGTTGCCCATGTTCGAGCAGCGTCCGCGGTCCGTAGATATCGGCGACGATCGCGTTGAGCAGACGCGCGCGCTGCGCGACGCCGCGCTCGATCTGCGCCCACTCGGCCTCGCTGATCAGGAACGGCAGCAGATCGAGCGCCCAGGGCCGCGACTTGCCGTTGTCCGCGTAGACGTTGTAGCTGATGTCGTTATCGCGGATCTGCCGCGCGATCGACGCGTGATGGTCCGCGAGCCGCGCCACGCCGTCCTCGTCCAGCAGCGCGAAGAACTGCCGCCACGGCTCGCGCAGCGCGCCCGACGCGTCGCGCAGCTCGTCCCAATGTCCGTCATGACCCGGCAGCAACCGCAATAGGGACGAAGCGTCCGCCGGCATCGCGGACGCTTCGAAGGGCAAGGTCGATTGAAAGGCCAAGGTCGTGTGGTGTCAGCGATGCGTGTTGTTCAACTGTGGCGCAGATCGAGCGTGAAGGGAAACTCGAGGCTGCGTTGCGGTCGGCCCACGGCGAGCGGTCCCGGCGTATGACCCGACGCGAAGAAACGCGCGCGCCGCCGGCTTTCCGCCTCGTAGGCGTTGACCGGAAAGGTCTGATAGTTGCGCCCGCCCGGATGAGCGACATGATACTGGCATCCGCCGAGTGAGCGGCCGCTCCAGGTGTCGACGAGGTCGAACGTGAGCGGCGCGTGCACGCCGATCGTCGGATGCAGCGCCGACGATTGCGCCCAAGCGCGAAAACGCACTCCGGCCACGTACTCGCTGACGCGGCCGGTCGGCTGCAGCGGCACCGGCACGCCGTTGACGCTCAGCACGTGACGATTGCCGTTCAACCCGAGCGCGCGCACCTCGAGCCGCTCGACCGACGAATCGACATAGCGCACCGTGCCGCCGGCGGAGCCCTCCTCGCCCATCACGTGCCACGGTTCGAGCGCGTTGCGGATCGTCAGGTCGACGCCGCCCAGCGTCATCTCGCCGACGAGCGGAAAGCGGAATTCGAAGTGCGGCGCGAACCACGCGCTATCGAAGGCGAAGCCCGCTTCGCCGAGTTCGGCGAGCACGTCGTCGAAATCCATCTTTACGAAGGTGCCGAGCAGAAAGCGGTCGTGCAGCTCGGTGCCCCAACGCGTGAGCCGCCGCGTGTACGGCATGCGCCAGAATCGCGCGACCAGTGCGCGCAGCAGCAATTGCTGCACCAGACTCATGCGCGCGTGCGGCGGCATCTCGAAGGCGCGCAGCTCCAGCAGACCGAGGCGGCCTGCGGGTCCGTCGGGCGAATACAGCTTGTCGATGCAGAACTCGGCGCGGTGCGTGTTGCCGGTCACGTCGATCAGGATGTTGCGCAGCGCGCGATCGATCATCCACGGCGGCAGGTTGCCGCTGTCGCGGCCGCCGAGCAGATCGACCTGCCGTTGCAACTCGGCGAACGCGATTTCGAGTTCGTAGACCTGGTCGTTGCGCGCTTCGTCGACGCGTGGTGCCTGGCTCGTCGGTCCGATGAACAGCCCCGAAAACAGATACGACAGCGACGGATGGTTGTGCCAGTACGCGATCAGGCTCGCGAGCAGGTCGGGCCGCCGCAGGAACGGGCTGTCGGCCGGCGTCGCACCGCCGAGCACGAAGTGATTGCCGCCGCCGGTGCCGGTGTGGCGCCCGTCGAGCATGAACTTCTCGCTGCTCAGATAGCTGTGCGCGGCCGACTGATACAGGTACTCGGTGTGATCGACGAGCTCGTCCCAGTTCGCGGCCGGATGAATGTTGACTTCGATCACGCCGGGGTCCGGCGTCACCTGCAGCACCTTCAGTCGCGGATCGCGCGGCGGCGGATAGCCTTCGAGCACGATCTGCATCTTCAGCTCCCCGGCCGTCGCTTCGACCGCGGCAAGCAGGTCGAGATAGTCGTCGAGATCGGTCAGCGGCGGCATGACTACGTGCAGCAGCGTGCGGCCGCTGCCGAAGGAATCGGCTTCGGCTTTCGGGCCGGCCGCGCGCTTCGGGTCGCGTGCCTCGACGCACACCGCGGTGCGCAGCGTGTCCTTCGACGATTCGCCACGCGCCGGCAGCCCTTCGTCATGGCGCGGCGGCGCATACGCGAGCACGCCGCCTTGCGGCATGCCGCTCAGCAGATCGGCCGCCGACAGCGACAGCGCGGCCGCCTGCCGCGCGCTGGTCTGTTCCTCGGCGATCTGCCGGCTCTCGCGGCCGCCTTCGTACTGCACGCGCAACTGCGCAGCCGTGCGCAACGGCTGCGGCGGCGCGAACGGATCGTGCGCGTGCTGATACGGATAGTCGGTCTTCGACACCCACGGCAGCGAATCGAGCGGCAGCCGGTAGCCCATCGGTGAATCGCCGGGGATCAGATACATGCGTTCGTCGCGGAAGAACCAGCGGCCCGTGATCCACTTCGCCGCGATGCCCGGCGCGCCGCGCTCGCGGCCGAGCGGCAACACGTAGCCGGCCGGACTCGCGAGCCCGGCGTCGAACACGCGGCGCAGCCGCAGGCGTTCGAGTTCGTCGTCGAGGCGCGCGTCGAATGGATCGACGTTGACCGGCAGGCGACGCTCGCGCCACAGGTAGTACCAGGTGTCCTCGTAGCCGGGCTGGATGCAGTCCGCGTCGAGCGACAGCTTCGCCGCCAGATGCGCGATGAACCGTTGCGCGTCGCCGGCCGTGTAGCGGCCCGGCTCGCGTTCATCGGCGAACAGGGCCGGGTTGCGCCAGCATGGCTCGCCGTCGGCGCGCCAGTACAGCGACATCGCCCAGCGCGGCAGTTGCTCGCCCGGATACCACTTGCCCTGGCCGATATGCAGGAAGCCGTTCGCGCCGTAGCGTTCGCGCAATCGGTCCATCAGCGCGACCGCGTAGCCGCGCTTGGTGGGTCCAAGCGCGTCGGTGTTCCATTCGGCGGCATCGCGATCGCGCACCGACACGAAGGTCGGCTCGCCGCCCATCGTCAGTCGCACATCCATGTCGGCGAGTTCATAGTCGACCCGCGCGCCCATCTTCAGCACGTCGTGCCAAGCGGCTTCGCTGTACGGCTTCGTGACGCGCGGCGACTCCAGCACGCGTTCGATCGACATCGTGTGTCCGAATTCGACCTCGCATTCGTCGACCGCGCCCGAGATCGGCGCCGCGCTGCCCGGCTCCGGCGTGCAGGCAACCGGAATATGGCCTTCGCCGGCGAGCAGCCCCGAGGTCGGATCGAGCCCGATCCAGCCCGCGCCCGGCAGATAGACCTCGCACCACGCGTGCAGGTCGGTGAAGTCGACCTCGGTGCCGCTCGGGCCGTCGATCGACTTGACGTCGGGCGCGAGTTGCAGCAGATAGCCGGACACGAAGCGCGCCGCGAAGCCCAGTTGCCGCAGCGTCTCGACGAGCAGCCAGCCCGTATCGCGGCACGAGCCCGACGCGTTGACCAAGGTTTCCTCGGGCGACTGAACGCCCGGCTCCATCCGGATCAGATAGCGAATTTCGCGTTGCAGCCGCTGGTTCAGCGCCACCAGGAAGTTCGCGGTGCCGGCCGGCGTGCGGTCGATGCTCGCGACGAACTCCGCAAAGCGCGGCGTCATCGGCCGTTTCACGCAGTAGGGCGCGAGTTCGGCGGCGAGTTCCGGCGCGTAGTCGAACGGAAACCGCTCGGCCGATGGTTCGAGGAAGAAGTCGAACGGATTGTAGACGGCCATCTCGGCGACCAGATCGACGCTCACCTTGAACTCGCGCGTCTGCTCGGGAAACACCAGCCGCGCCTGATAGTTGGCGAACGCGTCCTGCTGCCAGTTGATGAAGTGTCTCGCGGGCTCGACGCGCATCGAGTACGCCAGGATCGGCGTACGGCAATGCGGCGCGGGCCGCAGCCTCACGACTTGGGGCGACAGCGTAACCAGTCTGTCGTAGCGGTAATGAGTAACGTGATGCAAGGCGACGCGTATGGACACTCCGGACTCCTCGACGAAAGGCGCAGCCCGCCAAAAAAGCAAGCTCTATGCCGTTGCTGGACAAAACCCGCGTGAATCGTTTGGTGTTGCCTGAATTGCGTGTGCGTTTTGCGTATCTGTTGTCTTGCCGTTGGGCTACGTCGGACCGTGCACCAAAGCGGCGCAGCACCGATGCACGATCCTGACCGTACTGTGCGTTAAAGCGGTGAGGTCTGGCAATCGCGGCATGAAGATTGCGAACGTTCGTCACCGCAACCGACATCGCACTGATCACAAGGCCGGCCCGATGAAAACCTTCCACTGCAATCGCTGCGCGCAATTGTTGTTCTACGAGAATGTCCGCTGCGAGCGCTGCGAGTCGCTGCTCGGCTATCTCCCCGAACTGCGCGAAATCAGCGCGTTCGAAGACGCCGGCGACGGCCGCTGGCGCAGCCTGCATCCGGAGGCCAACGGCGCGCTGTTCCGGCAATGCCACAACTACGCGGTCGAAAACGTCTGCAACTGGATGATCCCCGCCGATTCGCCCGATACGCTGTGCCGCGCCTGTCAGTTGACTCGCACGATTCCGAACCTGAGCGAACCGGAAAACCGGCTCTACTGGTACCGGCTCGAAGTCGCGAAACGGCGTCTGCTGTACACGCTAGGCGAGCTCGGCCTCGATGTGCAATCGCGCGACGCGGACCCCGAGCGCGGTCTCGCCTTCGAATTTCTCGCCGACGGCGGCGATGGCGAGCCGGTGATGACCGGTCACGACAACGGGCTGATCACGCTGAACATCGCCGAGGCCGACGACGCGCATCGCGAGAAAGTGCGCACCGCGATGGGCGAGCCGTACCGCACGCTGCTCGGCCACTTCCGCCACGAGACCGGCCACTACTTCTTCAGCCAGCTGATCGAAAACGAGCCGCGCTGGCTCGAACCGTTTCGCAAGCTGTTCGGCGACGAGCAGGCCGACTACGGCGAAGCGCTGAACGACTACTATCGCGACGGTGCGCCGGCCGACTGGCAGGCGTCGTACATCAGCGCGTACGCAACGATGCATCCGTGGGAAGACTGGGCGGAGACGTGGGCGCACTATCTGCTGATCGTCGATGTGCTCGATACCTCGACGTCGTACGGACTCGCGCTGCTGCCCGACGATCCGAGCGAGCCGACGCTGACCGACCGCACGCCGGTCGAGGATGCGAGCTTCGGCAATCTGATGAAGCGCTGGTTTCCACTCACGTACGCGCTGAACAGCCTGAACCGCAGTCTGGGTATGCCCGACGGCTATCCGTTCACGCTCGCCGCGCCGGTGGTCGACAAGCTGCGCTTCGTGCATCGCGTGATCGCGGCGGCGGGCGGCAAGCGCGACAACCGGAGCGACCGCGAGCACATGAGCGCATAAAAGAGCCCGCTGTCGGATCAACCGGCAGTGGGCTTTCATCACACGGTCATCGCTTCAGTACGCCACATAAGGCCCCTTCCCACCCGGCGTCGACTGCTGCTCGATCGCCGCATAGACGTTGCGGCCATAAAAGAACGGCAGCCCCCAATCGAACACCGTCGATGTCACGAACGCCGGTCCCGCGAGCAGCGGCAATGCCGAGTCGCCGCTATAAGTCTGCGCGATCGACATCGCATTGCCGACGCTGAACGTTACCGCGCTCGTCGTGCCGTTCACACCTTCGATCATCGCGCTCAACTGCTGCGTCGAGCTCGGGCAGTAATACGCGCTGTTCGGGCTCGCGCAGGCCGGCATCGAGGTGGTCTGAAAGAAGAGTCCCGTCGAGCCGCTGTCCACGATGCTGCGCGTGTACGTGGTGCCGTTCTGCACCGTCGTGAACGTGCCGTTCGACGGACTCACGCCAATCACCTGCGCCGCGCCGAGCGCATTGTTACCCTGCGTGCCGATGCCGAACACGAGTTGCCCCGACACCGATGGCGCACCGCCCGACACGGTCGGCAGACTGAGCACCGAGCCGTTGTTGTCGGTCGCGAAGTACGGCACCGGATTGGCGACCTGATACGTCTCCGCGAGCGGTATCGACGTGCAGTTGGTGCCGCTGCAACCGTAGTAGGTCGCGGGAATCGCCTGCTGCACGCAGCTCGCGCCGCAGTCGTGCTTGAACACGCCGATGCCGAGAATGCCGTTCGCCTGCAAGCTGGCCTGCGTATTGCGCGGCGCGCCGACGGCCGCGCAATCGCCCGGCAGCGATGCGTAGCCCGGATCGATCAGCTGGATTGGCAGCGACGCGGCTTTCTCGCCGGCGATCTGCACATCGGCGAGCTTCACTGCGCCCCACGTATAGCCGTCGAAGAACTGCATGCATTCGGCGACGGAATTGCCCGCGCCGTCCTTCTGCTGCGGCAAGCTCATCGACGCCGGCAGTTGCGATGCGAACACGCGCACGCCCCACGAGCCGGTATCGACCAGCACGTGATCGATCGTCTGGCAATTACCGGTGCCGGGCGCGCAGATCGTGATGCTGACGAACGGCATGTTCGGCACGTTGCTGATGCCCGAGTCGACCGTCACGCGCACCGCGTTGGCGGCCAGCACCTGCGGCGACGGCGACGTATTGGTCACGGTCGAACCCGATGAGCCGGTCGAACTCCCGGACGAGCTCGAATTGGCCGTGGTGCTCGCGCTGCCGCCATCACCACCCCCGCCGCCGCACGCGCTCAACAGCAGCGCCAGAACCACGACGGGCGTCGCGCCAAGCCGAGTCATCCACGAAGACCTGGATCGCATATTCGCCCCGTTATTGAATGACGCTGACATCGACGCCGCCCGGCACCGCCTGCGGCAGATACGCGTAGCCGGTGAAGGCGCGCAGATGGCCGCTCGAGAACACTACGAGATCGCTGTTCGACACCGCGAGCGGCACGCCGCGACGCGTCGCGCTGGCGGCGACGTAGGCGTCGAACGATGCGCCGAGCATCGCCTTCAGATCGGGCAGCGTCGGGCCCTCCCACGCGACGCCGAACACGATGCCGTTGGCCGCCACGAATTCGCGCACCTGGGTGCCGGACGGCAGCGTCAGCGCGTGCACCGAATAGGCGCCCTGTGCGCTGGCCGCATGAGCGACTGCGTGCAGGCGCGTCTGATCGCCGTCGACGGTGCTGGCGTTCTGGCCGAGCGTCGCGTGCGCGGCGAACGGCAACGCGCAGCATGCCCCGAGCACTGCGCAGGCAATGCGGGTAAGAAGCTTCGGATTCAAGAGATTTCCTTCGAGGTGAAAACGCGAAACGAGGGGCGCGCACCTCACCGGCTGAACCGGGTTGCCTTCACGCCGGTTGGGCTGCGTGAATGCGTCTACGGAAAGGCGGGGCGAAACTTTAAGTCAGGAGAATGGCGCGCGGCAATCGTTTGCTGCGCGACTTTGAACCTTTGGAGGTTCGTGGATCGTTCGACTACGTTTGATTAGTGCGGACAAAGTCTTTTGGCGACAATGCCTTCGGTTTTCTTCTGATATTTAGAACCAGCAGGCTGCCGAAATTTTGGCCGTCACGCGTTGATGCTGTGAATGAAGGCAGCGTTTTTTATCGATGTAAGCGTCTACCGAATAACGGGCAAAAAAATGCGGAGGGCTTGACGGCCCTCCGCGACGTAGATCGTTCGGAACTCGCGGCGTGCGCTACTTCTTCTGCTGAAGAAGCGACTTCAGCTCCTGCACATTCTCCTCTACGCGTTTCGCGATCACCGCATACGACTCCGCCTGCGTCTGATACGCGGCTTGCGCGAGCTGCTGCATATCGGCGAGCGATTTGTGCAGGCTCTGCTGGATCAGCTCCGCGGTTTTGCTCGACGGCGCGGCGCCGGCCGCGGTGAGTTGCGCAGTCAGCGCCTGCAACTCGCCCAGCGTGCTGCGCAGCATCTCGGCCTGTTTCTGCGCGAGCGACTGCATCCCCTGGAATGCTGTCTGATTCGCCTGAACCAGCGCTTCCATGTCCTTGCGGCGTGCTTCCATGATGGCGGGTACGTCGAAGCCGGGGAGCTTGAACTGTTCCAGCATTTTGGTCAGATCGCCAAACGGATTGGCTGCATCGGGTCGGTCCATGCGAAATCCTCCTTGCGGTTGAAGACTCATCGCCTCTGCGCCGCCCGCACCAGGCGCGACGCCGATGCCGGCGGCTGCGTGTGCCGCGCGTGCCGCCACGGCGACGTGCTTTTGGGGGTCGCACGGCACATCGCAGCAATCATGCGCTATCCGGCTGCGTTGCGCCAGCGCCGCGCACCCTGACGCAAACGCGTGCGCGATGACGGGCGTCGCGTCGAGATGTATGCGCGTGCTTCGAAAGGCTCGGAAAGTTACTGAATGGCTTTCGTAACCCGGCGGATCAGCGTGTCGACTATCGTTTCGAGGAGCCGGTCCATCGTGGCGCCGGCGCTGTTTTCGCTGGGAGCGACATCATGAGAAAAGCAATCCTCAGCGCGGCCGTGGCCGCGGTTCTTGGCATCATCGCGACGACCGCGCTTGCCGACGACGGCATGCCACCGCCCCCGCCCGCCGTGATGCGCGACGGCGGTCCGCGCGGCGACGGGCCGCCGGGGCATGATCCGATGATGGGTCATCCGAGTCCAGCTTTCGCGGTGATCAACGATCTCGAACAACTGCGCCGTCTGTATGCGCTGAGCGGCCGTCAAGGCGAGATCGTCGCGGTCTACCACGACGTGTTGAACAAGACCCACGACCCGATGCTGCGCCACTACGTGTACGACTCGCTGGCGCGCGAGCAGCTGAAGCCCGCCAATCCCGAGCAAGCTATCGCGACACTGCGCACGAGTCTCGCCGAAGATCTCGCTGCGGTGAACAAGGCGCCGCATGGCACGCCGCCGGGTCTGCCAGCCGCGCAAGCGCAATAAATCTTCGTCGCGAATTGCGAATGGAGCGCCGCGCCACGCGGCGCTTTTTTGCGCCGAAGCATGCCAGCGCAATCGAGCGAACGGTCCACCGCTGGCTCTCGCCGATGGGTGGAAGCGCTCCCGCAGCCCCGCTACGCGCGGCTATGCGGGACTTCGTTGCCTGTCCCACATTGTCGCTTCACTGACGCTTTTCATCTTCCGTCAGGTGATTACGATAGGAGCTCCGCAACGTCAGGACAGGGTGATGGAATGCGCTATCCGATGGACATGGCCATTGCCGCCGCCCTGCTCGTGTTCGTGCTGTGCTGCATCGTCAAGCTCGCTTTGAACTGATCGGCGGCCCGACGTCCGCGCCTTCTCTCTTCTTCATCCCGCTCCCCGCCGTTTCGTGTCGTGCTTCGCCGCGCCTCCCCGCGCTTCGCGGCTTCATGTCGCCATGACATCGCTCGAAATAATTGTTGAATGGAGTTCGGCGGGCCGCTCGCCCATACTTCGTTCGCTGCCGGTGCGTGACGAATCACAGACGCATGAGATCGAAAGGCTTCACGTGCGAATCCCTTCGCCGATGATCGACGATCCCACGGTTGCCCGATCATCGGCGATGGACTCGAAGCCACTGGCACCGCGTGCCGACGACAGGATCATCATGTTGACTTCAGTGAACTTCATCAAAAAGAACGCCGCCCGTTTCACCTGCATGGCACTCGTGTGCGGCAGCGCGCTGCTGAGCGGCTGCGCCGGCGCCAGCGTCACGAATCTGAGCGCGACGAGCACGTCCGCGACGGCCGACGCAGGCACGCAGTCGACGATGCATCCTGACACGATCTACGTGTACACGTTCGATGCCGATCCGCAGCAGGTCAAGCTCGATAACAGCGGCATGCTGCAGAAACTGAAGACGCAGATGTCGGGTTCGTCGGACGCGCAAAAGCAGGTTGCCGATGCCAACAAGGTGCGCGAGCAGGTCGCCGACGAGATCGTCCATCGGCTGCAGGCGATGGGTCTGCACGCGGTGCGCACCGACGCGCCGGTGCCCGCCGGCCAGAACGTGCTGCTCGTGCAAGGCAGCTTCGAGACGATCGACGCCGGCAATCGCCGCCGCCGCACGCTGATCGGGCTCGGCGCGGGCAAGAGCGAGGTGAGCAGCGCGGTGCAGATCGTCTACCAACCCGCCGTGGGCGCGCCGCGCGTCGTGCAGAGCTTCACGGCCAACGCGGACAGCGGCAAGATGCCGGGCATGGTCGAAACCGCCGGCGTCGGCGCGGCGGCCGGCACCGTCGCGACCGCGGCAGCGGCCGGCGCGGGCCTGCACGGCGTGACCGAAACGAAGCGCGCGGGCGTGTCGGACGATGCCAAGCGCCTCGCCGATGCGGTCGCGAAACAGATCGCGCAGTTCGGTGTCGAAGCCGGCTGGATGCCGGCCGCGCGGAAGAGCTGAGCGGTTGAGCGCGGCGGGCTGCGCGCCCGACTGAAAAGCGCGGTTGACAAGCGCGGCGGTGTGGAGAGCTGTCCACGCCGCCGCGTTTTTTATCGACGCGAGCGCCGTCTTCACCCGCGCCACAGCCCTCGCAACAATGCGAGCAGCGCGGCAGGCGCGGTGCCCTTCTGGCAATAGCCGTCGAAATTGTGACGCTCGCGGCCGGTTTCCCTCACATGATCTTCGTCCAGCGACGTGAACGCGACGATGCCGAGGCTGTGCGTCGGCAGATAGCGGCGCAGCGCGCTCGCCGTTTCGTAGCCGTCGCGCTCCGGCATCATGATGTCGAGTACGACGACGTCGGGAACCCAGTTGCGCACGCAGCGCAGCGCCGCCGTGCAGCCGGTCGCGGCGCGCGCCTCGACGCCCTCGTAGGACAGCCAGGTGGCAAGCGCTTCGGCGGCGCTCTCGTTGTCGTCGACGACGAGCACGCGCGGCACGTCGTGCAATAGCTGGACCTCTCGGGCGCTCCATCTCTGGCAGGTAGTCGAATTTCGTGACATGTATGGCGGCCTGCGGTTAAACCTTTGGCGGGTAGCAAACGCTGTACCGTCCTCGCGGTGCCGTCAAACCCGCGCATCACGGCGTCATGACGCCATCAGAAACACCCACTTTTGCCATCTGTTCTGTAAATCGTCGCAGTTCTTCCGCAGTTCTTCAATAGGAACGATTCGCATTTGAACGATAAATCGGGCCGGACCTTTCGTTCCTCGCGCGGACCGTACCTGATCCACGGTGCGCCGCGTACGTTCCTGTTGTCGGTCAGCACCGACTTCTGATCGTCAGACGCGATGTCGGTCGCCTGTGCCGGGCGACTCGCATGCATGACTAAAACGCTGCCAGGCTTTCGGGCCTGGCAGCGTTTTAGCATTTACGCGCGAATTGAACGGCGTGGCACCGCCCCGCGTCACTCGACCGGCGGCTCGCCTTCGGGTTTCTTCTTCGGCCGCTGCGCATCGGCGGCGCGCTGCGGCAGCTTGCTCTTTTCGTTATCGCTGTGCTTGACGGGCTGGGGATGATTGAACTGTTCGTCGACGACTTTCATGGTGTGCCTCCGTGCCAACGCAACGCAACCCAACTCTCAACTCAACACAAACAACACAACGCTCATGAATGTTCGGCGGACCGCTCGGTCTCGCCCGTGCCTGCGACTGCGGCCGGCGCACCGGCTGCCGCGCCCATCGTCACCAGCACACTGCACGTCACGCGATCGAGCAGCAGCCCGTCGTGCCGGCCACCCCACCATCGCGCGAGTCCGTGACTGCGGCGATGACCGACGACGACCAGATCGACCTTCAGATCGTTGGCGAAAAACGGAATCTCGTCGAGTGGTTCGCCGATCGCGAGATGACCGGTCGCGCGAATTCCGCGTGCGGCGAGTTTCTGCAAGCCCTCGTTGAGCAGCGCTTTGGCGGATTCGTTGATGAAATCGACCGGCACCGCGGACGTGATGTCCGCGCCCTGCATCCACGCCGTATTGTTGAGCACGGAAAGCAGGTGCACTTCCGCGTTCAGGTCTTGCGCTAGAGCGGCACCGTCCTTCAATGCGTGTTGTCCTTCGCGTGTTCCGTCGTAACAGAGAAGAATGCGCTTGAAGCTCGACATGAGAACCTCCTTGCGCCGCGCGGCAAGTCATCAATTAATTATATGTCAGTTCGTGACATATACGGCGCGACACCGATACATGCAAATACCTACAGAAACGCCGTTAAAGCAGGCACTATTCGCGAGGTTCTGTGACCAACCGAATCCCTGCCCTGGAATAGCGAAATGCGCCGGAACCGTGTCATGATGATCGGCCCTTCGGCGTCGAACGGTCCGCCGCTGCCGATCGCGATCGCCGACGCCAATGGCTTCAGCACGGCGACCTTCGGCGACATTTTGCTCTTGCCAAACAGGATCGCCTCGATCGCTTCGGGAATACCGTGCCCGCGAATCTGCTCCGATCCGAAGCGCGCCATGAGCCCGACGAGCAGACCGCCGACTACAGGCACGACGATCACCCACAGCCCTAGGGTATGACTGCGCGGCGAGCGGTCCGCGATCGACAGCGTCTGAAAGAAGAACAGGTTGGTGAAAAAGCGGATCAGGTGCAGCAGGAAGTCCGCGGCGAAGGTGCTCAACAGGCCGACCACGGCGGCAATCACCGTGATTCGCAGAAGCCGGGTATCGGTGGCGAAGTCGCCTTTTGACGCGTGGGTCTGCACTGCCGCTCCTCATGGTCGGATCGAGATAGGGAATGGGTGTGCCGTCGTAACAGCATCGCGCACGCATTAGCCGTACCTGAATGCATGCGGTTGCTCGGCGCGGCGATCAGGAACGCCGCGCTATGACTCCGGCCACAGAAAGAAAACATGAGCAGCGTTTGCCGCGGGATCGACGGGCAAACCATGGCTGTGCGACCGAGCGGTCCATGCCTCGTGCGGCGAACCGTTCGGCCATTTCACGAGCACCACCGCTCCACTGGACAACTGGTCGACAACGGTGTCGCCATACACGCCGATCACGCTGCTTCGCACCTCGGTGTCGCGCGACGCGGCACATGGGTCGCGCATCGGCTGCTGGTATCGGCCGGTTTCCTGCTCGGGTGAGAACGCGTGGGCAAGCGGAACGGCGCAAACCGAAATAAGGAGGATTGCGAAGCGTCGACGCGACGTCAATCGTTTCATCGCGATTCCCTCGACGAACTACAGCCCCCAGATGATGTCGGCGTCCGAGTCACGCGCCGCACGCATCATGTCCAGAAACGGCCACGCGCGCTGCGATAGCCGGTTGCGCGACTCGCGTTGATTACTGGTTGAACAGTGCAATGCTTCGAGGGTCGTTTCCGCGGCCGCGTCTTCGGTGATGGCGGCTTCGAGACGATCGATCGCATGGACCAGCTCGTCGTGACTGATGACGCCCCGCTCGCCGAGCCGCTTGCCGATCAGGCCCAGCAGATATTGCGCGAGATCCCTCAGCATGACGACATCCGGCGACGCTGTTGATTGAAATGTGATCATCATGATGGCTCCCTTATCGGTCTATCAGGCAACCGGCCAACGAGTGCTCCCAATCGGTCTGCCATCATTTTATATCACAGCGTGATAAAAAAGAACGTGCGGATCGGTGTTTGGAGCCAGGCTGAAGAAGGTCGGGCGCGCACACGACTGTCTGCGATATGCGACAGATTTCGCGCGCGGCGTGGGGGTTGGAGAACTTTTTATATCATATTGAAATATAATCATGACCAGACTGTATTCGCGTTGCCAGGGTTTCCCCGGTAATGTCGGGCCCGGCATCATCGACTACTTTCCGCCCCTATCTTGTCCCGCTCTCCTGCTCTCGGCTGGCTTGCCAGCTTTCTCCCCGCACCGGTCACCGTGAAATGGCACGAGCGTGCGCGTTCGTGCCTCGGCGCGCTGCTGGGCATCGCGTTCACCGGCGGTCTGATGTATCTGCTGCTCGGTCCCGCCGCAAACATTCCGCTGCTGGTCGCGCCGATGGGCGCCTCCGCCGTGCTGCTGTTTGCGGTCCCCGCGAGCCCGCTCGCGCAGCCGTGGTCGATCATCGGCGGCAACCTCGTGTCCGCGACGGTCGGCGTGACCTGCGCGATGCTGATTGGCGATCCGACGCTGGCGGCCGCCCTCGCGGTGGCGCTGTCGATCTCCGGCATGTTCGCGCTGCGCTGCGTGCACCCGCCGTCGGGCGCGGTCGCGTTGACCGCGGTGCTGGGCGGCCCGGTCATTCATGCGCTCGGCTACCGCTTCGTGCTCGAACCGATCGCGATCCAGTCAGCCGCGCTGCTGTTCGCGGCGCTCGTCTATCACGCGGCAACCGGCCACCGCTACCCGCATGCGGGACGCCAGGACCGCGCGCCGCCGAACCAGGCCGCCGACGAAGCCGCGCGCGTCGGCTTCACCCGCGACGACGTCAAAGCCGTGCTTCGACGCCGTGACGAAATGCTCGACATCGGCACTGACGACCTCTATTCGTTGCTGCGCGAAACGCAGTTACAGGCCTTCTCGCGCAGCTTCGACGAACTGCGCTGCGAAGACGTGATGTCGCGCCATGTCGTGTCGGTGTCGCCGGGCACGCGCGCCGCCGCCGCATGGGAGCTGTTCAGGCGCCACAACGTGAAGGCGCTGCCGGTCGTCGATGTGAAGCAGAAGCTGCTTGGCATCGTCACGCGCGCCGATTTCGTCGACAGGAAAAGCTTCGGCGCGCTCGGTCCGATCCTGAACTACTTCGACGGCTGGCTGCGCGGCGATGCGCTTCGCACGTCGAACGTCGGCAGCTTGATGACCACCGACGTGTGCACCGTCGGCGCCTCCGATCCGATCACGGAATTGGTGCCGATGTTCGCGAACTACGGGCACCACCACGTGCCGGTGCTCGATCGCGGGGGGCGCGTGGTCGGCATGATCACGCAGGTGGACCTGATCTCCGGCCTGTACCGGCAGACCGCCACCCAAGCCCGCAAGGCGGCCTGATTTTCAGTTAAAAGAGCAAGGAGACCTGCCGCGGGATGCCGTTGCCACGGCCGTAATCCCCCTAAATACGTCATGCCGTGATATATTTTCCGTTTCTTCACATCGGCGGATATCCCATGAAAGTACGGACTCGCAAGCTCGTCAAGAGCGATTTCGAGCAGTTGTCGGAGTTTCGCTACCAGATGCGGCGCTTCGAGCGCTTCTCGGAGCAGGCCGCGCAGAACGAGGGCATCACGCCGTTGCAATACCTGTTGTTGCTGCATATCAAGGGCTATCCCGAGCGCGACTGGGCGACCGTCGGCGAACTCGCGGAGCGTCTGCAGGCGCAACATCACGGCGTCGTCGCACTGGTATCGCGCTGCGAGGCACTGAGTCTCGTGCGCCGCCAGGTCAGCGAAACCGATCGTCGCCAGGTTGAAGTACACATCGAAAAAGCGGGAGAACGGGTACTCGAGCGGCTCGCGGAACTGCATCGCGCCGAATTGAGATCGCTCGAAGGCTCCTTCCAGATTCCTCAGATCGACCTCGACTAACCATGAGCATGGATTCCCACAAGCGCGACTTCGCGGCGAATGCGCGACTGCCCGGCATTTTCGCGCTCGCCGCGTGCATCGGCCTCGTCAGTACGTTTGCCGCCTTTGTTCTGCTGAACCTGATTCACCTGTTCACCAACCTGTTTTTCTTCGGCACGCTGTCGTTCGTCGACCGCTCGCCCGCCACCAATACGCTCGGCATCTGGGTGATCGGCGTGCCGGTGATCGGCGGCTTGATCGTTGGACTGATGGCGCGCTTTGGCTCCGAAAAAATTCGCGGACACGGCATTCCCGAGGCGATCGAAGCGATCCTGTTCGGCAAGAGCAAGATGTCGCCGAAAGTGGCCGTGCTCAAGCCGTTGTCGTCAGGCGTCGTGATCGGCAGCGGCGGGCCGTTCGGCGCGGAAGGCCCGATCATCATGACCGGCGGCGCGCTCGGCTCGCTGATCGCGCAGTGCGTGAAGGTCACGTCGGCGGAGCGCAAGACGCTGCTCGTGGCCGGCGCCGCGGCCGGCATGACCGCGGTGTTCGGCACGCCGCTCGCGGCCGTGCTGCTCGCGGTCGAGCTGCTGCTGTTCGAATGGCGCCCTCGCAGCTTCCTGCCGGTCGCGGTGGCCTGCGCGGTCGCCGGCTTCGCTCGCGCGATTTTCTTCGGTACAGGTCCGCTGTTTCCGCTGCAGACCGCCGCGCCCGATGGCTGGTCCCTGCTGTCGTGCGCGGTCGCGGGCGTGTTGTCGGGCGCGCTTGCGTCCGGCCTGTCCGCCACGCTCTACAAAGTGGAAGACCTGTTCGGCAAGCTGCCGATCCACTGGATGTGGTGGCCCGCGCTAGGCGGCATCGTCGTCGGCATTGGCGGCTGGCTCGAACCGCGCGCGCTCGGCGTCGGTTACGACGTGATCGGCGATCTGCTGCATCAGCATATTGCGGTGCAGGTCGCGCTTTTGCTGCTCACCGTGAAGGCTGTGATGTGGGTCATCGCGCTCGGCTCGGGCACGTCGGGCGGTGTGCTCGCACCGCTGCTGATGCTCGGCGCCGGACTCGGCACGGTGCTCGCGCACTGGCTGCCGGGCAGCGAGCCGGCGCTGTGGCCGCTCGTCTGCATGGCCGCGACGCTTGGCGCCACGCTCGGCGCGCCGCTCACGGCCATCGTGTTCGCGTTCGGCCTCACGCACGACGCGAACGCGCTGCTGCCTCTGCTGACCGCAACGCTGATCGCGCACGGCTTCTCCACGGTGGTGATGCGGCGCTCGATCATGACCGAGAAAATCGCGCGACGCGGTTATCACATCTATCGCGAGTACGGCGTCGATCCGCTCGAGCGCCACTATGTCGACGAAGTGATGACCGCCTCGGTCGAATCGGTCGATGCCGCCACGACGGTCGGCGCAACGCTGCAGACGCTGTTCGGCGCGAACCAGCTGCGCCGCGCGTATCCGGTGGTGCGCGACGGCGCGGTGATCGGCGTGGCCGACCGCCCGTTGCTCGAACGCTTCTGCGCCGAGGACACGGAGCGCAAGCGCGCGATGACCCTCGCCGACGTGTTCGCCCAGCACAACACCGCGTTTGCGTTGTCATCCGAGACCTGCCGGCTCGTGGCGACGCGGCTCGCAGTGCTAGGGCTCGAACGCCTGCCAGTGGTCGCCGATGGCAACAGCATGCGTCTGATCGGAATCGTGTCGCGCAGCGATCTGATCAAGCCGTCGCTCGCTCACTTCGAAGAGGAACACAAACGGGAGCGGTTCCGTCGTATCGGGCCGTCGCTCGGCAAGCGGCGCTTCGCGCCGGTTCGTAAAACCAGCTAAAAGACCGCTGCAATAGTCAAAGGCCGAGCCCCGCGAGGGCCTCGGCCTTTTTATTCGCGCATGCAGCTATTTGCCCGCGCCACGCGACTCGACGCAACCCAGCACGAGCGTGTCGCCCGATTTCGCGCCCGGACCCAGCGCCGCGGTATGAAAGTCCGCGTCGTCGCAATGCCATTCGGCGTGGAAGTCGCGTGGGCATGCCAGCGTCGTGCCGCCTTTGTGCAGCCCGGGCAGCGGGTAATCGCAGGTTTCCCGTCCGTTGCAATGACGCTCGAGCTCGCGAGTCAGGTTGCCGCGCGGCGCGCCGCAATTCCCGCCATAGGTGCCCGATACGATCGTGATCGCGCGCATGGGCGCGTCGGCGTTGGCAGACACCATGAATACACCGCTTGCTAGCGCCAGCACGGCAGGAAGGATTCCACTGAGGAAAATCCGTCCGCGCGGTGAAGTTTCCATCGGCCTGGTCACTTTTCACCTCCGTTCCCGCTACAGGCGACGCTGAACCGAAACACGCCGCCTATATCCAGGTATAGAGGAAAGAGCCAAGCGCTGCCACACAAAAACCCATGACTACAGGCAATCGCGGCAAAACCCGTTATTCGAGCGCCTTGTCGTTCGGCTGCGCGTAAAGCTGCTTCAGCGAATCGCTCATCGGAAAGTCGAAGCTGATGTTCTTCGGCGGCACCGGCTTGACGAACCAACGGTCGTACATCGTGTGGATTTCGGGTCCTTTCATCACCTGTTCGAGCGTGTCGTCGACGAGCTTTCTGAACTCGGGATCGTCGCGGCGCAACATGAAGCCATACGCTTCCGACGATTGCGGCGTGCCGGTGATGATCCAGTCCGACGGCTTGGCGGTCAGCGTGCGCGTGCCGGCCAGCAACACGTCATCCATCATGTACGCGACGGCACGGCCGCTTTCGAGCGTGAGGCGCCCTTCGCCGTAATCCTTCGCGCTGATGATCTGCATGTTCATCTTCTTGTCTTCGTTCATCTTGCGCAGGATGCGCTCGGACGTCGTGCCTTGATTGGTCACCACCGTCTTGCCCGCGAGATCCGGGAAGTCCTTGATGCCGGAGTCCTTGCGCGTCAGAAGACGTGTCGTCGCGACGAAGAACGTGTCGCCGAAGCTCACCTGGCTCTGGCGCGCGGCGAGATTGGTCGTCACGCCGCATTCGAGATCGACCGTGCCGTTCTGTACGAGCGGGATGCGATTCTGTGAGGTGACCGGGATGAAGCGAACCTTGAGGTCCGGACGCTTTGTTTTCGTCTTCACCGCATCGATGATCTTGTTGCACAGGTCCTGCGAAAAGCCGATCACGTCGTTGTTCGCATCGACGTAGGAAAACGGCACCGAGGTCTCGCGATGGCCAATCGCGATCACGCCGCTTTGCTGGATCTTCGCGAGCGTGGACGTCGTGTCCTGCGCGAACGCGGCAGTACTCACCGCTGTTGCCGCCACGAGCACGGCAACAGCGGACCAATTCATCACTTTCATAGGTATCTCCGATCGTGCTGCAGGTTCCTGATGGATGGCGGGCTGCTGTGCCAGCCGTCTACATATGTTGCCATTAAAAAAATACTTGCAACATATGTTAACTACCGAGTGTCGACACGCCGTGCAACGGCGTTGTCCGCTCATCAATTCATCATAGATCCGTACCGGACACCATTTTCAAAACCGTACAGGTACTGTACCGGGACCTATCGCTAGAATGAGCTTCACCGTTTCTGTTGGCGACACCGGAGCCCATCCCCCATGTCTTTCGTCACTCTCAGCGCGCTGCCCGCCGGCATTCTGTTCGCGCTCGTCACCTCGATCACGCCCGGTCCGAACAACACGATGCTGCTCGCATCGGGCGTCAATTTCGGCTTTCGCCGCACGCTGCCGCATCTGTCCGGCATCAGCGTCGGCGTGGTGCTGTTGATGTTGTCGGTCGGCGTCGGCCTCGGCGAAGCGTTCGTGCACTTTCCCGTGCTGTACACGGTGCTCGAAGTCGTCAGCGTTGCTTATCTGCTGTATCTGGCGTGGAAGATCGGCACGTCGGGCGAGCTGAAGCTCAGGAACGGCGAGCGCCGTCCGATGCGCTTTCACGAGGCAATCGCGTTTCAGTGGGTCAATCCGAAGGCGTGGATGATGGTGCTGACCGCCGCGACGACGATTCATCTGAGCAACAGCTTCGGCATCAACGCCGTTGCAATGGCCGCGGTGTTCTATGTGATCGGCTTTCCGTGCATCTGCGTGTGGGCTGGTTTCGGCACGGCGATGCGCGAGGTGCTGTCGAACCCGAAACGGCTGCGCATCTTCAACGTCGCGATGGCGCTGCTGCTCGTGGGATCGTTGTATCCGATCGCGCTGAAGCTGTTCGGGCACGGCGGCTGAGCTTCCGACGCGCCGCCGCGTCTACCACGCCCCCTGCCCGACCCTCTCGATGAAGCGCCACAACGCGTCGTCGGTCGAATACGGCGCGTTGAAGCGGAACCACGCGCTCGGCGCGTCGTCGGGACGGAAGTAGGAGCCCGGCGCGAGCCAGATGCCATGCGCGAGCGCGGCGGTCGCGACCTCGGCGGCTTGCTCCGCTTCGATCGGCAGACGCGCCAGCATGAAGAGCCCCGCGCGCGGCCGATGAAACACCTCGAGCCCAAGCGCGTCGAGCCGTTCTTCGAGTGCCACGTGCGCGAGCTTCAGCCGCTCGTTGACCATCTCGACGTGGCGCGCGTAACGCCCTTCCACCAGCACCTTGTCGACGATCCGCTCGATCGTTTCCGACGACGTCAGTCCCACCGCCATCTTCGTGCGCGCGAGCTCGCGCAGCACCGCCTGCTCGGCCACCACGTAGCCGCAGCGCAGCGACGGCGTCACCGTCTTCGAAAAGCCGCCGACGTGCAACACGCGCTGCAAGCCCTCCATCGCCGCCAGCAGCGGCGCGCCGGCCGGCGCGAGTTCGCGGCTCACGTCGTCCTCGATCACCCAGATGCGTTCGCGCTCGGCGATCTGCAGCAAGCGGAACGCGGCCGACATGCCGAAGGTCGCGCCGGTCGGATTCTGCAGCGTGGTGTTGACGAAGACCGCCTTCGGCTTGTGCCGCGCGACCAGCGTTTCGAGAACATCAGTATCGACGCCCGCCGGCGTGCGCGGCAC
This sequence comes from Paraburkholderia sp. BR13439, assembly GCF_040948805.1. Lineage (NCBI taxonomy): Bacteria > Pseudomonadati > Pseudomonadota > Betaproteobacteria > Burkholderiales > Burkholderiaceae > Paraburkholderia > Paraburkholderia sp. BR13439. The sequence goes on along the minus strand of NZ_JBFPKN010000009.1, from coordinate 209,684 downwards.
GCCATGCACGACCAGCCCGGCGAGCTTCAGGATCTGCAGCAGGTTGCAGTAGCCGGGGTCCTCGACGATGACCGCATCGCCTGCGCGCAGCAGCGTGCGCACGATCAGATCGAGTCCCTGCGTCGCGCCCTGCGTGAGCAGCACGTTCGCGACGTCGACCGGCAGCCCGCGCCGATCGAGTTGTTCGGCGATGCGCTCGCGCAGCGGCGCGAAGCCGTACGGATGGCCGTAGTCGCCGAGACGCGCGGCCGGCACCCGGCTCAGCGCACGCAGCGAGTGCTGCAGGCCGCTCTCGTTGGTCCATTCGCTCGGCAGCCAGCCGCAGCCCGCCTTGATCGGCACCGAGTGATCGGCGAACACGTCGGACAGCAGCCATGTCGCGGTCAGGCTCGGCGGCGTCCAATCGGCGACAGCCGCGCGCGCGGACGGCGAGCGCGCCGCCACCCGATAGCCGGAGCCGCGCCGCGCGACCACGAGCCCCATCGACACCAGCCGGTTGTACGCCTCGGTCACCGTGAAGGTGCTCAGCGCGTGGCTTTGCGCAAGCTGCCGCACCGACGGCAGCAGCGCGCCGGCGCGCAGCGATTGCGCATCGATCGCGCGCGCGAAGCCTTGCACGACCTGTTCGACGAGCGTCGGCGCCGCACGCCGGTCGCGTTGAAGGTCCAGTTCGATCATGTTTTGGGCGAGAAACCAGAAAAAAAGACCAAGCGTGGACCGCTCCGCCTACCGAGACAGTTCGCGCGAATCCACCAGCACAGTTGGCACCACACTTCGTCAACTGTTTATGCCGCCATTAAACCGCGAGGACTACAGTTTGGCTACGCTCAAAGCCCTCAACCGACACCCACTTCGAGGAGATGCCATGACTTCGCGCCCCGTCATCGACGATCTGTCGTCCTTCTGGATGCCCTTCACCGCCAACCGCCAGTTCAAGGCCGCGCCGCGCCTGCTGGAATCGGCGAAGGGCATGTACTACCGAAGCACCGACGGGCGCGAGATTCTGGACGGCTGCGCGGGACTGTGGTGCGTGAACGCGGGCCACAGCCGCGATGAAATCGTCGCCGCGATCACGCAGCAGCTGTCGACGCTCGACTTCGCGCCGACCTTCCAGATGGGCCACCCGCTCGCGTTCGAAGCGGCGGCGAAGGTTGCCGAGCTGATGCCGGAAGGGCTCGACCGCATTTTCTTCACGAACTCGGGCTCCGAATCGGTCGACACAGCGCTGAAGATCGCGCTCGCCTACCATCGCGCGCGCGGCGAAGCTCAGCGCACGCGTCTGATCGGCCGCGAGCGCGGCTATCACGGCGTCGGCTTCGGCGGCATTTCGGTCGGCGGCATCGCACCGAATCGCAAGACGTTCTCGGGCGCGCTGCTGCCGGCGGTCGATCACCTGCCGCACACGCACAACCTCGAACACAACGCGTTCGCGAAGGGCCAGCCCGCATGGGGCGCGCATCTGGCCGAGGAATTGGAGCGCATCGTCGCGCTTCACGACGCTTCGACGATCGCCGCGGTGATCGTCGAACCGGTGGCCGGCTCGACCGGCGTGCTGATTCCGCCGCAAGGCTATCTGCAGAAGCTGCGCGAGATCTGCACGAAGCACGGCATCCTGCTGATCTTCGACGAGGTGATCACCGGCTTTGGCCGTCTCGGCAACGCGACCGCGAGCGAACACTTCGGCGTCACGCCGGACCTGATCACCTTGGCGAAGGCGATCAACAACGCGTCGATTCCGATGGGCGCAGTCGCTGCGAGCCGCACGATCCATGACGCGGTCGTCGGCAGCGGCGCGCCGGGCGCGATCGAGCTGTTCCACGGCTACACGTACTCGGCGCATCCGGCCGCGGCCGCGGCCGCGATCGCGACGCTCGACCTGTACCGCCGCGACCAGCTGTTCGAGCGCGCGGCCAGCCTCGCGCCGACGTTCGAAGCCGCCGCGCATGGGCTGCGCGGCGCGAAGCATGTGAAGGACGTGCGCAATCTCGGCCTCGTCGCGGGCATCGAACTGGAATCGCGCGACGGCGCGCCGGGCGCGCGCGCTTATGAGGCGTTCGTCAAATGCTTCGAGGCGGGCGTGCTGATCCGCTTCACCGGCGACATCCTCGCGTTCTCGCCGCCGCTGATCATCGACGAAGAGCAGATCGCGCGGCTCTTCCGCACGGTTGGCGAGGTGCTGGCGACGGTGCAGTAAGAAGGCGGGCAAGCCCGCCAGCGGGCGACAACGAAAGAGCGGCGGCACGCCCATGCGTGCGCCGCTCTTTTCTATTGCCGCCGCTGTGCGAGCCGCGAGCTCAGTGATGCGCGCGCGCCGCCCGCGTTTGCGCGGCCTTTTTCGCGGCAGCGGAGCGTCCAGCCGCGCCTTTGGTCGCCGCGGCCTTCTTGGCTGCGGCCGAGCGGCTCGCGGCAGGCCGCTTGGCCGCCGCCGACTTCGCCTGCTTCGACATCGCCGCCGACGACGCCCCGGCCTTGCTCTCGCGCTTGAGCACGCTCTCCGACACACGCGAGCGTTTAGCGCTCGACTCCTTGCTCGCGCTCTTCTTCGCAGCGCCGACTTGCTTGCCCGCCGCACTGTCCTTCTGCGCTTTCTTGCGGGTCGCCTCGCTCGTGGCGCCCTTCTTCGGCGGCTTCAGGTCGACACCGGCGCGCCGCGCCTCGGACAGCCCGATCGCGATCGCCTGCTTCGGCGAGCGCACGCCGTGCTTGCCGGCGCGGACCTTGTCCACCTGTTCCTTGACGAACTCTCCCGCTTGGGTACTCGCTGATTTGCCCGCGCGTTTATCGGCCGCGGCACGCTTCAAGGTTTTCTGCTCTGGCATGACGGTTCTCCGGTTGTGGGTGAGGCTCTTATGGTTCAGCAACGAGCGTGCCGCAACGCCCATCCGCGTCTTGGTCCGGCGGCAGTAACGGGCGGGACTCGCGTGCGTCGGCGGGACGGCGTATGGTTGTGGACATGGGACGGGAGTCAGCGCCGAGGCGCCGACTCAAATCGACCGCTTGCACGGAGACAGCCATGAAGATAGTTACGGTTCGCGCTGGCGCACATATCGAGGGCGTGCACTGGATCGCCGAGTACGTCGAAGACGTCCACGAAATTCGCGTGTTTCGCGAGGGGCAGGAAGTGGACGTGCACAACGCGCCGTCCACCCTGTTCGGCGATGAAGAAAACGCGGGCTCGAAAAACACCGCCGATCATCGCGCGATGGAAGCGGCCGTGCTCGCTTATCTGAAGCGCTTCGTCATGGAGCACGACGCGGAAGAGTAGGTTTCACCGGCGGCAGAAGCCGCTGCTGAAACGCCTTTACCAACAGTCACGCGGCTATCTCGCGGCAGTCACGACGGACCGCCGCGCGCCGCGTCCTCAATCCGCCGCCCGCAGTTTTTTCACCTCGGCGTCCGATGGCTGCACGCTCGCGCCATCCACATAGCGGTACGACGTCATCACACCCTTGCCGTCCTTCACGCCGGTCACGCCGACATACGCGCCCATCGTCGACTGATTGTCCTGCGCGCGGTACGTGATCGGACCGAACGGCGTCTGCACGTTGAGCCCCTTGAACGCGGCGGCGAGTTTGTCCGCATCGGTCGAACCCGCCTTCTTGATGCCGTCCGCAATCGACATCAGCGCCGAATAGCCGACCACCGAGCCCAACCGCGGATAGTCGTGATATTTGGCCCGATACGCGTCGACGAACTGCTTGTTCGCGGCGGTATCGATCGAATACCACGGGTAGCCGGTGACGATCCAGCCGGTCGGCGCTTCGGCGCCGAGCGGATCGAGGTAGTCGGGTTCGCCGGTCAAGAGCGACACCACCGCGCGATCCTTGAAGAGCCCGCGCGTATTACCCTCGCGCACGAACTTGCCGAGGTCGGCGGCAAACAGCACGTTGAAGATCGCGTCCGGCTTCGCGTCGGCGATCGCCTGGGTCACGGCGCCCGCGTCGACGTTGCCGAGCGGCGTCGCCTGTTCGACGACGAACTGCACGTCCGGCTGAGCGGCCGTCAGCAGCTTCTTGAAGGTCGCCACCGCCGATTGCCCGTACTCGTAGTTCGGATACACGATCGCCCAGCGCTTCTTTTTCAGCTTCGCGGCCTCGGGCACCAGCATCGCGACCTGCATATAGGTCGAAGGACGCAGACGATACGTGTATTTGTTGCCATCGGCCCAGACGATCTTGTCGGTCAGCGGTTCGGCGGCGAGGAAGAAGATCTTCTTCTGCTTCGCGAAGTCGGCGAGCGCGAGGCCGGTGTTCGACAGGAAGCCGCCGAACAGCAGCTGCACCTGCTCACGCGCGATCAGCTCCTGCGCGACGCGGATCGTGTCGCCGGGGTTGCCGCCGTCGTCGCGCGAAATCACTTCGAGCTGCTTGCCGAGCACGCCGCCCGCCGCGTTCACCTGCTCGAGCGCGAGATTCCAGCCTTGCCTGTAAGGCCCGAGAAAGGCGGGCTGCGCCTTGTAGCTATTAATCTCGCCGATCTTGATGGTCTGCTCGGCGCTCGCGCCGAGCGCGGCAAACGAGCACACGGTCGACACCATGAGGCGAGAGATCCATCCTGCGCGCGTGGTCATGCGTTACTCCGAATCAAAAAGGAATGGTGGGTTTTGTCAGACGTGCGAACGGGCGGACGGGCAAGCGCGCGGACCTGCGCACCTGCCGCGGCGGCTCATTGCTCGCGCGGTTCCGCGCGGATTCTGGCCACGTTCGCGGCGACGACCGGCCATGCCGGCTCGCCGCCCACGAACTGCGCGCGCAGGTACGACACTAGCTCGGCGACCTGGGCGTCGTTCAAACTATCGCGGTAAGCCGGCATCGTACCGAGTTCGGGCCGCGCAGGCGAGCCGATGCCGTCGAGAGTCACGCGAATCAGGTTGTCCGGCGCCGCGCGTTCGCCAATCGCCGGCGCCATCGGCCTATCCTTCCGCCGACATTACCGGATGAATTCACACGCTCAGATAAGCGCGCCTCACCGTTTCGTTCCGTGCGAGCTCGCCGATCGTGCCGCTGAAACGGATTTGCCCTTTTTCGAGCACATACGCGCGGTCGCTGACCAACTCGGCGAAGTGCAGATTCTGTTCCGACAGCAGAATGGATAGCCCTTCGCGCTTCAGTTCGAGAATCATGTTCGCCATCTGCTCGACGATCACCGGCGCGACGCCTTCGGACGGTTCGTCGAGCAACACCAGATACGGATTGCCCATCAGCGTGCGTGACACGGTCAGCATCTGCCGCTCGCCGCCGCTCATCTGGCCGCCGGGGCGCTTCGGCATTTCGCCGAGATTCGGAAACAGGCGGAACAGCTTTTCTGGCGTCCATTGCGGCGCGCCTTCGCGCGGCGGCTGGCGGCCGGTGTCGAGGTTCTCCATCACCGACAGATCCGCGAACACGCGGCGGTCCTCGGGCACGAAGCCGACGCCCATGCGCGCGATCTTGTACGGCGCAAGCGCACTGATGTTCTGGCCGCGAAACGTGACTTCGCCGTGGCGGTGCGGCAGCAGTCCCATCACCGCTTTCATCGTCGTCGATTTGCCGGCGCCGTTGCGGCCCATCAGCGCGACCACTTCGCCACGGCCGACTTCGAGGTCGACGTCGAACAGGATGTGCGCGCGGCCGTAGAACGCATTGAGGCCGCAGACTTTCAGCATCGGTTCGCTCATTGCTGCGCTCCGCGGCCATTCTGCGCATTGCCGTCCGCGTGCTGCAGCGCCGCGTGCGGCCGGAACATCTTGCCCGTGCCGAAATAGACTTCCTGCACGCGCGGGTCGTTGCGGATCGTATCGCCGTCGCCTTCGGCGATCAGCTTGCCGCGCGCGAGCACGATCATCCGGTCGGCGTGTGCGAATACGACGTCCATGCTGTGCTCGGTAAACAACACGCCGATCTTGTGTTCCGTCACCAAACGCCTGGTCAACGCCATCAATTCGTTGCGCTCCTTCGGCGCCATGCCGGCGGTCGGTTCGTCCATCAACAGCAGCTTCGGCCGGTTCGCGAGCGCGATCGCGAGTTCGACGCGCTTCACGTCGCCATACGCGAGCACCCCGCACGCGCGTTTCGCGTGCTCGCTCATGCCGACCTGTTCGAGCAGCGCGAACGCTTCGTCGGCATAGCGCGAGCCCGCTGGTTTCCAGAGACCGAAGGTCTTTTTTTCGCGCGACACCAGCGCCATCTGCACGTTTTCAAGCACCGTCATCGAGTTGAACGTCGCGGCGATCTGGAACGTGCGGCCGACGCCGCGCCGCCAGATATCGCGCGGCCGCATGCCGACGAGTTCATGACCGTCGAGCAGGATCGATCCCGACGACGGCTGCAACTGACCGTTGACCATGTTGAAACAGGTCGATTTGCCCGCGCCGTTGGGGCCGAGCAGCGCCAGCAGTTGACCGGCTTCGAGCTCGAACGAAACGTCATCGACCGCCTTCAGTCCTCCGAACGATCGCGACAGACCGCTCACGCGCAGCAGGCTCATAGGCCCTCCTTGACCGCGGCGGTCCGTTGCGATGGCGACGCGGCGCCGCCGTTGGACTTATCGGCCTGATCGTCGTTCGTGTCGCCGAAACGCTCGCGAATGAAGCCGACGATTCCCTGCGGAAACGCGATCACCAGCAGCAGGATCGCGAAGCCGAGCAGCGCCTGCCAGTAGTCGGTCTGTCGCGCGACCGTGTCCTGCAGCCACGTGAACACGGCCGCGCCGACGATCGGCCCGCTCAAGGTCTGCAAGCCGCCGAGCAGCACCATCACGAGGCCATCGACCGAGCGGCTCACGCTGATCACTTCGGGCGATATATTGCCCTTCGAAAACGCGTACAGCGATCCGGCGAGTCCGCAGAACAACGCCGCGATCACGAACGACGCCCACTGCACGCGCTTCACGTCGATGCCGATCGCCTCGGCGCGCAGCGCGGAATCGCGCGACGCGCGCATCGCGTAGCCGAGCGGCGAGAACAGCATGCGGCGCAACAGCCCCACGCCGAGCACCGCGCACGCTAGCGTCAGGTAGTAGAACGCGACCGGCGACGACAGCCAGTTCGACGGCCATAGTCCGAGAATGCCGTTGCTGCCGCCCGTCACATCGTCCCACTGGAACACGACCGACCAGACGATCTGCGCGAACGCGAGCGTCAGCATCGCCAGATAGACGCCGGACAGGAGCACGCAGAACCAGCCGAACACGAGCGCGCCGACCACCGCGAGCAGCGGCCCGAGCAGCAACGCGGCTTCCATCGGCAGATTCAGCACTTTGAGAAACAGCGCCGCGCCGTATGCACCGAGTCCGAAGTACGCGGCATGGCCGAACGAATGCAGACCGCCCGGGCCCATGATGAAATGCAGGCTCGTCGCGAACAGCACCGCGATCAGGATTTCGACGAGCAGCACCGGCATATACGGAAACGCGTTGGCCGCGAGCGGCGCCAGAACGAGCACTAGCAACACGACGGCGGCGAGCCACTTCAGACGCTTGCCCGCGGGACGCAATGGCGCTTCCGGCGCACCCATCGCGCGCACCGCGGCACTTGCGCGGCCGAGCAGCCCCCAAGGCCGCACCACCAGCACGACCGCCATCACGACGAATTCGGCCACCAACGTAAAGCGGCTCAGCGACAAACCGACGCCGAAGATCGTCACATGGCCGATGCCAATGCACAGCGCCTTGATCTCGGCGATCAGCAACGCCGCGATGAACGCGCCCGGAATCGAACCCATGCCGCCGACCACGACGACCACGAACGCGTTGCCGATCGTCTCCAGATCGAGCGACAGGTTCGCCGACATGCGCGGCCCTTGCAGCGCGCCGCCCAGTCCCGCCAGAAACGCGCCGATGAAGAACACGCCGGTAAACAGCCATGCCTGATTGATGCCGAGCGCGCCGAGCATCTCGCGATCCTGCGTTGCGGCGCGCACCAGCGTGCCCCAACGCGTGCGCGTCAACGCGTACCACAGCAGCAGCAAGACGACGGGACCGATCACGATCAGTGCGATGTCGTAAGTGGGCAGCGGATGGCCGAGAAAGTCGACCGCGCCCGCGAGATGCGGCGCGCGCGGACCGAACAGGTCGTCGGGGCCCCAAAGCCAGAGCGCGGCGTCGCGAAAGATCAGCACGAGCGCAAAGGTGGCGAGCAGATGGAACAGCTCGGGCGCCTGATAGATACGCCGCAGCACCGCGATTTCGACGAGCGCGCCCAGCACCGCGACCGCGAGCGCGGCCGCCAGCACCGACAGCCAGAAGCCGCCCGCGGTTTGGCCAAAGCGGCTCGCGACGCTGTACGCGACGTAGATGCCGAACATATAGAACGAGCCATGCGCAAAGTTGACGATGCGCGTCACGCCGAAGATCAACGACAAACCGGCAGCGACCAGAAACAGCGTCGACGCGTCGGCGAGTCCATTGACCAGTTGTACCAGCAGATTCGAAAGCATCGTGACCCTCGGCAGCTCGCCGAACGGCGCGCGCGACATGCGCTGCGGCCCGATCGACGGACGTTGCAGCGCGGGCGGCACCATGCGCGCCCGCGTCAAAGGCAGCACACTACCAGCGAAACAACCCGCGCAACAAGCGAAGGGCGTCCTTGTGGGCGAGCGGCACGTCGATCGCGGTGCCGAGCGTGCCGATCTTCTTCGCCGACGGCACCGGAGCCGCGCCTTTCTCGGCCGCCGCGCGCAGCGGCGCGCCGAGCTCCGGATGCAGGATCGCGGCCGCATGGTCGAGCTCGCCCGCCTCGCCGACGATCGCCAACTTGCCGTAGCTTTGCGCCTCGCCGGGCGCGATGCCGATCATTTCGACGCAGCGCTTGCCGAGCAGCGCGCAGAGTTCCTCGCAGGCTTCGATTAGCGCGTCGAGCTTCGCCTCGTAGCGTCCCGCATACGCATTATCGTTCACCGCAATCGCGACCGCACGCCACGCGGGCGGCTCGACGGTCTGCCTGCACGATCAGCTTGCGAGGCCTGATTGCCATTTCTGCTCTCCGAGGTTCGTTGCATTGCGGTTTGCTGTGAATTGGTGTGCACCGCTTCAGTTTCAGCGCAAGCCATACTTGCCGACAATCGCCCGTTCGCGAGGGCGCCCACCCGCGCATGCACGCGCTGCCCCGTGCTCATCACGATGATGTAGACGATCTCGTCGGCGGCCGGGGCGCCGGGCAAGCGTACCTCGATCGCGTCGAAGTGGCTGCGCACGTAGCTCGCGTTCACATGCGCGAGCGGCACCTCGATCGCGGTGGACGGCGCGCCGACTTTCTTCGTCGACTGCACGATCGCGTTGGTCGGCACGCCGTGCTTTTCGAGCAGTTTGCGCATCGCGTAGCCGCCGGGCACGTGCCATAGCGCCGTGCTCGAGCTCGCCGCGCGCGCCGACGATCGCGCCCTTGCCATAGCTCTCGATCGACGCATGCGGCACCGCCATCGCCGCGAGCAGCCGCTGCACCATATCGAAGCCGATCGGCTTCAGCGTTTCCATGGCGGGTTCGATGTTCGGCTCGTAGCGGCCCGCGAACGGATTCGTCATCACCGCGGCGATCGCGCCTCGACTGAGCGGTTGCGCGGGTGCGGGGCCGAACTCGTGGAAGATGTCTTCGACGTGCGTCCGCACGCGGCGTATTTCGAACACTGAGCCTCCGTTGTCAGTGAAGCGCGCGGGGCGGACAACGCGCACGAATCGTCGATGCCTGCGACCCGCGCCCGTCCTTGCCGGAACAGCGCGGCGCCTTCCGTGTGCGTCGGCTCACTCGCCAGCACGCTCTCCAACGAGCGCACCGCATCGACGTGCATAGAAAAATATCGGCGCGCCGAATTCGCGAACGCCGTGCAGATTCCTTCGATATCAATCCCGAACGGCGCACATTCATTCACAACGACAACAAGCGTTCTTGTTTTGCGTCTTTCGTTTGCTGCGGCTTTCGCCCATTTCCGAAGGTATCCCCCAAACTCGTATTTGCCGTGATCTTTCGCGACCGTTTGCGCTCGCCTCTGCCGGCTCGATACAGGGATGCAGATCAAACTGACGCATATCTTAAAAATTGTGTTCAACCAGTTGGTCTGATGTAATCGTTGGTTCGTACAACCAATGAGGAAAATACAATGGTGTGGATTTACAAACACGCGAGCGGCGAGCTGTATCACGATGATGACTTCATTACCGATGACGGATATGCAGGCAAGGGCATACACAAGAACAAACACGATAGCCAGTATGTCCGCGACCTTGGACCGATCCCCGTCGGTCTGTATGAAATTACGGCACCGTTTCCGCACCATAAAACTGGACCGTCTTCGATGCGGCTCAACCCTGTTGCGGGAACGAGCTTGGGCGGGCGCGACGGCTTCATGATCCACGGCGACAGCAAGACTGACCCCGGCAACGCATCCAATAGCTGTATTGTTCTGCATCTGCAATATCGGAAGAAAATCTGGAACAGTGGCGACAGAATGCTTAGGGTGGAACATCCATGAAGCGCGCTCTTGTAGCCCTGCTGCTATCCCTTCCCGCGTTGTTATGCGTGGCGCAATCTCAACCAGAACCCCAATGCGACAGGTGGCCGACCAACATAGCCGAGGGGAGACTAAAAAAAGCTGGCCTGCTCGGCAATATCGACTACACGAAAACAAAAGCGGTGCAACTGGCGTCCGAGAAAATTGGAAAATCGGAAGATGGCGAACAGTTACGGCGTGAGGTCTATCACATTACCTTCCACGAAGAAAACGGAGACAAGGTCAAGGTGATTGCTGTGAACGACGCTGGCGAATTTGAATGCTCAATGAGCGCCGTAGAAGTCTTTGTGGTTTCGAGGCATTTGCCGTCAAGAGTCGAGGCTGACAGAATGTTCAAGCAGATCGAGTGAGGGCCTTTGAATCCATGAAACACTGCCATGCGACAGGTGGCCAACCAACATCGCAGAAGGGAGACTAAAAAGCGCTGGCATGCTTGGCAGTATCGACTATACGAAAACCGAAGCCGTGCAACTCGCGTCCGAGAAAATAGGAAAATATGAGGATGGCGAACAGATGTGGCGTGAGGTCTATCACATCACCTTCCGCGAAAAAAGCGGAAACAAGGTCAAACTGATTGCTGTGAACGAAGCAGCAGGCGAATTTGAATGCTCGATAGGTGGGATCGACGTCTTTATTGTTTCAGGTCATTTGCCATCACGCGACGCCGACAGAGTATTCAAGTTTTTGCAGTCCTGCTGGTATCCCTTCCCGCGCTATGCCTGGCGCAAGGCAGACCGAACCCGCCATGCGACAGGTGGCCGACCAACATCGCCGAAAACAGCCTGAAAGACGCAGGCATGATTGGCAGTATCGACTATACGAAAACCCAAGCGGTGCGACTGGCGTCCGAGAAAATTAGAAAATCGGAGGATGGCGAACAGTTGTGGCGCGAGGTCTATCACATCACCTTCCACGAAAAAAACGGAAACAAGGTCAAGGTGATTACTGTGGACGACGCTGGCGAATTTGAATGCTCGATGAGTTCCGTAGAGGTCTTTGTCGTTTCGAAGCATTTGTTGCCAAGAGTCGAGAACGACAGAATGTTCAAGCAGATAGAGTGAGGCCCTTTAAATCCATGAAACACGCTTTTGCAGTCCTAATGCTATCTTTTCCCGCGCTATGCCTGGCGGAAACCGGCCCATACCCCCCCATGCGGCGACCGATTTCCGGCCTATGTGGCCCAGATGGCGGTGAGAAAAACAGACATCCTCTCCTTGGATTTCGATGCTACGAAAACAAAAGCCGTGCGACTGGCGTCCGAGAAGATCGGTAAATACGAAGATGGCGAACAAAAGTGGCGTGGGGTCTATCAGATCACCTTTGAGGAGCGAAATGGAAATAAGATCAAGCTGGTTGCTGTGTATGAGATAGGCGAACTGGAGTGCACGATTACTGACGAACAGTTTCTTACCGTTTCGAAACAGTTGCAGCGTGTCAGCGGGGACACTCGGTACAGGCAGATCGAGTGACCCGCGCCGGGTCAGACGCGGACCCGCTCCGCGTGGGTCTTTTTTACATTGAGCAAGGATTCGGCCTTGCGTCGTTATACTTAGCTCTGCCCGTCAACTTTAAAAGATGGAGGTAGGGGTGGGCGCTTTTTCCATTTGGCACTGGCTGGTGTTTGTTCTTGTTGTCGTCATCGCGGAGATTATCCCGCTATGGCTGATCCTGAAGAAGGCGGGATATGCGGGAGCCTGGTCGCTGCTTGCCTTTATTCCGGTGGTGAACGTCGTTCTACTGTGGTTCATTGCCTTGGCCCGCTGGCCTGCATTGAACTCAAGACAGTCCTGAGCTGTCGCGTCCGGTCTGAAAGGGCGAACTGAAATGGCCCGGCCGCTATCGCAAGCGTTCCTACCGTGAGCACGCCTGCCCTCATCTTCGGCCTGATCAGGCGCGCCGCGGCGCTCGCGCATTGGCGCGAGGTGAGCAAGGAGACTGTGTTGCGCGCGCTGTGCGTGCAGATGCCGGCAAGCGTCATAGCGACGACCGCCGCATAAAAAAACGCGCGACGGAAATATCCGTCGCGCGTTTGCTGATTGGCTCTGAAAACCACCAGCGCGCGGTCTTTACGACTTCGCCGCCGCGGCCGCCGCATCGTCCTCGCGGAACAGCTTGTCGGCCAGGTGGAACGCTGAGTTGGCCGCCGGCACGCCGACATAGATCGCGGTCTGCAGCAGCACTTCCTTGATCTGTTCGCGCGTCACGCCGTTGTTCTTCGCGGCGCGCAGGTGCAGCGCGAGTTCTTCGCTGCGATTCAACGCAACCATCATCGCGATCGTCAGCAGGCTGCGCGTATGACGCGGCAGACCTTCACGCGTCCAGATCTCGCCCCACGCATAGCGCGTGATCAGGTTCTGGAACTCCTCGGTCAGCTCGGTGCGGTTCGCGAGCGAACGGTCGACGTGCGCGTTGCCCAGCACCGCGCGACGTACGCCCATTCCGGCTTCGTAACGGTCTTCGTCGTTCATTTTGCCTCCGTCAGGAAGTCGAGCACGGTCTTCGTGAACTCGTCGACCTTTTCGATGTTGGAAATATGCGAAGCGTCGAGCTCGACGTAGCGTGCGCCCGGAATCGACTGTGCGAGTTCGCGGCCCTGCGCGGGCGTGGCGGCGAGGTCGTGCGTGGCGCTGATCACGAGCGTCGGCAGCTTGATGCCCGGCGTTTCGGGACGCAGATCGGCCGCGTCGATCGCGTCGCAGTTCGATGCATAGCCTTCCTTATCGGTATGCACGAACACGTCGCGGATCATCGCCAGCACGACCGGCTCACGCTCGATGAAGTCTGCCGTGAACCAGCGCGGCAGCACCGCGTCGGCGAGTGCGAGCATGCCTTCCGAGCGCGCCTTCGCGGCGCGCGGCACCCAGACTTCCGGCGAGCCGATGCGCGCGGCCGTATTGCACAGCACGACGCGCTCGAAGCGGTCGCCGTGACGCGCGGCGAGCCCGATGCCGGTCAGGCCGCCCATCGAAATGCCGCAGAAATTCGCGCGCGCGATCTTCAGCGTATCCATCAGACCGAGCACGTCGCCGGTCAGTTGCTCGATCGCGTACGGCCCCTTCGGCGCTTCAGAATGGCCGTGACCGCGCGTATCGTAGCGCAGCACGCGGAAGTGCTTCGACAACGCCGCGACCTGCGGCGTCCACATGGACATATCGCAGCCGAGCGAATTCGACAGCACGAGCCACGGCGCGTGGCCGTGACGGTCGCCGTCGATGCGATAGTGAAGCTCGGTGCCGTTGACTGCGGCGTAGGGCATGCCGGTTACTCCTTGGAATGGGCGCGCTGCGCGCGCGTGGTGTGAAGCGTCAGCGCGGCGTCGACATATGCGTGCGCCTGGCCGACGTATTGAGCGGGATCGAGCAGCTGCTTGAGGCGCTCGGTCGAAAGATGTTCGGTGACGGCCGCGTCGGCGGCAAGCACGTCGTACAGCGTCTTGCCGTCGCGGATCGCCGCCTTCGACGCGCGCTCGACCAGATGATGCGCGTCGAGCCGGCCGATGGCATCGCCGAGCGCGAGCATCACCGCTTCGCCGAGGATCAGCCCGTGCGTAACGTCGAGATTCTTCGCGAGTCGCGGCACGTTCACGTTCAAGCCGGACGCGATCTGTTCGATGTTCGCGAGCGCGCCGCCCGCGAGACGCGCGAGATCCGGCAGCGCGTCCCATTCGGCTTGCCAGCCGCCGAGCGCGCGTTCGTGCTCCTGCACCATGCCGGCGAACACGGTTGCGACCAGGCCGGGCGCTCGCGTCGCGGCCGTCAGCACCGCCGCGCAACCGACCGGGTTGCGCTTGTGCGGCATCGTCGACGATCCGCCCTTGCCGGCCGCGGCCGGTTCGGCGAGCTCGTCGATTTCGGTTTGCATCTGCAGCGACACATCGCGCGCGATCTTGCCGAGCGTGCCGATCAGCATGCCGAACAGCGACGCCGTCTCGGCGATGCGATCGCGCTGCGTATGCCACGGCAAGGTCGGCACCGCGAGCCCGAGTTCCTTGGCGAGCGACTGCGTGACGTGCGGCGCCGCCTCGCGCAGACTCGCGAGCGTGCCGGCCGCGCCGCCGAATTGCAGCACCAGCACGCGCTCTCGCAGTGCATCGAGCCTATCGCGATGTCGCAGCAGCGCGTCGAGCCATTGCGCGAACTTCAGACCCAGCGTGATCGGCAGCGCCTGTTGCAGCCATGTGCGGCCGATCATCGGCGTCGCGCGATGGGTGGCCGCGAGTTTCGCGATCGCGTCGCAGGTGGCTTGCAGGCCGCTGTCGAGCAGGCCGAAGGTGTCGCGCAGTTGCAGCACCGTCGCAGTGTCGATGATGTCTTGGCTCGTCGCGCCCCAATGCACGTATTTGCCCGCTTCGGCGTCCGCGGCTTTGACGAGTGCGGTCAGTTGCTTGACGAGCGGAATCGCGAGGTTGCCGCCGAGCGCGGCGTCGCGTGCGAGCGCGTCGGCGTCGAGTTGGTCGGCCTGGCAGGCCGCTTCGATCGCGGGGACGGCGGATTCGGGAATGACTTTGTGCGCGGCGGAGGCGCGCGCGAGTGCGGCTTCGACGTCGAGCATTCGCTGCAGCGTGGCACGCGGCGCCCAGATGTCGTTCATCGGCTGTGTGCCGCAAAGAAGGCCAGTCAGGCGGGCGCTGGAGTCGAGCATGGTGACGACGATGTTTGAGGGAATCGGAAGTGAAGAAGCGGCGCGGCGTGGCGGGTCGAAGCAGACACCGCGGTGGACCGGCGCTTGTAGCGCGCTCGTGCCATACGTATGCCGCACTTTGTGCTGCGTATTGTGCGCCAAACGGGGGCAGGCTGTCGCTGAAGTTGCCAGGCCAGCGCTGACAAAGAGTTTGCCTCGTCCGCGCTGGCCCGTTCGTGCAATGCTGCCTTCAGACGAGGCGCCATCGATGCGGCCGCAAAGCAGGCCGCCGCCGCGACGCCTCAGCCAGGCATCAGGCCGCGCGTGCGGCCTGGGTGCCGTCGGTCATCGGGACGCCGGTCAGCTTCAGCAGTTCGTCGAAGCCGATGTCCGTGAAAATCTCGCGCACGACGAGGCCTTCCTTTGTGACGTCGATCATCGCGAGGTCCGTATAGATACGGGTCACGCAGGCGATACCGGTGACCGGGTACGAGCACTCGGCGGTGATCTTGCTTTCGCCTTGCTTGGTCAGGTGCTCCATCATCACGTAGACCTGCTTCGCGCCGATCGCGAGGTCCATCGCACCGCCGACCGCCGGAATCGCGTCCGGTGCGCCAGTGTGCCAGTTCGCGAGGTCGCCCTTCGCCGACACCTGGAACGCGCCGAGCACGCAGAAGTCCAGATGGCCGCCGCGCATCATCGCGAACGAATCCGCGTGATGGAAGTAGGCGCCGCCCGTCAGCAGCGTGACGTGCTGTTTGCCGGCGTTGATCAGTTCGTCGTCTTCCTCGCCCTTCGCCGGTGCCGGGCCCATGCCGAGCAGACCGTTTTCGCTGTGCAGGAAGATTTCCTTGTCGGCGGCGAGGTGGTTCGCCACCAGCGTCGGCACGCCGATGCCGAGGTTCACGTAAGCGCCTTCAGGGATGTCCTGGGCAACGCGCTTGGCCATTTCATCGCGGGTCAGTTTCTTCATGTCGGTCTCCGGGTCAGGCAGCAGCGTCGTGAGGATTGGGCGTGGGGAGATGCGCCGCTTGCGGCACTTCGATCACGCGTTGCACGAAAATGCCGGGCGTGACGATTTCTTCCGGATCGAGGCCGCCGAGCGGCACCACTTCCGACACCTGCACGATTGCGGTCTTCGCGGCGCTCGCCATGATCGGCCCGAAGTTACGCGCGGTCTTGCGATAGATCAGGTTGCCCCAGCGGTCGCCCTTGTACGCCTTGATCAGCGCGAAGTCCGCATGCAGCGGCGACTCGAGCACGTAGTGACGGCCGTCGATCAGGCGGGTTTCCTTGCCTTCGGCGAGCTTGGTGCCGTACGCGGTCGGCGTGAAGAAGCCGCCGATGCCCGCGCCGGCCGCGCGGATGCGCTCGGCGAGATTGCCTTGCGGCACGAGTTCCAGTTCGATTTCGCCGGCGCGATAGAGCGCGTCGAACACATACGAGTCGGTCTGGCGCGGGAACGAGCAGATGATCTTGCGCACGCGCTTGGCCTTCAGCAGCGCCGCGAGGCCGATGTCGCCGTTGCCTGCGTTGTTGTTGACGATGGTCAGGTTGCGCGCGCCCTGTTCGATCAGCGCGTCGATCAGTTCGGACGGCATGCCGGCCGTGCCGAAGCCGCCGATCATGACGGTCGCGCCGTCGTGGACATCGGCGACCGCCGATTGAAGTGTCTCGAAAATCTTGTTGATCATGTCGAATTTCCTTTGGGGGCGCTACGTGCCGCTGGGCTGACAGCCCTCACCAACCAGGCTCGCGGCAAAGCTCGCGCGGAAACAGTCTCCGGGCATGCTGGCGACGGCTCGCGAGGGAGAGAGCGGGCTGGCGCCTTCGATTGATTCGCCGCTGAATTTTGTTCGTTACATGAACAGTGATTCGTTTAGCGAACGCTCCGGCGATTATGGTTGTCCTGTGGGCGGATTGTCAAGGCAGGGAAACCCCCTTCATCATAGGTCGCCGCACGCGGCGGCGAAGGTGCGGGTTGCCCTCGTCGAGTGCTCGGCTTGCGCGCGAAAAAGCCGGCCGCGCAAAATCCCACTATGCTTATGGGCGATTTTTCAACTAGGCTCTATAGCGATACGGCATAGGCACCGCCTTGCCTCGCCCGCCCCGCGAGCCATAACTAGCATGTCCGAGACACATCTGGATCTGAATCTGATCCCCTATCTGGTTGCGATGGAAGACACGCGCAACGTGAGCCGCGCCGCCGAGCAGCTCGGCGTGAGCCAGCCGCGCGTGAGCACCGCGCTTGGCCGTCTGCGCGAATACTTCGACGATCCGCTGTTCGTGCGCACATCGAAAGGCATGGAGCCGACACCGCGCGCGCTCGCGATCCTGCCCGCCGCGCGCGACGCGCTGCTGCGCATCGAGAAAGGCATGCTCGACGTGCAGGACTTCGATCCGGCGACGAGCACGCACACGTTTTCGATCGCGCTGTCCGACGTCGGCGAGATCGTGTTTCTGCCGCGTCTTTTGCAGCTGTTCGCCGAGCGCGCGCCGTCGGCGAATCTGCGCTCCGTGACGCTGTCGCCGTCGCAAGTGGAGCGCGGGCTCGAATCGGGCGACGTCGATCTCGCCGTCGGCTATTTTCCGGACCTGGCGGGCAACAACTTCTTTCAGCAGCGACTCTTCACCCACCGCTTCATCTGCCTGATGCGCAGCGGACATCCACTGTCGAAGGGGCCGCTCACGCTCGAGCAATATGTGGCCTCGGGGCATGCGGTGGTGCGCGCCGAGGGACGCAGCCAGGAAGTGCTCGAGCAGTACCTCGAAAAGAAGCGCATCAAGCGGCGCGCGGTGCTCGAAACGCCGCACTTCATGAGCCTGCCTTTCATCCTCGCACGCACCGATCTGCTCGCGACCGTCCCGCACGCGATTGGCTTCGCGTACGTGTCGGAGCATGCGTCGATCATGCTCGTCGAGCCGCCGCTGCCGTTGCCGCGCTTCGACCTGCGGCAGCACTGGCATCGCAAGTTTCATAACGATCCGCGCCTCAGCTGGCTGCGCGGCGTGGTCGCCGAACTGTTCAACGATGCGATGGACGAATGGCCGAAGTAGCCGCTCGAGGCAAGTCCGCGACCGCCCGGCAGCGAAACGGGCATCGGCACCTTCGGGCGCAAAACATGGAACAATGACCTCAGTTACTGACCCCGCGCGCAGCGCAGCATCGACACGCGATCCAGGAGGACGACGCATGACCAGCAGCAAGGCAAAGAAAACCAAACCCGCAGCGGCCGTCGAACGCCCGAGCCGCGAAGAAGCTGAGGCAGCGGTGCGCGTGCTGCTGCGCTGGGCCGGCGACGATCCACAGCGCGAAGGCCTGATCGACACGCCGGCGCGCGTGACGCGCGCTTACGACGAGTTCTTCGCGGGTTATCAGGTCGATCCGCGCGAAATCCTCGCGCGTACCTTCTCCGAAGTGGACGGCTACGACGAAATGATCGTGCTGAAGGACATCCGCTTCGAAAGCTACTGCGAGCACCATATGGTGCCGATCATCGGACGCGCGCACGTCGCGTATCTGCCGAATCATCGCGTGGTCGGGATTTCGAAGCTCGCGCGTCTAGTCGATGCGTTCGCGAAACGGCTGCAGATCCAGGAAAAGATGACGGTGCAGATCGCCGATACGCTGAACGACGTGCTGCAACCGGCCGGCGTCGGCGTAATTCTCGAAGCCGCGCATCAGTGCATGTCGACGCGTGGCGTGCACAAAGCGGGCGTCACGATGGTCACCTCGCGCATGCTCGGCACGTTCCGCACCGATCCGTCGACCCGGCGGGAGTTTCTGGCGATCGTCGGGAATCCGGGCGTGGTGGCCATGCCGAATGCCTGATGCGGTGAACGCAGGGGCCGTTTGGGGTTCGCTGACGATGCAGCCCCCGCCCCTGCGAATCCTGTGTGCGGCCCGGCGCTCACTCTCTTCACGCTCACCGGCAACGTCGTGGTGGGCAGGCGGGGTTGACAGTTAGTTGCGTCTTGACGATCACACCCCGCCCAATCCCCCCCTCCCCACGCGCACCGCGCACCGCCCACAAGCCATCGCCTATGCTGAAATCCAAGGTGCGCATGCCAGCCCACCAGCAGCAACAGGAGCGGCTCAATTGGTCGAGTTTCCGTTGTCGGCGATTTCAACCTGGGGCAGCGCGATCGTGTTCGTCAACGTCCTGCTGACGCGCCTCGGCGTACCGATTCCGGCCGTGCCGATGCTGCTGTTCGCGGGCTCCTCGATCGCCGCGGGCACCCTGTCGTTCTGGCCGACTCTCGGCGCGGCGGTGCTAGGCGCCTTGATCGGCGACGGCACCTGGTTCGCGGCCGGCCGGCTGTATGGCCGCAAGCTGCTCGCATGGCTCGGCCGCCTGTCGCCCGTCGTCGATACGAGGCTCGAAATGGCGCGCTCGCTATTCGAACGCTATGGCATGCCGCTCGTGTCGATTTCGAAGTTCGTGCCTGGGCTCGGGCTGATCACGCCGCCGTTGATGGGCACGACCGCCGTCGACATTCGCATCTACGCACTATGGGATCTGGCGAGCGTGATCGCGTGGGCGAGTTTCTGGCTGCTTGGCGGCGCGGCGGTGGAGCGCGAGGTGCATATGCTGCGCGCATTCGTCGAACGGCGCGGCGGCACACTCGCCGACATCTTTCTTGTAGTGGCGCTGTTCTATCTGCTCTACCGGCTGTATCTGCGATATGACGAACGACGTCGGTTCAGGCGAGCCGCGTCGGCCGCGGCCCCGCCGATGCTGGCCGCGCCGACGCACGCGTCACCGGCGAGCGTCGCATCGAGACTGCCGTGGAGCTGGCGGCACTCCGGTCGCCTGAGCCGCACGGCGCCGTCCCGCGTTCTCGATGCGCGGCCCGGCGCACCACTGCTCGATGTGCGAGGCCAGATCCCCGACGCGCTCGCGCTCGATCCTCACTCGCCCGAACTGATCGACGGTGCACTGCGCACGCACGACGTGGTCATCTATTGCATCTGTCCGGACAGCGCGACCGCGCTCGAAGTCTCGCAACATATGCGCCGCAACGGCTACACGCGGATTCGCGCACTACGCGGCGGGCTCGATGCATGGCGGCGGCGCGGCTTCCCGGTGGGCTCGCTGGCTTACGCGGACGGTATGGCGGCCGATCAGCCACGCCCGGCGTGGCGGGGCGAAACTGCAGCTGCAGTGACGTTGCGCGGTTTCGCGCCGCGCAGCGTGGAGCGCGCCTGAATCGCGCTGCGTCGCGGCCATTTGGGCCGAGCGAGCGCTCACGCTCACGTGAACGGATACCTGGCGTCAGAGCGCCGCGCCCGTACTCGACGCCCCCTGCACCGCCGAATACTCGTCCCACTGCGCCGACCGGGTGCGATTGCGCCCTTCGTTCTTCGCCACATAGAGCTGCGCGTCAGCGGCGGCCAGCAGCTCGGCTCCGTTGGCGAAATCCGTGGCGCCCGGCAGCGCCGTGGCGCAGCCGACGCTTACCGTCACCGCCTGCGGCGCATCGTGTCCATGCACGATGACGCGGTTTTCCACCTTGCGTCGAATTTGCTCCGCGACCGTGAACGCGCCCCGCGCGGAGGTATCCGGCAGCACCACCGCGAACTCTTCGCCGCCGTAGCGCGCGACCAGATCGACCGAGCGCCGCGCCGCGGACGCGATGCAATCCGCCACCGCGACCAATACTTCGTCGCCGCTCTCATGGCCGTAGGTGTCGTTGAAACGCTTGAAGTGATCGATATCGATGAACAGCACCGACAGCGGCTTGTCGTCGCGCCGCGCGCGCTTCCATTCGTCGTCGAGCCGCTTGTCGAGCACGCGGCGATTGCTGAGCCCGGTCAGCGAATCGGTCGAGGCGAGACGCAGCAGCGCGGCCTGCGCGCGCTGTTTGTCGCGCAGCGCGAACGCGAGCAGCCACGACACGACCACGAACACCGCACCAAAGCCGATGGTCAGCGCAGCCGCGACGTGGCTGCGATGCTGCCACGGCGCGAGCACGTCGTCGACGGCGGGCGCCATCGCCACGATCAGCGGCGTGCTGGGTACGTGCGCGTACGTAACGATGCGACGCACACCGTCGACCGGCGAGACCGATACGTAGGTGCCGGAGTCGTGCGCGGTCATCGGTACGAAGGTCGGCGACTTTGCGACGCTCGCGCCGATATCGCGCCCGTCGCCCGGCTTGCGCGCGAGCAGCGTGCCGTCCGCCATCACGATGGAAACCGAACCCTGCTCGCCGGTGTCGATCCGGTCCAGCAGGTGCTGGAAGTACTCGATGCGAATCGCGAGCAGAGCGATGCCGGCGAAGTTGCCCTGCGCATCGTCGATGCGCCGCGTCAGCGCGATCGACGGCATGCCGCCGCGCAGGCGCGACATGAACGGATGCGAGAAATACAGGCCCGCCGCCGGGTTGCGCAGCTGCACCTGAAAGTATTCGCGGTCGTCGAGATGGACGGTGGTGTTCGCGTCGTCGTACTGCGCGGCGGCCACTTCACCGTCGGCGCCGACGACATACGCACCGCCCAGAAAGGCGGCGGTGGTCGCGCGATCGAACAGCTTCGCCTGGCGTGCCGGGACCGGCAGCGTCCAGGTGTCCGGACTGCGCGCGGCATCCACCATCGATTGCAACGACAGATTATAGATTTCGACGTTGCGCGCGAGATCCGCGGAAATGATCGACACGAGGTTTTGCGAGGTCTGGCGCGCATGATCGAGCATTTCGCGGCGGCCTTCGCCGACTTCCACCGCAGTCAGGATCGACATCGCCAACGCGACGAGCGTGCCGGCGACGCCGGCCACCCACGGGCGGTTGCCCACATAGCGGGTCATCCCGGCTCGAACGGCATGCAACGTCAGGCGCAACTGATGACGCAGCGAAAGCCCATGCTCTGCCACGCTTTTCGCCTCCTTTCGCGGACGATTCTTTCGGACCGGCAGCGCGGTGCGCAGTGCATGTTGGGCTGCGGGTCCTCCGCGCTAGCGAGACGAGGGCACTCGCTCAGCCCAGTAGCTCCGACGCCGCGCGCAAGCGGCGTTTGCGTTTCCTGTCGAGCCAGGCCAACGCGGCTTCGATGTGGTCCGCGTCGGCAAGCGACGCCGCATTGTCGCGCAACAGCGCTTCGCTGGCGACGGTATCGTTGAGCAAGCCGAAGCGCTTCTGAAGCTTTTTCAGCCGCTTGAGCGTGCGCTTATGGCTGATTTTAAGCACCGGCCCGAAAAACTCGAACAGATAGCGCAGTTTCTTGCCCGCTTTTCTGACATCGTGGAAGGCCGCGTAATTCGAGCGTTTTGCATGGCGCGCGCGTTGGATGCGTTTTTTCAACGAGCGCTCCGACGCCCGAATGCGCCGAGCGGCAAATTTGCGCAATGCAATATCGGCATCGTGCGTGGCGTGCAGTTCCCCGGAAGTGGTGGCCAACGCATCGCGCAACAGATGTTTGACGTCGGCATTCAATAACGTCTCGCGGCTGGTCGCCAGCGTGTCGCGGCGCGTCTGCTCGAGCTTCGGCATCAACGCTCGTGCGTCGCCGCCTTCCTGCTTGAGCAACTCGATCAGGATGTCCCAATCGCGCGTTTTACCCGCCGCGGTGGCAAGGAACTTATAGACGGCGCGCTGGCGAGAATTTTCGCCCTTGTCGAGCAGCGGTGCGAACGCCCACCACAACGAACGCAAACGCCGCAGTGACACACGCAGTTTGTGCAGCGCTTCGGGTGACGGGTCGTCGTGTATGCCTTTGGCGAGTCTGACCGCCTCATCGACCAGTGGCGCGGCGTAGGAAGTAAAGGCCCGCTGCGCCGATTCTTCGGGTACCGGCTCGTTGGCTGTTTCACTGTCTTGCTTCATCGATGCTCCCGGAAACGTGACCGTATTTCCAACGTAGCAAAATCGATGCTCACGAGGGATTCACCGCGCATATCAGCGGGTTTCCCAGTTACGCGTTGGCGTGTCGTGTCGGCAGCGCCTATGCTCGACCGATGGGGCCGCTTATCGCGCGGTCCGGCGAATGCTCCGGCTTGACGATGCAGTGTGCAGCGCGGCAAATGCCGCAAACAGACCAGAGGAGGATGTATGCGAATACTCGTTGTCGGTGCGACCGGCCTGCTCGGCTCGCACATCGTGAAGCTGCTGGCCACCGAGCATGACGTGGTCGGCGCAAGCCGTAAAGGCTCCGACCTGCACGTCGATCTGTCCGACAAACGCAGCATCGAAGCGATGTATGCGCAAGCCGGCAGCTTCGACGCGATCATCTGCGCGGCCGGCTCCGCGAAATTCGCGCCGCTCGCGGCGCTTGGCGACGAAGACTTTTCTTTTAGTCTTGCCAACAAACTGATGGGGCAGGTCAATGTTGTGCGCTGCGGCGTGGACCATGTGTCGCAAGGCGGCTCGTTCACACTGACGAGCGGCGTGCTCGCGCAACAGCCGATGGAAGGCAGCGCCGCGGTCAGCATCGTCAATGCGGGCGTCGAGGCGTTCGCGCGCTCGGCCGCGCTGGAGTTGCGCGGCAAAGCCCGCGTCAATGTGGTGAGCCCGGGGTGGGTCGCCGAAACGCTCGAATCGATGGGCCGCGATCCGTCGCAAGGGATACCGGCGGAAATCGTCGCGCAAGCCTATAAACGCACCCTCGGCGGCAGCGCAAGCGGCGAAGTCGTCAGCGCATCGTAGGCGCAACTGCGGTGCGTCCACTGCCTGGTTTTATTCATCACTTGCTTAGTCCAGTGCGCGGCGCAGCATAAGCCGCGCCGCGTCTATTTTTTACACCTCCATTGCCGTCACGCAGTTGTCATCATTGCGACACGCAGCGAAAGCAGCATCGAATACTCTGCGACCACATTTTTGGGGCTCACGCCATGCCGGAACTTTCGTATCCGCAACCAGGCGCCGCCAGCGGCAAGGGCCGCAGCGCAGGCCTGGTGATTTTCGCCGGCCTGCTCATTGCGGGCGTCGTGTACTGCGGTGTTCATCTGATAGACGATCTGCAGCCCGTGCGCGAAAGCTCGGTGCTGCCCTATCTGTTGCTCGGCGTCGCGCTGCTGATCGCGCTCGGTTTCGAGTTCGTCAACGGCTTTCACGATACGGCCAATGCGGTCGCCACCGTCATCTATACCCACTCGCTGACACCGAATATCGCGGTCGTCTGGTCCGGCGCGTGGAATTTTCTCGGTGTGCTGTTGTCGAGCGGTGCGGTCGCCTTCGGCGTGCTGCAACTGCTGCCTGTCGAGCTGATCCTGCAGGTCGGCAGCAGCGCCGGGTTCTCGATGGTATTCGCGCTGCTGATCGCCGCGATCATCTGGAACCTCGGCACGTGGTCCCTGGGCCTACCGTCTTCGAGCTCGCACACGCTGATCGGCTCGATCATCGGCGTAGGCCTGATGAATCAGATGATGCACGGTGCGAATGGCACCAGCGGCGTCGACTGGACCCAGGCGCTCGGCGTCGGCAAGTCGCTGCTGTTTTCGCCGATCGTGGGCTTTCTGCTCGCGGGCTTGCTGCTGCTGATCCTGAAGGCCGTCGTGCGGGTGCCCGCGCTGTATGCCGAGCCGAAGGGCAAGGAGCCGCCGCCGTTCTGGATTCGCTGCCTGCTGATTCTGACCTGCACGGGCGTGTCGTTCGCGCACGGCTCGAACGATGGCCAGAAAGGCATGGGCCTGATCATGCTGATCCTGATCGGTACGGTGCCCACTGCGTACGCACTGAATCGAGCGGTCACGCCGGAGCAAACGCAGAACTTCGTCGCGGTCGCGCATCAAACCGCGGCGACGCTAGCGCGCTACACGCAGGGCGCGGCGCCTTCCGCGGATCCGCGCGCCGACGTCGAGGCCTTCGTGCGCACCCGTCAGCTGACACCCGCGACGCTGCCGGCGCTGCGGCAATTGACCGAGCAGATCGGCCGCCAGGTCGGCGAATTTGGCTCGATGGCCGCGCTGCCGCAAGGCATCGTCGATAACGTGCGCAACAACATGTATGTCACGTCCGAGGCGATCCGTCTGATGCAGAAGGCCAATCAGCCGCAGTTCTCGCCCGAGGACGCGAGGGTCATCGCCAACTTCAGAAAGCAGATCGATCACGCGACCAAGTTCATTCCGCCGTGGGTCAAGGTGGCGGTCGCGATCGCGCTGGGTCTCGGCACGATGGTCGGCTGGAAGCGCATCGTCGTCACGGTGGGCGAGAAGATCGGCAAACAGCATCTGACGTACGGCCAGGGCGCGTCGGCTGAACTCGTCGCGATGGTCACGATCGGTGCCGCCGACGTCTACGGTCTGCCGGTGTCGACGACCCACGTGCTCTCTTCCGGCGTGGCCGGCACGATGGCGGCCAACGGCTCGGGTCTGCAATGGGCCACCGTGCGCAGCCTGATCCTCGCATGGGTGCTGACGCTGCCCGCGTCGATCGCGCTCGCGGGCGGGTTGTACTGGGTGTTCCGTTCGGTGTTCTGAGTTCGCCGATCTGGCGGAACCCATCCAGCACGAAAAAAAGCGCGGTACGTTTTATACGTACCGCGCTTTTTCGTTGGCCCGCTAGTCCATACGATCCGCTTTTTAGTACACCTCGGGCACGATCATCGCGTCAGGCACCGGCTGGCGGCTATAGTCTTCGTGATAGACGCGCGACGGCAATTCGATGTGCGGGTGCTCGATCTCGTGATATGGCACCTGGCTCAGCAGATGGTGAATGCAGTTCAGGCGCGCGCGCTTCTTGTCGACGGCCTGCACGACCCACCACGGCGCCTCGGGGATATGCGAGCGCTGCAGCATCACTTCTTTCGCCTGCGTATACGCCTCCCAGCGGCGCCGGCTTTCCAGATCCATCGGACTCAGCTTCCACTGCTTCAGCGGATCGTGAATGCGGTTCTGGAAGCGGAGTTCCTGCTCTTCGTCGGTGATCGAGAACCAGTACTTGAGGATCTGCACGCCGCTGCGCGCCAGCATCTTTTCGAACTCCGGCACCGAGCGGAAAAACTCTTCATATTCCTCGTCGGTGCAGAAGTTCATCACGCGTTCGACGCCCGCGCGGTTGTACCAGCTGCGATCGAATAGCACCATCTCGCCGCCCGCCGGCAGATGCGATACATAGCGCTGGAAATACCATTGCGTGCGCTCGCGATTGTTCGGCGCGGGCAATGCTGCCACGCGGCACACGCGCGGATTGAGGCGCTGCGTGATGCGCTTGATCGCGCCGCCCTTGCCCGCCGCATCGCGCCCCTCGAAGATCACGACGAGCCGATGTCCGGTCGCGACGATCCAGTCCTGCAGCTTGACCAGTTCCCCCTGCAGCCGGAACAGTTCACGGAAGTACTGCCTGCGCGCCTCGCGATGCTCGGGCGTAAATCCGGCCGGGCCGTCGATGATGCGGTCGTCGACCTCCATTTCGAGTTCTTCGTCGTAGGCATCGATGAGGTCTTCCTCGAAACGGCGTTGCCGCTCCGCCATCAATTCGAAATCGGGTCTCGGGTCCGGCTCTTTCATTGCGGCTCTCCTCGCAACAGGAATGGGATGGCGCGCGGCGGCTAGCGCGACGCGGTCGCGTTCGATTATCGAAGCGCGAGGTGTCAGCCGTGTTACCGCGTGGGCGGCCGCTGCGGATGCGTGGAAACACCCATGATAGCGAGTTTTGCCTGGGCTGCCGCCGCTAGTGCAGCGGCCGCGCGAAGCTCAATTCGTGGCCGTCCGGATCGGTGATATGAAAATAGCGCTCGCCCCACGGCGCATCCGCCGGCGCGAGCGACGGCTGCAAGCCCGCGGCCAGCGCCTTGGCATAGATCGCGTCGACGTCCGACACGTAGATGATCACGCGTCCCCACCAGTTGACCGGCGCGCGCGCATCGGCGATCAGGTTCAGATACGAGCTGCCGAACGCGAACGACGTGAAGGCCTCGCGCGGACCGCCGTATTTGAGCGGGAAGCCTAGCGCTTCGTAGAAGTCGACGGCGCGCTGCATGTCGCTGGTGGCGAGCGTGATTGCGCTCAGAGACTCGATGCGTGGTTCCGGCTGCGGAGGTTGCGGCGCTGAAGGGGTAGATGCGGACATGAAGGGGTCTCCGTGGCGCGAGCGAGCGAGCAGCGAGCGACGGCCCGCCCCGGAAAGTGTCTCACACGCGGTGGCCGCCAGTGCGGCACTCGGGACGACCCCGGGCGCCCCGCCCCAGACGCCCTTGAAAACCCGCGCGACGCCCCGCATCTCGCAGCCCGTCTATCCGGAGCATCGTTATGGGAAGCCGTCCACGCTTCATCGATGACCTGTCGAGCGCCGCATCCGACGCCCCCGGGCCCCAATCCACCGAACTTTTGACCAACGACGACGACGCGCTGCTCGACGCCTACTCACGCACCGTGATCGGCGCACTGGAGCGCGTGCAGCAGGCGGTCGCGTTTATCGCCGTCGAGCGCCGGCTGCCCGGCGACGCGTCCGCGCATGGGCGCGGCGCGCGCGGCGGCACCGGCTCGGGCTTTCTGTTCACGCCCGACGGCTACCTGCTGACCAATAGCCACGTCGTGCATGGCGCGACGCATATCCAGGTGACGCTGGCCGACGGCGCGAAGTTCGACGCCGATCTGGTCGGCGACGATCCAGGCAGCGATCTCGCGGTGCTGCGCATCGGTTCGCCGGAGCCGCTGCCGCATGTCGAACTCGGCGAATCGTCGAAGCTGCGTGTTGGGCAGATCGCCATTGCGGTCGGCAACCCGCTCGGGCTGCAGCAGACCGTGACGACCGGCGTCGTTTCGGCGCTGGGCCGGTCGCTGCGCTCGAACTCCGGCCGCATGATCTACGACGTGATCCAGACCGACGCGGCGTTGAATCCGGGCAACTCCGGCGGACCGCTGATCAATTCGGCGGGTCAGGTGATCGGCGTGAATACCGCGATCATTCCTGGCGCGCAGGCCATCTGTTTCGCGACCGCGATCGATACCGCGAAGTGGGTCATCATGCAGATCTTCGCGCATGGCCGCGTGCGACGCGCGTATATCGGCGTGGCCGGCACGACGACGCCGCTGTCGCGGCGTGTGCAGCGCTACTTTGGGCTCGGCACGCAAAGCGGCGTGCACGTAATGGAGATCGTCAAAGGCAGTCCGGCCGCGCTCGGCGGCGTGCGCACCGACGACACGATCGTCGCGATCGACGCACAGCCTGTGCAGGATGTGGATGGTCTGCAACGCACGCTCGATGCTTCGCGTATCGACAAGCCGGTCAGCGTGACGGTGTTGCGCGGCGCGCAGCGGGTGGAGTTGACGGTGACGCCAGTGGAGCAGGCGGGGTAAGAAGACTGCGCCCGTATCTCGACTTACGCGCGCCCGCGGCTGCCGCGCGCGATCTCATCACCCGCGTCTCGCGGCAGCCGCCGGGTAATTGGAATCGACAGGCACGAGAACAGACCGACGACCAGAAACGCCGGCCAGAAATCGGAGAACACAATGTTCGGATGCCCTTGCAGACGATGCGAAATCAGCAGCACGATGCCCGAGATCGTCACGCCGAGGCCGAGCGACATCTGCTGGATCACGCTCGCAACACTCGTTGCGCGGCCGACGTCGCTGCTCGGAATATCCGCGTAGGCCAGCGTATTGAGCGACGTGAATTGCAGCGAGGGAAAGAAGCCGCCCACCAGCACGATGCACCAGATCACCCAATGCGGCGTGCCGGGAAAGAACAACCCGTACACGGCGATCGCAAGACCCGCGCACCCGGCGTTGACCATCAGCACCGTACGAAAGCCGAAGCGTTCGAGAATGCGCGACGCCACCGTCTTCATGAAGATCGAGCCGAACGCGGACGCGCAGGTGATCGCGCCGGCTCTGAACGCGGTCATGCCGAGCCCTTCCTGCAACGCGAGCGGCAACAGGAACGGTACCGCGCCAAGACCGATACGAAACAGCGAACCGCCGATCACGCTCGCATGAAAACTCGGAATGCGCAGCAAACGCAGATCGAGCACTGGCAGCGCGACGCGGCTTGCGTACAGCACATAAACCAGCAGCAGCACGATGCCGGTCACGCACATGCCGACCGATTCCCCCGTCGACACCAGTTCGCCGCCGACGAGCGAGAGCCCGAGCATGAACAACGACGCGCCACTGGCCGACAGCACGAAGCCAAGCCAGTCGAGCCGGCCTGGATGCGGCTCGCGCGTGTTGGCGATGTACTTGTTGGTGAGCCAGATGCCGAGCAGACCGATCGGCACATTGATCACGAAGATCAGACGCCAGTGCAGATAGGTCGTGATAAAGCCGCCGAGCGGCGGCCCGACCACCGGGCCGAGCAACGCCGGCACCGTTAGATAGTTCATCGCGCGAATGAACTCCGACTTCGGCAGCGAACGGAAGATGATGATGCGCCCCACCGGCACCATCAGCGCGCCGCCGATGCCCTGCACGAAGCGCGCAAGCACGAAGGTATCGAGCGAAGTGGAGGCCGCGCACAGCAGCGAGCCCGCCATGAAGATGCCGATCGCGGTTCGGAACACGGTGCGCGAACCGAAGCGGTCGGCGACCCAGCCGCAGATCGGGATAAAAACGCCGAGGCCGATCACATACGCGGTAACCGCAAGCTTCAGCGTGATCGGATCATGACCGAGGTCGCGCGCCAGAACCGGCAGCGACGTCACGATGACCGTGCCGTCCACGTTTTCCATGAACATCGCGCACGCGACGATCAGCGGAACGATGAAAGCGCCTAAAGCGAGCAGCATTGTCATGGCGACGGGCGGCCCGCCATCAATGGAAAGTGCCGATTATGGCATTGCGGCGGCAACAAATGTTGTCGCGCGAGGGGTTTTGCCGCGCGCCGTCATGCGTGCTGACGCGCGGCGGACGCTTTAGCGCGATGCGCTGACGAGCGGCTGCAACTGCGGCAGGATCTCGTTGGCCGCACGCGCGACGTCGTTCGGGAAGTCGATCTCGATCCACGGCGCGCCGGTCACGTCGGCCGTGTCGAATACCTGGCTGCGCTCGAGCAGCAGGTCGCGCACCGCCTCTTCGTGCGGCATGTTCGCGCGGCCGCTGTCGATATAGCCCGCGACGATCTGCGTAAAGCGTCGCGCGGTTTCCTCGCGGAAGCGGAAGAAGCCGACCGACTCGCCGATCGTGTCGAACTTTAGATTGACCGCGAGCTGCTTGCGCAACTCGACCGGCACGCCGTCCTTCAGGCATAGCTTGACCGGCTCGTCGCCCGCTTCGAAATCGCGGTCGATCAGCAGTCGGTTGACCGACTCGCCCGCCACCAGCGCGTTCAGGATGCTCTCGTCGTACAGCACGTCGGCGTCCATCAGCAGCACGTCGCCGCCGCGCGTCAACGCGTCGGCAACGGTATGCACGGTCAGCACGCTGCCCCGATCGAAACGCGGATTGAGCACCGTCTCGACCTTATGCGGCCAGTTGATGCGCGCGAGTTCCGCCTGCACGGATTCCGGCTGGAAACCGAGCGCGAGCACGACGTCGGTCACGCCGGCGGTTTCGAGCATCTGCAGATGCCGTTCGAGCAGGCTCATGCCGTCGAACTGCAACAGGCATTTCGGAAACTGGGCTTGCGGCGGCTGCTGGAGACGCAGGCCGAGGCCCGCTGCGAGAATGATGGCGCGCATGCGCGGTCCTTTGAAAAAAGTACGGAGGTCAATCGGCAACCGGCACACGCCGCGGGGCGCGCCGACGTTGCCAGCTTCGTTCGCTGAAGTGCAATACCAGCAGGCCCGGCAGGCCCAGCAGGATTTCACGCGCACGCTTGGCGAGCGACAACGCCAGCGCCGCGTCGGGCGGCAAACCCACCAGCGGCGCGAGCAGCAGATAGCCGCCCTCCTGCACGCCGAGCGAGCCCGGAATCATGAAGGCCGCGCCGCGAATCGCCTGGCCGATGCTCTCCAGCAGCAGCGCGTCGACCCAGCCGACCGGATGGCCGAGAAAACGCAGCGCGAGCCATACCTCGGCCGTGCCGACGACCCAGCCGACGAGGCTCAGCGCAAAGCTCGCCGCCACGCGGCCGCGCTCGCGGTACAGCGACTGCACGGCGGCATCGACGGCTTCAGCGCGCGTCATCAGAGACGACCAGTCGCGCTTGCCGAACACCTTCGACACCACGCCGAGCAGACGCCCGAACAGGCCGCGCCGCTGCGCGAAGTAGAACCCGGCGATCAGCGCGCCGAGCACGCAGGTCGCGATCAGCGTTGCGGTTCGCAGGTCGTGCAGCGTGCCATGCGCGGCGTACGCGCCGAACATCGCGAGGCCGCCGAGCGCGAACACGATTTGTGCGAGCGCCTGCCACGTCGTGCTGACGGTGATCGCGGCGGCCGCGTCGCGCAGCAGCATGCCGCGCTGCGACAGTTGCCGCACCATCACCACCGGACCGCCGATCTGTCCAGCGGGCAGCAGGCTATTCACCGATTCGCCGATCCAGCGCGCGGACAGCGCATCGCGCAGCGAGAGTCCGGCTCCCGCGCGGCTTGCTGGACCTTCATGCGCGCCGTCACGCGACGGGTGGCCGCGCTTGAACAGCACCGCGATCGCAGCCGCATCGATCACGAGCGGCACCACGTGGAACGCGGCGACGACCGCGAGCCCCCAGCCGGCTGCGAGCAAGGTGGACGCCACCGAGCCGAAGCCCTGCCACGCGAGCAGGCCGACGAACAGCGCCGAGCCGATCGACAGCAGAAGCAGCGCCGCGCGACTCATGCGGCGTCCTTGCCGCGCGAGGACATCTGACGGAACACCTGACGGAAACCGAAGTACGCGATCGCGTCCTTCATGTTCGAAACGAAGCGGCGCCACGGCCGCATGTTGGGATCGGTGACGTATTCGAACGTCAGCGACACGCGCATCTCGTTCGGGCCGGCCGGCGTGATGCGATGACGCAGCTTGTCGCCATCGAAAAACACGAGGCCACCGGGCGGAATCTGCACCGAACCCGGCTGGTCCGGCATCTCCGGATTGCGCGTATGCAGCTCGTAGTCGAGCCGGCACGACGATTCGTCGATCACGCCGAGAAGCAGCGTGTAGCGGCGTCCGTCGTAATACGAAGTATCGTAGTGCCAGCCGATATGGTCGCCGGGGCGCGTGTAGTAGTAGAGCGCGTAGGCGTGCGGGTCGTCGGCAGGCGACACCTGCAACTGGTCGCCGCTCAGCTGCTCGAGCCAGCCGATCAATTCCTTCGAACGATACAGCTCGGCGATGAACGGCGCGAGACGGTCGATCGTATGGCGGCTGACACTGCCGCCCTGCTTGTGGCCAGGCAGATAGTTGCGGTTCACTTCGTCGAGCAGCGAGCGCGCGCTGTGAACCAGCTGCGCGGTGACTTCCGGCGCGAGGAAATCTTCGAGATACAGAAACGCGTCCTGCGCGGTGAAGTCTTTGCGCAGACGCGCGTTGTCGAACGTGCGGGTACGGCTCGCGACCGCGCGGTCGGCATCGGGCGCGGGCGTGCGCGCCGCCACGGGCGTGCCTGTCGACACGGGCGCGATCACGTCGTCTTCGGCGTGCAGATTCATTTGCTGGCCCACTGTTGACTGGTTTCTGACGTGGCGGGGGCCTTGGCCGTCAGGCGAGCGCTGCGGCGCGCGACGCGCCAGTAGTCGATCACCACCCATGCGGCGAACAGCGGCGCGCCGATCGACGCGACCACCACGAACGGCGCGACGACATTCGTCAGCGTGACGATGGGCAGCAGGTAAAGCACGTCCTCGGTTTCGAAGCCCCCCACCGACGCCTGCTTCGTGCCGGCCTTGCCGACCATTTCCTCGATGCGCATGCGCAAGAAGAAGATCAGGGCAACCGCGACACCCGCAACCGCGCCGAGCATGCCGGGCGCGAGCTTCAAAGCATCGATCTGCGCACCGCCGACACCGATACCCATGCCGACGAACAGCATCACGGTCACGAGAGAATCGCAGGCGAGATCGTAAAAATGACCGATACGGCTCGACTTGCCGCCGACGCGCGCGAGTTCGCCATCGGTGTGATCGACGAAATTAGACAGGACGATCAGAAGTGCTCCCGCATTGGCCCACCCGAATCCCCCGTGCGCAAGGCACAGCGCGCCTGCGACGCCGATCAGCAGGCGCAGCGTGGTCAAATGATTCGGGGTGATCCAGGTATCGATTAGCGGTGTCACGAGCCGGCGAGCGAGCCGGGCATCCCACGTACGTGGCGGCGGGACGTTTATTGGAGGTCGGGGTTGCGAAGTCATAAGGCGGAAATATATACGGGATTCTGAAAGCTTGCTGTTGTGTCGTATGTTTCCCGGCAATTTGCAAATACCGTTTGTATGTCCGCCACAAAGCGGAATTCGCTGAATCGCTGTAAAGTGCGAATCCAGTTGTGCCAGTCACGCGGAATCTGTTCGATGTGCAGCACCGCTCGCGCCCCTCCGGGGGATGGCGCAGTGGTTGCTAATCCACGGCATCGACGTGGACGCCCGCCTACACTCATGAACCGTCTTCTTGTCCCTCTGCTGTTTGCCGCAGCCGCCGCGCTGCCGCTGTCCTCTTTTGCCGTGGAGCTCGACGCGCCACTCGTATGCAATGAGAGCGGCCACCAGTTCATTGCTGATCTGATGCAGCAGCAATTGATCAACCCGAAGCCAAGTCACGTCGAAAGCAACTCGATCAACGCGTTCTCGCCGATGCCCGGTGCGCATCTAACCGCGTTCGGTTTCCGCGTATTCGCGGTGGTGGGCTTCGAAAAAGACGACCCGATGTTCCGGGTCGGCGACGGCGAACCGGTCGCGCAGTCCGCGTATGGCGCCGTCGTGTTCGGCGGCGACGACAAGGTTAAAAGCGCGCTCGAGAACGCCGGCAGTACGGCGATCGTGCACCACGTCGCACCGCTGATCACCGCGATTTTTTGCAAGCGCAACTAGGGGTTGGCGACACGCCTAACCAGGCGATTCGATCCGTCTAAGCTGGCTCGCAACCGGGGCCAAGCTGGCCATCCAAACCATTGACACCCTGGCAACGACTTACCCCGGCCGGCGAAACTCGTTCGCCACCCACGCCGCGGCGCTCGCCTTGCTGAGCTTGAAGGTCGGCGCGACCTGCACCTGCGCGATCTGCTCGCCGAAAATATCGAGCGCGCTCAACAGCGCGTACGGCTCGTCTTCGTCCGGAACGATGTCGAGCGTGATGTCGAGTTCGTCGTTGCCGTCCGCGCTCGGCACGCGCACCGCCTTGTGCAGTTGCGCGCGCAGTTGCTG
The DNA here is from genome assembly GCF_040948805.1 of Paraburkholderia sp. BR13439. Classification (NCBI taxonomy): domain Bacteria; kingdom Pseudomonadati; phylum Pseudomonadota; class Betaproteobacteria; order Burkholderiales; family Burkholderiaceae; genus Paraburkholderia; species Paraburkholderia sp. BR13439. The sequence continues at coordinate 175,437 of NZ_JBFPKN010000009.1, read as the reverse complement.
CTCGTGGCGACGCAGTACTTCCGCCGCTGTTTTCACCAGCGTGTTGAACGCCGATACGTCGAGCGGCTTCGGATCCTTCTTGTTGCGACCCATCGTCCAAGGTCCGACGAGCGCGGGCTCCGCCTCGCCGTCCTTGATCATTTCGACGGCCCAGCCTTCGTCGTCTTCGTTCTTGATGATGCGCGCGGTCCAGCCGTTATCGCGCCACAGACGCTCTTCATGCACGCTTTCGTCCGGTCCGGACGAGTCGTCGGCCAGGAACCCGGTATTCGTATCAGTCGAGAGAAAGGGCGTGTCGTTCATCACAGGTTCACTCACTTCGCGGGGGCGCACAAACAGATTTCGAACCCGCGATTCTACCTTCCCGGCCCGCTTCGCCCTGCTCGCTCTGACGAACGGACAAGGCGCGCTCGGAACGGCGAAGCCGCTCGAGGCGCGAAAATTCTATTTACCCTCACGCGACAATGTATAAAACCGCTTTAAATGTCAGATAAAAAAACGCGGCCCGAAAGCCGCGTGTAAAAATGAAAAAGACACCCTTTGGTCGAAGGGGTCTATCGAAATTATAAGTGGCATCCCACCTTGATTTAACGCTTTCTTCGTAAGACTGCGTTGCGCAAAACGGTGAGAATCGGTGAGGGCATCCGATGCTGGCCGGGAGGCCTTATGTCGTAACGGTCCGGCAACGTCGGCGGACTTGACAGCGCAGCCGCCCATTCACCTGTAAAAATAATTTCCTTTTGGGGACCTGCACTTACACGATTAATTCACATAATCCCGGATGCGCAAATAAACTGTTGTAAGTCGAATAATTAAATATCTGCATAGCGGTAGTTACACTTCGCTGGGAATGGCGCTCAACATGCCGATTCTCCACGTACCACGGAGTGAATCCCGAACATGCAAAGAAGCCTCACCACGGCAGGCCTGCTGAGCGCCTTCGCAATCACCCTACACGGCAAAGCAGCGTCACTTTGTACGGCTCGCTCGACGCGGGTCTCGTCTACTCGAACAACCATTGCGGTCACAGCAGCTGGCACCAGGGCAGCGGCTCATTGTCGAACACCTGCTTTGGTCCGCGTGGCAGCGAGGAAGGTGAGCGGCTCCAACGGCTCGGGCAAGCCGAAGTGGCACACCGTGTCGCTGCAACGCGATTCCCTGGCCGCGCTAGTGACGACGCCGGCGCCTGCTCGGTATACTGCCCCGGCCGCCGTGCGACGCCGCGAAACCGCGCCGCCTGCACGGCAGCTTCGTCGCGAAGCATCGCGCTGCCCGCCAGCGCATCGCGCTTCGCCCGCGCCTCACCTTCCCATGCATGACTGGGAACGCCGACGATCGGATCATGAAAAGACTTCTCCTGCTTGCCCCCGCTGCCGCCCTCACCGCTACCCTCGCCGCTTGCGGTTCGTCGGGCGGCCCCGCGCGCGATGCGTCCGCGCCGCTCGTGTACGTGTCGTCGTCACGCACGCCTGCGTCCATCGCCGCCTGCCTCGAAGGACGTCTGCCGCGCGTGCGTACCTCGCACACTGGCGCCGCGACCGAACTCGCGGTCGGCGCCGATTCGCACAACTCGTACTTCGTCACGCTGACCCCGCTCAACGGCAGCACGGTCATCAAGGTCATGCGTCCGGCCAATGCGCCCGACGATCCACCCGAAGAGGAAATGCGCTTCGCTATCGCACGCTGCGCGACCTGAGCGGCGCGGCGCACTTGAACGCCGTGCGCATCACTTACGGAAGGCCGATGCGCGAATTTATATCTCGCCCATCGGCTATTTTTTTACGCGCTCATCTGCGAACATAGCCGCCCTTTGTTTTTCGCGCGGCACTTGTGTCGCGAATGTCGATGGCATCCAGCAAAGCGCATCATGCGACCGGTTTCGCAGCCGGCATTATCGCGGCGGCGATCGTCGCGCGCAGCGGCGGCAGTCCGTTTCACGCTGGCGTGCTGCTGAGCTTCATCGCCGGCGTGGCCGGCAGCACCGCGCCGGACTGGCTCGAAGTTGCATGGTGGTCGCGCGCGCGGCGGCTGTGGATCACGCATCGCACGTTGACGCATTGGGGCATCGGCTGGCTCGCGCTGCTCGCGGCGTCGTATCACATGCTCGGACATTCGATCTACGCGGCGCCCGCGTTCGGCTTCGCGTGCGGCGGCCTGATGCATCTGCTCGCCGACTGGCCGAATCCGCTCGGCGTGCCGTGGATCGCCGGGCGACATTCGTTGAATCTATGGAATAGCGGGCACTGCGATCTGATCGTCGTCGCGGCGTCGTGGGTGGCCGCGTGGTTCATCGGCGAGCATGTGTGGCGGCATGTCATGCATGCGTTGCCGTGGTTACGCCATTGGCCGATCAGCTAGGCGCAGCGATGCAGCCGGCCGCGGCCAGGCGAGCATCACTGCCGCCCATCGTCGGTGCGCTCTCCTTCGCGGATCTTGCCTTGCGATACGCTACTGCCCGGCGGCACGCTATGCGTGAGCCACACGTTGCCGCCGATCACCGATCCGCGCCCGATCGTCACGCGTCCGAGAATCGTCGCGCCTGCGTAGATCACGACGTCGTCCTCGACGATCGGATGCCGGGCGTTGCCCTTGATCAGCATGCCGTCTTCGTCGGCCGCGAAACTCTTCGCGCCGAGCGTGACTGCCTGGTACACGCGCACGCGTTCACCGATGATCGCGGTCTCGCCGATCACCACGCCGGTGCCGTGATCGATGAAGAAGCTCGGCCCGATCGTCGCGCCCGGGTGAATGTCGATGCCGGTCGCCGAGTGCGCGATCTCGTTGATGAAGCGCGCGAGCAGCGGCACGCCGAGCCGATGCAGCGCATGCGCGAGCCGGTGATGCGTCATCGCCCACACGCCCGGATAGCACAGCAGGATTTCGGTGATGTGCTGCGCGGCGGGGTCGCCGGTGTACGCAGCCTGGATGTCGCTGACGAGCAGCGCGCGGATGCCCGCCAGCTGCGTCGCGAACTCGCGCGCCACCGCGAACGCGCGCTCGCGCAACTCGGCGTCGGGCGTCGCGCCGAACTCTGGCAGGAAGCGCAGCGCGCGGCGAATCTGTTCGGCGAGCAGCCGCAACGTGCTTTCGAGCGTGTGGCCGACGTAGTAGTCGACCGTCTCGTCGGTTAGATCGGGCGCGCCGTAGTGCGTCGGAAACATCGCGGCGCGCAAGCCGGTTACGATATTGACCACCGCTTCGCGCGATGGCAACTCGCGAATGCCGAGCGGATGCCGCGTGCGATGCAATTGCTCGCGCGAGGCGCGCAGGTCGGCGACGATGTGTTCAAGGCCCCAGTTCGGGGAAGGCTCGTTGGGCATAAGGGACGGCGCCGTGCAGCGTGCACGGTTCAAAGTGGTTATCCAGCAGAGATTACCGCGTTTTAACGCTGCCCGCCCGGCGGCGCGCAGATCGGCTCGGCTCGTTGCGTCGGCGCGCGCCGGCACGCATGCATCGTTCCCTGACGTCAGATTGTCAGACTGCTCGCGTCGATCCAGCGCACTGCCCAATCGCGCGCGTGCGCGATTGCGGCGGCTTCGTCGGAGAAGCGCAGTTCCGTGGGGAAGAAACGGTTGGCGACCAGTTCGCCGTCGCTCGAGCGCGAGATCACCACATACGGTTGCCAGGAGCCGTCGCCCGAGCGCGCCGGTTCGCAATTCAATAGATAGCCGCGATGTGTGAATGCAGCATCGAAGTGCATGAGTCACCCGCCCCTGAAGCCCCGTAACATTTTCTCGGTCGCGCGGCCATTTGTTTGTTAATTTTTTCCGACCATGGTGAACAGCCGGAGCATGCCGCCAATTTATCCGCGCGTCGGTCGCAGGAGTAGAATCATACTCTGTAGAAAATACGCGTCCATTAAAAAAAACGAAATGAATCGCGGACCTCATCGCCATTCAATCGCGTGGGCAACGCCACTCGCATCGAATCATGGCGGACAACGCATCGCGACTCCCGCGCAAAGCGGCGCCGTGTCAGTCGGAACGGCTTTTGCTCTTTCTTCGAATGTCCTCTTCAGGAGATGCACGATGAACAGCGCGATCAGCAAACCCGAAAACGCCGGCACGAAACCCGACCCGAAGGACCCGCCAACCACGGACCTGCACAACGATCGCACGCACGACAGCACCGTCGACACCGACGGCAAGAACCATGAAGCGGCCCGTCTGGCGGGCCACGGCGCGATCTCGCCCGACGAAATCACAACCAGCAATGCAACGCTCGAGAACAGCGTGCCCGAGGCGCTCGACGGCATGGCCGGCTTCGACAGCCGGCTTGGCGGCAACCATCTGCTGCTCGCGCTCGAGCCCGGTTACGCGGTGATCGACAAGGGCATGGTCGAGCCGCTCGGCGTCTACTCGGCCGACAACCAGTACATCGACCCGCGTCCGGTCGGACAGCGCCAGGAGCGCGGCCGCATTCACTACGCGCTCAATCATTTGCGGCCCGCGCGCGTTATCGAATTACACCGCGTGAAATAGGCGGACGCGCGCGTATCATCCCTTTATACGCGCGCGTTTGAATTACCTCGTTTATTCCGATTAAATCAGGCATTCACGTCGCACGCACCGTTTTATTCTGGTGCGTGCTTTGCTTTGTTTAATGTTAGTTCGTTTAACGGAGTTGCGGATGAAAAGGATCGTCGTCATCGGTGCCACGGGCACGCTGGGCCACGCCGTCAGCGAGGGGTTGAAGGCGCGTCACGAAGTGATCGAGGTGGGCGCGACGCGCGGGCAATATCACGTCGACAGCACGGACCCAGCGAGCGTCGAGCGGCTGTTTCGCGACATCGGCAAGGTGGACGGCGTCGTCACCGCGACCGGCAACGTGCATTTCGGTCCGCTGGCGCAGATGAGCATCGAGCAGTTCTGGGTCGGACTGCGCGACAAGCTGATGGGCCAGATCAACGTCGTGTTCGCGGCGCTGCCGTACGTGAACGACGGCGGTTCATTCACGCTGACGAGCGGCATTCTGGGCGACGAGCCGATCGCGCAGGGCGCGAGCGCGACGACCGTCAATCTCGCGCTGGAAGGCTTCGTGCGTGGCGCGGCGATCGAACTGCCGCGCGGGCTGCGCATCAACGTCGTCAGTCCGACCGTGCTGACCGAGTCGATGGAGGCTTATGCGCCGTTCTTTCGCGGCTTCGAGCCCGTCAGCGCACAACGCGCTGCGCTTGCTTATCTGCGCAGCGTGGAAGGCGCGCAGACGGGGCGCGTGTATCGCGTCGGGTATTGAGCGTCAGTGAATTTCCGGCTCGCCCGAGCTTTCCGGACTCGCGCCGCCGCGCTGCAGGAAGTCGAAATCGCAGCCTTGGTCCGCCTGCATCGCGTGCGCTTGATGCAGGGCGCCATAGCCGCGCTCGAAGCGCGCCGCCGGTTTGACCCACGCGGCCTTGCGGCGCGCGAACTCTTCGTCCGATATCAGCAGGTTCAGCCTGCGGCGCGGCACATCGAGCTCGATCAGATCGCCGCTTCGCACCAACGCCAGCGGACCGCCGACGAACGCCTCGGGCGCCACGTGCAGCACGCACGCGCCATAGCTCGTGCCGCTCATCCGCGCGTCGGAGATGCGCACCATGTCGCGCACGCCTTTTTGCAGCAGCTTGCGCGGGATCGGCAACTGACCCCACTCGGGCATGCCCGCGCCGACCGGCCCCGCGTTCTGCAGCACCAGCACGCAGCTTTCGTCGATGTCGAGCGCGTCGTCGTCGATGCGCGCGGCCATGTCGTTGTAGTCGCTGAACACGACCGCGCGGCCCGTATGTGCGAGCAGATGCGACTCGGCCGCGCCGGGTTTGATAACGGCGCCGTCGGGCGCGAGATTGCCGCGCAGCACCGCGAGGCTGCTGTCGCGCAGTAGCGGATTCGTGCGGCGGCGGATCACGTCGTCGTTGAAAATCTGCGCGCCCGCGAGGTTCTCGCCGAGCGTGCGGCCGTTCACGGTTTTCTGCGAACCGTCGATCAGCTCGTCCAGTTCCGCGAGCAGCGCGCGCAATCCGCCAGCGTAGAAAAAGTCCTCCATCAGATAGGCGCCGGTCGGCCGGATGTTCGCGAGCACGGGCGTGCGGCGTGCGATCTCGTCGAAGCGATCGAGCGTCAACTCGACGCCCGCGCGCCGTGCAAGCGCGATCATATGCACGACCGAATTGGTTGAGCCGGACAGCGCGACACAAGTCGTCACCGCGTTATCGACCGATGCCGCAGTGATCAGGTCCGACGGCTTCAGATCCTCCCACACCATCTCGACGATACGCATGCCGGTTTTCGCGGCCATCCGCGCATGACGCGAATCGGGCGCGGGCGTCGACGCGAAGCCGGGCAGCGTGAAGCCCAGTGCTTCGGCCGCGCTGGTCATCGTCGACGCAGTGCCCATCGTCATGCAGTGCCCCGGCGAGCGAGCGATGCCGCCCTCGACGCCCTGCCAGTCTTCCGGCGTCAGCGTGCCCGCGCGCAGTTCGGCCCAGTATCGCCATGAATCGGAACCCGAACCGAGCGTCACGCCGTTCCAGTTGCCGCGCAGCATCGGACCGGCGGGCAAAAAGATGGCGGGCAGATCCATCGAGATCGCGCCCATCAGCAGCGCGGGGGTGGTCTTGTCGCAGCCGCCCATCAGCACGACGCCGTCGGCGGGGTACGAGCGCAGCATCTCCTCGGCTTCCATCGCGAGGAAATTGCGGTACAGCATCGTGGTGGGCTTCTGGAACGGCTCGGACAGCGTCTGCACAGGCAACTCGATAGGGAAGCCGCCGGCCTGCCAGATGCCCCGCTTCACTTCCTCGACGCGCTGCTTGAAATGCGTGTGGCACGGATTGATCTCGCTCCACGTGTTGAGAATCGCGATGACCGGCTTGCCCGCGTATTCCTCCCGGTTGTAGCCCATCTGCGCGGTGCGCGAGCGGTGGCCGAACGAACGCAGATCGTTCGCGCCATACCAGCGATGACTGCGCAATTCCTCGGGGGTTTTTCTCTTCGTCAACGTCTACTCCACGATTGACGCCGACCACGCGTCAGCGCCGCTGTTCTTTCACGCGAGACACGATCTGCGTCGGGCTCACGAATTGTAGTGCGATCAGCACCCAGATCAACGTGATCGCCATATAGATCATCGCCATCGCATCGATCGATTGCGGCGCGCGCACGCCGGTCGAAAACACAGCGTAGTACAACGCGACCACCAGCGTTTGCGTGGCAGGACCGGCCGTAAAGAACGTCAGCTCGAACATGCCGATCGTACGCACCAGCACGAGCAACCCTGCGGCCAGCATACCCGGCACGAGCAGCGGCAGCAGCACGTAACGGAAGTAGCGGAACGTGTTCGCGCCGAAAATGCGCGCGGCTGCTTCGAGATTCGGATCGATCTGCTCGATGAACGGTGTCATCACCAGAATCACGAATGGCAGCGCCGGTACGAGGTTCGCAAGAATCACGCCCCATAGCGTGCCGGCAAGGCCGACCTTGTACATCACGGTCGCCATCGGAATGCCGTAGGTGACGGGCGGCACCATCAGCGGCAGCAGAAAGATCAGCATCGCAAGGCGCTTGCCGCGAAATTGCACGCGCGCGAGCGCATACGCGGCAGGCACGCCGAGCAGCACCGACAGCAGCACGACCGCGCCGACCACCTGCACGGTCACCCACAGCACGCTCGCGAGCTGGAAGTCGTTCCACGCCTGCGCATACCAGTGCAGCGTGAAGCCTTGCGGCAACGCGGTGCCGAACCAGCGCGTCGCGATCGAATTCACCGCGACGGTCGCAATCAGCAGCACGACGTTGATCAGGAAAAACGCCATCACGGCCCACACCAGCACCTGCCAGATGCGGCCCGGCAAGTTCGCGCGCTGACGCGCGTGTTGCGCGGGCTCGCGGGCGCCATCGCCCGGCTGCGGCGCCGCGGATGCGGAAGCGGAGGTGGACGCGGGCCAGTCGGGCTGCGTCGCGCGACGATCGGTCGTCATCAGCCTTTGCCTCCCGTAACGGGACCACGATAGAACCAGCGGCGCGCGCCGAGCAGCGCGGCGACCACCAGCAGTTGCACGAAGCCCATCACCATCGCGATCGCCGACGCGAGCGAATAGTCGTAGCTCTCGAATGCGGCTTCGGCCGCGGCAATCGACATCACGCGCGTCGGACCCGCGGGCGCGCCGAGCAGCACCGCCGACGGAAACACCGAGAACGCCTGCACGAACGACAGACACGCGGCCATCGTGAGCCCCGGCACGAGCAGCGGAAAATAAATGCGGCGAAACTGCTGCCACGGACTCGCGCCGAGCGTCGCCGCCGCGCTCGCGAGCGTCGGGTCGATGCCGGTCACGTACGAAAGCGTCAACAGAAACGCGAACGGAAAGCCCGACACGATCAGCGACAGCAGCACACCCGTGAAGTTGTGCGTGAGCCGCACCTCTTGCGTGTACAGATGCAGCGCCTGCAATGCCTGCGGCAGCCAGCCGTGCGGACCGAAGTACGTGAGCATGCCGTCGGCGATCAGCACGGTGCCGAGCGTCACCGGAATCACCAGCAGCGTCGTGACGATCTTCTGATAACGCGAGTAGCGGCGCAGTGCGAATGCGACCGGCACCGACACGCCGACGTTGATCAGCGTGGCCGGCACCGACAGCTTCAGCGTGACGAGAATCGTCGGCCACATCGACGTGTCGGTGAAGAACGTCAGATAGTTGGCCCATAGACCGCCGCCGTTCATCGGCCGGAACGACAGCGCGAGACCGTACGCGAACGGATAAATGAACAGCGCGACGATAAAGAGCAGCGCCGGCGCGACGAGCCAGGCCTTGGCGTCGCGCGACGCGCGGGGAGTAAGCGGGGGGACGAGCGTCGGCGTGTTCATGCGGCCTCGGCATCGTAGACCAGCACGCACGACGGCCGCACGCGCAGCATGATGCGTTCGCCCTCCGCGCATTCACCGGTCACGCGCGCCCACACGTCGCCGAACGCGGTCTTCACGCGCAGCAGCGAATCGTGGCCGCCGTATTCGACCGCGTCGATCAGCGCCTCGAACGCGTTGTCGGCGCCGGGCTCGGCGCGCTCCATGTCTTCGGGGCGCAGCGCGACGCTCACGCGCTTGCTGTCGAAGCCGGCCATCGCCGTGCCGATCAGCCGCACACCGTTCGCACTGACCACGACGCCCTCGCCTTGCATGCCCTCCAGCGTGAACTCGGCGACGTTGCGATAGCCCATGAAGCGCGCGACATGCAGATTGCGCGGCCGCGTATAGACCTCTTTCGGCGTCGCGACCTGCTGCACGACGCCCTCCCTCATCACGACGATGCGATCGGCCATCGACAGCGCTTCGTCCTGATCATGCGTCACGTACAGCGTCGCGCGTTCGAGCTGCGTATGGATGCGGCGAATCTCGGCGCGCATTTCGATGCGCAGCTTCGTATCGAGATTCGACAGCGGCTCGTCCATCAGGATCAGCGGCGGCTCGATCACGATCGCACGCGCGATCGCGACACGCTGCTGCTGGCCACCGGACAATTGGCCGGGCAGCTTCTGCTCATGCCCTGTCAGTTGCACCAGTTTCAAGGCCTCGCGTGCACGGCGCGCGATCTCGCTCTTGCCGACGCCGCGCATCTTCAGCCCAAAGCCGACGTTGTCGAGCACGCTCATGTGCGGGAACAGCGCGTAGTTCTGGAACACCATGCCGAAGCCGCGCTTTTCCGGCGGCAGCACGTCGATGCGGCGCTCGTCGAGCCAGATGCCGCCGCCGGTGAGCGGCTGCAATCCGGCGATGCAGTTCAGCGCCGTCGATTTGCCACAACCCGACGGTCCCAGCAGCGCGATGAACTCGCCGCGCCGGATCGTCAGATCGAGACCCTGCAGCGCGGCGATCGCGTGACCTTGCGCATTCGTGAAACTGCGGCTCACCGAGTCGAGCCGCAACTGCTCAAAGTGATGCTTCATACGGTTTCCTGATCCGCGTGAGACGACGGCTGTCGCAAGTGCCGCGCGTGCGGTGCGCGCGGCGCATCAGGCAGTTAAGCCGAGGCGCGCGTGGTCGCCGCAAACACGCAGCGCGGCGCTACCTCACGCCGCGCCGCGTTTCGCCTCGTTTTCCGTCGCAATGGTGAAGGCCTATCGGGTCTTCTGCGCGCCGATGTCGGTATCCCACTTCCTGAAGGCCGCGACCATCGCCGCCGCATTCAGCGGCAACGCATGCGGACGATCGCTCAACATCTTCGCGTATTCCGGTCGGCCATACTTTTGCAGCACCTCCTGGCTATGCGCGGCCGCCTGCTCGATCGTGACGCCCTTGATCGCCGGGCCCGGGTAGAAGTAGCCGTCGTCGTAGGTCAATGCTTGCTGCGCGGGCTCCAGCATGAAGTTCATCATCTTGTACAGCACGTCGAGCTTTTCCTTCGGCACGCCCTTCGGAACCACCATGTAGTGCGCGTCGTTGACCCACGTCATGTTGTCGAACGGCTGTACACGGAATTCGGCCGGCACGATGCCGAGCGCGCGCGGATTGATGTCCCAGCCGGTCACGGTCACGGTCATGTCGCGCGTGCCCTCGCCCAGTTCCTTCATCACCGCCGAGGTACCGCCCGGATAGTACGGAATGCAGTCGTTCAACTGCTTCAGGTACGCCCACGTCTTGTCCCAGCCGTGCACCGGGTCCTGCGGGTCCTTGTCGCCGAGCACATAGGGCAAGCCCATCAGGAACGTGCGGCCAGGACCGGAATTGGCCGGCCGCGCGTAGATCAGCTTGTCGGGGTGGGCCTTGCACCATTGCAGCAGTTGCTCGGGTGTCTTCGGCGGATCGCTGACCTTGGCCGGGTTGTATTCGAGCAGCGGACCAGCCGGCATATACGCGACCTCGAGACCGTAGCCCTGCGCCAGATCCTGCATCTTGCGCGGGCCCGGCGCGTACTTGTCGAGCACACCGGGGAACTGCGCCGCGTTATCGGGCAGCAGCTTGATCCACAGGTTCTGTTCGATGCCGGCCGCGAGCGCGTCGGTGCCGGTCAATACGAGGTCGATGTCGGAGCGTCCCGCGGCCTGCATCGCCTTGATCTTGCCGGGCAATTGCGGCGACGGAGCGTTCGTGAACGTGATGTTCGCAACGAGATTCGGATTCTTCGCCTTGAACGCCTCGAAGCCCTTCTGCGTGAGTTGAAGATCGCCGGCCACGTCGACGATGTTGATCGTGACCGGATCGGCCGCGTGCGCGGCAAGAGTGAACGCCGCACTCGCGGCGATACAGACGGATACCAGCTTGAACGACAGCCTGTGCGAAACAGTCATTGCGTCTCCTCGCTTCTTGGTATGGAAGCCCGCTAGTCGATGTGTTGCATGCGGGCGGTATCTTTCTACCAAGGGAACATAGCGAAGCGTAACAGCCGATGTCAAGCAAATAGTCGAGAGCGCGAGGCCTGGTCAAAAGTGGCTCAATTGACGTGAAATCCTTGCCGTTCAATGCCTGGCAACGCGAATTAAGGGCAAACCCGAGCATCCGCAGTGGCTGCAAAAGCTGTTGTCTAGTTAGCGGACAACTGCTCAACCTCCGCGCGCGCCCTGCGTATTGACGAACAGCGAATACAAGCCGTGGCTCGCCGCCATGAACAGACGGTTGCGATGCCGTCCGCCGAAGCAAACGTTCGCGCAACGCTCCGGTAGCGCGATATGGCCGAGCGGCTCGCCTTGCGCGGTGAAGACGCGCACGCCGTCGAGTTCGTCGGTGCCCATGCCCCAGCCGCACCACAGGTTGCCGTGCACGTCCACCCGAAAGCCGTCGGGCGTGCCCGGACCCGCGTCGATCAGCACGCGGTTGTTCGACACTGTCGTGCCTTTGCCAGTGGCCTCGACATCGAATACGCGGATCTTGCGCGGCTCGCCGCGCGATTGGACCACGTACAGCAGCGACTCGTCCGGCGAAAACGCGAGACCGTTCGGGGCGAGCACGTCGTCGATGACCATCGAAACCTCGCCCGACTGCCCGTCGATCCGATACACGCACGGCTTCAGTTCGGACTGCTGCTGCTCGCCCTCGTAGAAACCTTCGATGCCGAAGGTCGGGTCGGTAAACCAGATCGAGCCGTCCGATTTGACGACCACGTCGTTGGGCGAATTGAAGCGCTTGCCCTGATAGCGGTCGGCGAGCACGGTGATCGACCCGTCGTACTCGGTGCGCGTCACACGCCGCATCAGGTGCTCGCAACTGACGAGACGCCCTTCGCGATCGCGCGTATGGCCGTTCGCGTTGTTCGACGATTGACGGAACGTGCTGACCGCGCCCGTCGTTTCGTCCCAGCGCAGGATGCGGTCGTTCGGAATATCGCTCCACAGCAGATAGCGGCCGTCGCCGAACCACACCGGCCCCTCCGACCAGCGCGTGCCCTGATACAGGCATTCGACCGACGCCGATGCGATGATCAACGACTTGAAGCGCGGATCGAACACTCGGATGGAAGGATCGGGATAGCGTCGGCTGTGTTCGGTCATGTGCTTGCCTGCGTGTCGGAGCGGTTCGATTGGGTGGGTGCGAACTCGCGCTCGAGAGCGAGCAGCGTGCACGCGGTCTGCGCGATCTTCGCATGATGCTCGCGCGGTGTCGAACTGAGCAGCGGCAGCAACGGCCCCATGTCGGCGAGGCCCGTAAACGTGATCGTGTCGTGCAGCACGCGGAACAGCGAGATGTCGTTACGCAGCGTTTCGAGCGGCATGAACGCATCGTACAAACGCTGGGCGGTGTCGTTGTCCGCGCTATCGGTGCCATCGGCGCTCCGGCCGCTTTGCACCGCGCGCAGCAACGCCATCACCATGCTCGGCGCGATGCAGCCGCTGCCGGTCGTCCACGCTGCCAGCCCGAACTCGCGCAGATGCACGAGCGCTGGCCGCTCGCCCATGCCCGATACGATCTTCGCGGCCGGCACGCATTGCAGCAGCCGGCGCAGATAGGGATCTTCGGCGGGATCGTCGCGCGGGATCGCGTATTTGACCGCGCTCAACGTGCCACGCTCGACGAGCCGCGCGAGCGCATCGACAGCCACGTAGTTTTCGCTCTTGATATACAAGGTGAGCGGCATGCCTGCCGTGTCGGCGATCCGCGTGAGGCCCGTCTCGACGCCCTCGGACGTCGTCACGCCGCCGAGCGGCAGCACCATCGCGGTGCGGTAACGCGTCTGCGCGAGGATGCGCGCCTGATCGAGCATCTTGCCGTAGTCGGGACCGAGCGCCGGAATCACGCGTGTGCCCGGACTCGCGGCTTCGGCGAGCAGGTCCAGTAGCTCGCGGTATTCACTGACCGCGACGTGATAGAGGTTCGCGTTGCCGCCATACAGTAGCGTGCGTACGCCACCCGCTTCGATATGGCGGATCAGCGCGAGATTCCGAGCAGGGTCGAGCGTGTAGTCGGCGCGGCGCGCGAGCGGCGGCACGGCCATGACCGACGCGGCGAACTCGCCGTCGCGCAGCGGAGAATCGTTCATGATGGTTGACGCGCAAACGTGCTGGGCGGAGGTTTCACGGTAGCATCGGCATCAGAATGTTGTCAAACAACCTGCGCGCGGCGATCGCCCCAGCATGCCGTCGGTGGCGAATTGCCCGGGAAGTGCTCACGAAATTTCCTTTTGGATAACAATGGAGCCACAGCCCCCATGCAAACCGCGCAGGCGCTTGTTTGGCAAGACCGACGCGACGCGCAAATAACCGGTGTTCCCAAATAATCGGGTAAATGCGATTAATTCCGAAGCACGAAAGAAATAATGCTGTCAATGAAACACATTAAAATGCGGTAGCCTGATGCCGATTAGCCGCATTTCTCGCCCGACACCCGGGCGGGTTAAAAGTCTATTTCAATCAGCATAATAATAGGCAACACCGCCCTTGCTATCACATGGCTGCTATCGTTTACCCCGCGGAGCAGCAGCGCATTGCCTTCGAGTTTTTAGTGATAGATTATGCGGACCAAAAGAGCGGACCGAAGTTTGTCTGCCAATAACCGCGAATGGGATGTTTGCGAGCCTGAGAGAGCCAAAAAATTGTCGCTACACTTTATCGAGCAGATGGCACCGCTACTCGACGCCGCCGACGAGGCGGAATGGTTCGGCGTGATTACGGGCCTCGCCGAAACGTGGGGCTTCGACAGGATACTGGTCGCGATGCTGCCGCGGCCCACCATGCGTCTCGAGGACGCTTACCTGCGCAGCACTTACGCGCCGGCATGGCGGCAGACCTATGACGAACAGGGCATGGTGCATATCGACCCAACGGTTGCGCACTGCCTGTCACGCTCCGCGCCGCTCATCTGGACGCCAGAGATTTTCGCCACCCCGCCACAGCAAGCCCTGTACGAGGAAGCTCGCTCGTACGGCTTGGGTGCGGGCGTGACGCTGCCGATTCACGGGCCGAATCAGGAAGCCGGCATGATGTGCTTCGTCAATGACGACAAGCCGTCGGACGGGTTCAGGCGCCATGTGAACGCCGCGTTGCCGAATCTCGTGCTGTTGCGCGACCTGGTGATCGACACCAGCAAACAGCATCTGGATTCGCATGCGCAGAGCTTGATGCCGAAGCTGACTCCGCGCGAGCGCGAATGTCTGAAATGGACCGCGCGCGGCAAATCCACGTGGGAGATATCCCACATCCTGAGTTGCTCGGAAGCCGTGGTGAACTTCCACATGAAAAACATCAGGGCGAAATTCGGCGTGAATTCACGGCGCGCGGCCGCCGTGATCGCGGCCCAGCTTGGGCTTATTGACCCGGGTTGAGCAGCGCGGCCGCGTCGCGGCTGTACATCACGCGCTCGGCGCGACCCAGATCGGCGTCCGACACGGTTTTCATGAAGTAAAGGCCAAGCAGGATCGACACCGGCGCCGGGATCTCCGCACCCGACTCGAAGCGGCTGCCGCGCGACTGCGTGACGCCGAAGCGAGCCCAGAAACGACGCTGGCTCTCTTTTTTCTTCTTCCGGTAGGCAATGATCAGAACACGATCCACTGCCGAAGAGACCTCCGAGGGACGCGCCTGGAGGTGGGTTTGCGGTTGCCAGTGATTGTCGAGGAGTTCCATTTTGGACCCTTGTAGGTTGGGGGCGGATACGTGTGTGAATTTTGCGATACCCGATAAGCATCCACACCTATCCAGGTAGGTAGGTGGCGCAAAGATTCAGAATGCATAAGTTTTCCTGCGTATCTGGCAGCCCCCAACACGCACAGGAGAACGTCATGCAAACCACGATCCGTATTGGACTCCGGCAGGAATTCGACAACGAACTGATCAACGAGATGTACCGGTTGCGCGCCCGGGTCTTTCACGGCCGGCTCGGCTGGGAAATTCCGACCATCGCGGGAATGGAGATAGACGGCTACGATGCGCTCGGGCCGTACTACATGCTGATTCAGGGCGAAGACGAACGGTTGCGCGGCTGTTGGCGACTGATGCCGACCGAAGGTCCGAACATGCTGAAAGACACCTTCCCGCAACTGCTGCATGGCGCGGCCGCGCCGGTCGGCCGACATATCTGGGAACTGAGCCGCTGGGCGATCGAAACCAACGGGGAGGAACAGTCTTTTGGTTTCACGGATATGACAATTCGCGCAATTCAGGAAGTGATGCGCTTCGCACAACGCATGGGCATCACGCATTACGTCACGGTGACTACCACGCCGATCGAGCGCATGCTGCGCCGTGCCGGGCTCGATATCAGCCGGCTCGGGCCGCCGCTGCAGATCGGCGTCGAACGGGCCGTTGCGCTCGACGTCGCGGTAAGCGCGAAAACGCTGACCTCGCTATTCGGGCCGGTCGCCGACGCGGCTTGAGCCGCGCCGGAGCGTGGCCGCACCGAAATCTCGACACCTTCACCCGCGCGCGGACTCAGGAACCGAACATCCGTTCCAGCGCGTTCTCGAGATGCGCGCGCATCGCGGCGCCCGCGGCCGCCGAGTCCTTGCGGCGGATCGCGTCGAGCACCGCCATGTGCTCGGCCTGCACCACCCGCTGCCGCTCCACCGTTTTGACCAGCGACAGATTGCGCGACAGGTTCATGCTGAACAGGATCTGTTCCTCGATGAACGACATTACCGTGATGAAAAACGGATTCTTCGACGCCCGCGCGACCGCCTGGTGGAACAGGAAGTCGTCCTTCGCGCCGATGCCCTGCGCCTCGATGATGCGCTCGAGCTCGTCCCACGCATGCTGGATCGCGGCGATGTCCTGGGCGTCGGCCTTCAGCGCTGCCTGCGCGGCCGCGCCCGCCTCGGTCACGATGCGAAACTCATAGCAGCGGCGGATATCGGACAGCGTTTCGAGCGGCGCGAAGCGGCGCACGTCCGGGTCGGGGCGCCGCGCGACGGTCGTGCCAGAGCCGTGCCGCGTCGAGATGATGCCGTCGGCCCGCAATCGCGCGAGCGCTTCGCGCACAGTCGGCCGGGACGTGGCGAAACGCTCCGCCAGCGCATGCTCGGTCGGCAACCGTTCGCCTTCCTTGTACTCGCCTTCGAGGATGCGGTTGAGAATGTCGCCGTAGATCTGGTCGGGTAAGCCCTTGGTTTTTCGATCGTTCATCAGCGGACTGGCCAGCTTGTCTGAATATGGCCTGATTGTAAGGCCAACCTTGTTCCAGCTTAAGCAAACTTATGCGGTTTGTAAGCATGCAAGGCCACTCGCGCGCGCCGCCGCGCCCGCCATTTCGTCCGCGCCGGGTCTGAATATTTGGCAAATGTTTGATTTACATCCTGGTCGAGTGCATCTTTTCCGGCAATCATCTAAGCTCCATTGGTATAAAACATCAATAAACCCTGCCGCGGCTAGCAATGTGGCAGACGCTTTTTTGACGTGGAGCCGATATGTACAAACGCATCCTTGTAGCGGTCGACGGCAGCAATACCTCGCGCCGTGCGTTCGAAGCGGCGCTCGAACTCGCCAAGTCGAATGGCGCTGTGCTGCGGCCGTTTTATGTCGTCGAAAATACGCCGATGTACTTCGAGGCGCCCGGCTACGACCCGTCGATCCTGCGCAACCGGCTGATCGAGGAAGGCCAGGAGCTGCGTGCCGAGTTTTCGAAAGTGATGGCCGAGCAAGGTGTGAAAGGCGACCCGGGGGTTTCCGAGGCTTCGTCGCTCGGCGATGTCGCCGAGATCGTGCTGCACGCCGCCGCCGAATTCAACGCCGACCTGCTCGTAATGGGCACGCACGGGCGGCGTGGCTTCCAGCGGCTGATTCTCGGCAGTGTCGCCGAACGCTGCGTGCGCCAGGCCACGCTGCCGGTTCTGCTGGTACCGTCCGCCGCGGGCGCCGACAAGCAACCCGTCTGACACGGTCATCATGCGCAAGACGGTGAGCCACGACGCCGACATCGGCCGCGGCGGCTCACCTTCCCACCTTCGTCGGCGCACCACCGTCGCCAGGAAAGCGAAGCAGCGAACGCGTCACTTTGCCACCCGTTGAGGGTCATAACGGGTGGGACAATTTCACCACTACCAATAATCAATCGCGCGCAGAACATGCTGAATCCTACCGCTGTGCCCCGTTCCTCGACCCGCTCCGCCGGCTCTGCCGCGAGCGGCAGCCGCGAGTCCATGGCGGGACGCGCCACCGCACGCACCGCCGCGCGCTGCTCCAGTTGTTCGATGCGTCAGATCTGCATGCCGCAGGGGCTGTCGGCGGAGGAGCTGCCGAAGCTCGAAACGCTGATCTGCTCGGCGCGCTCGGTGCCGCGCGGCGAAGCACTGTATCGCAGCGGCGACCGCTTCGACAGCATCTACGCGCTGCGTTCCGGCTCGATGAAGACCGTGATGATCCATCGCGACGGCCGCGAGCAGGTCACCGGCCTGCGTCTTGCGGGCGAGCCGCTCGGGCTCGACGGCATCAGCGCGGACATCCATGCGTGCAGCGCCTTCGCGCTGGAAGACAGCACGGTGTGCATCGTTCCATACAGTGCGCTGAAGCAGCTTTGTCGCGAAATCGGTTCGATCCAGGAGCGCATGCACAAGCTGCTGGGTGCGCAGATCGTCAGCGAGGCCGCGCAGATGATGGTGCTCGGCTCTCTGTCCGCCGACGAACGCGTCGCCGCCTTCCTGCTGGACGTGTCGCAGCGCAATGCGCAGCGCGGCTACTCGTGGTCGGAATTCAACCTGCGCATGACGCGCGAGGACATGGGCAGCTACCTCGGCATGACGCTCGAAACGGTCAGCCGCACGCTGTCAAGATTTCAAAAACGTGGCCTGATCGACACGCGGGGCAAGCATATTCACATCGTCGATCTCGAAGGCTTGCGGCAGGTCTGAGCGGCTGGGCGGGGCTGAACGGTCGCTCGGTCCGTCTTGGCACGCCGTCTGCAAGGGGGTAAAGTTTTCAGACCGCCCCCCACGGCAACCGTGTTGCATGGAGACCCGGCCCCAATGAATCGCGACCCTGCCCCGCATCATCCGCTCGTGCAGCGCCTGCACGACGCGCGTCAAGTCACCGATGACCTGTTTGCAATCGTCAAACCCGACTACCTCTATGAACGGCCGATCCGCGAGCGTCACCGTGTCGTGTTCTATATCGGCCATCTCGAAGCGTTCGATCGCAATCTGTTCGACCAGCGTCTGTTCGATCTGCCGGCTTTCGCACCGGAACTCGATCAGCTGTTCGCATTCGGCATCGATCCGGTAGACGGTGGCTTTCCCACCGATCAGCCCAGCGATTGGCCGTCGCTCGACGCCCTGCGCGAGTATGCGATGCGAGCGCGCCGCCAGATCGACGCCGCGCTCGACGAACTCGGCAACCCGGTGGGCGATGAAGCGGCCGTGCAGTTGCTGAACGTCGCGATCGAGCATCGGTTGATGCACGCGGAAACGCTCGCGTACATGCTCCATCAGTTGCCGCTCGCGCAGAAAAACACCGCGTTGCGCGAACCGGTGGTGACACGCACGGAGCAGCGCGACGAGTTGTCGTCGATGGTCCGCGTGCCCGCCGGCACGACCGTGCTCGGCATGCCGCGCGAGGCCGGCCGTTTCGGCTGGGACAATGAATTCGGCGCGATGGGCGTGGAGGTGCCCGCGTTCGAGATCGATCGATACATGGTCACGAACGGTGCGTTCCTCGAGTTCCTCGAAGACGGCGGTTATCGCGAGCCGAAGTGGTGGTCGCCGAAAGACTGGGCGTGGAAGGAAGCGGAGTGCATCGAGCATCCGGCCGGCTGGTCGCAACGCACGTCGGAAGACGGCCGCACCGCATGGACGCTGCGCACGATGTTCGACGACGTGCCGCTGCCGCTCGACTGGCCCGTCTACGTGAGCCACGCCGAAGCAAGCGCCTACGCGCGCTGGGCCGGCAAAGCCCTGCCGACAGAGGCGCAATGGCAACGCGCGGCGCACGGCGCGCCGCACGCGGCATCGGGGAATTTCGATTTCCGCAGCTGGGACCCACGGCCCGTCGATGCGTATCCGGACAACGTCAGCACGTTCGGTGCGGAAGGTCAGTTCGGCAACGGTTGGGAATGGACCTCGACGCTATTCGAAGCGCTGCCGGGGTTCGAAGCGTTTCCGTTCTATCCCGGCTATTCGGCCAACTTCTTCGATGGACAGCATTACGTGCTGAAGGGCGGTTCGGCGCGTACCGCGCTGTGCATGCTGCGGCCGGAATTTCGCAACTGGTTTCAGCCGCACTATCAGTATGTGTATGCGGGGTTTCGGTGTGTGCGGGGTTGACAAATAAAGCGGAAGTTGAAAACAAAATTCAGCTTCCGCTTTGATGCAAGTTTCTTCAACTAATGCTTTAACCTTTCAGCAAATGCTTTAATTGACTCTTTTGTAGATAGCAGCGTTCGCCTGGAACTACAAATAGTCGCGCACGAACTGGAACAGCCTGATCTGTGCGTCCGATCGAGGCACAACCCCTAACACAGCGGAAGACACTGACGGTGGTAAATTTTCGCCCCGCTTCATCGAGCTGGTGTTTCGCAAAGCGCAGCTTCCTGGCGAAACGCAGATGAGACCGCCAGCGCTCGCCCTCCCTCTTCTCTTGTCGGCTCTGACGCAATTGCTCGACAACGTCTGGCAGTTTCCGGTAAAAGACGCTCGTTTGCACGCCCATTCGATCAGCAAGGTGACCCAGCCTGATATCAGGCTCTCTCTTCTCATAATTCTGCTAACTGCACGCCGCAACTGTTCTTCGTCCCGTTTCTGTTTGTCTGAGTTGGAATACCGGGCAAATACAATGGGCTCGCAGCGTTGCCGCGATACCCCGACGGGTCCGCGGCAACGTTATTGAACAGCGCGTTTGCCGCTTCGCTGGCGGGTTTTCTTCGACGCTGAGTCCGGCACGATCCGCGCCATCTTCTCCATCAACTCGTCGTGCTCCGCGCGCAGCACTTCGATAAACGCCGACGCCAGCCGCTCGCGTGGCCGGTGCGGCGGAAACAGCAAATACATCGGGAACATGACCGCCGGCGAGAACGGCCGGATCGCGATGTCCGGCCCGGCGAAGTCCAGCGCCACGCCCGGATGCGCGAGTGTCACGCCCATGCCGCAGCGCACCAGCTCGCAACAGATCGCCGTGTATTGCGCCTCGATCGCCAGCTTGCGTTCGACGCCCGCACGCAGGAACACCTCGTCCATCTGCGCGCGCGTGCCATCGCCGTGACACAGCGAGATAAACGACTCGCCCTCGAGATCAGCGGGCCTGATCACAGCTTTTGAAGCAAGCCGGTGCACCGCCGGCATCACGCAGACGGCGGCCACTGTCGACAGCATCTCAACTTCGCAATTCGACGCCTCGCTGATGTACACCGCCACGCCCAGATCGCAGAACTGCGACGCCGTCCAGTGATTCACCGTGCCCGACGTGTTGACGTGCAGCGACACGGTCACACCGGGATGCAGCGCCTGAAAACGCTTGATTGCATGCGGCACGAGCGTGAGGCCCGCTGAAGGCATCGCCGCGATGCGCAGACGCCCACTGCCCAGATTGCGAATCTGCGCGGCGGCGTTCGCGAGCCCCTGCAAGCCGACATATGCGCGCTCCACCTCGCGGAAAAACGCCGTGCCCTCGCTGGTCGGGATCAGCCTAACGCCGCTGCGCTGAAACAGCAGCAAGCCCGTCTCCCGTTCGAGCTGCGAGATCAGACGGCTCACGTTCGGTTGCGACGTGAAGAGCGCTTTGGCCGCCGCCGTCATCGACCCGGCGACCATCACCGCGCGAAATGCCTCGACATGTTTCAGGTTCATCGGTTTCAACCCATATCAACCATGTATAGATTGCTATTTTATTCGTATTGGACCATATGACCATTGCGGCACAGACTGTGATGTATGGACACGCCACCAGAGCGTCCATTCCCACACTGACCGGAGATCGCCGTCATGCAAGAATCGCTGCGCCGCCGTTGCCGTTCTACGCTCCACGCTTTCGCCTCCGCACTGTCCGTCGTCTGTCTGACCGCTCCGTTGCACGGCCACGCCGAAACTACGCTGTATGTCGCGAACGTCGGCGGCT
This sequence comes from Paraburkholderia sp. BR13439, assembly GCF_040948805.1. Taxonomy (NCBI): domain Bacteria; kingdom Pseudomonadati; phylum Pseudomonadota; class Betaproteobacteria; order Burkholderiales; family Burkholderiaceae; genus Paraburkholderia; species Paraburkholderia sp. BR13439. The sequence goes on along the minus strand of NZ_JBFPKN010000009.1, from coordinate 154,006 downwards.
CGAACGAGCAGTTGTACCGGCAGAAAGTCATTCCGCCGTTCGAAAAAGCGCATGACGTGAAGATCGTCTATGTGGCGGGCAATTCGAGCGATACGCTCGCGAAGCTGCAGGCGCAGAAAGGGCATCAGCAGATCAACGTCGCGGTGATGGACGACGGCCCCATGTATCAGGCGATGCAGCTCGGCCTGTGCGCGAAGGTCGAAGATGCGCCCGTGATGAAAGACCTCTACCCGCTCGCGCGGCTCGGCCCGACGGCCGTCGGAGTCGGTATGGTCGCGACGGGCATCGGCTACAACGAAGAGGCGTTCAGAAAGCTCGGCCTGCCCGCGCCCGATTCATGGCAGGCGCTCACCGACAAGCGCCTGAAGGGCAAGCTCGGCGTGCCGCCCATCACCAACACGTATGGACTGCATACACTCGTGATGCTCGCGCGCCTGAACGGCGGCGGCGAAAAGAATATCGACCCCGGCTTCAACACGATGACGAAGCAGGTCGCACCCGACGTGCTGTCGTGGGCGCCGACGCCCGGCGAAATGGACGGCCTGATGCAGGCGGGCGACGTCATCATCGCGCCGTATGGCAGCGGTCGCGCCGTCGCGTTGCAAAACACGGGCTTTCCGCTCAAGTTCGTGTATCCGAAGGAAGGGGGCGTCGCGCTGCAGGTAGCGGCCTGCACGCTCGCCGAGAACGCACAGCCGAAGCTGTCGCAGCAGTTCATCCAGTATCTGCTGAGCCCCGAAGTGCAGGCAATGCAGGCGCAAGCAATCGGACTTGGCCCCGTCAACAAAACGGTCAAGCTGACGCCCGAGGTCGCAGCGCGCGTGCCGTATGGTCCGGAACAGGTGAACAAGCTCACGGCGATGGACTGGACCACGATCAATCAGCATCGCACGGAATGGACAGAGCGCTGGAACCGCTCGGTCGAACGCTGAGCGGCGCAACCGCTTCATAGCCGCTTCACAGTTCCTACGTCCCGACTCCGCACAGGACCGACGCCATGACCTTTCTCACCCTGCAGGGCATCTCGAAGCGCTACGGCCATTTCACTGCGGTCGAGCAGCTCGATCTGTCCGTCGAACGCGGCGAGTTCCTGTCGCTGCTCGGGCCGTCCGGCTGCGGCAAGACGACCACGCTGCAGATGATCGCCGGCTTCGTCACGCCGAGCGCGGGCCGCATCACGCTCAGCGGACGCGACATCACGTACGAGCGCCCCGAAAAGCGCGGTATGGGCGTCGTGTTTCAGAGCTATGCGCTGTTTCCGCATATGACGGTCGCGGGCAACGTCGGCTTCGGTCTCGAAATGCGCAACATGAAGCGCGACGAGCGCGCGGCGCGCATCGCCGAAGCGCTCGATCTTGTGCGGCTCAACGGCCTGGACGCGCGTTATCCGAAGGAACTGTCGGGCGGCCAGCGCCAGCGCGTCGCGATCGCGCGGGCGCTGGCGATGCGCCCCAACCTGCTGCTGCTCGACGAACCGATGTCGAATCTCGATGCGAAGCTGCGCGAGGAAATGCACATCGAACTGCGCGCGATCCAGAAGCGCCTCGGCATAACGACGATCCTCGTCACGCACGACCAGGTCGAAGCGATGACGATGAGCGACCGCATCGCCGTGCTGCACAAGGGGCGCATCGCGCAACTGAGCACGCCGTTCGATGCCTACGAACGTCCCGCTACGCCGTTCGCATCGACCTTTCTGGGGCGTACCAACACGCTGCCTGGCGAAGTGCGGGAGCGTAATCCGCGCTGCGCCGTCGTGGATGTGGCGGGCACGACGCTGCACGTGCCGCACGAAGGGCGCGATGTCGAAGGCGCAGTGCACGTCTACATTCGCCCGGAGAAAGTACGCCTTGCGAATGGCGACGCGCGCATGCACGGACGTATTGCGAACCGCGTGTTCATCGGTAACCAGTGGCTGCTCGAAGTCGATACGGCGCTCGGCAAACTCCATATCGCGCAGCCGAACTTCGGCGCGCCGCCGCCCGACGAAGGCCACGAAGTCGGACTCTCGTTCACCGACGACGATCTGCGCGTGCTGACCCGGGAGCGTGCTCATGGCAACGCTTGACGATTCACGCGCGGGCGCCGCGCCCTGGCTGCTCGCTTCGCCGGCGCTGCTGCTGTTCGGCGCGCTGCTGTTCGTGCCGCTCGTGCTGACGCTGCTGCTGTCGTTTCGCGTGTTCAGCGATGTCGCCGGCGTGCAGGCCGCGTACACGCTGAAAAACTACGTCGAAGTGCTGAGCGATCCGTACTACGGCGAAATCTTTTTGCGCACGGTGAGTCTCGCGCTCGCCGTGACGCTGCTGAGTGTACTGCTCGGCGTGCCGGAAACCATCGTGCTCGCGCGGATGAAGCGGCCCTGGCAGTCGCTGTGTCTGCTGATCGTGCTCGGCCCGTTGCTGATTTCCGTCGTGGTGCGCACGCTCGGCTGGCAGATTCTGCTTGGCAATAACGGCGTGCTCAACAATGCACTGCAAGCCTTTCACATCACCTCCGAGCCGATCCGCCTCGTCTTCACGATGACGGGCATGATCATCGCGCTCACGCATGTGCTAGTGCCGTTCATGGTGATGTCGGTGTGGGCGACGCTGCAAAAGCTAGATCCGCAGGTCGAATGGGCGGGGCTGTCGATGGGCGGTTCGCCGTTGCGCGTGTTCCGCCGCGTGGTGCTGCCGCAGATCATGCCCGGTGTGCTGTCGGGTTCGATCATCGTGTTCGCTCTGTCGGCGTCGGCGTTCGCGACGCCTGCGCTGATCGGCGGGCGCCGTCTGAAAGTGGTCGCCACCGCCGCCTACGACGAATTCCTCGGCACACTGAATTGGCCGCTCGGCGCGAGCATCGCCGTGTTGCTGCTGATTGCGAACGTCGCGATCGTGATGGGCTGCAGCCGTCTCGCCGAGCGCCGTTTCAAGCATATTTTCGAGTGACGCCATGAAACTGAACGGATTCTGGGGCCTGCTGTTCAACGCGCTGTTTCTCACTTTCATCCTCGCGCCGCTCGTCGTCGTGATGCTGGTTGCGTTCACCGACAAGGGCTTCATTTCGATGCCCTTCGACGGCGCGTCGCTGCGCTGGTTTCGCGCGATTCTCGAGAACGACGACATCGTGTCGGCATTCTGGCTTTCCGTGCGGCTCGCGTTCGCGGCGGCGACCATCGGCGTGGCGCTCGCGGTGCCCGCGGCGCTCGCGATTGCGCGCTATCGCTTCGCGGGCCGTGGCGCGCTGATGAGCTTCTTCCTGTCGCCGATGATGATTCCCGCCGTCGTGCTCGGCATCGCGTTCCTGCGCTTTCTGTCGCTGCTGCATCTGAGCGGTTCGTTCTGGGCGCTGGTGGCGACGCACGTGATCATCGTGCTGCCGTATGCGCTGCGCCTCGCGCTGTCGTCAGCCGTCGGGCTCGATCGCGATGCCGAGCGCGCGGCGCTGTCGTGCGGCGCGAGCCGCTTCACCGCGTTTCGCCGCGTCGTGCTGCCGATGATCCGCACGGGCGTCGCGGGCGGATGGGTGCTGTCGTTCATCCAGAGCTTCGACGAGCTGACGATGACCATTTTCGTCGCGACACCCGGCACGACCACGCTGCCCGTCGCCATGTACAACCAGATCGCGCAGACCATCGATCCCCTCGTCGCTTCGGTGTCGGCGGTGCTGATCGTCGGCACGGTTCTGCTGATGGTGCTGCTCGACCGCATGGTCGGACTGGACCGCATCCTCATTGGAGAAGCTCGATGATTCATCACGTTTCCGACAACCCCGACGTGCTCGTGCTGGGTGGCGGACTGGTCGGCTCCGCCGTTGCCTGGGGCCTTGCGCGCGAAGGCGCGAACGTCACCGTGCTCGACCAGGACGACGGCGCGTTGCGCGCGTCGCGCGGCAACTTCGGGCTGGTCTGGATTCAGGGCAAGGGCTATGGCTTGTCGCCGTATGCACGCTGGTCGCGCAGCTCGGCTTCGCGCTGGCCGTCGCTGGCTGCGGCGTTGCTCGACGAAACCGGTATCGACGTCGCGCTGCGCCAGCCGGGCGGCTTCCACTTCTTTTTCTCCGAAGACGAAATCGCAGAACGCGCGAAGCGTCTCGGCGCCTTGCAGCGTGAACTGGGCGACTACCCGTATCAGTTGCTCGATGCGCGCGAAGTGCGAGAGCGTATTCCCGAAATCGGCCCGGACGTGATCGGCGCGAGCTACACGCCGATGGACGGCCACGTCAATCCGCTCAAGCTGCTGCGCGCGCTCCACGCGGGCATGCAGCGGCGCGGCGTGAAGCTCGTCAACAACGAGGAAGCGCTGCGCATCACACCCGAACACGGCGGCTTCACGGTACAAGGCAAACGCGGCACCTACCGCGCGGCGCGCGTCGTGCTCGCGGCGGGCCTCGGCAATCGCGCGCTCGCGCCGCACGTCGGACTGCATGCGCCCGTCGCACCGAATCGCGGACAGGTGCTGATCAGCGAACGGGTCGCGCCGTTCCTGCGTTACCCGACCCTCAACGTGCGCCAAACCGACGAAGGCACGCTGCAATTCGGCGATTCGATGGAAGAAGTCGGTTTCGACGATTTCACGACGACGCCCGTGCTATCCGACATTGCGCGGCGCGGCGTGCGCGCCTTTCCGCTGCTGAAGAACGTGCGGCTGGTGCGCACGTGGGCCGCATTGCGCGTCTACAGCTCCGATGGCTTTCCAATCTACGACGAATCCGCACGCCATCCCGGCGCGTTCGTCGTCACCTGCCACAGCGGCGTGACGCTGGCCGCCGCGCACGCGCTGCGCATCGCACCGTGGATCGCCGGCGGCGCGATGCCCGCTGAAATCCCCGCGCTGTCCGGCACGCGCTTTCTCGAATCCCCTGCACTCACCCCCGCTCACTGATTCCGACATGACCTCCACACCGCTCTTCAAGGCCTTGCCCGGCGCCGATGCGCCGGTCGACATCTGGTTCAACGATCAGCCGCTGCGCGTGCCTGGCGGCCGGTCGGTGGCGGCGGCGTTGCTCGCTGCCGGCATCGCGCGGTTCCGTGCGACACCCGTCTCGGGCGCGCCGCGCGCGCCGTATTGCATGATGGGCGCGTGCTTCGAGTGTCTCGTCGAGATCGACGGCGTGCCGAGCCGGCAAAGCTGCATGGTGACCGTGCGCGCCGGCATGCGCATCCGCTCGCAGGAGGGCGCGCGCGATCTGCCGCCCGTCGATGTGTCGCTGGAGGACGCTCATGCCCGCTGATTACGCTGTCGAAACCGTGTCGAGTTTCCCCTCGGAAGCCGTCGATGTCGTCGTGGTTGGCGCCGGTCCCGCCGGCATGAGCGCGGCGACGCGCGCCGCGAGCGCGGGCCTGTCAGTGGTGCTCCTAGACGAGCAGGACGCCGTCGGCGGGCAGATCTATCGTGCGATCGGCCGCGCCGATGCGCGCCGCAAGGAGATTCTCGGCCCAGATTACGCAGCGGGCGCATCGCTCGCCGACGCCTTCGCGCGCTCTGGCGCACGGCATGTCGCGCATGCGTCCGTGTGGCAGGTGACGCGCGAACATGCGGTGCACTATCTGAAGGACGGCAAGGTCGGCAGCTTCGACGCACGCCGCGTGATTCTGGCCACGGGCGCGCTGGAAAGGCCGTTTCCGATTCCCGGCTGGACGCTGCCCGGCGTACTGACGGCGGGCGCCGCGCAGATCCTGCTGAAAAGCGCGGGCGAGGTGCCCGCCCAGCCGCCCGTGCTGGCGGGCTGCGGTCCGCTGCTCTATCTCCTCGGCTGGCAGTACGTACGTGCCGGCGTGCCGATCCGCGCACTCGTCGACACGACTCGTCACGAAGACCGCTGGCGCGCGAAGAAACATCTGCTGTCGGCGTTGCGCGCGTGGCCGTTCCTGAGCAAGGGCCTGCAACTGCTCCGCACGCTGCGCGCCGCGGGCGTGCCCATCTACGAAGCCGCCGACGATCTGCGCGTCGAGTCGAAGCAGGACGCGCAAGGCGTCGAGCGCGCCGCCGCGCTGAGTTTCACCACGCAAGGCCGTGCGCAGCGGATCGACGCGAACATGATCCTGCTGCATCAGGGCGTCGTGCCGAATACGCAGTTCTCGTTGTCGTTGCGCGCCCAACACCATTGGGACGCCGCGCAGCTATGCTTCGCACCGACCACCGACGCATGGGGCGAACTCGACGTGCCGGGCACCTTCGTCGCGGGCGACGGCGGCGGTATCGGCGGCGCGCTGGCGGCGGCCCAACAGGGCGCGCTCGCCGCGCTGCGCGTTGCCAGTCAACTCGGTGCAATCGATGCAGCCGCCTGTGAGCGCGAAGCCGCGCCGCACCGCCGCGCGTTGGAGAGCGTGATGCGCATCCGTCCGTTTCTGGACAGCCTGTACCGCCCGCGCGACGCGAACCGCATTCCGCGCGACGACGTGGTGGTGTGCCGCTGCGAGGAAGTGACGGCGGGCGACGTGCGCGGTTTCGTCGAACTCGGCTGCCTCGGCCCGAACCAGGCGAAGTCGTTCGGACGCTGCGGGATGGGCCCGTGTCAGGGACGCATGTGCGGGCTGACCGTCACCGAAATCATCGCCGACGCGCGCAAGGTGCCGCCGGGCGAAGTCGGCTATTACCGCATCCGTCCGCCCATCAAGCCGCTGACGCTCGGAGAACTCGCCGGTGAATGACGCTGCCCTGTCCTCTTCCAGCGCCGTGCGCGAAGCCGACGTGCTGGTGATCGGCGGCGGGCTGCACGGCTCTAGCAGCGCGTTCCATCTGGCCGCGCGCGGCACGAGCGTGATCGTGCTCGAAGCCGACTACGTTGCGCGACATTCGTCGGGCGTCAATGCGGGGGGCGTGCGCACGCTCGGCCGCCCGCTGCCCGAGATTCCGCTCGCGTTGATGTCGCGCGAAATCTGGCACAGCCTGCGCGAAACGATCGGCGACGACGGCGGCTTCGTGCCGTCCGGCCAGTTGAAGATCGCGGAGACGGAAGCCGAACTCGACGAATGCCGCGCGCGCGTCGCGCAACTCGAAGCGCACGGCTTCACGCATGAAAAGCTGATCGACCGCGCGAGCGTGCTCGAACTCGAGCCGGCGCTCGCGCGACACGTGACGGGCGGCATCTGGGTCGAGCGCGACGGCTATGCGCTGCCGTTCAGGACAACCACCGCCTTCCGGCTCGCCGCGCAGCGGCATGGTGCGGCGTTCTTCGAGGGCACGCCCGTCACCCGCATCGAGCAGCGCGGCACGCGCTGGTTCGCGCAGACGCCGCGCGGCGAGTTCAGCGCGGACAAACTCGTCGTCGCGGCGGGCGCGTGGGCGGGACAACTGGCCGAACAGGTGGGCGAGCGCGTGCCCGTGCATCCCGAAGGGCTGATGCTGATGGTCACGCATCGCGTCGCGCCGTTCTGCCGCGCGACGCTGGGTGCGACCGGGCGTCCGTTGTCGTTCAAGCAGTTCGACAACGGCACGGTCGTGATCGGCGGCAAGCTGATCGGTATCGCCGATCTGCACGGCCGGCATGGCGAAGTCGATTTCGCGCGGCTCGTGCGTAGCGCCAATACCGTCGTCGATCTCTTCCCGCATTTGCGGCATCTCGGCGTGAACCGCGCGTGGGCCGGCGTCGAGGCGTTCACCGACGATGCACTGCCCGTGCTCTCTCCTAGCCGCCGCGCGTCGAATCTCGTCTATTCGTTCGGCTATTGCGGCAGCGGTTTCCAGCTCGGACCGGCCTGCGGGCGGCTCGTGTCCGAACTCGTGCTCGACGGCAACGCTTCGCTGCCGCTCGACGACTTCGCAATCGACCGCTTTACGCGCCAGCCCGCGCCGCAGCAGATGGCCAGCGCCGCCGCGCACTGATCACGCCCGCGCGCCGCCCGGCGCGCTTAGGACATGGATCGCATCGGAGACAGATCGGCGCTCACATGCCCGGAATGCGGTGGTGCGTTGTGGCGGATGCACGGTGAATATCCGTTACGCTACCGATGCCACACTGGGCATGCTTTCGGCGCACGTGGTGTCAGAAGTGGCCAAAGCGCCTGTACGCTGGATTTCTTCTTGCGCAGCGGATACCGGTCTGTCCGAAACGCAGCCGTTACGAACACACATGGGCGCTAGCAATCAGCGTACCGTCATACTACTGCAATCGACGGGCGTGACCTGGTCCATGTTGACTGAATCTCTGGCAATCCCGACTGTTATCCTTAATGGGACGCCGATCGAAGTAGACAAATATCTGATGGCAGCGCTCTGGACCGCCGACGGTGCGCATGCTTCGGTAATGGACGTTGCCCAATGGCGAGAACGCCTTCGTGAGCGCGGTGATGATTTTGCCTCTCACGAAGCCGCCTGCTACTACTGGCTTTGCGAAAATCAGGCCGGTTGCCCGCCGTGGGCATACCCGAAGTAGAAAACGGCGTGTTCCACGCATCGCGTCGCGCAGCGATCCCTTGTCCCATGCGCTCACGGCGGACCCTCGCCGCCCGTCGCGCCATACACCTGCCCCGTCACATAGCTCGCGCGCGCCATCGCCAGCGCCACATAAACCGGCGCGATTTCCGCAGGCTGACCCGGACGTCCCATCGGTGTGTCGGCGCCGAACTTCTCGAGGTTCTTCATCGTCTGGCCGCCGCTGACCTGCAGCGGCGTCCAGAACGGACCGGGCGCCACCGCGTTCACGCGGATGCCGCGCGAGATCATCTGCTTGGCCAGCGACTTCGTGAAGTTCGCGATCGCGGCCTTCGTCATCGCGTAGTCGAGCAGGTTCACCGACGGATTGTAGGCATTCACCGAACTCGTGTTGACGATCGCCGCACCCGGTGGCATATGCGGGATCGCAGCCTTCGTGATCCAGAACATGCCGTACAGGTTGGTGCGTAAGGTCCAGTCGAATTCCTCGGTGCTGATGTCGAGAATCGAATCGTGGCTGTGCTGGCGTGCCGCATTGTTGACGAGGATGTCGAGGCCGCCCATGCCGTTCGCCGCGCGATCGACGGCCTGCTTGCAGAACGCTTCGTCGCGAAGGTCGCCGGGTATCGCGAGCGCTTTGCGACCCGCGCCGCGAATCAGTGCCACGACCTCGCGCGCGTCCGGCTCCTCGGCGGGCAGATAGATGATGGATACGTCTGCGCCTTCGCGTGCGAACGCGATCGCCGCCGCGCGACCGATGCCCGAATCGCCACCGGTGATCAACGCCTTGCGGCCCGCCAGCAGTCCGCTGCCGCGATAGCTGGACTCGCCATGATCGGGACGCGGCGTCATGCGGCTCGCAAGGCCGGGCCACGGCTGCTGCTGATCCTGAAACGGCGGGTGCGGATACAGATCGCGCGGATCGCTTAGCGCCGCGTTCGCGTCGGGAACGGCCGGCGCGGGTGCTGCGGGTGCGTCAGCGGCTTGGCTACCCGGCGCGCCGGGATCGGCTGCGAGCGCGTTTCCGGCGAAGACCGCGGCCAGACCGGCCGCGGCGCTTTGCACGACCTTGCGGCGGCCGTGGGACACCTGGTCTGCGGGCGTGTTGTTTTGCGCTAACGACTCGCGGCCAGGAGCGCTCGTTAATCGATCGTTAGACATGGGCTTCTCCTTCTTCGATGTGCCGACGATCGAGCAAGCCTTATACCCTTCCATGTCTTTCATTTCCTACGCGCGCGTAAGCGGCCGTCAGATCGACGATCACACCGAGCGATCGTCGAGAAGCGCCACGTACCTTGCAACCGAATTGGCCACCGCCCGCTTCGCATCGCGCTCGATCTCCGCATTCGCGAAACTGCCGTATACGGCGTCGTACGCTTCGCCGTCGAGCGCTTGTTCGATCGCGTGCACGCAGTTCGCCGACAAGGGCAAATAGTTGGGATAACTGTGCCCTTTGTAAATTCGGGAATCGCAGAGTGCACATAGCAGACGATGAAGACAGAGGTGAGCCAACATGAAATCGAAGCTTCTTGAGACCGACGCCCAAGGTGGCCGCACGCACGTGGTCGTCTTCGATACGGGGGAGGAAGCCGTCGGCGGCCTCAAGGCTTTCGCTGGCGACAATGGGATCGAAGGCGCCCAGGTCAGTGCGATAGGCGCGCTGCAGTGCGGCGTCGTGGCATGGCTCAACTGGGAAACAAAGACCTATGAGCCGATCTCCGTGGACGAGCAGTGCGAGGTGATCTCCATCCTGGGCGATGTCGCCAAGGGAGACGATGGCCGGCCATCGCTGCATCTGCACGGACTCCTTGGACTAAAAGGCGGCCGCACCGTCGGCGGCCACATTCAGGAACTGCACGTGCGTCCGACGCTCGAGGTCATGCTGGTCGAGGCACCGGCCCACCTGCGTCGAACGTCCCACAGCGGGCTCGGCGGGATCGCCTTGATCGCCCTGGATTCAGGTTGATCGCTATGGCACGAATAGAATCGCCATAGGAGCCGTCGAAGGGGTGTCTACGACCGCGATGTTTTAGTGCGAAGGAGACGGAGGGAGGAAGCGGCGAGCAACATTCGCCGCTTCATTATTGCAAATTGCCCCAGCGTGCGACCGCCGGCTCGGCCGTCGCTCACTTCCAGCCCTTGTCCTGCTGGCACGCGCTCGCCGTAAACCACCTCTCGGGCGCGGCCTATCTGTCGTTGGCCAACCTTAAACGGATCTCGGCAGCTGAAAGGTCGCGCTGATGTGTGGCAATCTGCCATCTGTTTCCCCACGGATCTCTTACCATCGCTCGCCTGTCGCCGTATGGCATGTCGGTCGGAACTTCGAGTGAGATCGCATTCGCCGCAATCGCCCGCTCGTAGGTCGAATCGGCGTCCTCGACGTAGACATACAGAAACGCCGGCATCGGATCACGAAGGCCGTCTCCGCCGCTAACCATCACGACAGAATCGCCGATCATGATTTCGGCAGGCCGCCCGTGATGGAATTCGCCCTCTGCCTGAAACACCATCTTGATGAATGTGATCAGGTTTTCCGGATCGCTTACGACGATTCGGGGCGTGACGGTATGCCATCCATCGGGCCGAAATTTAGCCATGTTGGGCATGCTCGGAAGAGATTCGCAAGGGCATTGTCCTCCGAGCGCCGGATGTCCGCAAAGGGTGGTCGGGCTCAGCCGACCAAGTCGGACAGCACTCGGCCAGCTGCAACCTTTCGCCGCCGATAGCAGTCTGCCACTCACGCGAGCGTCATGCTTCGTCATCTGTCAGACGGCCGTGGAGACCTCAATGTACTCACTCGGGGCTTCTACCGGGATGTGTCAGCCTTATCGGCGCTCCGGTCCCTGGACCTTCAGGTTGTAAGTGAAGTCCGTGTCGTCCCGCTTCCCACCGCAACGCGTTCGCCCGTCTCAGTGTATGCAAATGCGGCGCAGGGTACGGTTCTTGCGCGCTCGTAGCGATGCCCGCGCGTTTCTCCCAATGTTCGACCGCGAGTCTCGCGGCTCGCGGCGGAAGCTTTGATACGGTTTAACGATGAGGATCAGCACAGACCGGGCTGCGGCTCGGCACCCGGAAGACGATGCCAGCCATTTCGTCCAATTCTACGAGTCCGACGTCGAGTTGATTGAGGACGTCGGTACGTTTTTGCAGCGCGCGCTCGACGCCGGGGGGAGTGCCATCGCGATCGCGACCGCCGATCACGTCACCGCAATGACGTCATGGCTAGACTCGGCCGATACTGCCACCCGTCGAGCGCGCGATGCCATTTTCGTCGACGCGCATGCGGCGCTCGACGGCTTCATGGTCGACGGGTGGCCCGACGAAGCGCGCTTCATGTCGACGGTGGGCGCGCTTGTCGCGCGGACCGTACGACGGGGGCAGCCGGTGCACGCGTTCGGGGAGATGGTCGCGATCCTTTACGCGCAGGGCCTCGGCGAAGCAGCGCTGCATCTGGAACACCTGTGGAACGGACTCGCCCGCGAGCACCGGTTCTCGCTCTTCTGCGCGTATCCGGACCGGGAGTTCATCGGCGCGGAGCATACGCCGCCATTTCGTCACATTTGCGACGCACACCACCATGTATTCCTTACCCGTACGTTGCGCAATGCGGGCTCTCACGACCTGCACCTGAGACTCGCGCTCGCGCAGCAACGGGCGACGTCGCTCGAAGACGAGATGCGCCGCCGACAGAGCGCCGAGCTTCAGCGGGATGCCATGCTGATGAATTCGCCGATCGCGTCGGCCCTGCTGCTTGGCAACCGGCATACGTTCCAGTTGACGAATCCCCGCTATCTCGCGATGGTCGGCCGTGCGAACCTGATCGGCCTGCCTTATCTCGACGCATTTCCGGAAGAGGCGGGCGGCGCGACTGTCGCCGCGCTGCGGCGCGTGTTTGCCGATGGGGTGCCGATCGTCCATGAAGAATATCGGGCAAACCGGCCCGGCGACGCCGAAGAGCGCGTCTATACGCTTCATTTCGACCCGTTGCGCGCGTCTTCCGGAAACGTCGACGGCGTGATCCTCAGTGCCGTCGAGGTGACCGGCTATGTACGCGCACGTGAGGCCGTCGAGAAGTCGCGCACCGAGCGCGAAGCACTGCTCGCGGATCTGCGCAACGCGAACGGTGCAAAAGATCGATTTCTCGCGATGCTCGGCCATGAGCTTCGCAATCCGCTCGCGCCGATCTCGACCGCGCTTGCGCTCGTGCGCAAGCAGAACGGCGGCAAGGCCGACAGACAACACGAGATCATCGAGCGTCAGGTGGCGCATCTATCGAGGCTGGTGGAAGATCTGCTGGACGTAAGTCGCATAACCCGCGGCCCTATCGAACTGGCGCGCGAGCCCGTGCCGATCGCGACGTTGCTCGCGCGCGCGGTCGAGGCAGCGAACCCCGTGCTCGAACAGCGCTCGCAGACCTTGTCGCTAGACCTCACAGACGATGGCGGCATCGTCTGCGGTGACGCATTCCGTCTCACTCAGGTGTTCGGTAACCTGCTGAACAACGCGGCAAAGTTTACGCAGACGGGTGGGCGCATTCATGTGAAAGCCGTGACGAGCGCCACCGAAATCGTCGTGTCGGTGGCGGATAACGGCGTCGGAATCAGCGCGGATTTGATGCCGCGCATGTTCTCGTTTTTCGAGCAGGGAGAGACGACGATCGACCGCGCGAACGGCGGGCTCGGGGTTGGTCTTGCGCTGGTGAAGAACTTTGTCCAGCTGCACGGCGGCACGGTCGTCGCAAGCAGCGACGGACCGGGTAGGGGCGCGACGTTCACCGTCACCCTCCCGCTCGCACCGGCGCCCACGACCGACTGCGTGGAGCAGCCGGCCATGCCGCACCCGGTCGGCAACGGCGCGCGTGTGTTGCTGGTCGACGACAACAAGGATGGCCTCATGGCGATGGAAGCTTATCTCGTCGAATTGGGCTTCCACGTAGCGACGGCGACCGATCCGGCGACCGCGCTCGAGGTGGCGGCGGCGTTCTCGCCGGCCTTTGCGGTACTCGACATTGGTTTGCCCGGAATGGACGGATATCAGCTCGCCCGCGCGCTGCGCGCACAGCCCACGGTGGCGCCTGTGAGGATGTTCGCGCTGACCGGCTACGGGCTGACCGAGGACCGCAGGCGTTCGAACGAAGCAGGATTCGAGCGGCATTTCGTCAAGCCCGTTGCGCTTGCCGAACTGGTCGAAGCGCTGACCGGACCATCTGGCGGGGAGCGGTGTTCGGTGTAATGGACCGTTTCAAATCAGATTGCGATTTTAACGCTCAGACGACATGCAGCATTTATCCATGATGGTGCCTTTTGTTGGTCGTGACACTGACCACAGTGAGAATGGAGTTCCCTCCGACTGAAGTTCGCCGTGATGAGACGCTGACGATGGTGGCTTGGAGTGGCTGCGTTGGGTCGGTTTGGTGCATTCGCCGTCGGCCCGGATTCGGCCAGGAAGGGCGTGTGCAATTGATCGCCAGCGAGCGTGGTGATGCGCGGGTCTCGTGGTTTTAGGCCACCCAGACTTTCACCAGTGAAAACGGTCCAACTGACGGTGGAATGAAACAAACCGAAATCCGCTCCGTTGATAGTGTTGTCGGCGGCTATCGGCGCCCGGGTCGAACCGTACCGGGACGACCCTACGGTCGGCCAGTCACGCGTTGCACCATCCCGTAGAGCACGGACATCTGCAAGCCGCTCTTGAGCGCGTAGTTCGGGTCGTATTGATTGGAGTAGCCCCACCAGTCGAAGCATGCGTTCGGGTTGGTCGGCCCCGGCGCAGACGACGCGAACGTGTCGGGATACACGACCACAAGCTTGTTCGTGTCGGCCCATTCGTTGATGCCGGCCTCGGTTACCCAGCGGTTGCCGATCAGTGATGCCTCCTGCAGACAGCCGTGCAGAGCGAGCACGAATCCACACGTTTCACCCTTCGCGCAGGCTTGGGGAACAAAAACGCTGCCTGTCGAACTCATCGAAACGTTTTCGGACGCCCCGAACTCCGTTTGATCGAATGAAGACAGCGTACCATTCAGCGCTCCGTTTTCGCGCGGTTTCAATGGGCCGAGGAACATCGTCAACCACGTCTTGACTGAATCGTAGACTTCGCCATTGGCCGAACAGCGCACCATGTAGGGACTCCCGAGAGTGCCGCACGCAAGTTCGCCGTCAGGCGATTCCCAGCCGTGCTCGGCGGGAAATGTATTGTCAAAATGAACATTCGCTCCGTAATGTGCGTATTCCGAGTCAAGGTCGGCCATCTCACGTGGATTGACGACCTCGTCCAGCGTGCCGGACCACAGATAGACCGGCTGTCCACGCAGATTCGTCGCCGGGTCGATGGTCCCGATGGACGATTGCGCGTCAAGGTACGCCTCGGATGGCACCAGCGTGCTGTTATACGACGCCTGATTCGTCGGAAGAGTCTCGCCGCCACAGTTCGCCAAAGCCGTCGCGGCTCCTCCGGCGCCTGCACACCAATACACCCCGCCAGCGTACACAGCGGCTCCCTTGAAGGTAGACGAGTGAGCAACGTGCATCTGCACTGCCGCGAAACCGCCTGAGGAGATACCTGCAACGAAGACTTTCGCCGGATCAATCTTGTAGCGCTGCAGCTTGACGATTGCTGAAGGGGCCGACGCACTGTCCAAGGTTAGACCCGCGGAGCCGGCTACCGCCTTCTCCTGTGCCGATGTTCCGGCCGAATCGCCACTGCCGCCACACCCGGCAACGCCGATCGCTAGTGCAAACGCCGGCGCTAACCGCCGGCCCAAAGCCTTCGTTGTCATTGTCGTCTCCTCGGCGGGGCAACTTACACAAGTGCATCACTCCGACTATCGAACTGGGCGCGGTTTCGCCTTCCGCCAAAAGCTCGCCAACACTAGTGATCGACAAAGCACGCATGTTTGCCGCGTACGGTGTGCCCGGCGATATCCAGCGTAGCAAAAATCGCTCCCGCAGCACGGTCTCGGTTTCCTCTCGCGAGGGCTTGGTCCGCATGTCGGCAAACGCCTGCTGCGGCATATCGGAATGACGGACAAGGTTATGAGGCTCACCTTGAAATTCATCGCGTGAAAAACCGCTAGCCTCAATGAACGCAGCGTTCGCATGTAGCTTTGCGCATCGGTTGTCGACATCAACGTCGCATTGTCCGGAATTTCAAACTCGCGCTGCCAGATTGGCCGGTTGTTGCGCATACCTCTTTTCCCCGAAAAGAACGATGCGGACTCGTCCGGTGTGGACGTGTCGTGAAAGTAGCATCAGGACGAGTAAGCCCTCGTTGCGATGAGGATGACTCTCCTCCCCAGTGAATAGGGTTTTGCGGATCACGTTGACGACTCACGCTATACCAATGTCAGCAGCGCGTTATTCATTCCGTGCGCGGAACGCCGTTGTCAGTACTCGGCCTGTCTAGCTCAGCCCGGGTTGAAGCTGCTGGCACTCTGTTTGAACCAAAGTCGATCAGGCCCTGTGCCGCTTCCAGATCATCCCGGAAATGTACCAAGGTGTGGTCCAAAACTGGTGGCGACAGGCAATGATGCGTAGTGCGGAAGCGCATTATGAGGGCATCAAAGCCTTCGGAAACTGACCAGACGGAAGATCTCAAGGCGATTACTGCCCCGACGCTCGTACTGCATGGAGACGACGACCAGATCGTACCGATCGCCGATGCGGCGCTGAAGTCGATCAAGCTGTTAAAGAACGGGACACTGAAGACGTACCCCGCTTTTCCGCACGGCACGTTGACGGTGAACGCAGAGGTGCTCAACGCGGATCTGCTCGCCTTCGTGCACAATTAACGTTTAGCATAGGCCCGCTTCGGCGGGATTTTTGGTGCGGCAATGGTTTCGATCGGCCGCTCGACACCGTTGTCCCCGTCAGGTCTCGGTTGTTCGACTTGGATGCGCCAATCATGGACAATCTGGATCAGGATTCCGTGATCCAGTGTCCCCAATGTTCTTCGTCGAGATAAACCCGATGATTCCACTCCACCGTAGTCCGGCTTTTTACCAACTCCTTTCCGACAGTTACGCCCGGCTAGTCGGTCACCGGCTGGTTCCGCGCGTCATGTCCGTTATTAAAGCGACCGAATGGCTCTATGAACATGCCCCATTCGCGGTACTCGCGCACAATACCGATCCAGACCCGGTCTTTATTTACGGCAACAAGGCCGCACAGCGCCGCTTTGGATATAGCTGGAATGAAATCACCAGGTTGCCGTCCCGGCTTTCCGCCGAGGCCCCGAATCGTGAAGAACGGCAGCAATTCCTTGAACGCGTGCAGCAGCTCGGCTACGAGACGAACTACAGGGGCGTGCGTGTCACCAAGTCTGGCGAGCGCTTCATCATCGAGCAAGCCACACTGTGGCAGCTACTCGACGCGGACGGCACACTGCACGGCCAGGCGGTGGTCATCCCACGCACGCGCGACATCTGATCGCGCGAAGAACTGTGTGGGACGCACGATCGTGTATGGCGCGCCCGAATCGCGAATGAGTTTTTCCTGCACGATCTTGGCGCGGAAATAGCCGCTTTGCGAAAGCCGGTCGGTGCCAACGACAGAAAGCGCGACGTGATGCCGGACACCGGCCTCGATTTCCGCCGCGAACAGATTGCGGCCCGATGTTTCGAAGAAGGCCAAAACGGCGTTGTCCTCGAACGAAGGTGAATTGGCGAGATCGACGACGACGTCGCACCCCTCGAGCGCCTCGCGCAGTCCTTCGGTGGTGAGCGTATTCACGCCCGTTGCCGGCGAAGCCGCGACGGCGGTATGACCGCGCTCACGCAGATTCTTCACCACCTTGCCGCCGATAAGTACCGTACCGCCAATGACGATGATCTTCATGTAGTTTCTCCGTGCGATATTGCCTCTACATATTTCCGCCGCGCGGGGCGCCATATTCGGCGTGCGCGGCGACGGCGGTCCATCCACGAGCGATCGTCGATCGTACGTACGCGCTGCTTCCTGCGGTAGATCACATAATCAGCAGGACTATTGAAGATGAGCTCGACTACCCGGCATGCGCAGCCGGTTATCGCCAACCTTGGCAAAAATGATTCAGGCGAACTTGTATCTTCCCGCTACGCCGTGCGCGTGGGTGACGTCGATGTCGTGTCGATCAGTGATGGCGTTCTGCCGCTGCCCACCTCTACCATGTCACTAACGTGAGCGAAGCAGACCGCAACGAATGGTTCGATGGTCGTTTCCTGCAACGTGACATGTTCGACTGCGCGCTGAACATTGCGCTCGTGCGCAGCGGCGAACGCCTGATCCTGATCGACTCGGGTGGGCGACGGCTTCGAATACTTCTCGCGCGCCGGTCGGTCGGTGATGCGCCTGGAATCGGCCGGCATCGACCTGGCTGCGACTACCGATATCGTGATTACGCATATGCACATGGATCACGTCGGCGGGCCGAACGTTGCTGGCGTCAAGGCCAAGCTGCGCCCCGACGTGCGTATTCACGTGTCGGCCGCGGAAGTGGAGTTCTCGAAAAATCCGGACTTCAGCAAGACGGTGATGCCGGAATCGGCTCCTCCCGCCCTTCGCAAGGCTGCGCGTCATCACCTAGGCATTGCCCCGATCATCGTTATTTCTACAATACCCCATCCGAACAGAATGAAGGCAAAGGTCTTACGCGCGCTTGTTGGGCCGGCCAAGAAAATAAATTGCTGGAAACCTCAAAAAACACGTAACCTATAAAGAACATACCTGCGGCTAAACTCCCCGCCGCACATTTAGATCTTAATGCACTCATCGGAAAAGACATTTCGAGATGGACCTGATTCAGAAAATATCATCGGCTTATAAGTCGGGCGGCACCCGAAACTTGCTAAGACGTGCCTTTAGTTACATTGATACTCGCGCTCGCCTGAAGCTCTTCAGTGCAGCGCCACCGTTTCTCGGAAAACCAAAGAATGATTCAGCCGTAAAGATTCTTGCGAAGCAAGCAGGGGACGAACAATCAATCGAGATGCTGATGTGGCTTGTTCCCAATCTCAATTCGCTGAAATCGGATGATCAGTTGACCATTGCGGTCCCAAACTACTGGAAAAAGGTATTTGGGATGGTTCGTCCGTTGTTGCTGAACGGCAGGCTGGAACTGTGTCCTATCGGAGAATATTCTCCGCAGGTGCGCCTGATGGTAATCAACCGGGCAATGTTGAATCAGATTCCGCCACAGTACGCAGAGAGGATCGCGCAGATGCAAGTGCCGTTTGCGAATGGCGCGTATATCGTTATTGCCGACAGGAGTCTCCGCCTCAGTACGGTGCCCAATCCCGAGTCACCGAGGCAACTCGCGGAGCAAGTGGCGGACAACAAGGCGCCGGGCGACGTAGTCATCGTCAGCAGGTACGGTTTTCAGTTTGCGGTGCGAACCGGCACAATGGATGAGGGTATTGTCGATGAGGTAAGGTCCGAATATCTCGACCAACTGTCAGGAATCGACTTCCATGGCACTACCGTACTCGATCTCGGCGGCCATATCGGTTCGTTCTCTATCCAGGTCAGTGCGCTGTTGAAACAGCCCATGCAGATAATCATTGTCGAGCCGGCACCTCGTAATGCCGAGTTGATTCGGAAGAACATCGACCTCAACCAGCTCCAATCTTCGATGGAGCTGAAGGAGATGGCAGTGTCTTCGGCGTCTGGCGTGGGCACGCTGTTTATTAGCTCCGACAACACTGGCGGAAATAAGCTGAACATGGTCGAGCACTCCTCAGCGGAGACAGTCGAGGTCCCCGTAACGGATTTTCCGACGCTACTGCGGGGCTTTTCGTCGGAAATCCTGGATTTGTTGAAGATTGATGTCGAAGGCTCGGAGCATGCCATTTTGTTTCCACACGGCCGACTGTTGTCACAGAAGGTTCGCGTGATCGTTGGCGAGGCAGGCGCATCTGATAGGGGTGACGGTTTGGCATTTTTGCGGTTCCTCGAGCAAAATGGCTTTACCGTGAGCCATAAAGGCAACGAATCCCAGTTGATTTTCCTGGCGGTTAACAAGCATCTCAACTAGCGATTGCCGCTGCGCACAGACGTAATGGCGCTCTACTCCATCGCCCTGCTTGGCACGACGTGCACTGGGGCACCGATGCCACGACCGCTACGTGCTTCCCTGCGACGCCTTCCGTTATCATTTCGCAAACATGCGCGGCATTTGCCGTTATCCCATAGGTAGTCTCTAAGCTTTTCCCCGTCATTGCGGGACGCGCTCTGAAGTCAGCGATGAAAGTCGATCTAGCCACCCTATACCTTCTCGTGATTGGAACTTTATTAGCCAGTTCCGCCATGATGTATTGGGAACACCTGTCTCATCCGAGACACATCGACGACCCGTCACGCTCCTCGCGTTCGACCTCTACCTTGGCGAAAATTTGACGAACACTACGGATATGCGGATCGAAACCAGATTTGATCGCTCAGTAATGTGGCATGCACCTTCATCGTCAAGGATCGGTGAGAGGTATGCTTAATCGCCCGCTACCGCCCGAGCTCACATCGCCAAACCGCCGCTTGCGCACGTAGGCCCAACACATGGATGCACACAAACCCGTCACGCGGCCGACACAGCCAATGCCCCGTCCGGTGCTGGTCTGGGACGCGCCGGTGCGACTGTTTCACTGGCTGGTGGTCGTGCTGGTCGCTGCGGCTTATATCACCCTGAAGCTGAACTGGATCGACTGGCACGTGCGCGTCGGCGAGACGCTGCTCGCCCTGGTTATTTTCCGGCTGCTGTGGGGCTGCTTTGGCAGCGAGACCGCGCGCTTTCGCAGTTTCGTGGCGTCGCCCGCGGCCGCGCTTCGTCATTTGCGCCGGCTGTTTCATCGCGAACCGGATGTACAGGTCGGCCACAATGCAGCCGGCGGCTGGATGGTTCTATTTCTGCTCGCCTTGCTGCTGACCGAGACGCTGAGCGGGCTCTACGTCAACAACGACATCGCCGACGAAGGCCCGTTGAGCGAACTCGTGCCCGCGTGGCTCGCCAACGCAATCTCGGCGCTGCATGGGCTGGTCTGGTACGTGCTGCTCGCGGCCGTCGCGCTGCATGTGCTCGTGATCGCCGTCTACGCGGTAGCGAAGGGACACAACCTGCTTCGTCCGATGCTGACCGGCTACAAACTGCTGCCCTCGTCCGTGGACGCGCCGCGGCAGGCGCCAGCGCTGCTGGCGCTGCTGCCGCTCGGCGTCGGCGTTGCCGTGGTGATGCTACTCGCGGCATATCTGTGAGCAAGCCGCGCACCCAATCTCGGCGCGGCTACCGCGCCTGCTTCAGCTTCACTTCGGCGGCGTCACCTGGCCACGAATCTCGCCGTCCGGATTGTTCTTCGTGTGAACGTTGATGTACATCTCACCCGCTTCGAACATCTTGGCTTCGTCCGGAGATAGCGTGGCCTGACCGGTGATCGGGCTCGTCACCTCTGTGGAGCCTTTCTGCGAGATCCAGACTTTTACGCCGGCGTTTTTACCGGCCGGGGCGGGTCCGTGGAAGTGCGCCATCGTGGTCGGACTCGTCAATCCGCTGAAGGTGATGTTCCAGGTGACGACCCGTGTGCTGGCGTCGTACGTGAGCTTGGCGTTGCCGCTGCCCGGAGTTTGCACCGGTGGAACCTGTTGAGCGCCCGTCAAAGGCACCGCGAACGAGACGGGCGCCGCTTGCGCCAGGGTCAGCGTACCCGCTAAGGCCAAACCACCGAACACCATGAAAGCGCGCCGCGTGATGGATCGTGACATCTGGTTTTCTCCTGTTGGGTTTGCCCTTGGTGAACGGGCGATTATTGAAGACTGCAGAAGAGCTCGTCGACGTCGTAGATAGCCGAACAAGTGAGTCAAGCATAGACGCAAGCCGGCCGTTACGCGAAGTTCGCATCAGGCCGAACTCTGGTCAGGGCATGACGACCGCCCCGTTAAGTCGACGTCCCACAAGTGTGGACAGCGAGCCGAAAGGAAAACGATGGGCGAAAATCGTTGAAAAATCGATCCAAAGCGAAAAATTCTTCCGGTACGATATGCGCTTTGCGCGAAGGCAGCGGATGTAACCGGCGCGACCTCGTATTGCGCCAGGCGCCTTCATGGATCACACCCATCGTTACGCTGCCATGTCCATCCCGAACGCGCTAATCGGCATCGCGATTCTGTCCTGCCTGATGAGCGTCGCCGTTCTAGGCTCGCTGTTTCACACTCAGGTTCCGGGGATACGTCGTTGGTGTGTGGCGAGTGGTCTGCTGGCCGTCACGGCCACGCTCCTCCTGTTCCGCAGGTCTGATCTCGTCGTACTGGGCGCGAGCGTATTGCTGCTCGTCGCGTCGCTCCTCGCGATTCACGGCTTCCGGCAATTCTTTCATCGCCCGCCATCGGTAATCTGGGAGTACGGCGCGCTGTGCGCGATCCTGGCGGGACTCATTTATTGGACTTACGTGTCGCCTGACGTCAGTGCCCGGGGCGCGATGATCTCGGGTTTTCTCGCCTACATCCGATTTGTGATCGCCTGGATCGTGCAACGGTATCGGCCGGCGGGCAGACCGAAATACGGCTACCACTTCGTGGCTGTTGCCGCGGTGTTGGGGGCGGTCGTCCACGCAGCCCGCTGCGTCGTATATGGGTCGGGGCTAGCGCATGAATCGGTCTTTCTGGAGGAAACGCCGCTAAACGTCGCATTTCTCGGCATGGCGATACTGACTTTGCCATGCCTGTCGGTCGGCATGGTAATGCTGGCTCATGACCGGCTGGCGGAGCGGATGGAACGCCTCGCCACCATCGACGATCTGACGGGCGCGCTCGGACGGCGCGCTTTCATCGCGCGCGCGGAGGCGCTGTTCGAGTTGGCAAAGGTGGCGAAGTCGAAGCTGTCCATCGCGATCCTGGACATCGATAACTTCAAGGGCATCAATGACCGATACGGGCATGCAGCCGGCGACCAGGCCCTTGCGCATGTTGCCTTGACGATATCGCGCGAACTACGGCAAACCGACGTCCTTGGCCGCATCGGCGGTGAAGAGTTTGCGCTGCTGATGCCACTGACCGGCAAAGACGAAGCGGCCCATCTCACGAACCGGTTGCGCGCACTCGTCGCGGCGTCTGTCGCGCGTGCTCCGACCGGCGACGTCGCCTGCACACTCAGCGCTGGCGTCGACGAATGCGGTAATGGCGATACCGTTGCCTCGGTGATGGCGAGAGCCGACACGGCGCTCTATGCAGCGAAAGCCAACGGCAGAAACTGCGTGATGGTTGCAGCGTCTTCGCAGCCTGCCGATGGCCGCGTTTTCAGTTTTCCGGCTTAAGGAAGTTTCCGCGCTGGGGACTGCCCCTGCAAAAAAACCGGCATGCAGTCGCCCGCATACCGGTCTGTGTTCGGCCCGTCCGCGTCACCGCGAACAGGGCCGTCGCGCTGATTCGCGCTTTACTTGCGCTTCAATTGCGATATATCGCGCACCGCGCCGCGATCGGCCGAAGTCGCGAGCGCCGCATACGCCTGCAATGCCTGCGACACCACACGCTCGCGATTGGTCGGCTGCCATGCGTCGGCGCCGCGCGCTTCCATCGCCGCACGACGGCGTGCGAGCTCTTCATTCGACACCGCCAGATGCATCTTGCGCTGCGGAATGTCGATCTCGATCACGTCGCCGTCTTCGACCAGACCGATCGTGCCGCCTTCCGCCGCTTCCGGCGACGCATGGCCGATCACGAGACCCGACGAGCCGCCCGAGAAACGGCCATCGGTAAACAACGCACAGCTCTTGCCGAGGCCCTTCGACTTCAGATACGAAGTCGGGTACAGCATTTCCTGCATGCCCGGACCGCCCTTCGGGCCTTCGTAGCGGATCACCACGACGTCGCCCGGCACGACCTTGTCACCGAGAATCGCATCGACCGCGTCGTCCTGGCTTTCGAACACGCGCGCGCGGCCCGAGAACAGCCACTGCGATTCGTCGACACCCGCGGTCTTCACGATACAGCCCTTCTCCGCGAGGTTGCCGTACAGCACCGCGAGGCCGCCGTCCTTCGAATACGCGTTTTCCTTGCTGCGGATACAGCCGCTCTTGCGGTCCGTGTCGAGCGTCGCGTAGGTCGCTTCCTGGCTGAACGCGACCGTGGTCGGAATGCCGCCCGGCGCCGCGCGGAAGAATTTCTGCGCTTCGTCGCCCGCGCCGCCGGCGATGTCCCACTTCGCGATCGCGTTGCCGAGCGTTCCGCTATGCACGTTGCCGCACGACAGATCGAGCAGGTCTGCGCGCGCGAGCTCGCCGAGAATACCGATGATGCCGCCCGCGCGATGCACGTCCTCGATGTGGTATTTGTCGGTCATGGGCGCGGCCTTGCACAGGCACGGCACCTTGCGCGAGATGCGGTCGATGTCCGACATCGTGAAATCGACGCCCGCTTCCTGTGCGGCGGCCAGCAGGTGCAGCACGGTGTTGGTCGAGCCGCCCATCGCGACGTCGAGCGTCATCGCGTTTTCGAAGGCCTGCTTGGTGGCGATGCTGCGCGGCAGGACCGAGGCATCCTCTTCCTGATAGTAGCGGCGGCACAGATCGACGACCAGGCTGCCCGCCTGCTCGAACAGCCCCTTGCGCCATGCGTGCGTCGCGACGACCGTCCCGTTGCCCGGCAGCGCGAGGCCGATCGCCTCGGTCAGGCAGTTCATCGAATTCGCCGTGAACATGCCCGAGCACGAACCGCAGGTCGGGCACGCGCTGCGCTCGACTTCGGCGACTTCCGCGTCGCTGATCTTCGGATCGGCCGCCTTGATCATCGCGTCGATCAGGTCGATCTTCGCGATCACCTGGCCGTCGGTCGGCGACTTGACCTTGCCCGCTTCCATCGGGCCGCCCGACACGAAAACGACCGGAATGTTCAGGCGCATCGCGGCCATCAGCATGCCCGGGGTGATCTTGTCGCAGTTCGAGATGCAGACCATCGCATCCGCGCAGTGCGCGTTGACCATGTACTCGACCGAGTCCGCGATCAGTTCGCGCGACGGCAGCGAATACAGCATGCCGCCGTGACCCATCGCGATGCCGTCGTCGACGGCGATCGTGTTGAATTCCTTCGCCACGCCGCCGGCCGCTTCGATCTGCTTCGCGACCAGCGCGCCCAGGTCGCGCAGATGCACGTGGCCCGGCACGAACTGCGTGAACGAGTTCACGACTGCGATGATCGGCTTGCCGAAATCGTCGTCCTTCATGCCGGTCGCGCGCCACAGCGCGCGGGCGCCGGCCATGTTGCGGCCATGAGTCGAAGTGCGTGAGCGATAGTTGGGCATCTGTATCCTCAGGTATTGCTGTTATCGGTTTTGAGCGCCCGCGCGGGCGTGGGGATCGCAGCGCGGAGTCGGCGCTGGAAACGAATAGTGCAAGAACGCCAGTAAGACGTCCAATATATTTTTTCTGCGCGATTAGGTCGCAAAAGATATTAAACGACGCAGCGACCGCTTATCCGATCTACGCCGCTCCACTTCAGTCAAAGCGAAGGGCCGATGAAGCGATGCTTCATCGGCCCTTCGTGCTTTCAACGCTTTTAACGCGTCTGCGCTCTTACATCTTCACGACGTCGAGCAGCGACTTCTTGCCATCCTTGTAGTCGTACAGCGAGATCACGCCATGCTGAAGGTCGCCCTTCGCGTCGAACGTCGTTTCACCGGTCACGCCCTTGTAGTTGGTGCTCGACACCTTGGCCAGCACCTTCGCCGGGTCGGTCGAGTTCGCGCGCTTCATTGCGTCGACGACGATATACACCGCGTCGTACGTGAACGGTGCGTCGAATTCGATCGGATGACCGAAGCGCTTCGTGTACTTCGCCGCGAATTGCGCGCCGCCGTTCATGCGCTCGACGGCCATGCCGGCCTGCGAACACACCACGTTGCCCGCCGCCGGACCGGCGAGGTCCGCGAGGCTTTCGGTGCACACGCCGTCGCCCGACAGCAACTTCGCGCGCAGGCCCAGCTGACGCGCCTGCTTCGCGAACGGACCGCCGGTCGCGTCCATGCCGCCGTACATGATCGCGTCGGGATTCTCGCCCTTGATCTTGGTCAGGATCGCGCGGAAGTCGACCGCCTTGTCGTTGGTCGCGTCGTGCGAGACGACCTTCAGGCCGAGCGACTTCGCGGTCTTTTCGAATTCGTTCGCGAGACCCTGGCCATAAGCGGTCGAATCGTCGACCACGGCCACGGTCTTCACGTTCAGGGTCTTCGCGGCGTAGGCGGCGAGTGCCGGACCTTGCTGTGCATCGGTCGCGACGACGCGGTAAGTCGTCTTGAAGCCCTGCTGCGTGTAGGCCGGGTTCGTCGACGACGGCGAAATTTGCACGATGCCCGCGTCGCTATAGATCTTCGATGCCGGAATCGACGCGCCCGAGTTCAGGTGGCCGACCACCGCGACGACCTTGTCGTCCACGAGTTTCTGCGCGACCTGGGTTGCCTGGCGCGGGTCGCCCGCGTCGTCCTGCGCGTCGAGCACGAGCGTGACCTTCTGACCGTCGATCGTCAGACCCTTCGCGTTGATTTCCTCGATCGCGAGGCGCGCGCCGTTTTCATTGTCCTTGCCGAGGTGGGCGGAGCCGCCCGTCAACGGACCGACGTGACCGATCTTGACGACCTGATCCGCATTTGCCGTACCGGCAATGCCCGCGAATGCGACGACTGCCGCGCTGAGCGGCAGCAGTTTGTGAAGCTTGAACGACATACGACACATCTCCTCTTTACTTACCTTGCCAACCGGACGGCTGGGCAATTCGCCAGTTCCGCCATTTTTGGTGCAGCACGATAACGCAAAACCGCCGCAAGCGACAAATTCGCGCGCAATGGGATTGGCGCGGCGTCAATGAGCGGTCGTTTCGTCGCTCAATTGAAGCGGGAGATTGCGCGTTCGATTTGCCGAGGGAATCGTCTGTAAAAGTGACGAAATAAGCGGCAACTCAGCCAATAAAGCTGAATCTCACGCTTATTCTTCGGCAACGGTACGGAGCAATCAAGGCTTGAAATCGGCCAGCATCACGCCCTCGCGGATATGCGCGAGAGCGGCCGCCACATAGTCGACGATCGGCGCCGGCGGATGGTCCGGCTTCGCCCACACGAAGCCCGAGCACTTGTGCGGCTCCATGTTCGCCGGTTCGCCTTGCCATGAACGGCACGCGAAAAAGAAGCTGATGCGGTTCGTGTCCGAGTCGCGCCGCATCACGAGCTTGAATTCGAGTTCGCCGGGCGCAATCGTCACGCCCGCTTCTTCTTTCGATTCGCGAATCGCACACTCTTCGATCGATTCGCCAGGTTCGAGATGGCCGGCAATCAGCGCGTATTCGCCGTCCCTGAAACCGGTATTCGCCCGCTGCGTGAAAAGGCACTCGCCCTGCCCATTCAGAAACAGCACGTTCACGTCGACGACGCTTTGCATTCGGCTCATTTGCTTGCAGCCATCGTGATGGACTAGGTGCGCTGAGCGGTCAGCAGCTTGATGCCGAGCGCGACGAAGACGAGGCCGCTGCCGCGTTTGATCGCCGCGATCCACCGGCTGGCTCCGACGCGCTTATGGATACCTCGCACGCCGAGCGAATAAATGGTGTGTACGAGCGCGACGGTGACCGCGATCGTCAGATACATCACGATGAACTGTTCCGGCAGGCCGCGCTCGTGGTCGATGAATTGCGGCATGAACGCCGAAAGAAAGATCATCGTCTTCGGATTGCTGCCCGACACGAGTAAGGCTTCGCGGAATACTTTGCTGCGCTCGAACGTATGAGCGGGCGATGCGACGCCCGTGGGCTGCGCGGCCTGCGCTGCCTGCCTGTTGCCGCCGCCGCGCAGTTGCCTGATGCCGAGATACATCAGATAACCCGCGCCGAGCACTTTCATCGCGATGAAGAGCGGCGGCAGGGTCGTCAATACCGCGCCGACACCGAGCGCCACGAGCGCGACGACGACTCCTTGCGCGAGCAGATTGCCGGCAACGCTCGCGGCCGCGCCGCGGTTTCCATAGCGAACCGAGTTGCGGATCACCAGCAGAACGTTCGGTCCCGGCGAAATGGTGGTGAGCAGATAGGCAGCGGCGAAAAGCAACCAGGTATGGAATGACATGTCAGGCCCGGGAGTTCGTTGGGATTGGATTCCAACAGACCAGACATGATGACACGGAAAAAAACGCCGCGACCGGCGTCATCGCGCGGACCTCCTGAAGCGGCGTTCGATACGCGCAATCGAGATCGCCGAGATATAGAGCGTGGTGGTCGCGCCTTGCAGCACCGGATAGCCGATCTTGCGCTCGATGAATTCGAAGCTCAGATTGAACGTCGAGAAGAACAGCACGACCAGCAACGCGAGTTCGCACCACACGACGGTAATCTGCCAGCGCAGCGAAAGCCTCAGCAACAGATAGCAATTGGCGACCAGCACGGCAATCGCGACCGCGCCGCCCAGCAGCTTCTGCAGTAAGGCCGCGTCGATGCCGAGCGCGGGCACGCCGTGGTTGATGCCGGCCATCCAATGCGGCACGGACCGCGCACGCGACCCGCTATCGGTGTCCGACGCGCGGCGGCGGCAAGCGGCGCAATCGCGCGCCCCGCCTCAACGTTTGGAGGCCGTCACCAGTTGCAGCGGCGTCTCGATCACCCTCGACAGCTCGCGCTGCTTGCGTCGCTCGGTCACCGCCTTTAATGCGAAGTCGATGCCGAACACGGTCTGGCGGTCGGCGAACTGGTTCATCGTCGCGAGCACGCGGCCGTCGGCGAGCAGCGGCTTGATCGCATCGATCGCGTCATAGCCGGTGACGTAGACACCGCCGCCGCGGCCCGCGTCGCGAATCGCGTCGACCGCGCCCATCGCCATGTTGTCGTTGCCGCATAACAGCGCGCGAAGCTGCGGATGCTCGGCCAGCATCTTCGCGGCCACGTCGCGGCCCTTGCCGTACTCCCAGTTACCCGACTCGACCGCGACGACCTGCACCTTCGCCGCATCCATCGCGTCGCGGCTGCCGGCCGTGCGCTGCTGCGCATTGCTGCTCACCGAATTGCCTTCGATGATGCCGACCTGATCGCCGGGCTTCAGCCGCGTGGCCAGATACTGGCCGACCTGCTTCGCGCCGCTGCGATTGTTCGGCCCGACGAACGGCACCGAGATGCCGGCGGCCGCCTGCGTCGCGTCGTCGAGCGGGTTGTCGATCGTGATCGTGATGATGCCGGCCTTGATCGCGCGTGCGATCAGCGGGATCAGCGCCTTCGAGTCGGTCGGCGCGATCACGATCGCGTTCATCTTCGCCCTGATCATCTCGTCGACCATGCGGATCTGCGCGGCGGTGTCGGTCTGCCTGGCCGTGCCGCGAATCGTCAGGCTGAATTGCGACGAGAAGTGCTGCTGGTAATTGCGCGCGGCGTCGACCATCGCGACCGTGAACGGGTCCGACATCGATTTGAGCACGAGCGCGATCTTCGGCTTCGCGCCGGGCAGTACCTGGGCATGGGCATCGTCCGCGAATCGCGCGACGCCGGTGAGACCGGTTGCTGCCAGCGCGCCCGCGAGCAGCACGCGGCGGCGCATGTTCTGCGTCATGGCTTGACTCCTTCGCGGAGGTGCTGGTTGCGGACGGACTGGTTGCCGATGTGCCGATCGAACGACGCGACGCTGGCGACGATTTCGTCGAACAGCGGCCGGCTGTCGATGTCTTCGCTCAGACAACGCGTCTTCAACGCGGCCAGTTGCCCGGCGATGTCCGCTTGCGCGTCGCAACGCTCCAGCAGTTCTTCGAGCAGACAGCCGTACGCCCTCACTTCGAGCCGCTGCAACGCGATGGCGAGCTCGCGATCGCCGGCATCGAAAAACGACGCCGCGCCGAAATCGCCGAGCAGCGCGCGCCCCGCGCCGCCATGCAGGATATTGTGCGCGTACAGATCGCCATGCATTACGCCACGCCGATGCAGATGACTCGCGACCTTCGCGATGCCGCTCGCGATACCGAGCACAGTCTCGAGGTCGAAGCACGCGTCGTCGCGATAGATATCGCGGGTGCACGATGCGAGGCTCGGCGGACCGGCCAGACTGGCGAAGCGCGGATCGATCAATCCCATCACGAGGCCATGCGTGTCCGACGGATGCCCGATCACCTTGCCGAGCACGGGAATCAGGTTCGCATGTTCGCCGCCGCGAATGCAAGCAGCCATTTCGCAGTCGGGCAAACCGTCGCTCGTCACCGCGCCCTTGAACAGCTTGACGGCGACCGCACGCGGCGCGGGTTCGTGGTCCGCGTGCAGCGCCGCGCGATAGATGACGCCCGATGCGCCCTCGCCCAGCGGCCGTTCGAGCCGCAACGCATCCCAGCGAATGCCGCTGATCGGTGTGTCGATGAGCGCCGCCTGTTCGAGCGCCGCGTTGAACGGATTGCCCGCATACGCGAGCCACGCAAGCCGCGGCAGACGCAGCAACCAATGCGGTAACGCGTCGAACCGATTCGCCGCGAGCCGCAGCAGTTCGAGCCGCGTGCATGCGGCCAGTTCCTCGGGCAGCGCGCGCAGCCGGTTGCCGGCGAGCATCAGCTTCTGGAGTTGCGTGCAGCGGCCGAGTTCAGCGGGCAAGCTTTCGATGTCGTTGTCGGTCAGAATCAGCCAACGCAACAGCGGGGGCAGCGCGCTCGCCGGCACCTCGCGGATGCGATTCGACTTGAAGCCGATCATGCTCAGTTGCGCGCATTCGCCGAGCACACCGGGCAGTTCGGTGAACGGGTTGTTGGACGCGAACAGGATGCGCAGTTTGCGCAGGCGCGGCAGATCGTCGGGCAGCGTCGTCAGTGCATTGTTCGACAGGTCGAGCACTTCGAGCGTATCGGCGAGATCGAAAATCTCGCGCGGAAATTCGCTGAGACCGCACGCGAGTTTGAGTTCGCGCGTACCCGCCAGTTGCCCGGCCCGCAGTTGTTCTAAAGTCGTGGTCACAGTCGTGGGAAAGAAGATCGGGTAGCGCGCGCAGCGCGTCGTACCGAAGCTATCGATTTTACTGAGTCAAAGGCCATCTGGGGTTCTCTGCGGTACAGTGACGTGATCGCCGCGATGCTCACGACAGTCGCGGCCGCGTCGAATGCGAATGAGACAGCAATATCCGGAGGGCGTTCAGGCGACGCGAGCGGGAAACTCCCGAGTATCGGCGCAGCCTTCATACAGCTTTCCGCGTCCGGTCGTTCAAGCACGTCCGTCTCGCGGGTCTTGCGCCTCCACCCTGTCAGGAGCCTGAGAAAGTGACGTACGCGTACAAGTTGATCGATTCGCCGGTCGGTCAGTTGAAGCTCGTGGCGAAAGGCGAATGCCTTGTCGCGATTCTATGGGAACACGACAAGCCGAATCGCGTGCGACTCGGCGAAATGGGCGAAGCGAACGAGCTGGCGGTGCTCGTCGAAACCGAGCGGCAATTGCGCGAGTACTTCGCGGGCACGCGCCAGACCTTCGATCTGCCGCTCGATTTTCAGGGCACCGAGTTCCAGAAGCAGGTCTGGCGCGCGCTGCTGACCATCCCGTTCGGCCAGACGCGCAGCTACTCGGAGATCGCGCAGCAGATCGGCAAGCTAAATGCAGTGCGCGCGGTGGGCGCGGCAAATGGCCGGAATCCGATTTCGATCGTCGCGCCGTGTCATCGCGTGATTGGCGCGTCGGGCGAGCTGACGGGGTTCGCCGGCGGCCTCGCCAACAAGATGCTGCTGCTTTCCCTGGAGGCGGGGCAGACGTCGCTCGAAGCAGCGGCCGATGACGCGCAGCGGCCCGCGCCGGAAGGAAAGGCGGCGCGGCCGGTCAGGGACGGTGCATCCGCGAAACCGGCGCATCACCCGCCGAGCCGGGGAACGCAGGGATCGCTGTTCGGTAGCTGAAGCCGCGCAGACACAGCACAACGCGCCACCCGTCGGCCGTAATCGCCGATGCTTCGTCCGCGATCAACGCCATCGGCCGCGCATGCAACACCTATCCTTGAGATGCCCGTTGAGGTTTCGAACAGGAGGATGACATGCGCATGCTTCTCAACATACAAATACCGAACGAACCGTTCAGCACACTCGTGCGCGAAGGCCGAATCGGCGAGCTGATGCAAAAGATCCTCGAGGACATGAAGCCGGAAGCCATCTACTTCACCGAGCAGCAGGGCAAACGCGGCGCGGTGGCGGTCGTCGATGTCGCCGATGCATCGGCGATTCCCGCACTCGCCGAACCATGGTTCCTGAAGCTCGACGCCGAGTGCGAACTGCGCATCGCGATGCTGCCCGATGATTTGATGAAAGCCGGCCTCGACGCGCTAGGCGACAAGTGGAAGTAGCGCGGCCCTCAGGAATGCCCCGCCGATAGCTGCAGCAGCATCGAAGCCGCGGCCGTCGCGGCGACCTGGCAGCCGAGCACGATATGCTCCTCGGCCGTGTCCTCGATGAAGTCGTGACTCACGCCGCCGATGCTCGGCACGAACATCATGCAGGCCGGCATGCAACGCGCGATCACCTGCGCGTCGTGTGCGGCACCGCTCGGCATGCGCAGCCATTGGCCCGGCGCGATCGCTTCGGCGGCTCGCGCGATGTGCTCCGAGAGTGTGGCGTCCATGCTGACGGGCTCGATCGGCTCGTCGATCGTCTGCAAGTCGACGCTTATGGCGTTGTGCGCATTGAAGTCGCGCACCAGTTCCGCGAGCGCGTGCTCCATTGCCTGAAGCCGTGCGGGGTTCGCGTCGCGGAACTGCAGGTACATGTCGGCAGCGCCGGGTACGACGCTCATCGAGCCCGGATCGAGATCGATGCGGCCCACGGTCCAGACGGTATCCGCGTCGGCCAGTTGCGTGAACGCGTCGTTCATCCGCGCGATGAATGCGACGAGCGCCGCGCCCGCGTCGCGGCGGATCGCCATCGGCGTCGTGCCCGCATGGTTGCGCTGACCCGTGAAGCGCAGCCGCGATTCGCGCAGCCCGACGATCGTCGTGACCACGCCGATCGATTTGCCGATCGCTTCGAGCCGCCCGCCCTGCTCGATATGCGGCTCCAGATACGCGACCTGGCGACCTGCCTCGAAACGCGCGCGCGGCCGGCCCGCGAGGCCCGCCGCCGCCAGTACATCGGTGAGACGTTCGCCCTGCCGGTTGGTCGCGCCGCGAATCGATTCGTCGACCGCCTCGCCGACGAAGCTGCGGCTACCGAGCAGGCCCGAGAACGTGCCCTCCTCGTCGATCCACGACGCGACGTCGACGGCGAGGTGCCGCGTCGCGTCGTTCTCCGCGAGCGCGCGGGCGATTTCGAGCCCGTAGATCACGCCCATTGCGCCATCGAGCCAGCCGCCGGTCGGCTGCGTGTCCGTGTGTGAACCGATCACGAGCGCGGGACCGGTGTTGCGCGAACGTCCGAACACGGTGCCCACGCCGTCGATGCGCGCGTCGAGCCCCGCCTCCGTCATCCTGCCGACCAGCCATTCGCGTGCCGCAAGATCGACCGGCGACAGCGCGAGCCGGACCACGCCTGGGCCGGCCGCGCCAAATCCGCGCAGCCATTTGAGGTCGGCCATCAGCCGGTCCGGATCGATCTTTACCACGTTGTCATCTCCCTGAATTGATTGCGGATGCGGCCGCGCGAAAATCGCCCGGCGACATATCGTACGCACGTCTGAACGCGCGATTGAAATCCGACGCGCTATTGAAGCCCCAGCCGTACGCGACGTCGATCACCGGCGTGCGCGGGTGGCGATACAGTTCGTCGGCCGCCTCGCGCAGGCGCCGGTTGCGAATATACGCGTGGAGCCCGCCCTCCGGCTCGAACAATCGATACAGCGTGGGCCGCGACAGCTGCGACACGGCCAGCACGCTGTCGACGGTCAGATCAGGTTGGCCGAGATTCGCGTCGATATAGCGGCGCGCCGCCGCGAACATCGCGGTGCGTGCCACCGCGCGCGCACCGCCGGTCAAACCCGTCTCCTTGCCGAACGCCGCCGCCATCAGCAACCCACAGGTGTGGAACGCTTCCTGCGCCGCGGGCGCGTCCATCGTGGGCAACCTGCGGCATAGATCGGCCAGATGCGCGGGAATCAGCCGCGCAAGCGGCGTTTCATATTCGATCATGCGGCCATGTATCGACTCCGCTTCCGGCAGCACCGGATCGATCAGATGGCGCGGCAAAAACAGCGCGACCAGGCGGCACGGCCCCCGCGTCATCTGCATCGGCTGATTCATGTCGAGCGCAAGGATGCTCGGCCGCGTTTGCAGCGCGACGCGCTTCGGATAGAGGCCGGTGGTCGTCTCGAAGGTCCCTTCGACGGCCACGTGAAACACGAGCTGGCGCACGTTATCGGTCGAAATGCGAGCGACCGAGCGCGCTTGCGCGACCGGATCGGTGCGGCAATCCGTGAAGGCCATGCCGCCGGCGCGATAGGTGTCGATGCTGCCGCGAAAGCCGTCGGCGAGTTGCCGGCGCGAGATCGGCACATCGAGAAAATGGCCGACGCGCTCGCGCCACATAGGCAATTGCGCGCGCGGCGCCGTGGTGTAGGTGTCGAAGTGGGTGTAGTCGAAAGCCGCTGGCATTGCTGCGGCCGCGGTTGCGGTGCGGTTGGCTGCCTGATTGGTCGTCAAGGTCTCCCCGCCGGTTTTGTAGTGTGCGCGGCATGATAGCCGCGGTTGGCGAAAACGTCATGAGCCTGTTGCTAGTGCGTCGATGCCGTGGCCGTCGAAGCTCATGTGCCCCCGCTCCGCTCATGCCTGACAGGCATCAGCACCAGCCTACAAAGTCTTTTATCTTTGCGCAAGGCCTCTCATGCCGCCGCTCGAGCTCGCCTTCGTCCATGTCGCAGGCACTCGCGGTCCGGCCGAACAACATAAAAAATGGCCTCCAGACGGAGGCCATGTTATTTTTTTATAATCGCTTCGAAACGTAAATCGTTTCAAATGAACGCGCATCCAGCAGCTATCGGTTCGTCGCTGCGGCTCGAAGCATTGCCGCCAACGTGAATAGCCCTGCCCCCAATGGAGGCCCATAGTCATAAAAACGCAAGTGCCGCGCAAAGAAAATGGTGGACGTCGAAATTACTATCAAAACTGCAACGGCAATGATGGAAAAAACCACCAGAAAATCTTTATTCACGATTGGCTCCTTGCGTCGAAATCTCCCCGCTTCCGCATTCCGTCCCAAAACCAAAAGGGCTCTGCCTTGACGCGACAAAAATTTGCATAGTACCCTCCGTACGCTAGCAAGAGTCCTCCGTTCAAGAGCAACTCCTGGAAGCCGGTGAACAGTTCGCGCGGATCTGGCGAAACGAAAAGGTTGAGGAAGACAATGGTGACGCTGACGCCGGCCATTACGATCAATGCCAGCGGCACCCCGATGTTTAGCAGCAGCATGGAGCCAAGCACAACTTCCAGATATTTGACCATTTGGTAGAAGCCGATATCTGCCATAGCTCCTATATAGGCGCCCACTTTTCCCGCGTGGCTGAAATCCGGAATGTATCTGAAAACCACGAAGTTCAGCCCGGAAGAGAGATAGTGGAATGCGAAATATAGCCTCATCCACATGACGACGAACTTCCAAGGTGATTCATTTGCTATTTTCATCGCTTTTTTATCCTTTCGCGGATTAGAAATTTTGCCATCGGCCGTTTACTCACTCCCTGAAAGGCATCGTGAGGAGTCAACCGCGGGTGTCCAAAGACCGTGAATCAAATAGCGCGTGCGATCTTGAAGTTGGTAACCAGTGACTGTAGGCGTTCAGCTTCCGCATGAACGCCACGGGCAGCGGCAGCGGCCTCTTCGACCAGGGCTGCGTTGTGCTGGGTCACGGTATCGATTTCGCCGATTGCCTTGTTTATCTCCATGATGCCCCGGTGGCCGTCATCGGATGCATGGGTGATCTCCTCCATCAGGCTCGATACGTGGGCGAACTCACTCACCACCTCGTTAATTTTTGACCCCGCATCGTTCACCAGCTGAGATCCCTGATCAACGCGGGTGACCGAATTGCTGACCAATTCCTTGATTTCCTTGGCGGCCGATGCCGAGCGTTGAGCCAGCGTGCGGACCTCCTGAGCAACGACGGCGAAGCCACGACCTTCGTTGCCAGCACGTGCAGCTTCAACCGCCGCGTTGAGGGCAAGGATATTGGTCTGAAAGGCGATACCCTCGATAGTCGCAATGATGTCGGCGACTTTCCTGGATTGATCGGCAATGCCTGACATGGTGGTCACGACCACTTTCATGACCTCTCCACCGCCGTTTGCCAAATCGGATGTAGTCTGCGCGAGTTTGAGGCCCTGTCTGGCATTCGCCGCGTTGTTCTCCACGGTCGCCGTCAACTGCTGGATCGAAGCTACCGTCTGTTCGAGAGACGCCGCCTGTTCCTCGGTGCGCTGGCTCAGGTTCTCGTTACCTGCCGCGATTTCGGATGCGCCGGTCAATACGGCCTCGCTACCGGACCGGACTTGCTTCACGATATCCACGAGACTCTCATTCATGCTGCGAAGCGCACGCATCAATTGGCCGAGTTCAGTAGCGGAATGCACCCTGACCTGGGACGTCAAATCCCCCGACGCAACTGCTTCGGCTATTCTTACGGCGTCATTTAGCGGGAAGACGATTGATGTGGCAACCGTGTTGCAGACATATACCGTCGCAATGATAGCGATACAGATCACGGTGAATGTCAGCACCAGAGCCATGTCATAGTCATGAATGGCGTTTTCCGCAGCTTCATCCGCATTCTTCTGGATGAAGTCCATATGGGCGCTGAGCGTGTTCTCGGTGGACTTGAAGACATCAAAGATCTTGGTGTTGGCGAGCACCCGCGCGGTAGCAAGATCTGGATTGTCAGTCATTGCAAGCGTGTAGAGTTCTTTGTTGATCACCGCATACGCAGCAATTGCCTTCTTATCGTTCTCGAAATACTGACGATCCTCGCCCGGCAGCGCGTTTTTCTCATAGTGATCGACACCCTTTCTCAGCTGATCCAAGGCTTGGGCACGGATCGCCGCATTGGTATCTTTGGCTTGTTTGGAATCAGACAACACCAGACCCAGCGTGGCGCGACGATCCGTGCTGAGGGCCAGACGAAGATCAGCAATCGTTTTGATCGACTCCATCCAATTCTGTTTGATGTCCACTAGATGCGATTCGATCCGATGCGCCTGGAACAGCGCAAATCCCGCGGCACCGCATAACAGCAGGATAACGATTGCGAAGCTAACAAACAGCCGGTTGCGTACTTTGAGATTGCGAAGAAGCATTAGCATGTTTTTTTGCCTACATTTATTGTATAACCTTGGATTTCGGCATAAATCCCCTGAGTATGGATAGGGGGCAAGCATGATTGTGAAATCCGGTCTGATGTGTTAGTGCCGGACTCGCGAGATCTTTCGACCGCTAAGGCGAAGTTAACGCAGCACGGGCGCGCAGGATTAGATATGCGCTGACCACGTTGTAGTGCGAAGGAGAGAGCGTTGTCGGTCACGCCGGTGCGCCAATAGTGCCGAAGGACCTCGGGCTGACCGTCGAGGCAACTGCCGAGACATCGGCTGGCCCATGAATTGCGGAATTCACGAGTAAGCGCTTGAGCAACACCATGAAAATATCCGCTTCGTCCTCGGTTAAGAGGCTAATCAATTTCTGGTCAATTGCCCCGAGAAACGCGGTGATCTTCGCGACCATGGCCACTCCGCTTCCCGTAAGCTGAACGCACCAGCAGCGACAGTCGTCTGGATGCCGGGACCTCATTACAATTCCAGCGTCGATGAGACGCGGAATGAGTCGGGATAGCGACCCCATATCGTAATTCAGCCGGCGGGCGAGTTGAACCTGCGTCATGAATTGCCGTCCAGCGAGGCAAATGATGACCTTAGCCTGCGCAGATGAGATCCCAAGCGACGACTTCAGATGTCGATCAGCAGACTCCGAGACCGCCTTGTCGACTGCAACAAAACGGGTTAGCCAATTCAAAGCTGGGGCTTCAACTCCATGGCTTAGGGGTAGGTCCTCCTCGCTCTTCATATCTGCC
The DNA here is from genome assembly GCF_040948805.1 of Paraburkholderia sp. BR13439. NCBI lineage: Bacteria > Pseudomonadati > Pseudomonadota > Betaproteobacteria > Burkholderiales > Burkholderiaceae > Paraburkholderia > Paraburkholderia sp. BR13439. The sequence goes on along the minus strand of NZ_JBFPKN010000009.1, from coordinate 116,698 downwards.
GCTCCTTCAAATGTGATCGGAACCAGACGTCGGGTTTGCGCCTATACGTGTCCGAACACTACCTCGTACTATGGTTGATCGGTCGGTCCTGCGCCGCTACTGCATGTCCGGCGCACTGAATCACTTGTAATTCTAAATTGTATACTATCATAGTAGACGAAAAAGCCCTCGTGGCACTTTCTGCGCTTGATCGGGGGGACTTTTTACTATTGCATATCCGTGAAGAGCACGGCAGCGATGACGAAAACATACTCATCGCCGCCGCTCTCAACGAAGCATCAGAATCGATGCATCATGCCAAGCTGAAAAACTGACTGGATATTGCCGTTTGCCACGATGTTCCCGATTTCTGCAGCATATGCGCCATTGGTGCGTTGAAATACACCAGCGGCATAGAGGGAGGTGCGTCTCGACAATGTGTATGTCAACTGCAATGCGGCCTGGTTGATCGTCACGTTCTTCAGCAGCTCGTTACCATTTTCGTAGGTGTAAGCGCCGCCGAGGTTCCAGGCCGGTGAGAAGTCATACCCGACGCCACCTGCAAGCGCGTAGATCCTGGCACCCGTATGGGTGTTGCGCGCCTGGCTGTACATCCCCGAGACCGTGAAATGGGCGTACTTCGTCCTTGCGCCGGCGAGCAGGTTGGCGATGCCACTATGCCCGTTGTTGACCGGTGCGTAGTTCTGCTCGGTGTAAACAACCGCAGCACGCGTTTCCCCATTCCTGAAGTTGATCGCGGCGCTCTTTCCAGCCCCGTTGTTGAAGTCCCCCGCCGTGCCGCCGAAGCTATACATCAAGCCAACCGACAGCCCGGCATATTCCTCGGAAACGACCTTGACGGCATTCGACATTCGTTTGCCGCCGACACGATCCCAGTTGATGGCCGCTAATCCAGTGATCTGGCCGTTCGTTGTGATAGGTGCGAACGGCCCCCCTGAGACGGCACCGGCGATCTGGGCTGGACCCGAAACCCCGAGCAGGTCGGCACCGAAGCTACCGGTGCGGAAGTTCAGCATACCGCCAGCGATGCCCGTGGCCGGATCGATACCGCCGAGCAGGTAATAGTCGAAGGCGAAGTCGTTCTGCCGCCCGAGGCGGAAACTGCCAATCCCTGCTTGACTCAGTCCGACCCACGACGAGTTCTCGAACATCGCGCCGCGCGACTGCGGATCAAGTCCCCCTGTGCTTAGGCTGATCATCGAGTCGAGGCTGAAGTTGGCGCGCAGGCCGCCCCCCATGTCCTCGCTCCCGCGGAAGAAGAACTTGGTCGGAAAAATGGCGGAATCCTGCATTTGAAACAAACGTGACCCACCTGAATCACGATAGGTAGCGATCCCTTCGTCAAGGAATCCTCCAAGCATCACGCTACTTTGCGCATGCGCGGCCGTCATGCTCATGCAAACTGATGCGCATGCCAACGGTACCGTGGCCCACCGGCGTTTCCTCCCGCCCCCCTGGTGATTCATACATTCTCCTGATTGTTATATGTGATCTTTGAAACTGACTGCTGGTGAATTGTTTCGCTGGTCGGTTGTCCTCCTGAAGTTGTGCAGCATCCAATGCGGGCGTCCGGGTCCCAGTTGAACACCCGAAGCAACTCATGAATCGTGCGAGCCGTGGCCGGCGCCAGATGTCCGGAGGCACCGGCCTAATAGAGAGGGGAGCCGGTCTCGGCGTGACGAATGTGAGCCACAACCGGATTCGCACCGCACCTCGATGTCATAGTGCGTCCGATCTTTGAATTCGTTATCAACAGTCAAAATAGTATTTACGACAGCCTACAATGTCAACGACCATGCTCCGGTAAAAACCTTGGGCTTGGCTTTCCGGTCGCGTCGCAATTTGCCTGGGGCACAAGGGAATTCGCGGGGCGTCTGCGCTCGCACTCGTGCCGCATCGTACGCGTTTGCCCTAGTACAATGGTCGTCTTTTTTGAATACAAAATTGCGCGCATCGCATCTGTAACCCCAACATTAAGGAGACTTGACTTGAACGCGAATCGAAAAATTTTCGTCGGTGCGGCACTCGCTTTCGCCGCAGTCGCCGGCATCACGATGTCGAGTCGTGGCTTCGCGGCACAGACGGCACCCGTCAAAGCCTCCATCGCCAAAGCACCGGCGAGGTCGGCGCCGGTCAAGCTGATCGCTGCCGGACCGAACCGGAATTCGGACCTGGTTGCACGCGCACTGGCACCGGCATTGAGCAAGGCGCTGGGCACCGATGTCATCGTCGAAGATCAGGCGGACGCAGCTGCGGTGTCGGCAGCAAAAGCAGCGCCCGCTGACGGACTAACGCTTCTCGTCGGCGATACCGATCAAGTGGACGCCGCACGCCAGGATTTGACTCCGGTGGCACAGGTCACCGGTCACGCGGGCCTGGTTCTGGTCGCGGGCAACGGCGCCGGTTTGAGCGGCACCGACATCAAGGACTACGCCGATCTGATCAGCCGTCTGAAGGACAATCCGAACTGCTACATGTTTGGATCGACAGGCACCACGTCGCGTGAATATCTGGCGATGGTGGCGTTTCAGAAGCGTGCGGGCGTCAAAATGATTCATACCGCCTACAAGAGCGACTCTGAGCAGATCCCGGCGCTCTTGAGCGGCAAGGTGCAAATGATAGAGATTCCGTATGAAATGGCGGCGCCGCAGATCAAGGCCGGCAAGATGCGTGTGCTCGCGGTCCTAGGTTCGCGCCGTATTCCCGAGATTCAGAATGTTCCCGCGCTCGGCGAAATGTTCCCAGGCTTCGATTTCGCGTCGCATACGGGTGTGTTGGCACCGAAGGATCTCCCGGCGCCGGTCCGCGATAAGATCGCGGATGCCGTGAAGATGGCAGTGCAGGACCCGAACGTCCAGAAGGCGTTGAACGTCAACGGTCACCAGGCTGCATATCTCGCATCCGCTGACTATGCGAAGGTTATCGCCACTGACCACGACAAGCTGAGTCAGCCCGCGAAGTAACGTTGTTCGTTGCGTGTATAGCAACTGGGGCTCGATGTTCTGAAAAGACATCGAGCTTTTTTCTTTTGTCGCTCATCCATCTCCTGTCGCAACTGGAGGCGACGGGGATTCTCCTCGGTACCTGTCACACTTCGGAGCCGTCCAATCGCGTTGATCACGCGCGAGCGCTAACCGGCCGCCCTCGTGAATTTTCGCGCGCTTCATCGCGCGGCGTCACCTGAAGTTCGGCTGCTGGATCGGCCACGCGCCGGTCGTAATATTCCGCATCGAAAGCATCGAAGTGATCCGCCAGGTCTCGACCGTAATCACTTGAGCCCGGATATGTATTTGCGTGTGATTTAAAGGAATAGCTCATATCGTTTCTCGTAAACTAGCGCAATTCCTGGCCTTCCTCCTTGGGAAGACCGGCGAATGCCACGACAGACAACAGGGTAAATGCCCCGACAACGAAGAATGTCATCGGGAAATCGTCGATTACCAGATGATCCGCGCTGTGCCCATGAAACTGCGCGGTGATCGTCAGGCATGATGCGCAGACTGCGACACCAAAACTGATCGACGTCTGCTGCATCATTGTCGAAAGTGCCGTGGCCTTACTCATCAAGGTCTTAGGAATGCCGGAATAGCCAACCGTATTCATAGTTATCATCCCCAGAGAATTGACGATACCCGCTACGAAAAGCACGAAGCACATTAGCCCAACCGACGTCGTCGGTCTGAACAAGCCATAGCAAGCGAATGTCGCGCCCGTCATCGCGGCGCCGAGCATCATGATCGGCCTGAATCCCAACTTCCTTATTGCACGATCCATGATTGGACGGACACCGAATGCGCCGACAGAGAGCCAGGCGCTCATCAAGCCGGATTGAATGGGCGTCAATCCCAAGCCGACCTGCAAGAGCAGCGGTACGAAGATTGGAGCCGAGCCGACCGCGAGTCTGAGCGGAATGCCGCCAATCGTCGTGATGCTAAACGCTTTATATCCAAAAATCTTGAGAGGGATAATGACATCGAGACGTCCACGGCTATAAAGCCCGTATGCGACCATTGCCAGAACCCCAATAGCCGTGATTCCAATCGTCACGCTCATAGGGACGAAATTACGGCCGACGGTTTCCAGACCACATACGATGCCCGAAAGCCCTATCGCCATCAGAATGAATCCCGTCATGTCGAACGGCTCAGACTTCTCCGAGCGCGAATCCGGCACAAATTTCAACGACAGGAGGATGCCCAATACACCGAATGGAATGTTGAGCAGAAAGATCCATCGCCAGGAGCCCATCGTGACGATCAGCCCACCCAGTAGCGGCCCAATCACACGCCCAATTGCGCCGGGAACTGTAAACCACACCATCGCTGCCACCAGCTGCGTTGCCGGAATACTTCGCAGCAGAATCAGGCGCCCTACAGGCACCATCATGGCGCCGCCAAGACCTTGCAAGACCCGGAATAGAACGATTTCAGTGATCGAGGTGGCCGCGCCGCATAGTGCGGATGCCAGTGAGAAGATGGCGACTGCCGAACAGAATACGCGCCGCGTTCCGAACCTATCGGTGAGCCACCCGCTTGCCGGGAGGAACAGTGCGAGGCTCAACAGATAGGCGGTTATAGCGAAGTTGAGATGAAGTATCTCGACATTCAGGGAAGCGGCAATCGACTGGAGAGACGTGCCCAATATCGAGGTATCGAGACTCTGCAAAAACATCGGCACCGCGACGATCATTGGAATCAGTCGCGTACGCCTGGATGCAGATCGAGACTCCTGGGTGGAGTCTCGCGCATCCCCAATAGTTATATTTTTCTCAAGCACCGGATTGTCTAGCGTTTCGCTATTTGACGTCGATACATATCGACGATCTTGGGATCGTAGTTACGGAAGAATTGCTGTCTGACGGAATCTGTAAGGGTGTCCAGTTTTGCTATTTCATCCGTCGCGACGGTATGAACCGTCATTCCGTGACGCTCGAGCTCAGCACGATCGGTTTTTGCCTGTTCTCGAATCAGATCCCGCTCAAAGCGCCCAGCTTCTATCGCAGCGTGCTGTAAAACATTTCGCTCCTGCACCGTCAACTTCTGCCAGACCGCCGAATTGGCAACCACAGCAATGGCGCTGTATGAGTGATTCGTGACCGAAACGGCCGATTGAACATCATAAAGGTGACCGGCCAAGATCTGCGAATAGAAGTTATCTTCCGCAACGATGCGTCCACTCTTCAATGCTCCGTATAGTTCAGAATACGGAAGTCCCACGACGTCAGCGCCCAAGACCTTGAACGTCTCAACGAACGCGGGTTCCGGGATCACGCGAACCGGCCGGTCCGCCAGATCGAGCGCGTGCCGGAACGGCTGGCCCGACGTCGTGATCTGTCGGAAGCCGTTCTCCCACCAGGCGAGACCCGTCAGACCGTGACCCTCGAGGCGCGACAACAGAGCTTGTCCGAACGGACCATCGAGCAGCGCCTGCGCCTGACGTTCGCTGCGGACAACATACGGCAGATCCATGATCTCGAATTCGGGCACGAGATGACGCAATGCCGGCGTCACCAGCAGCATCAAATCCGGGGCACCCGGGCCACCTGCCTGCAATGTTTTGATCTGCTCACCCGGCGAACCCGGTACTGTATCGGCGCTCACGCTCACCACCAGACGACCCTGAGACTCCCGGTTCGCGATATCTGCGAACCTGGCCATGCCGCGCATTGTCGGCTGGTCCGGCGACATATGCGCTCGATACTCTACGATCGTGAGCGTTTGAACAGGCTGCCCGTGCGCGATCAACGGCTGCACGATCAACAGCATGCCAAATATCGCACCACTGATATCGCCACAAACTCGGCTCAATGACCAACCCGATTTAAGACGTAAATATCTTTTCGTCATGTTCAAGGAAATATCGCCAAAGATCTAAACAAAAAAAGCTACGTTACCGAAGCAACGTAGCCAAATCCCTCACTTCACAGCCGAAATCAGATCAGATCAACAGCGTCCGACTTGAAAATTTTTGGCAGCTTCCTCCAGTCGCTGATGCGGCCGATCGTGGTTTTGAACGTCATCATCGGCAGGTAATACTTGATGTACCAGACCATCAGAATCAGATTCATATATAGGCAACCAACGCCCATATACGGCGTGAACATCTTGTCGAAGCGATGGTTCAACACGATCGCGTTGTACCAGACGACGAACGACACCGGCAGAAGCATAAGCAGGCCGACCGGGACGAAGATACCGAGAATGAGCGAAAGGCCACCCAGAATTTCGCACGTCTTCACGATATGGAAAAAGTGCGTGTGAACCATCGTGACCAGCAGCTCATTCGACTCGGGCAGCGTGCCGAACGGTTGCGGGAAGATCGGCGACATGCCGAGAGCCGTACGCCAGTAGCTGGTACCGCTGACGACCATCCAGCCGCCAAGATACAGCCGGCAGAACGTCAGGATGACTTTGCCGATGAGTTGCGGCATCGTTTTGCGATCATCGTTGTCCATAGTGTGCTTTCGTCCTTTGCTGTTTAGTTCGCAGCCTGCACAGGCGCCGCCTTCTGTTGCGTAATGCGATCATGGCGAATGATCCAGCCAGACCCGCTGATCTCGTAGACATCGACAACGTCTTGCGCCGGTTGGCCACGGGTGGCGCCGATCGTCTGGTAGACCGCGACGTCCATGCCTTGGACGATGATCTTCTTCACTTCGTGGGGAATGGGTCCGCCATCCTGATGATCGATCGTGTTCGGCGCGTTATCGACAGCCTTTTCCGAAAAGTAAGTCTTGTACGCTTCGGCGCCCTTGCCCTCCGTATAGGCCAGGTCCATGAACTCCTGAACGATGTCATGCGGCAGTTTGCCGGTGCCCGCATGCCAGTGCCAACGCGGATCCGAATGCAAACCGTGAGCGATCTGCGCGATGAACAGGAAGCCCACTATTGCCGTGACCACGCGTCCAGTCATGCTGTCCATCCACACGTTGATACGCGTGGCGATACCCCCCGAGGAGAGAACCCCTTGGTTATTCGACATCCTGCCTCCTTGAAAGCATTGTGAAGAGTGAAACGCTTCGGCTTGAGATGGTTCGGCCGTGCATTTTTGTATTTAATTTAGCCTACCGAATCGTATAGGTCGAAAGATCGGGTGTAAACGTCGGGGTTTCCCTATTTCCGTTGTTGGCGGATAGGTGCTATTTGATGTACGCGACATTTCCTTCGCGCGGAATGTAATCCGCGGGGAGCGACGGCGCCGGGCGGGCGGCAGGGTCGGTTTTGGGGCTGACGAATCCGTCAGCAGTGAGTCGGTCAGTGGCAAGGAACCCGCATGCCGCGATAGCTGACGCGGCATGGTGGCAAAACCCTTGCCATCCTCGGCCTTCTGCAATGCCCGAGTCCTCACCCGGATGGGTAGACAGGAAGCTTCAATCCGCGAGCGAACACGATTCGCCACCGGCATTGGCCCTTGCAGCGCCCGACGCCGGATGATCGGGGTGTTGCGGCTACGTTACTACTGGGGCATCTGACCAGTTGGAGCGCCGGCCGCCTCATGCCATTGCGCCACGATCGCGCCTGCGCGTATCGCGCTATCGGGGTAGTCGAACCAGTCGTCGGACTGGTCGTAGCCCGCCTTCCGCCATTCGATCAGGTCGGCGCGCACCGTGGCTCGTGTGAGCGGCACCGTCGAATCGTACGGTTGGGCCAGCGCCGCAATCGACGCGAAACAGCACGCCGCGGCAAGGACGCCGAGCGCTATACGCGGAACGGAGTTCATGGCAAGGCCTTTCTTATCGGGGTTATCGCTGAAAGTATAGGCGTTGTCTTGACAAACGAAAGGCAAATCGAAACATATTCACTTCTCGCGTAGTGCACAAACGAGGGGCGGGAACATGGTCTGGCAAGCCGCCGACTAACGGATCACCAAGCGCATATCGTTCGGCGCTGTCCTGTGTCAGCGGAGGAATTTCGAGGACACGGCCACTGCCAGAGCGAGGCGTTCGATGGATCGCGCGGCATCGAGACGCGCCGCAATTGCCGATAGACTGCGCGCCGGATGCTTCCCGCTGTAAGCGCCTTCTGTTCCGCCGAAAAAAGCTTCGCCCGCGGGCCTTTCACCATGCCGGCCTCAGACGCCTTCAACCAATGGTGCTCTATCTTCTTCTTTTGAAGAATCGCTCTGCACCATCGCTTTTTCCTTTGCAATCCCAAGCAATGACCACAAAGAAAATAGCGAGCTTCAGCTGTCATCCAGGGAATACCCGCGAACACAACACTTCTGAAATTTCCCACCTGTCATATGCAACATCGTATATTATTTTGCATGCGTACTGTTGTGCATCGCCTCGCCCTTGTGCAACGTCGACCACTCTATAAATTAACATCCACAAATAGGAGACACTGGAATTGCGTAAACTGCTCGTTAGCTGCGCCGTTACGGCAGCAATCGCGCCTGTGATGGCACAGGCACAGACCAGCGTGACGTTGTATGGCGTCGCCGATGCATTCATCGGCTACTTCGGAAACTCCGAAGGCCAACACGTCATCAGCATGAACAGCGGCGGTGCCGGTGGTTCCCGTTGGGGCATTCGCGCGAAGGAAGATCTGGGCGGCGGTCTGTCAGCGATCGCCGTGCTCGAAAGCGGCTTCAACATCAACAACGGCACGTCCGGCCAGAGTGGACGTCTGTTCGGGCGTCGCGCCTACGTCGGCATCGACAGCCGCGACTTCGGCCAGATCATTGCAGGTCGGCTGCAAACGGCGGGCTACGAATGGGGCGGCACTTTCGACCCGATGCTGCTGGCAGCAGCCTCGCCGCTCGGCTCGATTGGCGGCGAAGAACCGCGTCCGTGGATTTTCAACATGCTGCAAGATCCGGCTCGCCAGGACAATACGATCCAGTATTCGTCGCCGACGTGGAGGGGTCTGAATGGCACGGCAGCGTATTCGTGGGGCAACAATCAAGGTCTGCAAAACGCGACGCACTACCAACTCGCGACTCTTACCTACGCCAACGGCCCGTTGCTCACGAGCTACGGCTTCGGCCACAGCCTGCAACCGTCAGCGACCATTGCACGCAATACGTACGAACACGTCTTGGGTGTGAAATACGACTTCAACTTCGTCGCGCTCTACGGCACGTACCAAGTGCGTCTGAATGATCCGGGCCAGACCGATAAAGGCTGGCAAGCCGGTGTCACGATTCCGACCGGCCCATTCGGCACCATTCGCGCTTCTTACGGCGGACTGAGCGACCAGAACATTACCTATGCCAGCACAAACGGTCCGGTAACTGGCAATTGGGCGATTCGATCGGCTGCTGTCGGTTACACGTACCAACTCTCGAAGGCGACGATGCTGTACGGCTTCTTCAAGAAGCTCTGGAACAGCGGGATCGCGCACCAAACGATCTACCCGCCCGGTGGTCTCGGTGCCCCGACCGGCTACCACGCCAATGTCACGGCAATCGGCCTGGGTTTGGCAACGCGCTTCTAAGCCTTCCTACTCCTGTGAAAAAAGCCCGCTTCGAGCGGGCTTTTTTTATTCATAGTCCTCTGCTTACCAAAACGTCGATGACCGTCCCGCTTATACGCTCTCGCTCATCGATCAACACCTGCATGATCTGTTCTCGGTCGAGTCGGACCAGCGCCGTCATCAGCCTGCGCTCGAGCTTAGCCCACTAATCCTCTGCAGGCAGGCATCTTTCTGTCGCCAGTGGCAGGTACTTCTCCATCCGTTCAATCAGACGCAGTGCCTCTGTCTAAGGACTTTCAAACGCACTCGGGAACAAAGCGAGATCGGGAGATCTGTCGCAGCTCATTGCTCGACAGATCAGAGACGAGCCGCCTGCGACTTGGGTCATGCGTACTCGCGCCCTGCGCCACATCATCAGGTCGATCCTGCTGAACCCAACGCAGATGGACACGCCAAGCCGTATATAAACAAAAAAAGTCCGGAGAGAAAATTCTCCCCGGACTTCCTTGAATCTAGAACCGCGGTGACCGAAGCCTTATGCTTCGCCCTTGATCTTGTCGCGCACGAGCACGAAGATGAAGAGCAGCCAGGAGACGCCGAGGCCGAAGTAGTCGAAATTACGCAGCGGACGGTACTCCGTCCAGCCCCAACCCGTCGAGCCGTCGACGGCCGCCAGCGTCAGTGCGATACAGATGGCGATTGCGATCCAGGTATTCTTTTTCATCGCGTGTGCTCCTTAAGCCAATTCTTTTTTCCGCTGTTCGAAGGTGGGTACATTTTGCTGCTGTTCGACGGCGGGTACACCCACCAGGCTCCCACCTTTGCCCTTCAGGCTGAAACCCTTCCAGCCGTCCCACAGCCACATCGGGTTGAGCGTCGGACGGAAGCAAACCGCCATGTAGCCGCTGTATGCGAGCAGCAGAATGCCGTTCATCAGGAGTTCTTGCGGACCCGAGAACAGTTGACGCGGCGTCGCCGAGATAAACGTGTTCAGCCAGAAAATCGTGACCGTCGTCGGCATCTCGAGAATCAGTGTCAGGAACACGAAACGGTTCATCAGCAGCAGTGCCCCGTAAACCGCTTCCATGTACTTAACCCAGTGATACATACCGATCGCATCGGCTCCCGCCACGTACTGGCCGGCGAGACCCGGAATCATCGGCACATAGCCGTCGATCACGAATCGGATACCTGAGAAGAAAAGGTGGGCGCCGAAATACAGACGCAACCACGTGATTACATACTTCCACGGGGAAGAATTCGCGCTATTCATGGGAAGGGTATTTCCGTAAAGGTTCTTGCAGTACAACGTTGAAATATGGTGCCGCAGAAATTGCAATACGACAGGATATCTCAAAGGTGATGGAAACTTCCCATCACCTAAGAGCCGTTTTACACGATGCCTTTACGGCGATCGCGAATCAGTACAGTAATGACGCAGATCCACGGAATTGCCAGACCAAACATGTCACGCGCGCGCAGAGGACGATATTCCGTGTAACCCAATCCCGTCGATCCGAAGAAGACCCAGCACGTCATGACCAGACACAGCGCGAGACCGATATAGAGGTTCCGGTTGCTCTTCATTGCAGTTCTCCCGATTCGACGATATCTCTGCGCGGTTCAGGTGTTTTCTTGAACTTGAGAGACTCTTTCCAGATATCGACCTTGAACCCTTCCCACAATGCCAGAGGCGTGAGTTTTGGCTTAAATACCGAAGCCATGTAGCCGCTGTAGGCCAAAATCAGTAGACCATTCATCAGCAGTTGATTCGGGCCCGAGAACAATTGGCGCGGAGTCGCAACGATGAAGGTATTGATCCAGAAAATCGAAACCGAAGTCGGAAACTCGAAAATCGCCGCCAGCAGCACGAAACGGTTGCTCAGCATCAGGATACCGAGCACACATTCCATATACTTGACGACCGGGAACATGTGAATCGCATCCAGCGCTTGCACGTATGCACCTCCGGTGCCCGGAATGAATGGAACCCATCCGGTGGAGATATAACGGAAACCCGACCACAGCAAATCGGCACCGAAATATATCCGGAGCCAAAGGACAGCGTACTTCCACGGCGGCGAATTAATACCTTGCATCAGATGTCTCCGTTGTTGGCTTTAGTTTTCGCAACGCGGCGGAATCGAGTCAGCCGCTGAATGCCCGTTTACGCCTGAACGACCCGATGGGCTGCGCCCGGCGTGATGATTTTGTTCAGGAGCTTTTCATCGACCTCGAATCCAAAGCCCGGCCCTTCGCTCGGATATGCCCGGCCCCGGGCAAACCGCTGACCGCCGATTGCCAGATCTTCGCCCGCCGGAATCTCTTCGCTGTTGAATACCGAATGCACGGCCAGAGGCCCCATGCTTTCGCTCATGAACTGGCACGCCCACTGATCCGAGACCATCAAATGCGTGCTCGGGCCCGACTCGATACCGCCGCCGATCAAGGTGGAGCAGAACACGGGGATGTCGTAGATCCGGCATGCCGCCAGGAATCGTTGCGCCTTGAGCAGACCACCCACCTTTTGAATCTTCAGAATCACGCCGTCCGCCGAGCGACGTTCAGCGATCTCGCGCAGGTCGCCAAGTTCCTGCGCACCCTCGTCTGCGTAAATCGGCGTGTTCACGCGCTCGCGGAGTTTGGACATGCTGTCGCGGTATTGATGCGCCAGCGGTTGCTCCATGAAAGCGAGGTTGTATTCGTCCAGGCGACGCACCGTCTTCAGGGCCTGTTCGTAATTCCACGAACCATTTGCGTCCAGCGTGATCATCGCGTCCGGGCCGAGTGCTTTACGCACTTCACGGGCCGTCGCCACATCGTTGTCGAACGTATGGCGCCCAACCTTGAGTTTGAAGGCCGAGAAACCAGCCTCCCGAACCTGGACTGCTGCCTCTGCCACTTTTTCCGGATCGCCGGCCGAGAGAACCCAGCCCAACGGTACTGACTCGCGAGTGCGGCCACCCAGAAGATCGTAGACCGGGCGACCGAGTGCTTTCCCCTTCAGGTCATGCAACGCGCAATCGACGAGAGCTTTCGCCTGATTGTTGTCGCGTGCGAGCTGATCCATCATGCCGACGATTTTTTCGATATTGCACGGATCTTCGCCGAGCAGAATTCGCGGAGCGAAAATATCGGAAATCATTGCCGTCATCGAGGCCTGGCTTTCACCGCGATACCACGACGAGGTGTCGCCAGATTCAGCAACGCCCACCAATCCGTTATCGGCATAGATACGCACCACGAGCGTATTCAGACAGGTGATCGTCACGTTCGGAAGCTTCAGTGGCTTCTTAAGCGGCATTGAAACCGGAACGCACTCAACGCGGGTAATTTTCACGGGATTGAACCTATAGGAACTCGAGAGAGGAGTGCCCCCACCGGACACTTCTGAACCAGATATCAGCTATTTGCCGCCGCACGACGCAGTGCACCACAGACACGGATCAACAGAATGACTGCCAGTGCTACCGAGATCACATAGCAAACGACGAAGGAAGCGCCGAGTGCATTGGGACCCGAGAACAGTTTGGCAACGAGCGCGACGACGGTGGGCCCGAGTGCCAGGCCGAGCAGATTGGTGATCAGGTAGTAGACCGCCGTCAGTTTTCCCATCATGTTGCCCGGCGTGAAGTTGGCCATCGTTGCGCCGCCTGCTACCGCGAACATCGAGAACATGAACGTCTGCACGAAATAAGCGATCAGGCCGACACTCATCGAGTGAATCAGCGGGAAGCATGCGGTGACGATTGCAGCGATAGCCGTCGTGACAGCGGCGACACGAACCGGTGCGTCGATCATGCCGCGTTCACGCAGCCAGTCAGCGATACGGCCCAGGATCAACAGGCCAGCAGGCGACGCCAACAGTGCCACACCGCCCAACGCCTTGCCGATCTCCGGACGCGGGACATTCAGCGTGCGCGCGATGATTTCCGGGAGCCAGGCCATCTGCGAACCAACCGCAATGCCGTACAAGCAGATCGCAACCCAGAGTTGAACGTAGACGGCCTTGTTGGTCCACGCGAAACACAGCGCTTGACGATACGTGACTCCACTGCCTGCATTGACGTCGCGGCGTGCGGGCTCACGTACGAGCCACAGAAGCACGGCGAACGGAATGCCGATAAGACCCGGCACCAGCAGCACGAAATGCCATGGTTTGAGCCCCCCAACCAGCGGCAGGCCCGCAAATGCACCCGCCGATGCCGCCTTCAGAAGAAAACCGCCGAGGCCGAGAGCCAGACCGGTGCCGAGAAGCGGGCCGATGTTGTAAATGCCGAACGCGAGGCTGCGACGTTGCGGCGGAAACGCATCGCGAATCATCGACGCGGCTCCAGGCGACAACGCGGACTCGCCAACACCGAGGCCCACCCGCGTCACGAACAACTGGACGTACGTCTGACTCAGACCGCACAAAACCTGAACGGCGGACCATGCCATGATCGCGCCACCGAGCAGGCGCCGGCGCTCGTACTTATCGACCAGCGCACCCATGGGGACGCCAAGCACGCTGTACAGAAGCATGAATGAGAGCCCGAGAAGCCAACTGACTTCGAGATCGGAAATTCCGAGGTCTTCCTTGATCGGCCCGACGACGAGGGAAATCGCGCCCCGATCGATGAAGGAGACCACGTATGTCGCCGTCAAAATGGCGAGCATCCACCAAGCCCCCTTCGACGTTTTCGAATCCGAAGCGGCTTCGGCGGGTGCGAACGTCGCTCGCACCTCTGCGGTCTCACTCATTGTTCTCTGTCTCCTGGTTAGTTATCCGTGTAATCAATCAGCGAAGCTTCCGATCCTCGCTATCGGAAAGTGCGGTCTTCGCTGCTGTCATGCCTGATACGATGAACTCCGCAATATCGCCCATCGAGTTGTAAAACGGACCCCACAATGATCCACACTCCCCAACTGCGTAGAGACCGGGAATCGGCTTGTCCTGATGATCGAGAACACGTTGCCCCGCATCATGTTTCGGTCCACCGTGGGTATTGAGGTACGTCGGCAGCATGGGTCCGATCGCGTAGTACGGTCCCTTGTCGTTGAGCGGCACCAGGAACGTCTCGCGTCCGAACTCGGGATCGGCATTCAGACGGCACTGCTCGTTATAGCGCTCGACCGTCTCACGAAGCGCCTGGGGATCGAGGTGACCTGCCTTGGTCACGCCCGGGATTTCCGGCCATTGGCACTTCAATGCCAGCTCTTCGAGCGTATCGGCCTTGATGATCAGACCTTCTTCGAGTTCCTTGAGATTGTCCTGGCTCCACGGCGGTACGCGCGAATTCAGCGTGGTCATCGCCGCGCCACCGGCCCGAACCTTTTCGTCGAAGATGTGGAATGCCGGCACGTTGGTGAATTCCGGAATGCCCGGCGTCGTTGCTAGCCACGTGTCGCGATTCGCCAACCCGTGTTGAACGACCGACGTGTCGATCGTTTCGTTGTGGAAGCGCTTCGCCTGTCGGTTCACCCACAGCAGACTGCCGCCGTCCTTGAACGCGCCCGACTTGTAGCCGAAACCCGCTACCTTGTTAAGGTCATACGTGACGTAGACGTACCCTTCCTTAGTCTTGATGCCCATGTTGAGCGGGCCTGCCACGGCGTTCATGTGCCACAGCTGGGCACCGACTTCCTGTGCCATGCGGATGCCGTCGCCGGTCAGATTCGGGCTGCCCAGGAAATAGATCGGGCATGCGGTGAGAAACTGCTTGCACATGGCCTCGTTCGCTTCGAAGCCACCGCTGGCCAGCACCGTTGCCTTGCGACCGCGAATCGTGATCGTCGTGCCATCTTCGCGTTCGGCTTCGACACCGAGAATCGCACGCGTCACCGGATGCTGAATCAGACGCGTAACACGCGTGCTGTACTTGACACGTGCACCCGCCTTCTCTGCTTGAGCCGAGATCGCGTTATAGAGACCTGCGCCGCCTGGCGCAGCGACGACGCTCATACCCTTGATGCTCTCGGCACCCGGGGCGCCCGCGAACTCGGGAAAGAAACCCGGGGCCGAGAACGGCTGCGGGTTGTCTTTGAGCGGCAATTCCAGTTTGTGCTGGAACGCAGGTATGTCTTTGAGACTTGCGACGAAATGACGAAGAACGCTCTCCTCGGTCTGACCTGCACACAACCAGTTCAGATACTTGAAAGACTCTTCTTCATCGACGGAGGTCATGATCAGACCACCCGCCACACAGACCGAGTTACCGCCACCCTGCGCACCCTTTTCGAGGATGAGCACGTCAGCGCCCTGTTCGGCGGCAGCGAACGCGAACGTTGCGCCCGCACCGCCATAGCCGACCACAACCATATCGGCCTGTTCATCCCATCGGGGCTCGGTCCAGTTCACTTCCATCTTTTCGTTATCCATCGTGTCTCTAAACATACCGGCGCGGGTTGAGCTGCTTAGGCTGCGGGAGATGCTGCCTGCTCGGCTTCTTCCTTCGTGCGAAGGCCGTCATAAATCTCGTTGTAACGCAGCACCGGCTGATCCATCGCCAGCATGATCATCTTGCGGCCCGGCACCTTCTTGATCATTGCCTGCTGCGCTTCGATGATTGCCTTGTCTTCGGCGAATGCCGCGTCGGCGATTCCGAATGCGTGTTCCTTCAGATCGGCGTGCTCATGATCCGGACCGAAGTTGTAGAAGAACATCGATTGCGTATCGTTGATCGGCGTAATCATCTGGCACGTGCAGCGACGGAAGATCGGTTCCTCGTTCGGCTTACCGTCGACGAAACGATCTTGAACGCCCGGTGCGAAGGAGTTGATCTTCAGAATGAAGACGCCCGGCACCAGGAAGGTGCTGACCACGTTATCGTCGGAAGGCAGATCGAAATACGGGTTCGTCGGACGGCCCATGTGCCAACGATCGGCGACGACGCCACGTTCGAGAACCGTCGTGCCGCGCTTGGTCTCGCCGTCCTTCTGAACCTTCAGCGACACCTTGTTATTCGCACCGAACGTCGATTCGTGAATGAACGGTGCGTGCGACAGGTCGAGCAGGTTGTCTGCCACGAGTTCTGCATTGCCGTTCATGATGAACTTCGAGCAGACCATCGAGTACGTGTCGCTATCCGGACCTTCGATCGGCGGAATCAGTGCGACGTCGGCCTTTGCCGGGTCACCCATCCAGACCCACGCGGCACCGTGCTTTTCTTCGATCGGGTAGCTGCGCACGCAGACCTTCGACGAAATCCGCTCCTGGCCCGGGATTTCGGTGCAGCGACCATCGGCAGCGAACTTCAGGCCGTGATACATGCAGCGCAGTTCGTCGCCTTCTTTGCGGCCAACCGTCAGCGGCGCCAAACGGTGCGGGCACAGATCTTCCAGAGCGACGAGCGTGCCGTCGTCCTTGCGATAGAGCGCCAGCGGTTCGTCCATCACGGTGAACGGGACGATGTCGGTAGCCGAGAACTCGCTCGACCAGCCAACCATGTACCAACAGTTCCGAAGGAATTTCATTTGATGTCTCCTCAGAGAGAATCGAGAACGGACAAATCGAGCGTATTGCCTGACACATGCGGTACAGCCGACCCAACTTGCCCCGGATCGGTTCTACCGCGCTCGATCGCCGAAAGTATTCAATTGGGTATTCTTTATCTTATCTTGTAGCACCGCTCGACAAGACTCGGGGATACCCTTAAATGCGAGAATCGGCGTCCCGCTTTTTCTTGTTGGAACGCCGTATCCACTGGGCGAATATCAGCTGAAGTACACGCGTTCAGCGGTCGTGTGCAGGACCTTCCGCTGATCTGCTTCAGAGAGCGACGACACTGAATCCTTTGCCAACTGAACCATGTCCTTGTACTCACCTTTCGACTGCGCGATGTCCGAACCCCACATCACGCGGTCGGCTCCGAACGACCGGACGACACGCTCGACGACGGGCGCTGCCGGCAGCTCGAGTGCCTTCAGCTTGCCGAGGTTGATCATCGAGTACAGCAGGTAGACGTTCGGCGAGTCGACGAACTTGAGCAGCGCTTCGTCCACGCCGTAGTCCGGTGCACCCGATTCGCCGACGATGTTCGAAAAGTGGTCGAGAATGACCGGCGTGTTCGGGAATTGCTTGACGACGTCTCGAAGCGCTTCGAGCGCGGCGGCGCGATTCCAGCGATAGAAGTGCAGGCGCACCGAGCCGCCGAGATCCGACACAGCCGACCATGCACGCATGGCTTCTTTCGACGCGAACCAGCTCGAGTCCGCGCCCTTGTTCGGCTCCGTCAGACGAATGCCGGCCGAGCCACGCTGGCCAACCCAGTAGCGCACGGTTTCTTCCACGTTGTCGGCCAGTGCATCGATCATGCACAGCGACCGCAGACGATCGGGATATTGCTCTGCGGAGTCCACCACATAGTCGTTGTGAAAGCCGTAGAGGTGAGCGCGCTGGACCGCGAGCGCCTTCTCGACACCATTTGCATCGAGCAGGTCGATCAGGCGTTCGGCCGTCACCGGGTTGTCGAATGCGTTGGCTTCGAGCGTGCCGCTCAAAGGCGACGGCGGATACTTCTCCACGTTCGTGGAAATCAGGTGGGCGTGACTATCGATCATGACGTTACCTTCTCTGTAAAATTCGATATCAACAAACGGTAGGGCGTTATTTCCACGGATCGACACAGACGTGGATAGCGCCTTCGACGCCACGCCCGGCCGTCGCCAGGATCGCTTCGTGTGTCTGTGCGAGTCCGAAGGTGTGCGAGCACACCTCGTCGATCGGATAGCGGCCCGAACCGATATAGCGCAGTGCCAGTTCCACAGCCGCATAGCTACGGCCACGCGGTGCACGGACCGTCAGATAGCGCTTCTTGATCTCGCCGATCGGCACGTGCTGTTCCAGGCCGTTCAGGCTCAGGTAGGCGCCCTTCGCTGCCAGCGCGATCGCCTGCTTGACGATTTCGCCTTTGGGATCGCCCGTGGTATCGACAACGACGTCCACGCCACGGCCCTTCGTGATACGCATCACTTCGGCTTCGAGGTCTTGCGTCTCGACATTGATCGCGTAGTCGGCGCCAAGGCGCAGCGACAGATCGAGACGAGTCTGGTCACGCGTCATACCCGCGAGAATCACCGTGTACGAGCCCGCGGCCTTTGCCGCCAGCACGCAGCCCAAACCCTGCTGGCCAGGACCGAAGACGAGCACGACCTTGCCGGGGCCTGCGCCACCGTCAAGACACGCCCACTGCACGCCGTTGCCGAACGGCACGGCCAGCGTCGCATGCGTGGCCGGCATGTCGTGGGGAATCTTGTGCATCACCGTGTTGAGCGGCATGTGCATGTACTGCGCGTAACCGCCCCACAGATGCGGCGGCTTGTTGGCGGTGGACATGCCGAATCGATCGGTATTCAGACGATCCTTCACGTTGAAGAAATCGACCTCCATGCACAGACGGAAATCGCCCTTCATACACCACTCGCAATTCCAGCACGGCAGGTATTCATGGAGGGCAACGCGGTCGCCGGGCTTGACGCCCCACCGCCTAGCCGCGATTTCGCCAACTTCTTCGATCGTGCCGACGTTCTCGTGGCCCATGATCACCGGAACGTGACCGGCCTTGCGATACAACTCGGGATCGCTGCCACCGACGCCGCTGGCTTCGATGCGCAGAATGCCGGTCTCGGGGCGCACTTGCGGATAATCGAATTCACGCAATTCGGTGGTCTCGACATCCGTCTTAACCGCGGCCAATACCTTCTTCGTCATGTCTGTCTCCTACTAGTTTTTCAATCTCAGGCTTTCGAAAATACGCGCAGGGCGGTGCCGCCAAAGATCGCGTCGAGATCGTCATTCGTCAGTCCCA
Organism: Paraburkholderia sp. BR13439; assembly: GCF_040948805.1. Classification (NCBI taxonomy): domain Bacteria; kingdom Pseudomonadati; phylum Pseudomonadota; class Betaproteobacteria; order Burkholderiales; family Burkholderiaceae; genus Paraburkholderia; species Paraburkholderia sp. BR13439. Next base: position 97,494 of record NZ_JBFPKN010000009.1, on the reverse strand, counting down.
CGAGTGCCTGACGCGTGAGTTTCAACGCCAGACCATATCCCTCGCGTGAACTCACGACGGGGAAGTCAGAGCCCCACAACAATCGATCAGCGCCAAACGCGCTAACTGCTTCGTGTAGGAGCGCAGGATGGGCATCACCAAACGGCCGGCCCTGCTGCCAGGTTTTCGAATCGCGAGGCAATAGTTCACCAAGGCCCGGTACTTTCAGCATCACGTTGGGGAACGCCGCGAGTTTGAACACCTGGCGGCGCAGGGCCAGCGCTTCATCCGTTGAAGCCGGCGTGCTGCTGCCGCCAAGATGCTCGAGGACAATCGCCGTACCCGGCAATTTGGTGATCAATTCAATGAAGCCCGGCGCGTTGAACGCTTCAGCAGATCCAACGCAGCTCACTGGCAATCCCGAGGCCTGGATACCGCGCCAAGCCTCGGGAAGGCGACCGTCGTCAAGACATGCCGATGGTCTCAGTCGAATACCGCTGGCACCGGCACGGGCCAGCGATTCGATCGTTTTCGCAACCTCCGGGTCCTCGACATCGACCCAGGCCACGCTCGACAGACGGCCGGGAAATCGTTTGACGCATTCCTGCTGATACCGGTTATCCGTCTGTCCAATCATCTGCGTGAGCACGGCATGACCAACACCGTATTCATTCATCTGATCGAGCAGCGTCTCGACGGGCTCATACCAATGAGGCGATACGTGAGCGTGGCTATCGACGATCATGCGAACCTCAGGCCTTCAGAGCGACGTCCGGGTTGAGGGGCACTTCTTCCTTCCACGTGCGGTCGTTCGGGAAGATCACTGTCGAAGCGTGAATCTGATTCCACGGAATCGTGTTCGTCAGCACGCTCGGCAGTTCACCGCTTTGCGCATACGCGCGTGCCGAACGAATCATCTGGCGACGCCATGCGACGACCGCGACGTCCGACGTGCCGAGGTGTTCCTTCGTGCGGTCGAGGATGCGGCCCTGCGTTTCGCTGACTGCGTGGTCTTGCGTCAGGATGCCCTTGATGCCCGACATCGACGAGGTCTTCATCGCTTCGCGGTCCTGCTTGTACCAGTTGTCGATGTTGAGTTCCTTGCGGAAGTTTTCGTCGACCCAGTGGCCGCCTTCCTGGATGCGATATTCGATATCGACCGGCTGCGTTTCGTCGAAGAACCACTGGATGTGCCACGTCGATTCGTCATCGCGCGGAACGAAAGCGTTGGCCATGCGGCGATTCTTACGGACGCCGAAGCCATCGGGCGGGATCAGCGTGAAGAACGGCAGAATCACTTCCGTGACGCGGGCGTGCAGTTTGCCCTCTTCCCGGAAATTGCGGACGCCGGCGTAGCGCAAACCGTACAGCGTATATTCGACTTCGATCTTCGGACGCAGATCGCGCTCGTGCTCGTACTTCGCCGGCGCCGACCACGGCTGCTCGCGGTGAAGGACACCCGCGTGTGCCGAGTCGATCGTGCCTTCGACGGCCTGAGCGTAGTTGCAGTCTTCGAGAACCTTGAACGCTGCGACCTTTTCTGCCGGGTACGACAGGAAATCGAAGTCGGGGAACTGCGGAACCTTCGCCGGGTCGCCCATGTACGTCCAGATCACGCCAGCTACCTCACGCACCGGGTACGCGATCGCCTTGATACGCGAGCACAGCTTCGAATCTTCCGGCTCGGTCGGGGTGTCCATGCACTGCCCATCTACCGCGAACTTCCAGCCGTGGTACAGACAACGCAGACCGCCTTCCGAGTTGTCGCCCAGCGCGAGCGATGCACGACGGTGCGGGCACTGTTCTTCGAGCAGGCCGACCTTGCCGTCGCTGTCGCGGAACGCCACGAGATCTTCGCCCAGCAGACGCACGCGCTTGGGCGCACCACCCGGCTCCTGAATTTCCGATGTGAGCAGCGCCGGAATCCAGAACTGACGAATCATGTCGCCGTTCGGGGTGCCTTTTCCTACTTGAGTCAGAACGTCGTTGTCTTCACGGGAAAGCATGTTTGCTCCTAATCTCTTATATGTGAATTTGCGTGGGAGACCGAAATCCCCCGTCGGCCTTAAACGAGTGCGACCGCTTTTAGCAGTCGCTCGCGAGCGTCTACGGTGTTACTTTCGTTGCCGATCAGATCGTGCGCTTCGATGACCAGATTGCGCAGCGCCACGAGGTGCTGCCCTTCGGCCGAGTTCGCGGCATTCCGTGCTTCCGCAGCGATATCGTTGTCGAGCAGTCGCCAGACTTCGTCCAGTTCGGACTCGCGATAAATCATCTGTTCGAACGTGCGCGAGTTCTCCACCCGTTCGATAATCTGACGCAGCGTTTCCGGCGAGTAATCCTCGATTGAATGAAGATCATCCACGTTCATTGATAACTCCTATTTCTTGGGACCAGGGCCGAAGTTCGAAGGCGGCAGATCGAGTGCCTGACGTCCATAACTCGTCAGTGCGCTGTCCCACGTGAATGCGAAATGCTGCGCGGCCGAATTGACGTCGCGCCAGATTCGTTGGAGGTCCGACGCGTTATAGATGCTGGTGCCACCCGCGGCTTCGAACAAACTGTTGGCCGCACGACGAGCCGTTTGCGCCGAATATGCCCAATCGCGGGAAATGCGCGACCATTCGAGCGGCGTCAGCGACTTTGCGCTTTCTGCTGTGTCAATGCGACGTGTGTCTTCGAGAATCAACGCATAGGCCGCGTCGAGATCCGCCGTCGCGTGTGCGAGACGTTCGATCGTTGCGGACTGCTCTGCCATCTGGTCAGCCGGCATTGCCTTCAGACGTGGCGCCAGACCTTCGGTGAATGATTTGATTGCCGCGCGTGCCATGCCCAGGGGCGCACCGATCAGCGAGAACGGCGTGACGTTATGGAACGGCATGCGATAGATCGGAGCGCGCATGGCATCGGCGCCTTCGACATTGCCCGTCATCATTTCCTTGACGGACACCGAACGGTGTGCCGGGATGAACGCTTCGGCGACCTTGATCGTGCGGCTGCCGGTGCCACGCAAGCCTGCGGTGTGCCAGTCATCGACGATTTGGATGTCCGAGCGCGGGATCACGAAGAAACGCGGTTCGGGCGGGCCGTCTTCGCGCTGCACCGCATTGCCGACGATGACCCACTCCACGTGATCGATACCGGAGCAGAAACGCCCTTCACCGTTCACGAGTTTGTAGCCACCGTCGACTTCGGTAATCGTGCCGCCGAGGCGGAACACCGTGGCCGTCAGCGCGTGGCCTTTGCCCAGCACGTCTTGCTGTGCTTTCAACGGGAACAGGTTCAGCATCCAGCTGTGACCGGCGAGCACGCCGAACACCCAACCGGTCGAACCGCAAGCCGACGCGATTTCTGCCGTGACTTCGACGAGCGTCGTGAAGCCCAACTCGGAACCGCCAAACGACTTCGGCGTGATGATGTTGAAAAGACCCGACTCACGTAGTGCGTCGATGGTTTCTTTCGGCACCACGCGATCACTTTCGGTCTGTTTGACACGTGAACGAATCACGTTGTGCAAACCGCGAGCGATAGCGAGGGCGTCCTCGTGACTAGCAATACGACTCAAGGCGTTCTCCTGTTAAGGCTTGCTGCGCCGCGCTCGAGGAACCGGCGCGCGGAATAGTTTTTGTTTAGCCGCTGTGGCCGGATCAGTGTTCGTTGCGGCCGTAACGACCTTCGACGTTCATGCGTTCCTTGGCATCGAGGAACCAGCGGTAGTGACCACCCTTCGAGATCGGCGGCACGTCTTCCGAGATCGCGTACCAGCTTTCTCCGTCGTTCTCGGTCGCGTATATCTCGCCCGTCGCGGTACCGGCGATGAGCATGATCCTGTCGTCCCACTGATAGAGGCCCATGCCCTCGATGTTGCCGATGATTTCCTTGGGCAAACCATTACGCATATGGTCCCAGGTGACGCCACCATCGGTGCTCTTGAGAACCGTGGCATCCGCCGACTTCCGTGCACCCCAGTCACGCGGCGCGTTGCCCGGGCCACCGAGGTACAGAACGTTTTCGTTGCGGGGATCGATGAACATCGCGTCGGGATAACCGATGAGGTCTTGACGCGTCATCAGGTGCACCCACGTCTCGCCTGCGTCTGCGCTGTAGTGCAGGCCTTCGCCGCCGCACATGAACATCTGCCGGGGATTGGACGGACGAATCAGCACGCGGTGGTTGTCGTGATAGAACTTGTCGTTTTCCGATTCGTAGCTACGCGGCTCGGTCCATGTCTTGCCGTCATCGACCGTCTTGAGCAGCGCGCCCTGTTCGATACAGATATAGAGCGTCTCCGGTTCGGCCGGATGGAACGCGATGTTCTTTACGTGCGCGATGTGCGGGGGCGGCGGGAACGTCCACTTGTCCTGGTCCGGCACCGTCATCATCTCGGGGATTTCGACCCACGTCGCACCCAGGTCGTCGCTGCGATAAAGCGCGGACGGCTCCGTGCCCAGGAACAGAACGGTACGGCCATCGCGCTCCTGTTGCGCCATCGTGTAGATATGCGTGCTGTTCAGCCCGTTGTTGGCCGGTTCCCACGTCAACCCGAGGTCCTTGCTGACCGACAGACTGCCTTGGCCGTGTGCGCCCGCGAACAACAGACCCGCTTTCGGCACGTAGAGCAGCGCGCTCACGTGGCGATCTTCCAGCGCCTTGCGCGTGAGCTTCCACGGCGCATTGGCGTCAGCACGCTCGAACACGAGCATGCCGCGAATAGTGGCGACCAACAGCGTCGTTGCCGCACCCTCACCGTACGTGACGGTTCCACCGTTGGTGGTCAGAACTGCGATCATTTCTCCTCCCTAGGGGAATACCCCGTGTGATGTCGCCTGTTTTCCTCAGAAACGTAGTCGCTACAGCTTCCGCCAGACTCTGCGCCGAAGAGGCTTTGACTTTTTTCTGGTCAGGCCAAATAATATGCAAAAAAGAATTACGCGTCAAACGGCCCACGGAACTTTCAGTGCCCCGTGATTCTGACGTCAGAGGTTATTAAACAAGGAAGCGTGATGTGTGATTCTTGCGCGCCGTTTGCGCGGTTCCCCGCGTTCTACGATTTTGGAGGTGACATGAGTGAACAACTGAATGAAGTGATGACCCTGCGTTTGACGGCGATCAACTATCTCGCCCGGAACACGCTGGCCTTCACATTCGAAGACCCCGAGGGCAACCTGCTGCCCGGGGCGGAACCGGGCGCTCACGTCGGAGTCGTTTTGCCGAACGGCCTGACCCGTCAGTACTCGCTATTGGAATACAGCAACAGCCTGACACAGCGTTCGTACGTGGTCGGCGTCAAACTCGATCCGCAGTCGCGCGGCGGTTCGCGCTATATGCACGAAACGATGCGTGTCGGCGATCTCATCCAGATCGAAGCACCTCGCAACAATTTCCCGCTCAATGAAGATGCCGCGCACACCGTCCTGGTCGCCGGCGGCATCGGGATTACACCTATTCTGTGTATGGCCCGTCGTCTGAAAGAGCTCGGCCAATCGCCGCGTATCTATTACTCGTGCCGTGAACGCGTCGACGTCGCGTTTGCCGAGGAATTGAAAAGCTTCGAAGGCGCGCTGGTTCACGTCGATGCCGAGGCCGGCACATTCCTCAACATCGCGGACGTCGTCAGGAACGAACCGTCTACCGCTCACTTCTACTGCTGCGGCCCCGGCCCGATGCTCGAGGCGTTCGAAGCCGCGTGTGCATCGCTGCCTCAGGAACAGGTTCACGTCGAATACTTCTCCGCGAAGCAGGAAGCCGCGCTCGATGGAAACTTCGTCATCGAATTGCGCAAGAGCGGAAAAACCCTGACGGTCCCGCAGGGCAAGACGATTCTCAACGTCGTGCGCGACGCGGGAATCCCGATTTCCTATTCCTGTGAAGAAGGCGTGTGCGGCGCGTGTGAAGTCCGCGTGCTCGAAGGGCAGCCGGATCACCGCGATGCCATTCTGTCGGAGCCCGAAAAGGCTGCGAACAACACGATGATCATTTGCTGTTCTGGCTGTAAGGGCGACCGTCTCGTCCTCGATCTGTAAGTAGAACACCGGGCGACGACGTCGCCCACATCTCACGTTAAGTCAAGGAGACAAGTAAGTGATTATCGATTGCCACGGTCACGTCAGCGCGCCCGCCGAACTCTGGGTCTACAAGGCACACATCCTCTCGCATCGCGGCGAGCATGGTCGCAGGATGCCGGAAGTGACGGACGAAGAGATCCTGCACTACGCCAACAAGAAGGAAATGGCGCCGGTCGGCCATCTCGACATGCTCGATCGCGTGGGCACGAACGTCCAGCTGCTGTCGCCGCGGCCGTTCCAGATGATGCACAGTCAGAAGCCGGGCAAACTCGTACACTGGTTCACCGAAGAAACGAACAACATCATCTCGCGCACGGTCAAGCTGCTGCCGAAGCGCTTTATCGGTGTCGGCGGCCTGCCGCAAGTTGCGGGCGACCCGATCGAAACCGTGCTGCCGGAACTCGAACGCGGCGTGAAGGAACTCGGCTTCAAGGGCGTGCTGCTCAACCCCGATCCGTTCGAAAACAGCGGCAGCGAAGCCCCGGGGCTGGGTGAGCGCTACTGGTATCCGCTGTACGAAAAGCTGTGCGAACTCGACATTCCGGCGCACATCCACGCTACGGGTTCACATTCGGCTCGCTCGCCCTACACCGTTCACTTCATCAATGAAGAAACGATCGCGGTGTTCAACCTCGTCAACTCGAACGTATTCAAGGACTTCCCGAAGCTGAAGATCATGATCTCGCACGGCGGCGGCTCGATCCCATATCAGATAGGTCGCTTCCAGTCGGGTGGCGCACGCGCCGGCCGCAACTTCCTCGAAGGTATGCGCAACCTGTATTACGACACCGTGCTCTACTCGGAAGAGTCGCTGCGCCTGCTGATCAAGACCGTTGGTGCCGATCGCTGCCTGTTCGGTGCCGAGTGCCCGGGCGTCGGCTCGGCGATCAATCCGGATACGGGCCGCACGTTCGACGACATCAAGCCGTACATCCAGGGCTTCGACTGGCTGTCGCAGGAGGAGAAGGACAAGATCTTCTTCGGCAATGCCCGCGATTTCTTCAAGCTCGACCTCGCGGATTACGAATAATTCCCGGCGCCCACAGGACTCGAAACCATGGCAAAAATCGTACTGGGAATGGGGACATCGCACGGTCCCATGCTCGTGACGCCGCCTGAAACCTGGGGCGCTCGTGTACCCGATGACCGACTGAGTAAGCATCACTTCGAGGGCCGTGAGTGGTCCTTCGATGAACTCGTCGATTATCGGCGTGCCGAGAACCTCGGGAAACAGATCACGCTCGACGTATGGAAAGCCAGGCACGCCCAGTGTCTCGCAGCCATTGAGGAGATGGCGCGGGTTCTCGCCGAAGCGAAGCCGGACGTCGTTGTGATCGTCGGCAACGATCAGATGGAAATCTTCGATACCGACTGCATCCCTGCACTCAGCGTGATGTGTGGCCCGACGATCGTGAACAACATGATCAGCCACGAGAAACTTCAGACGATGCCCCCGGGTGTGCGTCACGCGATGCCGGGCTATATGCCGGATACCGCGAGTTACTCCGGCGTTCCCGAACTCGCGAAGCACATCATCAAGACCGCGATGAACGATCAGTTCGACGTCGCAGCCCTTCAGCGTCTGTCGGAAACCGAGACGCCGCACGCGTTCGGGTTCGTGTTCCGTCAGTTGATGAAGGATCAGGTGATCCCGACCGTGCCGGTGCTCGTCAACACGTTCTACCCGCCGAATCAACCTACCGTTGCCCGCTGCCACGCGTTCGGTCGCTCGATCGGTCGCGCTATTCAGTCGTGGGACACGGATGCACGCGTTGCAGTCATCGCCTCGGGCGGTCTGACGCACTTCGTGATCGACGAGCGCGTCGACCAGTTGGTCCTGAGCGCGATGAAGAACCATGATTTCTCGCCGGTCTTCGAACTTGATGAAGCGATCTTCCAGGCAGGCACGTCGGAAATCAAGAACTGGATTCCGGTCGCTGGCGTAATGGACGAAATCGGCTTCGACATGACGGTGGTCGATTACGTGCCGTGCTATCGCAGCGAAGCCGGCACCGGCAACGCGATGGGTTTCGTCTACTGGAAGTCGCCGGACCAGCAATAAGGATTAACAAATGAAAAGCAAAGACGAATACGTCCACCGCCTTCGGCGATTGGACTGCTGTGCCGTCTCGGATGCGCTGGACAAACTCGGTCTGACCGGCGTCGTCAGCGGTGTGCAGCAGGCGTCGGGCACGAGGCGGATCGCAGGTCGCGTGATCACGATGAAACTCGGTGTTGGCGATCCGCCTCCAGGCCCGCCGCGTCACCTCGGCACCACCGCGATCGAACTCGGCGGCGCCGACGACGTGATCGTTGTCGAGCAGCGCACGGGCGTCGAAGCCGGTTCGTGGGGCGGCATCCTCTCGTTGGGCGCCAAGGTTCGCGGCATCGCTGGCGTGATCGCCGACGGCCCGGTCCGTGATATCGACGAATCCCGCGAGATGGATCTGCCGGTGTTCGCGAACGCGTTCACCGCCCGCACTGCCCGCGGTCGCATCGTCGAGAAGGGCGTCAACGTTCCGGTCGAGGTCTTCGGTACCGCCGTCGAAGCCGGTGACTATGTGATCGCCGACAGCAGCGCCGTGATCTTCATCAGCGCGGCCAACGTTGCACGCGTGATCGAAACCGCCGAGTCGATCGTGGCCCGTGAAGCCCTGATGGCGAAGGCTGTACTGGCAGGCACCCCCATCCACGAAGTGATGGGCGGCAACTACGAATTCATGCTTAAGGATTAGTCATGTCCGAATTCGAACAAGACAAGAACGTTGCTCGTGCAGCAAAACTCGAAACGGCAACGCTAAGCGACGCTCTCGATCGTCTGGGTCTCAACGGCCAGTGCAGCCGCATCAAGCCCCGTGACCCGTCCTTCCGCATGGCTGGTCGTGCATTCACGATCCTCTACGGCCCGGCTGCTTCTCCCGCAGGCACGGTCGGCGACTTCATCGACGACGTGCCGCCCGGCAGCGTGATTGTTCTCGACAACGGCGGTCGCACCGATGCCACCGTTTGGGGCGACATCCTGACAGAAATTGCACACCGTCGCGGCATCGCCGGCACGGTGATCGACGGCATCAACCGCGACGTCCATCTCTGCCTGTCACTCGGTTACCCGGTGTTCTCCAAGGACAACTGGATGCGCACTGGCAAGGATCGCGTGCAAGTCGAAGCCACGAACGTGCCGGTCAACATCGGCGACGTACGGGTTGCTCCGGGTGACCTGCTACGCGGTGATGCCGATGGCGTTATTTCGATTCCCAAAGAACACGAAGAGCGTGTGCTCGCCGCTGCGGAAGAAATCGACGCAGCAGAAAAAGCGATTCGTGCAGCAGTCGCGTCGGGCATGCGCCTCGACGAAGCGCGCAAGCAGTTCAAGTACCATCAATTGCAAACGCGCACCACTGGGAGCAAGGCATGACCGGCCCGCGCTTGAACCCAGCAGAGACGACACGACTCGACATTCAACGTCCGGATACCGAACTGATCAAGTCGGCGGGCAAACTGCCGTCTGCCACGCTGCATGAAGCGGCTGGAAAGATCGGTGCGCTGCCGGCTGCAATCCACCCTGTGGCACCGGGTTTCAAGGTGTGTGGCCCTGCTGTGACCGTCCATTCGCCGGGTGGTGACAACCTGTGGTTGCATCGGGCGATCTACGCCGCACAGCCGGGCGATGTTCTGGTCGTCTCTGTAAGCGAAGCGTATGAGCATGGGTACTGGGGTGAGATCATGTCAACGGCCTCAAAGGTTCGCGGCCTTGCAGGTCTCGTCATTAACGGGTGTGTTCGTGATCAGCGACTGCTGTCCGAGATCGGGTTCCCAGTTTTCGCTCGAGGACTTTGTATCCGGGGCACCGGAAAAGATTTTGGCGCCCGTGGCTGGATCAACGCACCGATCCGACTCGACGACGTGACCGTCAATGCAGGTGACCTGATCGTCGGCGACGAAGATGGTGTCGTCTGCATTCCCCGCGAGCAGGTCGCAACCGCTATCGGAGCGTCGGAAGCACGTGAGGCCGCAGAAGCACAGCAGTTGAAACGGCTCGAGGCAGGCGAAAGCACGCTCAGTATCTTCGGCTGGGACCAGTAACCAGCTGAGAGGTGCGAGTCTCTCTCACGGGCGGCCGTCTTTGGGACGCCACCCGTGTTTCTTTTAGTGTCACCAAATTGTGATGACCTGGGGGCGCAATTGAGCATCGAAGAATCTGAATTTAGGCGCGCCATGCGCAGCCTCACCGGGCACGTGTGTTTGATTACGACCGGTTCTGACGCTGACGGTCCACTTGCTGGTATGACAGCAACCGCCGTGACTTCCGTGAGTGCTGCGCCCCCTATCCTGCTCGTCTGCATCAATCGCGCGAATTCCTCGTTGACACACGTGCAGGCGACCGGTCATTTCGTCGTCAATGTGCTAGCGCGCAGCGAGCAGGAATTGGCACAACGGTTTTCTCGCCCTATCTCGCCTGAGGAAAAATTCCGGGCCGGCACGTGGAATCGCATCAGGACCGGCGCCCCGGCGTTGGCCACGGCGATGGTGAATTTCGATTGCAGCGTCGAACGTATCGTCGAAATCGGCACGCATGCCGTAATTTTTGGCCACGTGTTGGGAACCGCCATTAATACGGACGCAAAGACCCCGCTACTGTATTCGCAGGGTTCCTATGGTGAATTTCAAACCAATAAGGCCGTCGATTTCCACGACATGCTTTGGATCTCGAACTGGGGGTCCGATTAATTTAGCAATGTGGCAGGCGTCTTCGCGTCGGCGTCAAATGACAAACACGTTGCGCGATACCGGCTGTAGATGAAAAAAGGGGCACCGTTGGCGCCCCTTCTATCGATCAGGTCTCTCTGGCCGCAAGCACCGCCATCAAGCCGCTCAAAACAATTGATCGGCCCTTTTCGTAAGTGGCGAGCAGCAAGTCTTTATCCTTACTCTGCAGCGCCTTCACCAACCGCGCCTCGATATTCGCATTGCGGTGTTCAGGGTTCGCTGAGATATCTGCGGCCAATGCACGATAGCGATCGGTCAATCGCATCAATCGCAGCACTTCGCGCTTAAGCACCTTGTTCGGTGACAGATCGAAAATCATGTCGTGAAATGCGCGGTGCTGCTCGATCCAGCCTTCGCGATTACCTGCACCGAGCAAATGCTCCAGATCCGCGAGCATTGCCTTGAGTTGCTTCATCTGCGCGGGCGTCGGCCACTCGATGGTCATCAGCAATTCGGCTTCAAGCAGTTGCCGCATCCGATATAGTTGCCGCGCTTCGTCGCTCGACAATTGGGCGACAAAGAACCCACGATTTGGATCGTGTTCAATGATGCCTTCAGCGGCGAGCAGTTTCAGCGCCTCACGCACGGGCACTCGGCTAATTCCGAAGCGCTCGGCAAGATCGGACTGTCGTAGTTGGAAACCGGGTGCAAGCACTCCCCGGTTGATCAGTTTGCGTGTCTCTGCCGCTACCTGAGCCGGAAAATCACTGCCGTCCAGTTCCTGAAGTTCGCCGGAAGTCACTCGGCCTAGGATCGCAATCGTATTCATTTTCGTATTATATCTCAGAATATCCCGACGCAAACGTCAACCTCAACGACACGTCGCAGCCGGCCCTTGGCCCGGACGCTCGCCGCCCTCCGTGTTGCCTCGGGCTCGCGAATTTCACCTTGGGTATTAGGTAGGTGCTTAACTGTATTTGCCCGTGCTCGACCGGTCAGACAATGTCAGCGAAGATGTCGCCCGTTCCCGACCGGGGGAATGATGCTTTCAGGTCGCGAACAGCGAAATGAACGGACACCGTCTGCCGAGTTAAGTGCTGCTCTACAATTTAACCGAGGATTCCAATAGCGTTTAGCATTTTATGTTGGCTTTGCTTTCAAATGCAATTCTCGAGAGACGCATCCGATAAGGAAAACTACGTTTGCGCCAAATCAAATAGTCCACATCCGCCATGTTGGCAACGCTATTGAACACGCAGGGTTTGAAGCGCACCTCGCAAACTCGGAAAAGACTGCATAAGAAAACGGCCGCGCTGCAAAAAAACAGCGCGGCCGTCCGCTTCCACCATTCACCAACTCATTTCCACAGCGTGCGGCCAAAGAACGTCAGCGTACGATCCCACGCCTGCTGCGCCCAGACCGGATCGTATTGCGTCTTCGCAATGCGGCCCGACCCAACCGCCGTTTCGTTCGCGAACGCGTGACGCGCCAGATAACGATGAAACTCGATGTCGACCTTCGCGTCGGTGAGTTTCTTTTCGAGCGCGTCGACGGTGTCGGCGGCGAAGAACTCGTCCTGCTGACCCCAGTGGCCCATCACCGGAACCTTGATCTTCGACGCGTCGATATAGTCGAGCGGCGGGAAGCCATACCAGACGACGCCGGCCGCCAGTTCAGGCACGTTGCACAGCGCGAGGAACGTCAGCGCGCCACCCATGCAATAGCCGGTCACGCCGACCTTCGCAGCGTGCTGCTGCAGATACTGCACCGCGCCCCGCACATCCTGCGTTGCGGCATCGCCGAAATCGAGGCCGCTCATCAGATGGTGCGCCTCGTCCTCTTCGACCGTCGACTTGCCGCGATACAGATCGGGCACGAGCGCAAAGTAGCCGGCTTTCGCGAGGCGATCGGCGACGCCGCGAATCTGGTCGTTCAAGCCCCACCATTCCTGGATCACGACGATTGCGGGTGCGCCGGCGGTTTTTTCCGGCTTCGCGAGATAGCCCTGTAGCTGCTTGCCGTCGGGACGGTTGAACGTGATCATCGAACCTGCGTGTTGGGTCATCGGTCGCTCCTCGAGTAGACGAAACCGCTAGCATAGCGCCACTACCCCGTTTCCTGTTCTATCGGCACCGTGTCAGCGCGCGGGCATGCTCCTGTTGAATCTGCGCATTATGTAATCCAACCATACGATGTTGAACAGGAGGAAAAGTGCATTAACCCATTCGCCGAAGTGCGGTTCCACAAAGGCGATTGACGACGCTATACTCCACGCCATGCTTTCTGGATCGACATTCGAAGGAAGAGCGATCGGCGGAACGCGCTCTCAATCGTCTCGTGCTGAAAGCTAACGTTAAAGCACGACGCAGGTCGATGCGCATCGCTGCGCCCCGAAATACCGCACTGGCGCTGCTGTGCAGGTTCATGTCTCTCAGGTTCTGGCCATCATCCTCGGATGCCAGAATCTTTAGGCCGACACACTGTGTCGGCTTTTTTTTATTCGCGCCGCTTTTGCAATTCCGACTCGCGCGACACCCTCGTCAATTGGCAGTCGCATCAAAAGTGCATTCGACACATACCAATTAATCACGTATTGCGATCCGCGCTAGAACCGCTCGATCACACCGAATTGAACACCCGCCACCGGCGCACCCGGATAGGCGACCGGCAGCCCGGTCACGTTGACGCCGCGCAGCGTGAAGCTCGAGTCGTCGTGATTCGCGAGATACGCGGCGCTGAAGTACAACAGCAGCGTCGGCGACATGCTGTATTCGAATGCCGCGCTGAACTGGTCGGCGCTGCCACCAGGCGTCGTGTAGTCGCGCACGTGCGCATAGCCGAGCGACGCACGCGCGTTGTTCGAAAAGCTGTACTGCGCCGATAGGGAGCCGCCCGCGCCGTGATAGACCGGCGCGCCGCCATCGCCATTGAAAAAGGACAGCCACACGCGCAGCTTGCCGAAGGCGTAGTTCGCGCCGCCGAGATTCGCGCGCAGTGCACCGGCACCGTGGGTCTGCTGGCGCGCGTACAGCAGATGCAACTGGTCGAACCGATATGACGCGGTCACGTAATAGCCGTCGATACCGTTGCCGTCCTTCTCGGACGGATCGCGCATCGCCATCATCAGCGTCGCGCTAAAGCCGGCGATGCGCGGCGACAGATACGCAACCGCATTGTTCGCGTATGGGGTGATCTTCGACAGGTTGTTGAGCCCCGAAGCGATCGTGCCGGCGCCGAACGCGTCGAGATCGCCCTTGAACGGAATATAGATTGGCGAATACTGGCGGCCGAAGCGAAGTTCGCCCCAGCCGCCGCTCGCGCCGATCCATGCCTGGCGATTGAAGATCGAGCCGGGCACCTGCAGGCTGCCGTCGGTCGAGCTGAAGCCGTTTTCGAGCGTGAACACGATCGCGTTGCCGCCGCCGAGCGGCTCCGCGCCATGCAGCCCGACGCGCGAACCGCGATATGCGCCCGAGTCCATACGCGCGACCCAGCCCGACCCGGGGTCGGTGATTTCGACGCTCGTGTCGATCACGCCATACAGCGAGACGAAGCCGGCGTTGGTTTCCGAAGCGGAAGCGGCGCCGGTGCCAGTATCGATGTCGGTGACGGCGCCCGCGCCGTGCGCGTAGAGCAGCAGCGCGCCACCTAACCAGGCCGCCGTCACGCCGACGCTGATCGTCAAGGCTTCGCGGACCGTGTTCAGCAGGCAAGCCATGACGTGACGCAGGATGAGGTCCTCCTCAAATACATCGATCGGATATTCCGCGAGCGAACTTACCACGTTTGGACGAGACCATGCGGGCCGTCCAGTACGCTGGCGCGCACCCGAACGATGGATGTGTGCGCGGGCAGTGTCGGTCGCAGCGCGTTTTTTCGCGCGACGAATGGTTTCGACTAGGGGAAAACCCGTATAATCCTCAAGACGTCAGACAACTTGCGTACAATCGCCGGGTGCCTGACCGTCCGCCGCGCTGCGTCCACCCCGAACCGCCTACTGCCCGATCCGTGAATTCCACCGCCCCCGCCGCCAGTTCCGCCGCAGTTCCCGCCGCCCCCGCCCTGCCGTTTCGCCACGCGCTTTACGCGATGCTCGGCATCGGCCTTGTCAATATGCTGGTCGCGCTGGACCAGACCGTCGTCAGCACCGCGCTGCCGTCGATCGTCGCCGAGCTGCACGGCTTCGAATATTTCGCGTGGATCGCGAGCGCGTACCTGCTCGCGTCGGTCGTCACGGTGCCGGTGTTCGGGCGGCTCGGCGACTACTTCGGCCGCAAGCGCTTCGTGATCGCCGCGGTGATCACGTTCACGGTCGCGTCGGTGTTGTGCGGCCTCGCCAACAGCATGCTGTTTCTCGCGATCGCGCGCGGCCTGCAAGGCGTCGGCGGCGGCATGATGGTCGGCACTGCGTTCGCATCGATTCCCGATCTGTTCCCCGACCCGCGCACCCGCGTGCGCTGGCAGGTCGTGCTGGCCGCGACCTACGGCATCGGCACGGCCACGGGTCCGTCGCTCGGCGGTTGGATGAGCGAGCACCTCGGCTGGCGCTCCACGTTTCTCGTCAATCTGCCGGTCGGCGCGGCCGCGCTCTATTTCGTCTGGATGCATCTGCCGAACTTCCGACGGCCGCAGGACGGCGAAGTCAAGATCGACTGGCTCGGCGCGGCACTCGTCGCGTGCGTGCTCGGCGGCTTGCAGGCGTTCATCGAAGCAGTGCCGAAGAGTGGCCTCACGCTGGGCAATCTCGTGCTCGGCGCGTGCGTGATCATCGGTGCTGTCGCGCTCTTCAAGTGCGAAAAGCGCGCCACGCATCCGATCATTCCGCTCGATCTGTTCAAGGACGCGCAGCTCGTCACGCTATTCACGCTCGGCATGCTGTCCGGCTTCGTGATGTTCTCGCTGATCTTCTTCGCACCTTTGCTGCTGCAAGGCGGCTTCGGTCTGTCGCCGCAGCAGGCCGGCTTGCTCGCGACGCCGATCGCCGCGTGCATCGCGCTCGGCAGTCTGCTGAACACGCGCATCGTGATTCACATGAAGAAGCCCACGCGCATTCTGACGATCGGTTTCGGGCTGCTGATGTTCGCGTCGATCGCGCTCGCGTTCGCGAATCCGGACACGCCGCGCTTGCGCATCGTGCTGCCGATGGGCGCGGTCGGCATCGGCCTCGGCTTCATCCTGAACAATCTGAACGTGTTCGGCCAGGAGATCGCCGGACGTGAGCGCTTCGGCATCACCACCGCACTGCTGCAATCGACCCGCATGGTCGGCGGCATGCTCGGCACCAGCATCGTCGCGACGGTCGTGCAGCATCACTACCGCGACGTCGTCACGCGCACGATGAGCGTGCTCGGCGAGCCGGCCTCATCGCAATGGCGGCCGCGTTTCGTCGATCTGCGCATCCTGATCGACGATGCATCCCGCACGCGACTGATCGCGGACATGAAGTCGTCGGGACTCGATACGCTCGCGCTGATCGATAGCGCGCGCGATGCCCTCGTGCAGTCGATTCATATGGGCGTGTGGCTGACGGCGGTGGCATCGCTCGCGGCCGCGCTGCTGGTGCAACGGATCTCGCACGTGGTGTTTCGCAAGGGCTGAGTGCGCGAATAAGAGCGGCAAATAAAAAAGCTCCCCGATCCGGATGAAAGGCCGGGGAGCAAACGGGCTGGACGAAGAGACCCGACGCCGTCACATCAGGCTCTCAATCGCATCCCAAGGATGACGAACGTGATTTGGCCGCTTACTGAATGGTGGCTTTCGCTCTAAGATTCTTCACCATCCTGTCGACGAGTTCCGCTTGCGCCTGCTGGTACAGCATCGGCTTCATGTCTTCGAACGACGGAACCTGCAAGGGGCGAGTGTCATCGACTTCGATCACATGAAAACCGTATCCGGTCTTGACCGGCGTGCGCGTGTATTCGCCCTTGTGCAAATGCGAAACCGCGTCAGCAAACGGTTTGACCATTTTGCTGGAAGTTGTCCAGCCCAGATCTCCGCCGTTGTATCGAGTGTCGGCATCGATCGATTCCTTTGCGAGGTCGCCGAATGACGCACCCTTGTTCAGCTTCGCGATGATGTCTTTTGCCTGGCCGTCATCCTTGACGAGGATATGGCGGACTTTATATTGCGTGCTTCCGCCTTTTGCTTTCATGTCGTTGTACATCGCCTTCAATTGATCGTCACTGACAGGGTTCTTTTTCAGAAAGTCCTGCATGTACGCTCTGACGATCTCGATCTCCCACGTCGCCTGCGCCTGCGCGAGAATCTTTTGCCGCGCGGCCTCGGCACGCGCCGCGACTTCCGGGTTGCGGTCGAAGCCAGTTTTCTGCGCCTGCTGGAACAGAACTTCGCGCCGGATCAGTTCGTCCCGGACATGGTCCGTCAATTGTGGGGAATCGGAAAATCCTTGCGCATGCGCCTGTCCGATGTACAAATCGGCGTCCGCCCGAGAAACCGGTTTGCCATTGACCGTGACGAAGGGCTTTTCTGTCGCACCCGTCGCCAATGAGAGCGTTGCACCGAGCACAAGTGCCAACATCCGTCGTGATAGTACTTTCATTAAGCGGACCATTTTCGTTGGTGTGTGTAACGCCGGGTCGGACCAGGCATCGAACCTGACCAGACCCGGCGCTTTACTCGACTTTATTTAGTAATAGTTCCCGCAAGAGTCAGGCTGCGCGACGAGTTCCCGATATACACCGAGTAGGAACCAGTCGGGGTCGTCCACTGCTGCGCATCTTTACTCCAGGTGCTGAGCGGATGATTCGGCGCGGCGGGATCGATCGTGATCGACACGGTCTGCGTTCCGCCTGGATTCAGACTCACCTTCTGGAATCCCACCAGACGCTTGGGCGGCTCTCCCGCCGACGTCGGCAGCGCAACGTACACCTGCGGAACTTCGGCGCCCGCGACGGAACCCGTGTTCTTCACGACCGCGCTAACCGTGTACGTGCCGTTTGCTCCGGTACTGACGGTCGGATTGGTAATCGTGAAGCTCGTGTACGAAAGACCGTAACCGAATGGGAATGCCGGAGTCTTGCCCATTGCGTCGTACCAGCGGTAGCCGACATTCAGCGCTTCGGAGTAGGTGACCGTCGCGCTTCCGTTGATCGACACGCCCGGGTATTGGTAAGCCGTAATCGAGTCCATGAAGCCCTGGCCGACCTGCGGGAACGTCACAGGTAGCTTGCCGGACGGATTCGCGACGCCCCACAGCAGATCCGCCACGATGTGCCCGTCTTCCTGGCCGGGGAACCACGTCTCGAGAATCGCGCTCGCGGCGGACGTGCCGCCGGTGAGGATCGACGGATCGAGCGCTTCGGCGGCACTGTCCTTCAGAACGAGCACGGTGTTGCTGTTCGCCGCGACGATGGTCTGCAGCAACGCGAGCGTGTTGCTGTTCCTGGCGGTACTCGAGGTGGTGATCGAGCTCGACTTCGGCGAATACCAGTCGAGCGTATTCAGATACTTGCCTGTGTCGAGCGTCAGGCCCGTCGAGTCGGTAAAGGTCGCCTGGTCGGCACCTTCCTCCGACATGGAGCCGGCCATGAAGATCACAGCGTCGGCGCCGGTCGCCGCTGACGTGACATCGGAGATGGTTGCGGCCGCGCCGTCGATCGTGCCAGTCGAATTGTTGTCGTCGACGAGCGCCAGATGAACCTGAGCACCGGTATTGCCGAGGTTCGCTAGCGTGTCCTTGATGCCCTGCACCGGCGTCACGGTGTACAAGGCGACGACGTCGGAGCTGCCGCCGCCCGAACCCATCGGGTGGCCGACCGAGCTGCCGCCGGCAACAGCTTGCTGCGCATAGACCTGTGTCGTCTTGCCAACCACAAGGACATTTCGAACCGTCTTTTTCAGCGGCAAAGTCCCGTTGTTTTGCAGCAGCACGGCCGACTGTTCGCCAATCTGCTTCGCGACCGTACCGTCAGCCGTCGCGTTGATAGCGGTCTGAGCAATGGGCCGATCGAAGATGCCCGCGCGGAACATCTGCGTGTATCGGCGCAGCAGCGCATTGTCGATATCCGAGGTCTGAATCTGTCCCGAAGCCAAAGCCGCATTCAGATTTGCCGGCGACCAGTTCTGCGGCAGCGGCATTTCGTTGTCCATGCCTGCCAGAAGGGTCGGCGCGGTACTGTGCGCCGCAAAGAAGTCCGACTGCACGTAGCCCTTGAAGCCCCATTGTCCGCGAAGCACATCGGACAGGATGTGCTTCTGCTCGCACATCGAAAAACCGTTCACCGAGTTGTACGAACACATGACGGCGCCGACGTTGCCTGCCTTCACCGCCATTTCGAACGGCAGCATATAGAGTTCGTGCAACGTCTGGTCGTCGATGCTCTCCTGAATCGTCATGCGATTCGTCTCCTGCTCATTCGCCACGAGGTGCTTCGCCATCGCGATCATGCCGTGCGCTTGCACGGCCTGGATTTCGGCGACACCCATCGTGCCGGTGAGATAGGGGTCCTCGCCCATGTACTCGAAGTTGCGTCCGCCCACCGGCAACCTTGCCAGGTTCATACCCGGCGCTTCGAACACGTGCAGAGCCAGATTGCCTCCTTCGACGCCCACCACGTTGCCAAACTGGGTTGCTACGGAAGGATCGAACGAAGCCGCCATCGCGATGGCTGAAGGCAGAGCGGTCGCCTTGGCGGAGCTGGAATCCGTATAGGCGGCAAAGCCCGATACGGACGGGGAAACGCAGTCGTTCTGGCCGATACCCACGGGCCCATTGGTGATGCGCAACGTCGGAATAGCGTACTTCGTCAGGCCGAGAATGTGCCGCGCACCGTAGCACTGCGGCAATTCAGGCAGGATGCCGGGATTCGAACCGGCCAATTGCTCTTCCTTATCGGCAAGCGCCATGGCGGGGACAAGCAGTGCCGCGCGTGCCTCGGGAGACAGTGACGTATTCATCCATGGCATGGCGGACGTTTGCGTCGGGGCTGGCGTTGAAGCCGCCGTTGTGTTCGGACTATCACTGCCACCGCACGCCGCCAGAATGAATACGAAACTTGCGGCAGCGGCTGTTCTCCTCTGAGTGAATTTCACAGACATGTCTTTCCTCAATTGTTATATGCACAAATGCGAGACGCGCATCGGTCGTTTTAATGTGAAGGACTGCGATTCGATTTATTGCCAGTTTTCCGCTTGCTGCTGCTCCAAGGCCCGAATCTGAAAAGACATGTAGGCCTGGCTGGAAACCTCCCGTTCCCGACCACCTCAACATGGACACGATCCGCTTTCCAGTGAAGCCATCGTAATGATTTAATCGTCATCAGACGACTAGGGTTTACGTTGTATCAATAAAAACAATCACTTAACAGCTATGCACTGACGTCTGATGAGTCGCGAGCCGCGAGCGAGGATGTCGACGGCCTGAAAACAAAAAAGCCTGGCGGAGCACACCTTTCGTGCAGCCCGCCAGGCTTTCGATTGAGTTAAATCCTCTTTAACGCACGAGACACGGACGCTTGTTATCGAACTTCCAGTTCGGAATCAGATATTGCAT
This sequence comes from Paraburkholderia sp. BR13439, assembly GCF_040948805.1. Classification (NCBI taxonomy): domain Bacteria; kingdom Pseudomonadati; phylum Pseudomonadota; class Betaproteobacteria; order Burkholderiales; family Burkholderiaceae; genus Paraburkholderia; species Paraburkholderia sp. BR13439. Next base: position 77,232 of record NZ_JBFPKN010000009.1, on the reverse strand, counting down.
GGCAACGCCGTCGTCGCGCGCGCCGAGGCCGTGCTGCTGATACAGCGCGTGCGCCTTGTCGAGTTCGTCCATATCGAGCTCGATGCCGAGGCCCGGCTTCTGCGGCACCTTGACCTTGCCGCCGACGATCTGCAGCGGATCGCGCGTCAGGAACTGACCGTCCTGCCAGATCCAGTGCGTATCGATCGCGGTGATCTTGCCCGGCGCCGCGGCCGCGACGTGCGTGAACATCGCGAGCGAAATGTCGAAGTGGTTGTTCGAATGCGAACCCCACGTGAGGCCCCAGTCGTTGCACATCTGCGCGACGCGCACCGAGCCCTGCATGGTCCAGAAATGCGGATCGGCGAGCGGAATGTCCACCGATTGCAGCTGGATGGCGTGACCCATCTGACGCCAGTCGGTCGCGATCATGTTGGTCGCCGTCGGCAGGCCGGTCGCGCGGCGGAACTCGGCCATCACTTCGCGGCCCGAATAGCCATTCTCCGCGCCGCACGGATCTTCCGCGTAGGCGAGCACGTCGTGCTTGTCACGGCACAGGCGCACCGCTTCGGCGAGCGACCACGCGCCGTTCGGGTCGAGCGTCACGCGCGCTTCGGGGAAGCGCTCGGCCAGCGCCGTGACAGCCTCGATCTCGGCGTCACCCGGCAGCACGCCGCCCTTCAGCTTGAAGTCGTTGAAGCCGTAGCGCGCCTTCGCGGCTTCGGCGAGACGCACGACCGTTTCCGGCGTCAGCGCTTGTTCGGTGCGCACGCGCTCCCAGTCGTCACGCGCGCCGGCGTTGTTCGCATACGGCAGATCGGTCTTGTTGCGATCGCCGATATAGAACAGGTAGCCGAGCATTTCCACCTCGTCGCGCTGCTGGCCTTCGCCGAGCAGTGCCGCGACCGGTACGCCGAGATGCTGGCCGAGCAGGTCGAGCAGCGCCGCTTCGAGTGCGGTAACCGCGTGAATCGTCGTGCGCAAATCGAAGGTCTGCAGACCGCGACCGCCTGCGTCGCGATCGGCGAACTGCGTGCGCACCTTGTTCAGGATCGCCTGCAGATTGCCGATCGACTGACCGACCACGAACGGCCGCGCGTCGTCGATCGTCTTGCGGATGTTCTCGCCGCCCGGCACTTCGCCGACACCGGTATGGCCCGCGCTGTCGCGCAGGATCACGACGTTGCGCGTGAAGAACGGACCATGCGCGCCGCTCAGATTCATCAGCATGCTGTCGCGGCCAGCGACGGGCACGACGCGCAGCTCGGTGACGACCGGCGTGGCGTTCGATTCGGTAGGTTTGGTGGACATGGGAAAAGCACCTGTGTGATGAAGTAAGCCGGCCGGCGGAAGCCGCCGCGCGCTGCGTGCGCGTTCGACCGGACCGGATGAAAACTCGAATACAGAAGAACTGACGGCCGCATACGAGCCGTCAGTGTAGTCAATGCGCGTTGCCGCGCAACGACTCGGGCGCCGGCTCGCGATTGCCGGGCTTGTTGCGCGTCAGGAAGCCGGCCGCAGCCGCGAGCAGCGACGCGACGCCGAGGCCGTACAAGCCGCCCGTGATCGACCCCGTGTGCTGCTGCAGATAGCCGAAGGTAGCGGGCGCGAAGAAGCCGCCGAGGTTGCCGAGCGAGTTAATCAGCGCGAGCACGCCGGCGGCGACGCGCGCATCGAGGTAGCCCTGCGGAATCGGCCAGAACAGCGACGACGCCGCCTTGAAGCCGATCGCCGAGAAGCAGATCGCGACGAACGAGAACACCGGGTTGCCCGATGTCGACGCGAACAGGCCGATCGCCGCGATGACGAGCGCGACCGCGAGCCAGCCCTGCTGATGACGCCATTTCGCCGATACGACCGCGAAACCATACATCGCGACCATTGCGATCAGCCACGGAATCGCGTTGAACATGCCGACCTCGAAATCGGACAGGCCGCCCATCTTGCGGATGATCGTGGGCAGCCAGAAAGTGGCCGCGTAGATCGTCAGCTGGATCGCGAAGTACAGGAAGCAGAACAGCGCGATCTGCGGGTCCTTCAGCAGCTTCATCGTCGGCAGATGCGCGCCGCCCTGCGCCTCGCGCTCGGCCTGTTCGGCCGCGATCGAGTGTTCGAGCACGCGTTGTTCTTCGCCGGTGAGCCAGTGCGCGTCGCGGATGTGCGACTTCAGCAGCAACCAGCTGACGATGCACAGCACGATCGAGAACCCGCCTTCGATCAGGAACATCCACTGCCAGCCTTGCAGGCCGAGGCCGCGAATCGACAGCAGCGAGCCGGTGATCGGGCCGGACAGCACCGACGCGAGCGCCGAGCCGGACAGAAAGATCGCCATCGCCTTGCCGCGTTCTTTTTGCGGCAGCCACTGCGTGAAGTAAAAGACGACGCCGGGAAAGAAGCCCGCCTCGGCGACGCCGAGCAGGAACCGCAGCACGTAAAACGACGTATCGTTCCACACGAACGCCATCGCGCCCGCCACCAGCCCCCACGTGCCCATGATGCGCGTGAGCCACGCGCGCGCGCCGAACTTCTGCATCAGCACGTTCGACGGCACTTCGAACAGCGCGTAGCCGATGAAGAACAACCCGCTGCCGAGACCGTAGGCTGCCGCGCCGATGCCGAGATCGGTCTTCATGTGCGCGTTGACGAAGCCGATGTTCACGCGGTCGATATAGTTCGCGATGAACATGATCAGGAAAAGCGGCAGCACGTTGCGCTTCACCTTCGCGACCGCTGATTCCAGCGGGTCGAGCGCGGCAGTCAGAACTGATGTCAAGATTTGTCTCCCCTGTCGGCCATGTGGCCTGGTGGAACGCAGCGCGACGCAACAGGTGAGTGCGAGACCCGCCGGTAGGCCTGATACGTTGTCTGACGACAGTCTACAGCGTTACTTTTCTCAAATCTAGTTGGGTGTTTACCCTGCGTGCCTCGACCAAAGCCTTTGAAATAACAGCGGATTCACAGTTTCAAAGGCTATAGCCCACTTCTAGGCCTCACTAGATAAGACGTCCGATGTCTTTAGTTGGCGGCTCGCTAGCAGCACCCCATGCGTTTGCGCCAATGTCCGCCTGATCTTCGCTCCATCGCGCGTCCGCACGGAAAAAATAGCCCGCGCCGATGCCGCCGAACCCGGCAGAATCGAGTACAGTCCTGTGCGATACTTTGTTGGATCAGTCAACCAGCCACAAAAATGAGCAGCCTAACTGAAAAGGTGGTGGCCACCCTTTCCGATGAAATTCGCCGCGGGGCGCTGAGGCCAGGCGATCGCATCCCCACCGAAGTCGCGATGATGAAGCAGTTGTCCGTGAGCCGCTCCGTGGTCCGCGAGGCGATTTCGCGTCTGCAGGCGGCGAGGATCGTCGAGACGCGCCACGGCATCGGCACGTTCGTGCTCACGCCCGCCGCGGAAAAGCCGATGCAGCTTCCCGCCGCCGATCTCACCAGCATGCTCGACGTGATGGCGATCATCGAGTTCCGGATCGACGTCGAAGCGGCCGCGGCCGCGCTCGCGGCGTCGCGGCGTACCGAGCAGAACCTGAAGCAGATTCGCGTCGCACTCGATCGCTTCGAGTCGGAACTCGAGCGCGGCAGCACCGACACGCTCGCACACGACATCGAGTTCCATCTGCAGATCGCACGCGCGAGCGGCAACCGCTACTTCTTCGACGTGCTGAGCCAGCTCGGGCGCTCGGTCAGCCCGCGCACGCGGCTCGGTTCGGCCGAGATCGCGGAGCTCGACCATATCGAGGTGCTGCGTAGCGTGCTCGGCGAGCACTTGACGATCTATCGCGCGATCGAGCGTCAGGACGCCGACGACGCGCGCGCCGCGATGCGCATGCATCTGAGCAACAGCCGCGAGCGTCTGCGCCGCGCGCATGACTTGACGAAGGCTGGCGTGTGATCGCATGCGGGGCTGATCGATCGCCCCGCAATACGACACGCCGCCAGCAGCATCCGCTCATTCCCCCACGTCCAGATCCATCAACGCCGAGCTCAGCGATTTGCCATGCGCATCGAGCGCGAGCGAACGCGTAACGCCGCCGCCGAGCGCATCGCCGAGCACGAAGTTGAACGCGGCAAGGCCCGGCAACTCATGACGCACCACGTCACCGCGCACCACCTCACGCAGATGCGCGTTGACGCGCTCGGGCGTCAACACATCGCGCAACCGCTCGTAATGCCGCGCGTCGTAGCAGATCACCGAGATGTTGAGTGTATTGCCCTTGTCGCCGGTGCGCGAATGAGCCAGTTCACGTAGTTTCATCTCGAGCCTCCACCAGGGAGAAAGCCGGCGTCGCATGCTCGCGCGGCAGCAGCACCGATTGCACGGCGACCACCTCGCGCGCCGCCTTCGTCACTCCGCCACCGCCCGCCGGTCCGTTCGTGTACAGCGTCTCGACCTCGTTGCCGATGCGCACCGCCTCCGCGAGCGATGCCGTGCGCCCCGCCACCCGCGCGCGCGCTTCGTACGGCTCGCCATGGCCAGCCGCCACCGTGTCACCGTGCAGTGCGTTCACGCCGATCAGATCGAAGCGCAGTTCACGCGTCTCTACACCGGTCAGCGCGAGCCGTTCGCGCACGATATCGAGAGCGAGCCGTGCCCGCGCAAGCGCGCCCGGTCCGCCGTACGAAATCTGCCCTTCGCCGATATAGCCGTCGAAATACGCAACCGACACTTTCAGCGTCGCGGTGCGCTCCGTGCCGCCACCGCCGGTGACGCGCACACGGTCCGGGGCTTCCTGCTCGACGCGCACCTGCGAGAAATCGGCCACCACGTCGGGCTGCGGATAACGACGCGGATCGTGAATCTCGTACAGCAACTGCTCCTTGCATGTCGCCTCGGTCACGAGCCCGCCACTTTGCGCGAGCTTCGTGATCACCACCGAACCGTCCCGCGCAACTTCGGCGATCGGAAAGCCGAGCCGCGCGAGATTCGGCACGTCCTTGAAGCCGGGGTCTGCGAAATAGCCGCCGGTGATCTGCCCTGCGCATTCGAGCAGATGGCCGATTACCGTCGCCTGGCCGAGCATCGGCCAGTCGTCCATGCGCCAGCCGAATTCGTGGACCAGCGGCGCGACGAACAGCGACGGATCGGCGACGCGCCCGGTCAGCACGATCTGCGCGCCGGCCGCCAGCGCGTCTACGATGCCGCTCGCGCCGAGATACGCATTCGCCGATATCAACCGGTCCTCGTACGCGGCCACCACGTCGCCCGATTCGACGAAACGGAAGTCGCCCGCACGCACGACGTCGAGCACGTCGTCGCCGGTGACGGCGGCAATCCTCAGCGCGCCGAGACCGAGCTCGCGCGCGATCTGTGCGGTCCTGCGCGCCGCCGCGCGAGGATTGGCCGCGCCCATGTTCGACACGATACGCACGCCGTTGCGCGCCGCGACGGGCAGCACCGCGCGCATGCGCGCTTCGAGCAGCGGGTCGTAGCCGAGCTCCGCGTCTTTGCTGCGCGCCTGCTGCGCGATCGCGATCGTGCGTTCGGCGAGGCATTCGAAGACGAGATAGTCGAGGTGACCGTGTTCCGCGAGTTCGAGCGCGGGTTCGATGCGGTCGCCCGAATAGCCCGCGCCAGCGCCGATGCGCACGATGCGTTCAGATTCAGTGGCTGTCATGGTGCTCCCGTCCGTTCAATGAAGCTCACAGTGGAAAGATCCCGAGCGCGACGCACGCGATCGTCATCACGACCGACGCGCCGAACAGCAGAGGAAACGTGAATCTTTGATGATCGGCCAGCTCGATACCGCACAGGCCGACCACGAGGAACGTCGCGGGCGTGAGCGGGCTGACCGGAAAACCGGTGGTCATTTGTCCGAGCAACGCGGCCTGCCCGACGTGCACTGCGGGCACGCCGAGCTGGCCCGCCACTTCCGCGATCACCGGCAGTACGCCGAAATAAAAGGAATCGGGATCGAACAGCATGCTGAGCGGCATCGACAGCAGGCCGAGCACGATCGGAATATGGCTCGCCATCGCCGGCGGCACGAAGCCGACCGCCGCCTGCGCCATCGCCTTCAGCATGCCGCTGCCCTGCATCACGCCGGTGAACACGCCGGCCGCGAGCAAGATGCCGGCCATCATCAGCGCGGCGCGCGCATGCGCGTCGATCCGTTTGCGCTGCATGTCGACGTTCGGATAGTTGACCATCAACGCGATGCACAGGCCCACCATGAACATAACGGCCGGCGGAATCTTCTCGCCCATCACGACCATCGTGCCCAGCACGACGAGCGTCAACACGATGTTGAACCAGAAGTTTTGCGGGCGGCGCAGCGCCTGTTGTTCTGGCGTCAGTTCGCGTTGGGGCATCGGCACGGAACCGCTCGCGGCAGTGAGGCCGAGGCGCTTTTCCTCGCGCCGCCCGAGCCAGTACGCCATCGAGAACACGAACACGAGGCCGATCGCCTGCACCGGAATCAGCGGATTGAATAGCGCCGAGATCGGCAGATGCAGCGACGCAGACGCGCGAATCATCGGCCCTGTCCACGGCAGGAAGTTGATGCCGGCCGCCATCGATACCGCCGCGGCGAGCACGCGCCGGTCCATGTTCAGGCGATCGTAAAGCGGCAGCATCGCGGGAATTGTGACGAGGAAGCAGACGGCGCCGGAGCCGTCGAGGTGGATCAGCAGCGCGAGCAGCGTGGTGCCCATCACGATGCGCGTGGGCCGCGTGCCGACCGCGCGCAGGATACGCTCGATGATCGGGTCGAGCATGCCGGCGTCGGTGATCGTGCCGAAGTACAGGATCGCGAATACGAACATGCAGACGACCGGCGCGAGGCTTTTCAGACCATCGACGACGAACTTGCTGGTCTGCAGGCCGAAGCCGCCGAGCAGCGATGCCGCGAGCGGCACGATGATCAGCGCGACGAGCGGCGACATGCGTTTGGACAGGATCGCGCCGAGCAGCACGACGATGGTAGCCAGCCCCAGCAATGGCAGCATGAGCTTGTCTCCAGGTTGTTTTTTAGTGAGATCGAGCGTAAGTTCGCGGCAGCAATAAAACAATTGAAATGAATTGATCGCAGCAATCACAAATCATTATGGATCTGAATCTACGGGACATCCGGGCGTTTATCGCGGTCGCGCAAACGGGCAGCTTCACGCGCGCGGCCGCGCGGCTGCATCTGTCGCAACCGGCGTTGACGGTGCAGATTCGCCGGCTCGAGGAAACGGTCGGCCTGCGCTTGTTCGATCGCAACAGCCGCAATGTCGCGCTGACGCCGACCGGCCGCGAGCTGCTGCCCGTGCTGCAGAAATCGCTGCACGACATGGAGCACGTGCTGCGCGATGCACGCTCGCTCGGCGAAGGCGCGAGCGGCACGGTGCGCATCGCTTGTCTGCCGACCTTCGCGGCGAGCGTCCTGCCCGAGCTGGTGCAGGCGCTGAGAAAAGCCGTGCCGCGCGTCGGCTTCGAGGTGCGCGACGTCGTCGCGAGCATGGTCAACACGCTGGTGCGCAACGAGGAAGTCGATATCGGGCTGACCGGCGGCGAGCTGAACGACAGCGGGCTCGAGGTGCTGCATGAGGGCATCGACCGGCTCGTCGCCGTGTTGCCGAAGCAGCACGCACTCGCGCGGCGGCGCCGGCCCGTCATGCTCGCCGATCTCGCCAATGAGCCGCTCGTGCTGACCGCGCAGGGCACGAGCGTGCGTGCGGTCGTCGACAGCGCGTTCGCCGACGCGCAATGTGAGCCGCGCATCGCCTGCGAGCCGACCTACATGATGAGCGCGGTCGCGATGGCGCGCGCCGGGCTCGGCATCACGATCCTGCCGGCGTCGGCACGCGAGGTACGCGCGGAGCCCGAACTGGTCGCGCGGCCGATCGACGAAGCCGCGTTCACGCGCCGCATCGCGCTGATCAGAAAGCGTGGCCGAACCTTGCCGCCGGTGAGCGAGACCTTCGTCGCGATGCTGATCGAACGGATCGACGCGTCGTAGGGCCGCATGGCATCGTTTTGTACGTCGCGCGAAGCCCTAATTTTCACGATACGAAACGATGGCGCGCGTCGTAAAAAATCATGGTGCCTGGCACAAACCGGGCATTTCACGATGTCCGGCGGTGTTGCACATCGCAAAATGAAACGAGCAACTCGTTGTTTTTGCAGCAGTATTTTTAAGATAAAGATCCGTTTGACGCCCGCTTGCCAGCCGACTCGCTGACGTAGACTCTTTCACAAGAGCACGCGCTTCACGCAGTCGGATTCGAGGGGCCTCGCGACATGGCCACCCAAATCCCAGAGATTGCGCAGAAGCCGTCACGAATCGCGGCTTTTTTATTGGTAACTGGGAGACAAAAAATGAAAGGCTTTCGCTTTGGTTCGACGCAGGGAGCGTTCTACATTCTGCCGGGTCAGGACGGCTGGGAAGCCACCTACGGCAACGAAACGCTCGGAGAATTCTCGAGCCCGCAACAGGCCGCCGACGACCTCGCGCGCGGCCTGAGCTGCGAGCATCTATCCGAGCTCGACACGTCGACACTCGAAATTCCGGAGAAGCTCGCCGATTGGGAAATCGTTCACGTATAAGGACGGATATGACCGACGGCGACGTAGCAGTGAAAGCAGAAACGACAATGGCGCCCGAAGGCGCCATTGTCGTATTTGCGGTCCTGCTTGCGGCTTTGTCCGCGGTTGCGCTGCGCGCTTACCGCGTGGCTTTCCGGGCCCGCGTAGCTGCGGCCGCGACGCTTACCGCATCAGCAGTCCGTACGGCGTCAAGCCACCGAATCGACGATCGCGTTCAGCGTCGCGCTCGGGCGCATCGCCTTGCTGGTCAGCTCGACGTTCGGACGGTAGTAGCCGCCGATATCCACCGGCTTGCCCTGCGCCGCGCCGAGTTCCGCGACGATCTTCGCCTCGTTGTCGGCCATCGCCTTCGCGACGCCCGCGAACTGCGCTTGCAGCGCCGCGTCGTCGGTTTGCGCGGCCAGTGCTTCGGCCCAGTACATCGCGAGGTAGAAGTGGCTGCCGCGATTGTCGATGCCGCCGACCTTGCGCGCCGGCGACTTGTCGTTGTCGAGGAACTTGCCGGTCGCCTGATCGAGCGTCTTCGCGAGAACCTGCGCCTTCGGATTGTGATACGCGGTGCTCAGATGTTCGAGCGATGCGGCCAGCGCCAGGAATTCACCGAGCGAATCCCAGCGCAGGAACCCTTCTTCGACCAGCTGCTGCACGTGCTTCGGCGCCGAACCGCCCGCGCCGGTTTCGAACATGCCGCCACCGGCCATCAGCGGAACGATCGACAGCATCTTCGCGCTGGTGCCCAGTTCCATGATAGGGAACAGGTCGGTCAGGTAGTCGCGCAGCACGTTGCCGGTGACCGAGATCGTGTCCTTGCCCGCGCGGATGCGCTCGACCGAGAACTTCGTCGCGTCGACCGGGGTCATCACGCGGATGTCGAGACCGTTCGTGTCGTGATCCTTCAGGTACTGTTCGACCTTCTTGATGATCTGCGCATCGTGCGCGCGCACCGGGTCGAGCCAGAACACGGCCGGCGTGTTGGTCGCGCGGGCGCGGTTCACCGCGAGCTTGACCCAGTCGCGGATCGGCGCGTCCTTGGTCTGGCACATACGGAAGATGTCGCCTTCCTCGACCGGCTGCTCCAGCAGCACCGCGCCGGCTTCGTCGGTCACGCGGACCACGCCGTTCGCCGGGATCTGGAACGTCTTGTCGTGTGAACCGTATTCTTCCGCGGCTTGCGCCATCAGGCCGACGTTCGGCACCGTGCCCATCGTGACCGGATCGAACGCGCCGTGCTTCTTGCAGTCTTCGATCACAGCCTGGTACACACCGGCGTAGCAACGGTCCGGAATCACCGCCTTCGCGTCGTGCAGCGCGCCGTCGGCGCCCCACATCTTGCCCGACTCGCGGATCATCGCCGGCATCGAGGCGTCGACAATCACGTCGCTCGGCACGTGCAGGCTCGTGATGCCCTTATCCGAGTTGACCATTGCGAGCGGCGGACGCTGTTCGTACTGCGCCTTGATGTCGGCTTCGATCGCCGCTGCCGTTTCAGCCGGCAGATCCTTCAGACGCGCGTACAGGTCGCCGATACCGTTGTTCGGGTTGAAGCCGACCTTGGCGAGCGCTTCCGCGTGCTTTGCGAGCACGTCCTTGTAGAACACCGACACCACGTGACCGAAGATGATCGGGTCCGAGACCTTCATCATCGTGGCCTTCAGGTGCACCGAGAACAGCACGCCGTTCGCCTTCGCGTCGGCGATCTGCGCTTCGATGAAGCTGCGCAGCGCGTTCTTGCTCAGCACCGACGCGTCGATGATTTCGCCTGCCAGCACCGGCGTCTTCGCCTTCAGGACCGTGGTCGTGCCGTCCGCGGCGGCCAGCTCGATCTTCACGCTACCGGCTTGCGCGATCAGCGCCGACTTCTCGCTGCCGTAGAAATCGCCACCGCTCATGTGCGAGACATGCGACTTCGAGTCCGCGCTCCACGCGCCCATCTTGTGCGGATGCTTGCGCGCATAGTTCTTGACCGACAGCGGCGCGCGGCGGTCCGAGTTGCCTTCGCGCAGCACCGGGTTCACCGCGCTGCCCTTGATCTTGTCGTAACGGGCCTTGACGTCCTTCTCCGCGTCGGTCGTCGCGACGTCCGGGTACGACGGCAGCTTGTAGCCCTGGTCGCGCAGCTCGGCGATCGCGGCCTTCAGCTGCGGCACCGACGCGCTGATGTTCGGCAGCTTGATGATGTTCGCTTCCGGGCGCGTGGTGAGTCCACCGAGCTCCGCCAGATCGTCGGAAGCCTTCTGTTCCGCGCTCAGGTAGTCGGGAAATGCGGCAATGATCCGGCCGGCGAGCGAGATGTCACGCGTTTCGACGAGCACGTCGGACGAGCGCGTGAACGCCTTGACGATCGGCAGCAGCGAGTACGTCGCCAGTGCGGGCGCTTCGTCGGTCAGGGTGTAGATGATCTTCGGCGGTGTGGACATGATTAATGCTTTGCTAGGAAGTGATAGACAGAGCGTTGGCAGTCGAGGCCAGCGCAAATCGCGGCGCGACGGCGACGGCGTCAGTTCGGCACGACGCAACCCCGCGACCTTCGTTTTGCGATACGACCGAGAGTATATGCGCGTTTTCCACTAAATGTGGGTAAACAAACAGGTCGCGAGACCCTGCCGAAAAGGGTCGAGCCCCGCCTGGCAAGGGTTTGCGGCCGATTACCCGGGTCTTAAGACAGATATCTTATAGATGACCTGCGATATATTATTTTTGGCTAAATGCGAATGGATCGCATTGAGAGGAGCCGCAAGTCCCGCGCGCTTCAGTCGCCGCCAGCCAATCAGGCCTGCGCTACGCGCGCCACGACGTCCCCTGCCGGCTTCGTCGACGGACGGCGCACGAGCGTCCACAGCAGAGTGGGCAGATCCGCATCCGGTGGTGCGGAAGTCGACGGTTAGACGGGGGAAGTGGGGGAGGCGCGGACGGGGATGCTCGCACGCGAAACAGTACGAGTCGGATGCTGGCAGCGGAGTGATTGCGTCACTCGCCGCGCGCGGGTTTAAGTCGTATCGTCTTTCCCGTCATTCCAGAATCGTTTGAAGGCGGGCAAGCGCATCCTCGACCACCTCGGCCGGAGCGCGCTCGACTTTGCGTGCGGCGCGTGCCTCCAGGCCCAGATTGCGCACCATGTTCATCAGCGCGACCCCCGGAGTTTCTGTTCCTGAACCCGAGAGGGTATCGCCGGGAAATGGGCAAAAAGAAGCAACCAGCCCGCCGCCGCAACGGCGCGCCAGTCGCTCGCAATAACAACCCGCCTTACCCCTCGCGTCCCAGGAACTCAACCACCATCCGGTTGAACTTGTCCGCATGCTCCCACTGCGCCCAATGCCCGCAGCGGCCGAACACATGCAGATCGGCATTCGGCATCCCGGCGACGAGCCGCAGCCCGACGTCCATCGGCACGAAGCGATCGTCGCGACCCCAGATCACGAGCGTCGGCGCGGCCACTTCGCCGAGGCGCGGCCCATAGTCGTTGAACTGTTTCGGATTCGCGGCGAGGCTCGCGACGAAGTTCTCGAGGTGGTCGCGCCGTGCCAGCATATTCGCGAGACGCGCCTGCATCAGGTCCTCGGTCAACGCCTTCGTGTCGAACACGAAGACGCTCATCATGCGCTGCAGGTTCTCGATGGTCGGGTTGCGGTACAGCCCCTGCAGCAGCTTGATGCCTTCGGTCGGCATCGGCACGAACTGGCTCGGGCCGCCGGTGCCGCCGCCCATCAGCACGAGCTTGCCGACGCGCTGCGGTTCAGCGAGCGCGAACGCGACCGCGCTATGCCCACCCATCGAGTTGCCGATGATATGCGCGCGTTCGATATCGAGCGCATCCAGCAACGCCTTCAGGCAGCGCGCGTTGAGCTCCGAGCGCGAACCCTTGCAGACGATCGGGTCGCTCCTGCCCCACCCGAGGCAGTCCATCAGGATCACGCGATAGCCCGCCGCGACGAGCGGCTCGACGTTGCGATTGAAGTTGGCCCAGCCGGTCGCACCCGGTCCCGAGCCGTGCAGCATCACGACCGTTTCCGCGCCCTGCCCCACGTCGTTGTAGTGCAGCTGCACCTCGCGGCCATCTTCAGTGATCCGGACGAATTTGCTGGTCGCTTCTTCACTGATCGCCACTGCTTGCGTGTTGGTATTGCTCATGTCGAATTCCTGTGTTTCACGAGTTGAGTGACTGCGGGCCGCCGCCGACGGCGAACCCGCTCCATATTTCAGGCCGCAAAACTACTGCGCGGCCACCGCGGTGTATCGAAGTGTCGAGCGATTCACGACGAGCCACGCGCCGATCGCGGCAACCGCGATCAGCGGAATGCTCGCGCCGAGCAGCACGCTCGCGCCCTGACCGATTGCGAGCAGTTGCCCCGCGATCAACGGTCCGAGGATCGAGCCGAGACGGCCCACCGCCACGGCCGCGCCGACGCCGGTGCCACGCACTTCGGTCGGGTACAGGCTGCTCGCCAGCGCGTAGAGCACCGACTGGCCGCCGACCAGGAACAGCCCGGCGAGCAGACCGCCCCACGCCATCGACGCGCCGCCATGCGCGCTCAGCAACGCGCCAAGCGCAACGACGATGCCGACATACATGCCCGCGACCGTGCGGCGCCGGCCCATCCGATCCATCATGCCGGCGATCACGATCGCGCCGATGCCGCCGCCGATGTTGAACATCATCTGCACGACACCCGACTGCACGCGCGTCAGACCGCGCGTCAACACGAGCGACGGCAGCCAGTTGATCAGGAAATACAGCACGATCAGCGTGCCGAGGTAGCTGATCCACAACGCGATCGTCGTGCCCGCGCGCCCTTCCTGCCACAGCGCGCGCGTCACGCTGGCGGATGCATCGTGCCGCGGGCCCGTGGTTGCACGCGCCGCGACGAACTGCGCCGACTCGCGCATGAACAGCGCAAGCAGCGGCAGCACCAGCAACGGCCCGAACCCGCCGACGTAGAAGATATGCCGCCAGCCCTCATCGCCCGGGCTGACGATGCCGACCACCGCCGCGAGCGCCGCGCCGAACGGCATGCCGCAATACATCGCGCCGACCGCGGTGTTGCGCTGATGCGGCGGCGCCGCTTCCGAGCACAGCGCGATCAGATTCGGCATCGCCGCACCAAGACCGAGGCCGGTCAGAAAGCGCGCGGCAAGCAGGCTGTTCAGATCCCATACCTGCGCGGTCGCGAGCGAGAAGAGGCCGAACAGCGCGACCGACCACATCAGCACGCGCTTGCGCCCGAGCCGGTCGGCGAGACGTCCGCCGATAGCGGCACCGGGCAGCAGCCCGAATGCGCCGATGCTGAACGCCCAGCCCAGCTGCGCGACCGCGAGATGAAATTCGCGCGCCATGCGCGGCGCAGCGAGGCCGGTCGATTGCAGGTCGACGCCTTCGAGCAGCGCGACGATCAGGCAGAGCCCGATCGTCAGTGCGCCGCTGGCAAGAGGTTTCGTCGACTGCGCTGTTTGCGTTGCTTGTGTTGACTGCCGCATGAATGTCTCCAATGTTGAATCAGCGTCGCTCTTGCGGCGACCTTGCTGGATGAAATGAACGCTGCGCGCGCGGCATGCGGCGCCGCCGCGCAGCGTCTGGGTCATGAGGCCGCTGCGTCGGATGCGCGCTTCAGATCCAGTGCGACATCGACGATCATGTCTTCCTGGCCGCCGACCATGCGGCGCTTGCCGAGCTCGACCAGAATGTCGACGGTCTTCAGACCGTACTTCTTCGCGGCCACTTCCGAATGGCGCAGGAAGCTCGAATACACGCCCGCGTAGCCGAGCGCGAGCGTTTCGCGGTCCACGCGCACCGGCCGGTCCTGCAGCGGACGCACGATGTCGTCGGCGGCGTCCATCAGCGTGTAGAGGTCGGTGCCGTGATTCCAGCCCATGCGCTCCGCCGCCGCGATGAACACTTCGAGCGGCGCGTTGCCCGCGCCCGCGCCCATGCCCGCGAGCGATGCATCGATGCGGTCGCAGCCTTCTTCGACCGCGACGATCGAATTCGCCACGCCGAGCGACAGGTTGTGGTGCGCGTGCATGCCGGTCTGCGTTTCGGGTTTCAGCACGGCCTTCACCGCGCGGAAGCGGTCGCGCACGTCGTTCATCGTCAGCGCGCCGCCCGAATCGACAACGTAGATACAGGTCGCGCCGTAGCTCTCCATCTTCTTCGCTTCGATGGCGAGGTTCTCCGGCGTGGTCATGTGGCTCATCATCAGGAAGCCGACGGTGTCCATGCCGAGTTCGCGCGCGTATTCGATGTGCTGCTTCGAGATGTCCGCTTCCGTGCAGTGCGTCGCCACGCGCACCACGCGTGCGCCCGCGTTGTACGCAGCCTTCAGGTCGTGAATCGTGCCGATGCCAGGCAGCAGCAGCGTCGCGATCTGCGCGTGCTCGACGACGTCCGCGACCGCTTCGATCCATTCGAGGTCGCTATGCGCGCCGAAGCCGTAGTTGAAGCTCGAACCTTGCAGGCCATCGCCGTGCGCGACTTCGATGCTGTCCACTTTCGCGCGGTCCAATGCGCGTGCGATGTCCTGCACGTTCTGGATCGAGTACTGGTGACGAATGGCGTGGCTGCCGTCGCGCAGTGTCACGTCGGAGATATACAGTTTCTTGTCCATGCGGGAAGTCTCCTTAAGCCTCTTATGCCTCTGATGCCTGCACGAGCGCCTGCGCCATACGCTCGGCGGTCGCGAGCGCGGCCGAAGTCATGATGTCGAGATTGCCCGCGTAGGCGGGGAGGTAATGCGCGGCGCCTTCGACCTCGATGAAGACCGACGTCTTCAGGCCGCTGAAGCGGCCGAGGCCCGGAATGTTGAGTGGCGCGCTCGCGGGAATTTCGTCGAACTGCACCTTCTGCTTCAGGCGATAGCCGGGCACGTAGGCCTGAACCGCGGCGGCCATCTGCTCGATCGAGGCCTCGATCTTCGCCTGATCCGCGAGATCGGACAGCGTGTACACCGTATCGCGCATCATCACCGGCGGCTCGGCCGGATTGAGCACGATGATCGCCTTGCCTTTCGCCGCGCCGCCGACCGCTTCGATCGCCTTCGACGTGGTCTCGGTGAATTCATCGATATTCGCGCGCGTGCCGGGACCGGCCGACTTGCTGCTGATCGACGCGACGATCTCCGCGTAATGCACCTTCGCCACGCGCGACACGGCCGCGACCATCGGAATGGTCGCTTGTCCGCCGCAGGTCACCATGTTCACGTTGGGCGCGCCGATATGCGCGTCGAGATTGACGACCGGCACGCAGTACGGCCCGATCGCGGCCGGCGTCAGATCGATCACGCGAATCGAAGGCTTCAGCTTTCGCAACAGCGCATCGTTCTTCACGTGTGCGCCGGCCGAGGTCGCGTCGAACACGAAGTCGATGTCATCGAACACGGGCAGACGCGTCAGACCTTCGACGCCTTCATGCGTGGTCGCGACACCAAGCCGCGCGGCGCGCGCGAGACCGTCGGAGTTCGGATCGATGCCGACCATCGCCGCCATCTCCAGATGCCGGCTGTTGCGCATGATCTTGATCATCAGATCCGTGCCGATGTTGCCCGAGCCGATGATCGCGGCCTTGAGTTTTTCGCTTGCCATATGAGTTCCCAATCGAGTGCTTGCGAGTGCTTGCTTTATGCGGAGAAAGTCGCGCGGACACTGCCGAGACCGTCGATCTGCGCGCTGAAGGTGCCCGGCTGCTTGACCGCGACCATCGGGCCCAAAGCGCCCGTCATCAGCACGTCGCCGGCACGCAGCGGCGTGCCGAGCCGGACCATCCGATCCGCGAGCCACGCTGCGGCATTCAGCGGATTGCCGAGACACGCGGCGCCATTGCCGCGCGACAGGACTTCGGCATCGTTCGACAGCGTCATCGCGCAGGCCGCGAGATCGACATCGCGCAGCAGCACCGGGCGGCTGCCGAGCACGAAGCGCGCGCTCGACGCGTTGTCCGCGACTGTATCGACGAAGCGGATGTTCCAGCCTTCGATGCGACTGTCCACCACTTCGATCGCCGCGACCGCATACGCGGTTGCGCGCATCAGATCGGCATACGTGTGGCGCTCGTGCAGCAGATCGTGTTCGAGCACGAGCGCGATCTCCGCCTCGACCTTCGGCTGGATCAGCTCGCCGAGCGGAATCGGCTGGCTGTCGCCATACGCCATCGATGCGAACAGCGCGCCGAAGTCAGGTTGATCGACACCGAGTTGACGCTGCACGGCCGGCGACGTGAGTCCGATCTTGCGGCCGACGATGCGCTCGCCCGCCGCGACGCGCGCAGCCACGTTGGCCTGCTGCACCGCGTACGCGAGCTGCTCGGCGTCGGCGGGGTTCGGCAGTTCGGTGAAACGCGCGTCGTCGCGCAGCGGCGCGATGGTCACGCGCGTACGTTCCGATTCGCGCAGGCGCAGGGCCAACGCGTCGATGTTGCTTTGAGTGTTCATAGGGAATTCCAGATTCGGTTAAACGTGGGCAGTCACGGGTCGCGCGTGCATCGCGCCGAAGCCCGCGATCCATTCGGGGATCGGACGGTAGTAATCGAGCGATGCGCGATATGGGCCGCTCGCGTTCAGCGCGCCGAACGCGGCGATCCATGTGCGGATTTCGTGCGCGGACTTGCCGCCATCGCGCGTGATTGCGTTGTTGGTCAGGCCGTCGAGCGCGGTGAGCTCGCCGTCTTCGAGCAGCTTCAGGAACGCGCGATCCCATTCGGGATTGAGCGGATGCAGATGGCTGTCGCCCGCGGTGAACGCGCGCGCCGCCGCAATCGTGCGTGCCTGCCGCGCCGCGCGCGACTCGGCCGACGGATTGCGGCCCGCGATCAGACGCTCGGCGACTTCCTCGCTCGCGCCCGCGAGTTCCGGCACCGGCGGCTCATGCGAGATGCCGCCCGAGCCGATCACGAGCACGCGTTGATTCGAGCGTGCGAGCGCGCGGCCCAACGCATCGCCGAGCAGACGCGCGCGGCGGCATGAAGCCATCGGCGCGGCCACCGAATTGATGAACACCGGCACGACCGGATATCGATCGAGTCCGCCGGTCAGAATCTCCAGCGCTTGCGCGCAACCGTGATCGACCTGCATGCGGTAGGAGACCGCGACGTCGACGTCGCTCGCGAGCACCGCTTGGGCCAGTTCGAGCGCCGTATCGGCGGGCACGTTCAGCGGACCGGCGAGGCTCTTGAAGTCGCCGATCGCGCTCGCCGATGCGCCGATGCAGAACGGCGGCATCACGTCATAGAAGAAACCGTTGTAATGATCGGGCGCGAACACGACGACCAGTTGGGGATCGAAGTCGACCACGCGCGCACGCGCCGCCGCGTGCACACGCTCGACTTCGGCGACGACTTCGGGCGCGGGATCGAAATAGCCGTGCAACGGCGTGTGCGATAGACATTCGAGCAGCATCGGCATATCAGGCTCCGGCGGTTGCAGCGGTTGCGAGAGTGGCAACGGCGTCGCGCGCGAACGCCGCTTCGTTGCCGGCATTCGCCACATCCGCACGCGTTGCCGCGTCGAGTTGCAGCTTCCGCGCGAGTTCGACGACCAGTTGCGACACCTGCTGCGGCGAGCCCATGCCCGCGACGAAACGATCCGGACGCAACAGCACGACCGACTCCGGCACTCGCGTGAACCAGTCCTTCAGCCGCGTGTTCACATCGCCGATCGCGATCACGTCTTCTGGCACGTCGTCATGAAACGACAGTTGCGTATCCGGCTTCGCGACCACGAAGCAGCCGCCGAGCCGCTGCCAGATCGCGCGCGCTTCCTCCGACAAACCGAAGGTCGGTTCCGCGCCCCAGCCGACGATCGCGAAGCGGTTGCCGAGCACATCGTCGAGTCGCACGATCTCGCCGCTCGCCGTACGCACGCGCGGCTGAATGAACATGCGGCCGACCGGCGAATGACAATGCGGGTCGCGTCCATACACGAGACGGCCCAGCCGCGACTCGCGCTTCTCGCTCATCAAACCGAGCAGGCGGCCTGGCGCCGAATGGCCCGAGCGTTCGAGCACGCGCGCGAGCCAGCCACGCTTGCGCGGCGTGTGCGCGAGCAACACGACGCCGCTTTCATAGCGCGGCATCGGCTTGAAACGCATTTCGACGAAGTAGCGCTTGACCGCCGGAAACCAGTTGAACGTACGCACGAACGCGTCGCGGAACTTGATGCCGAAGCGGCTCGTCGGCGCGAAAATGTCGCCCGCCACTTCGGAGAGGTGGATCATCGAGCGCGCATGCGAACGGCGCTCGGCGGTATAGGTATCGAGCAGCGCATCGCCGGCGACTCCCTTGACCACCATCGCGAGTTTCCAGCCGAGGTTGCTAGCGTCGCGAATGCCGCTGTTGTAGCCCTGCCCCTGCCATACCGGCATGATGTGCGCGGCGTCGCCGGCGAGCAGCACGCGGTTCACGCGAAAGCTGCTCGCAAGGCGCGCGTTGTGCGTATAGACGCGCTTGCGGATGTAGTCGACCTTGTCCGGCTCGGCGACGACCTTGCGGATCAGCGCGGCCATGTTCTCCGGCTTCGACAGCTCTTCCTCGGTCTCACCGGGCATCACCATGAATTCGAAGCGGCGAATGCCGTGCGGCAGCGCGGCCGACACATACGGGCGTCGTGGATCGCAGTGCATGTACACGTGCGGCGAGCCGATCGGGTCGTTGCGCACATCGACGACGATCCACTGATTCGGTTTCGTGCGGCCCTCGAACGGCACGTCGAGCGTGCGGCGCACGAAGCTGTTGCCGCCGTCCGCGCCGACCATGTACGACGCGCGGATCGTGCGGCGGCCGCTCTGCGCGTGTTCCGCTTCGATCGTGACGCCGCTGCCGTCCTGCGTGAACGAGTTGACGGTGTGGCCGAACAGTACCTCGACGTGCGGGAAGCGTTGCAGGCCGTCGTACAGCACGCGATCGGCCAGCGGCTGAATGAACGCGTTGCGGCGCGACCAGCCGAATTCGTCGGTGCGCGGTTCGATCGATGCGAAGCAGTGACCGTTGCGGGTGACGAAGCGCATCCAGTGATCGGGAGTCGTGTGCGGCAGCAATGCATCGGCGAGGCCGACGGACTGGAACACGCGCAGTGCTTCGTCATCGAGGCCAATCGCGCGCGGATAGTCGATGATCTTCTCGAGCTTTTCGATCAGCACGACGCGTACGCCCTGCAGGCCGAGATAGTTGGCGATCATCAAACCGACCGGGCCGGCGCCGATGATCGCGACGTCGGTGGTGACGGTTCCGCTGTGGCCTTGCGCGGCCACCGGGTCGAGCGGTTGGGGCATGTTGTCTCCGTATGTCGACCGGATTGACCGGGTCGAGCTATTCACGGAGCGCGGCGGCGGGAACCAGCGCTAGCCACGGCGAAAATCGCCTGCGGGCAACCGCTCGCGTCTCCATGAAATCGTTGATTTGTTGGCAGTCTAGGACCGGCCACCTGCCCGCTCAACAAAATCTGGAAAATGTGCATAGAATGCACATAGCTGATTTAATTGAGGTTTTTAAGTGACCAAATACACGAATGTGCGAGGTCTGTCGCGCGGCTTGCAGGTGCTGCAAGCACTCAACTCGATGGACAGCGGCCGCGCGACGAGCCAGCAGATCAGCGAGCTGACCGGCCTGCATCGCACCACCGCGCGGCGGCTTCTGGAGACGTTGATGGAAGAAGGCTTCGTGCGGCGCAGCGCGTCGGACGACAGCTTCCGGCTCACGCTGAAAGTGCGCGCGCTGAGCGAAGGCTTCACGGACGACGAACGCATCGCGACCATCGCGCCGCCGGTCATGGGGCGTCTGCTGCAACGTGTTGCGTGGCCGTCCGATCTGACCACGCCCGACGGCGACGCGATGATCATCCGCGAGACCACGCACCGCTTCAGTACGCTGTCGTTTCATCGCGCGATGGTCGGCCGCCGTTTGCCGATGCTGCTAACCGCGGCGGGCCGCGCGTACTTCGCGATGTGCCCCGATGAAGAGCGCGAGGACATTCTCGATCTGCTGCGCGCGGGCGCGGGCGGCGAGGAGCAGAAGGCGCTCGCGTCGAACGACGCGTTGATCCACAGTCTCGTGAGACGCGTGCGCGCGGATGGGTTCGGTTCGAATCATGGCGACTGGGCGGACCAGGGGAAGATCGGCGCGGTCGCCGTCGCGATCGTGTTCGAGGAACGGGTGCTCGCGAGCTTGAACGTGGTGTTTCTGTCGCGCGCGGTGTCGCTTGCGGAAGCGAAGCGGCGCTATGTGCCCGAGTTGCAGACGGCTGCGCGTGAGATGGTCGAGGAACTCGCGGCGCAGAGCAGCGCGAACAGCGGAGCGGGTAAAACGCGTATGGGGCGCGAGCGCAACTCGTGAGGCCGCTTTCGAAACCTTATTAAAATCGTCCGCCTGGCACCTCGGAACCGCGTGCAAACGCGCTCCTATCGTGCGGTCATCTCAGGCAGACGCAAATGCCTCGTGCGGTTCTTCTTCGCGCAAGATATAGCCGAGTCCGCGCAAGGTCATGATCTTCGCGGTCGATGCCGCGAGATGCTTGCGCAGCCGGTGAATATAGATATCGATCGCGTCGGCGCTCGGCTCTTCGTCGAGCGTGAAGATCTTGTCCATCAGCGTGGCTTTGGAGACGGTCTTGCCCTGCTTCAGTATCAGCGCTTCGAGGATCGCGTGTTCGCGGCGGCGCAACGACAGGCGTTGGTCCTGCAGCACGAATTCGCGGGAATCGAACAGATAACGCAGATTGCCGCATTCGGTCGACTGCCCTCTGTCTCCCGCGGCCTGACGGCGAATCAGCGCCTTGATGCGCGCCACCAGTTCGCGCGCATCGAAGGGCTTGACCACATAGTCGTCCGCACCGGCCGAAAAGCAGGCCACCTTGTCGTCGGTCGAGCCATTCGCGGTCAGCATCAGCACCGGCACGTTGTCGCGCTTGCGGCGCAACCTCGCGAGCACCTCCTTGCCGCTGATGCCAGGTAGGCGCAGATCGAGCAGCACCGCGTCATAGCATTGCAGACCGAGCAGCGTCTCCGCGCATTCGCCGTTTTGCGCCCAGTCGATCGCGAATTGCTCGACTTGCATCAGGTTCATCACCCAGCGCGCGAGGTCCGCGTCGTCTTCCACGAGCAGCAGTTTCATCGTTGTCCTCTCATTGGTGAGTCGCGCGACGTCAGGTTGCGCCGAGCCATAAGCGCATCTCGACCGTCGCAACGAGGCCCGCGCCGCCTGCGTTCGATTCGAGCGTCACGCTGCCGCCCTGGCGATGCGCAATCTCGCGCACGATCGGCAAGCCGAGACCAGTCCCTTCCGCATGACTCGACGCGCGATAGAAGCGCTCGAACACTCGCTCGCGCGCATCGGCCTTGATGCCGGGCCCGTTGTCGATTACACGCACGATCGCCATGCCTTCGCGCCGCTGCGTCTGCACCGTGACGCGCCCGCCCGCCTGCGTATAGCGCAGCGCGTTGTCGACCAGATTGGTCACGAGGGCCGCGGTCAATGCTTCGTCACCGGTCACGTACAGGCCGTCTTCCAGCTCCGCGCCCAGATCGATCTCTCGCGACTGCGCAAACGCGATCAGCTCCTCGAGCACGCCCGCGATCAACGCGCTCAGATCGATCCGCTCCGGCACGTTCAGCGGCGCGGCCGACTCGGCCTGCGCCAGCAGCAACAGCTTGTTGGTCAGCGTGGTCAGCTTGCGGCTGCTCTTGTGCATGCCCGCGAGCGCTTCGTCGAGCGGGGCGTCGCGGCTATCGCGTTGCCGCGCGAACTGGATCTGCGCGGCCAGCAGCGCGAGCGGCGTGCGCAACTGATGCGCTGCATCGGAGATGAATTGACGCTGCGTCGCGGCCTGCTGGCCCATTCGCGCGATGCACTGGTTGATCGCCTCGACGATCGGCCTCAGCTCGACGTGCAGACGCGCGACGCGAATCGGTTCGAGTTGCGACGCATTGCGATCGGCAACGTCGTCCTTCACCTTCATCAGCGGCAGCAGTTCGAAGGTCAGGCCGAGGTAGACGAACACCATCGCCAGCACCAGCGTCAGAACTTCGCCGGTCAATTGCGGCCGCAGCAGACGCCACACCATCGCGTCGCGCGAGCCCTCCGTCTTCGCGACCGCGACGATCACTTCCTCGGTGTGTCCCGAGTCGTAAAGCTGCCGCGCGTAGGCGACCGCGCGCGCCGCGCGGCCGTCGGCGAAATGGGTGGAATAAAGCGTTGGCTTGTCGCTCACATGCGGCGGCAGCGGCAACTCGGGGATGCCCGCGAGCAAACGATGGCCGCCCGCCTCGACGCGATAGAAAACCGTGTCGTGTTCCGGCGACTCGAAGAGTTCCAGCGCGGCCGGCGGAATCTGGATCGACACCGAACCGTTGTCCCAGTCGACATCCTCGCCGATGATCCGCATCGACGACAGCAGCGCATTGTCCTGCACCAGGTCCGCGGTGTTCTGCGCGAACCGGTATGAAATGACGACTGAAATGGAGACGAATGCCGCCAGCGGCAACAGCAGCCACCACAACAAGCGTCCGCGCAAACTGCCTGAAAACACGATGTGCCGATCCTCTTGTGCTCGATGCGACCCTCGCGGTCAGCCCGCTTTCAAGGCTTCACGTCGGAGATGAACTGGTTGGTGAAGGTGCGCGACAGATCGATATACCGCCCCTTCACCGCCGGATTGAAACTCGACAGTACCTTCAGCACCGTCCGCGGACCGTCGGCGGGCATCTTGCCGTCGACGGTGTACATCGGCAGCGAAGCCTGCAACGCGCTGATATACAGTGCCTTGTCGTTGCCGATGTCTTCTTTTGGCATCTGCGCGGCGATCTGTTCCGCGCTGTGGGTATGCATATAGCGCAGTGTCCTCACGAATGCGCGCGCGAGTTTCGCGGCTTCGTCGGGATGCGCGTCGAGCCACGTGCTTTGCACGTAGAGGCTCGACGCCGGATACGTGCCGCCGAGCGCGGCGCGCGTGCCGTCGACGTTGCGCATATCGACGAGTACTTTGGCGTCGCCCGCCTTCAATAGCTGAGTAACGGTCGGCTCGGTCGTCATACCCGCGTGAATGCGTCCTTCCCGCATCGCCGCGATGAAACTGCTGTCCGCGCCGACCGGCAGCAGCGTGTATTGCGTGGACGGCACGCCCGCGCGCTGTGCGAGGTATTGCGTCAGAAAACTCGTTGAGGAACCGAGCCCGGTGACGCCGAGCGTCTTGCCGCGCACGTCCGCCATGCTGCGGATCGAAGCGGCCGACTTCGCCGCGACCAGTTGCACTTCGCCCGGCACCTGGCTGAACACGACGATCGTCTTCACTTCCTTGCCGCGTGTCTGCAGATCGATCGTGTGATCGTAAAAGCCGACCACGCCCTGCACCGCGCCGGCGAGCATTTCATTCTCGCCCTCTATTCCAGTCGGCTGCGACAGCAGTTCGACGTCGAGCCCTTCCGCCTTGAAATAGCCGAGCTGTTCGGCAAGACGCGCCGGAAGATAGATGAGCTTGTTGGTGCCGCCCACCATGATCGCGAGTCTCTCCGGCTCGGCCGCTTGCGCAGGTGTCGCCACCCTCGCGAGCGCGCACAATGCGAGCGACGCCGCCACGGCGGCATAGGCCGCGCGCGAGAAACGCGTCGGGGAAAGCTTCATTGCGGGGTGTCTCCGTTATCTTGCTCTGGGCGCCGCGCGGGTCGCGTGCCCGTGATTCTGAAGGGGCGAACCCTTCCCTATGCTTTCAGCGCTGCATTTGTTGCGCGAACTTCGGGTTTGTCCCGATCACTGCGGCGTCGCGCGCGGAAAGGTCACGGCGATATCCACGCCCTTGCCGCCCTCGCCCGCCTTCAGCACGATCTCGCCGTGATGCGCGTCCGCGATTTCGCGCACGATCGCCAGACCGAGGCCCGTGCCTTCCGTATCCGTCGACGCGCGAAAGAACGGCTCGAACACGCGGCTGCGCGCCTCGGCCGGAATGCCGGGGCCGTTGTCGGTCACGCTGACCGTCACCGTATTGGCCTCGGTATCCGCGCTCACGGCGACCGTCACGTGGCCACCGCTGCCCGTATAGCGAATCGCGTTCTCGGCGAGATTCGCGATCAGCGCCTGCAACATGCCGCGATGTCCGAGCACCGGCGCCGCGCCGTGCAATTCCGCGCCAAGATCGATTTCACGCGCCTGCGCGAGCAGCCCGAGATCTTCGACGACTTCCATTGCGAGCGGTATCAGATCGACGCGTTCCATCGCGAGTTGCGAGTTGTCGGCGGCCTCGGCCTGCGCGAGCAGCAGCAGCTTGTTGGTGAGACCGACCATCGAACGATTGCTTCGATGCATCGCGGCAAGCGCTTCGTCGAGCGCGGGATTCAGGCCTTCCTGCTGCCGCGCGAACTGCAGTTGCGTGCCGAGCAGCGTGAGCGGCGTGCGCAACTGATGCGCGGCATCCGCGATGAAGCGCCGCTGCGCCGCCACCTGCACGCCGAGCCGCGCGATGCACTGATTGATCGCATCGACGATAGGCCGCAGTTCCGAATGCAGACGCTCGACGCGGATCGGTTCGAGCTGCATCGGATCGCGGTCGGCTACCTCGTCTTTCACCTTCATCAACGGGCGCAACTCGAACGTGAGCCCGATGCAAACGAG
The DNA here is from genome assembly GCF_040948805.1 of Paraburkholderia sp. BR13439. Lineage (NCBI taxonomy): Bacteria > Pseudomonadati > Pseudomonadota > Betaproteobacteria > Burkholderiales > Burkholderiaceae > Paraburkholderia > Paraburkholderia sp. BR13439. The sequence continues at coordinate 52,144 of NZ_JBFPKN010000009.1, read as the reverse complement.
TGCGACCGCCAGCGCGATCATTTCGAGCTGGCGCACGAGTTGCGGCCGCCACAGTTGTTGAGTCATCGCGTCGCGCGAGCGCACGGTCTTGCCGACCGTCACGCGCACGGGGCGCGTCGCGCCGTTGTCGTACATGAACCGCACGATGTCGACCGCGCGCACCTGCTGGCCGTGCAACTCGGTGTAGTACGAGTCCGGCACGTCGGGCGCGCGCAGCGGACGCGGCGGGAAATCGGGCGTACCCGCGAGCAGCCGCCCATCGTCGACACGCACGCTGTAGAACACCTGGTCGCGATATGGCGACGCGAAAATCTCGAGGGCGGCGGGCGGCACATCGACACGCAGAAAACCGTCGCTCCATTCGACCTCGCCCGCGATCATCCGCGCCGACGCGACCAGCTGGTTGTCCTGCACCAGATTCGCGGTGTGCCGCGCGTTGTCGTACTCGGTCTTGCCGGTCACGAACACATAGAGCGCGAGCGGCACGAGCAGCCACCACAGCAGACGGATGCGCAGGCTATTGGACATCGTTACTGGTCGTCTTCCCGCTTGCGCAGCAGATAGCCGAGCCCGCGCAGCGTGACGATCGCGGCCGAGCTGCCATCGAGCTTCTTGCGCAAACGCGAAATGTAGATCTCGACCGCGTCCTCGCTCGGCTCGTCCGCGAGCGTGAAGATCGCATCGACCAGCGCGGGCTTCGTCACCGTCTTGCCGAGGCGCAGGATCAGCGCTTCGAGCACCGAACGCTCGCGCGGCGTCACGTTCAGCGGCGCGCCTTTCAGCGTGAACTGGCGTGTGTCGATGTCGAACGACAGGTCGCCGCACACCACCTCGCTCGCTTTGGACGGCGACTGCCGCCGGATCGCCACCTTGATGCGCGCGATCAGCTCACGCACTTCGAACGGCTTCACCAGATAGTCGTCGGCGCCGGCGCCGAGCAGTTCCACCTTCTCGTCGATCGAGCCGCTCGCGGTCAGGATCAGCACCGGCGTCGCGTCGCCGCGCTGACGCAGCCGGCGCAGCACGTTCTTGCCCGACAGCTTCGGCAGGTTCAGGTCGAGCAGGATCACGTCGTAGTGATTGGTGCGCAGCAGGCGGTCGGCTTCGTCGCCGTCCTGCACGGCGTCGAGCGCGAAGGCTTCCTGCTCCAGCATCTTCGCGAGCCAGTGCGCAAGCGTGGGGTTGTCTTCGATCAGCAGCAGCTTCATGGCGGGAACGGCAAAAGTCAGGTCGTCGATTGTGCCTTAAAACAAGGGGTCTGCGCGCGTGCAGTGTGGTTTACAGCATACGTCCTGTGGCTGCCGCGAGCGCAGCGGCGATTTCCGCGAAATTTCGGCGCGTCGTCGGCGCGTCGTCGGCGCGTCGTCGGCGCGTCGTCGGCGCGTCGTCGGGTTAACACCCATGTTTTGCGCCAAACCCCGAAAGCTGGCAGAAGGTTTCGCGTTTCTATAATCGCTGCCATTCACCCAGAAAGCGCCGCGCCTCGATCGCGGCGACCCACCTAAGGAGACTGCTTCATGCGTACCTTGCGCCAGATTGCCGTTGTGTCAGGAGTTGCTTTCGCCCTTGCCGCCGCTTCGGCCGCCGCTCACGCCGAGAAGATCACGATCATGGTCGGCGGCGCCACCAAGATCATCTATCTGCCGGCCAAGCTCACCGAGCAGCTCGGCTACTTCAAGGACGAAGGCCTCGACGTCGAAATCCTGTCGCAGCCGGCCGGTGTCGATGCGGAGAACGAACTGCTCGCGGGCGCGGTGCAAGGCGTGGTCGGCTTCTACGATCACACGATCGACCTGCAGAGCAAGGGCAAGGAAGTGCAGGCGCTCGTCGTCTTCGGCCAGGTGCCGGGCGAAGTCGAAATGGTCTCGACGAAGGCGGCCGATTCGCTGAAGAGCATGGCCGACGTCAAAGGCAAGACGCTCGGCGTGACCGGCCTCGGTTCGTCGACGAGCTTCCTCACGCAGTACCTCGCGCAGCGCGCCGGTGTGGCGTCGACGCAATACACGATGTTGCCGGTCGGCGCGGACAACAGCTTCATCGCCGCCATCAAGCAAAGCCGCATCGACGCCGGCATGACCACGGAGCCGACCGTCTCGCAACTGCTGAAGACCGGCGACGCGAAGGTGCTGGTCGATATGCGCACCGTGGAAGGCACGCGCGCCGCGCTCGGCGGCACCTACCCCGCTTCGAGCTTCTACGTGCAGCGCGCGTGGGCCGAATCGCACAAGGACGACGCGGCGAAGCTGTCGCACGCGTTCGCGAAGACGCTGAACTTCATCGCGACGCATAGCGCCGAGGACATCGCCGCGCAGATGCCGAAGGACTACTACGGCAACAACAAGGACCTGTACGTGGGCGCGCTGAAGGCGTCGCTGCCGATGTTCACGAAGGACGGCAAGATGCCCGCCGACGGCCCGGACACGGTGCTGAAGGTGCTGTCCGCATTCAATCCGTCGGTGAAGGGCAAGCATATCGACCTCGCCAAGACCTACACCAACGACTTCCTGTCGGCGCCGGTCAAGACCGCGTCGAAGTAACGCTTCTTTCATATTCACAGAACTGCGAGGCACCCGCCGATGAATCAACCTATGTCACGCGAGACGCCAGCGATCGAAATGCGCAACGTGTCGTGCCGTTTCATTTCCCCGGACGGCAAGGCCACGATCGCGCTGCGCGACTTCAGCATGTCCGTGGCACGCGGCGAATTCGTCGCGGTGGTCGGCCCGACCGGCTGCGGCAAGTCCACCACGCTCAGCATGATCACCGGCTTGCTGAAGCCGACCACCGGCGAAGTGCGCGTGATGGGCGCGCCGGTGGACGGCATCGATCCGCGCATCGGCTTCGTGTTCCAGGCCGATGCGGTGTTTCCGTGGCGCTCGGTGCTCGACAACGTCGCGGCGGGTCCGCTCTATCGCGGCCGTTCGAAATCGGCCGCCTACGACGAAGCGAACGAATGGTTGCGCCGCGTGGGCCTCGACAAGTTCGGCAAGCACTATCCGCATCAACTGTCCGGCGGCATGCGCAAGCGCGTCGCGCTTGCGCAGACCTTCATCAACAAGCCGGAAATCCTGCTGATGGACGAGCCGTTCTCGGCGCTCGACATGCAGACTCGCACGTTGATGCAGGACGAGCTGCTGCAATTGTGGGGCGGCGTCGGCTCGGTCGTGTTCGTCACGCACGACCTCGAGGAAGCGATTGCGCTCGCCGACCGCGTGTTCGTGCTGACCGCGCGCCCCGCCACGCTGAAGAAAGTCTACGAAATCGATCTGCCGCGACCGCGTGTCACGTCGGAGATCCGCTACGAATCACGTTTCATCGAAATTTCGCGCGATATCTGGCATGACCTGCGCGAAGAAGTGCAGATCGGTTAATCAAGGAACGGCAAACATGTCTACACCCTCTCAACAGATGATGCCCTCGGGCATCGACGCCGCGTCGCTCGCTCACGTCGAGCGTATCGCGCAGAAGAAGATCCGCCAGCGTCAGGTTCTGGTGATTTCGCTGCGCATTCTGGTGCTCGTGGTCGTGCTCGGCGGCTGGGAACTGTCCGCGCGCCTGAAGTGGATCGATCCGTTCTTCTTCTCGATGCCGAGCGCGATCTTCGAACAGATCGTCGACTGGTTCGTGAACGGCACGTCGCAAGGTCCGCTGCTCACGCAGGTGTGGGTCACGCTCGAAGAGACAGGCCTCGGCTTCATCATCGGTTCGGTCGCGGGCATCGTCTGCGGCATCGTGCTGGGCCGCAACAAGCTGCTCTCCGACGTGTTCAGCCTCTACATCAAGATCGCCAACTCGATTCCGCGCGTCGTGCTCGGCTCGGTGTTCGTCATCGCGCTCGGGCTCGGCATGGCATCGAAAGTCGCGCTCGCGGTCGTGATGGTGTTCTTCGTGGTGTTCGCCAACGCGTTCCAGGGCGTGCGCGAAGCGGACCGCTACATGATCGCGAATGCGCAGATCCTCGGCGCGTCGCGCCGCCAGGTGACGACCTCGGTCGTGATTCCGTCGGCGCTGAGCTGGATTCTCGCGAGCCTGCACGTGAGCTTCGGCTTCGCGCTGGTCGGCGCGGTGGTCGGCGAATTTCTCGGCTCGAAGCAGGGTATCGGTTTGCTGATCTCCACCGCGCAGGGCGCGTTCAATGCGAGCGGCGTGTTCGCGGCGATGATCGTGCTGGCGGTGGTCGCGCTTGCCGCCGACTACCTGTTGACCGCGGTGGAGCATCGATTGTTGAAGTGGCGGCCGAGTTCGGTTTAAGCCGCCGCAGCGCAAGTCCTCAAACAGTAGTTCGCTTCACCGATGCCGCTCAGTCTTCCGGACTGAGCGGCATTTTTATTTGCCCGCCCGCATTCTGTCTCCCGCCGGCAAACTGTTTTTCCCGATACGTTGGCCGACCCGCAACACTTCTTGCTTTCAATCCCCTCACCGCAAGCCAACAGCGGCCCGCTAGCCCATTCCCTGCGGCATGGCACGTTCGATGCATCCCCACCGCGCAAGTCGGGCGGTCGCCAACATCGGTCGCCGATCGAAGCGAGGTGGGTCATGTCGAGTGCACAGGTTCAACGTCGGTCGATGAACGGGTTCAGCGGTGCGGTCATACGCGCCAACGCCGCGAATCGCCGCCATCGTCATCATTCCAGCCGATTCGTGCTGTTCGGCTTGCATACCGCCAGTGTGATCGGTCGCGGGCCGAAGCGGCTGTGGCCATATGTGTTGCCGTGGCTGGTCATCTTGCTGACGATCGGTTCGATCTGCCTCGTCGCGCGCGGCGTGCTCACGCGTCAATTGCTGGTGCCGCCGGTGGAGACGCCGCAAACGTTGACCGAGCGCGGCTACACGTCGAACTTTGTCGCCGAGCGGATCATGTCGGCGATGAAGGAGATCGGGCGAGACGCCGAATCGATTCCGCACGACACGATGACCAGCAACGACGCGCAGCAGGACATCCAGATCCCGGGTCAGGAGATGTCGTATGCGACGACGGTGCGCTTCATCAAAGGCCTGCTCCAGCGCGAAGATGTCGCCGTGCACGTCGGCATCACGAAGACGAACAACAGCGCGGATTCGTATGTCGCGCATGTGCAGATAGAACACGGCCCGTTCAACGGCCGCGAAAGCACGGTGCCGTTCGAAGGGCGCGACCTCGAAAAGTTCGTGCACGACATCGCAACCACCGCGATGCGCCTCGCCGAACCCAACATCCTCGCCAGTCATCTGTTCACCCAGGTGCAGAAGACCAAATGTTCGCTCGCGCAATGCGACTATCGCGAGATCGTCGGGATCTACGACGAAGTCCTCGCGCTGCCCTCGTCCGAACAGGCCCAATGGGCGGTCGCGGGCAAGGCGTGGCTGCTCGACAGTCAGCAGCGCTCGAAAGAAGCCGAGCAGCAGATCCGCGAAGCATTGACCCAGTACAAAGACTCGGCCGTGCTGCGCGCGAGTCTCGGCATCGCGCTCGAACAGCAGAACCGCATCGACGATGCGCTCGAGGAACTGCGGACCGGCGCGAATGAAACGTCGCGCACCGCTGAAAACCTGCGGCTGCTCGGCGATGTGCTGTTGCATACGAACCGGCACGACCGCGAAGCGCTCGACGCATTCAGACGGGCCGCCGAGATGAACCCGGAATCCGTCGACACGCTGCACGACTGGGCCGAGGCGCTCGTCAAGACCGGCCACTACGACCAAGCAATCGAAAAGCTCTCGCGCGCCGTCGCGTTGCGGCCCGACCTCGCGCCGTCCTATGCGGAATGGGGCCGCGCGCTGGAACGCAAAGGCGCTCTGCGCGAGGCCGCGCGCAAGTACGCACAGGCATTGGAGCTCGACGCCGGCACGCTGTCGGCGCGCGAACGCGAGCTGGCGCTCTCGACGGACGCATCGCCCGACGAAGCCGACACCCGAACATCCAGGCCTGACCCGCGCGTCAAGCCCGTTTCGAATCCGATGACGTCGTACCCGCTGCGGGCCTCGCTCGACACGGTACGCGACGCCGTAGGACAGGCGATGCGAGCGGCCTGAGCCGCGCGCATCGCCATTTGAGTTGGCAACACAGCCGAACAGGAGACAGTTCGATGGACAGTTTCGAAGATGCATTCAAAGCCTTGATCGGAAACGAAGGCGGGTACAGCTTCAATCCGGCCGATCCGGGCGGCGAAACGATGTGGGGTGTGACGGCGCGCGTCGCGCGCAGCGAGGGCTACAACGGCGCGATGAAAGACCTGCCGCTCGAAACCGCCCATCAGATCGCCAAGCGCAGGTACTGGGACCCGTTGCATCTCGACGAACTCGATCCGCGCGTGGCCTTTCAGATTTTCGATGCGAACTACAACGGCGGCCTCGTCGTGCTGTGGATGCAGAAAGCGTCCGGCGCGAAGGAAGACGGCAAGTTCGGCCACGACACGCTCGATGCGGTCAAGAACGCCGACCCGATGAAGTTCGTGATGCGCTTCGCCGCGTATCGTCTGCGGTACCTGCGCAATCTGCATTCGTGGCCGAGTTTCAGCCGCGGCTGGACCGAACGGATGGCAGCCAATCTTCTCCTGGGAGCAGCATGATGGACTGGTCTAAAGTAGCGACGAACATCAGCAGCACCGCCCCGCTTCTCGCCGGGCTCGTGGGAGGTCCGGTCGGCCTCGGCGTGACCGCCGCCGCCGCGATCATCTCGCACGCGCTCGGCACGCCGAGCGACCCGGCCTTCGTGGAACCCGCGTTGAACGACCCCGGCGCACTCGAAAAACTTCGCCAGGCCGAGAGCGCTAATTCGCTGCAACTGCAGCAGTTGATGGTGACGGCCGCGCAGTCGAGCCTCGCGCACGACGCCGACATGGCCCGCATCGCCACGAGCGACACCGCGAATGCACGCGCGATGGGTGTCGCCAATCGCGATTGGGTCCCGAAGGTGCTCGCGATGGCCGTCACCACCGGCTTCTTCGGCATTCTGCTGCTGATGGCGTTTCAGCCTCTGCCGGGCACCAACAAGGATCTCGTCAACGTGATCGTCGGCGCGTTGGGAACCGCGTGGATCAGCATCATCGGCTATTACTTCGGCACGTCGGTCGGCTCGATGCGCAAGACCGAGCTGCTCGCGAAGCCGAGTGTACCGATCACGGCCGATAGCGCGTTGACGTTGCGCGAACCGGCGTCGCAGCCGGGAGCGCATGCACCGGCGGCGGTCGCGCCATCCGGCGACCCCTTCCCGTCGTTCGCGCCGGGCGGGCAAGGTCCGATCTTCTCTGGCGGCAGTTGAGTCCATGCCAGGTTGAGCGAATCATGCACGCGACGAGATACGCCGAGCGTCGCGTGCAGGTTCGTTTCAAAGCAGAGCTCTTTCGCCAGCACGCGTTTTGCGCTAAGTTGGCAAGCGCTAAGTCCATCCCGTCCCGAGTGGAGCGATCAAGATGAGTGAGGTCAAGCCGAACGCGCAGAACGATCCGATCGAACACGTCGTGCTGCTGCTGATGGAGAATCACTCGTTCGACCAGATGCTCGGCTGCCTCGACGCCGTGCACGACAAACTGGACGGGGTGCGCAACGCGGCCGGCAAATCGAACGCCGACGGTCAAGGCAATACCTTCTATCCGCGTGCGACGCGCGAGCGGCAGATGAAGCACGATCCGAATCACGAGCACAAGGCCGTGATGGATCAGATCGCCGCCGACAACAGCGGCTTCGTGCGTTCGTTCGTCAACGACTACCCGAAGAGCAGCCTCGTCGCGCGGCAAGACGTGATGGGCTATTACCCGCTCGGCTTTCTGCCCGCGCTGCATACGCTCGGTTCGCAATTCACCGTGTGTGATCGGTGGTTCTCTTCATTGCCGGGGCCGACGTGGCCGAACCGTTTTTTCGCGCTGACGGGTACGTCGAAAGGCGAGATCGACATGCCTTCGGGGCTCGACGGACTCAATCCACGCTGGTACACCGAGCAGGATCAGGACACGATTTTCGATCGCTTGAACGCCGCGCGCAAAACATGGAGCGTCTATTTCTATGACTTCCCCGCGTCACTGTTGCTGAAGAATCAGCGACGCGCGGAAAACCTCGCGAATTACCGCTCTTTCGACAAGTTCTTCGAGGACGCAGCGGGGCCCGCCAGCCAATTCCCGCAATTCGCGCTGATCGAGCCGAAGTACTTCGGCGAAGCGCAGAACGACGATCATCCGCCGCACAACATCATGAAGGCGGAGAAGCTGATCGCGGACACCTACAATGCGCTGCGCTCGAATCAGGCGCTGTGGGAGCGCACGTTATTGGTGGTCCTCTACGATGAACACGGCGGCTTCTACGACCACGTATCGCCGCCAGCCGACGCAGTCGCACCCGACGGCCACACCACGAGCTTCGATTTCAAACGACTCGGCGTACGCGTTCCCGCGATCCTCGTGTCACCGTGGTGCGAAGCCGGCGTATGCAACGAACGATTCGATCATTGCAGCCTGTTGAAATACCTGTGCGACAAGTGGCAAATGCCACCGCTCGGCGAGCGCACCGCGGCATCGGCGAACCTCGGCGTGGCGATTCGCCGTGACGGCGGCGCGCGCGCCGATACGCCGGCGTTCATTCGCGTGCCCAATCAATCGCTGATTGCCGAGCACGTCGAGCTGGAGCGCAAATCGTCGAATGGCAATCAGCAAGGCCTGCATCACTTCGCCGACTTCCTGCACGCGGAACTGGACCGGCTCGCCGCCGAGGCGGTCGAGGGGGCCGCACAACTGGCGCACACCGGCAATGCGTGGGTGCACTTCAAGAGCGCATTGGGCTCGCTGATGACGAGTCTCGGCCAGTGGCTCAGCAAGGACTTCTACGACGCACGCGACCAGCGTGATGCGCGCACGAGCCAGGCGTTCACACGCTTGCGGCAATCGGTGCGTGCCGCGACGCCGGGCATCGCGCGAAACGACGCGCCGGCACCGGCAACGGCAATGGCAACACCCTCGGCCGTCAGTCCGGTGTCGGAGAAGTAGCACTCCGCATTGCCGGCCGCGCAAAGAACATCTACGCGTTAACCCTGAAAGTTCCGCGCTTTTATATCAAATTTCGCAACAAACATTAGCCGCCTCACGACTTACTCTGCCAAGTTCACCAAATTACAATGCAATCACTGACCACGAACAAGCACGTTCGCAGCAAGACAAAAATCCTGAACTGGAGGTAAGTATCATGAAATCGCTGATTCAAGCTGTTGTCATCGCCGTCGCTGTCGCCGCTCCGGTCGCTGCTTTCGCACAAGCCAACCAGCCCGTGACCCGCGCTCAAGTGCGCGCCGATCTGGTCCAACTGGAAAAGGCCGGCTATCAACCTGGTCACGCCGACCCGCACTACCCGGCTGACATCCAGGCTGCGCAAGCCCGCGTCGACGCGCAAAACGGCGGCGGCCAAGCCGCTACCGGCTTCGGTGGTGTGGTGAGCGGTACGGCACAAACGAGCCGTGCGGCTCCGATGAGTGGCCCGAAGTCGGTCTACTTCGGTCAGTAAGCGATGGCGCGTCCTTGCGACGCGCACCCCGATTCAAATGAACTGGCCCGCTGCTCGGGTATCTCCGAGCGCGGGCCAGTTCATATGTGTTACCTCCGTCATCGGGCTCCCGATGACTTCGCCCGGGCCTTCACGGTCTGGGCGCTTTTTCGCGGCGCTATGCGTGCGCCGTGACGAATCCTCAGCTGCCGGCGCTCACTCGCGCGCGATCAGATCGCCGACCTGGCCACGCCCGGTCACGAGGCAACTCGACAGGAAGCTCTCGCTCTGCGCGCTCGCGCCAGCGTCACCAAAGCCCTTTTTCAACGCGTCCGATTTAACGAGCGCCGCGCCCTGGTGACACGTAATCGTGCCGATCTCGCCCGCCTGCGCACGCATCAACGCACGATCCGCCATCAAATAGCCAAGCAAAAGCACCAACGCAATATTGAACGCTTGTCGCATGGGTTCGTCTCCTTTTCGAAAAGACTAACGCGAAGCGCGAATGCAGTGGCCTAGGGCTTTCCCGATTGTTGACGTTTCAATGATCCAGAATAAATCGTTTGCGCCTACAGCCGAGCCTCGATCCGCGCGATGCGGCTATCGATCGCATTGCGCACCAAAGCATTCGACGGCACCAGCAGCAGCGACGACGCGATGATCCGATAGACGCCACCGCGCGTCACCTTCGACACTTTCGCCGGATCGAGCCACGCGTCGTTATCCGCGAGCAGCAGCAAAGTGTCGAGGCCGATCAGGATCGGCCACAGGCAGGCGAGCCGCAAGCGCACCGCGCTCGCCGGAATCGCGAGCGTATAGTCGAGCGCCGCGCGGAAATGATCGAGCGTCTTGCGCAGTAGTTCGACGAGCAGCGGCCGCGCGTGCATCGAATTGGCCGGTTGCAGCAGATCGCGCGCGCTTAGAGCGTGGCGCTCGAGCATGCTCTGCGGCAGATAGCAGCGGCCGATGCGCAAGTCCTTTCCGCAATCGCGCAGCACGTTGGTCATCTGCAATGCCTTGCCGAAACGCACGCCGCGCTGCTTCATCGTGTCGAGGTGCTGCTTCAGCGTGCCCGGCATGTGCGCGTAAGTCATCGTGGTCCAGAACTCGCCGACGCAGCCCGCGACCAGATACGTATAGCGATCGAGTTCGCCGTATTCGCGCAGCGCCGCGATCTGGCCGGAGCGTTCGTCGGGGAACGTGCGCAAATCGAATTCCATGCCTTCGGTCAGCGTCGTGACGATCGCACGCACCGCGTGGCGGTCGGACTCGCTCAGTTGCGCGAGCACGTCGAGCGCGGGGTTCAACGATTCGAGCAGCAGCTTTTCATCCGACTGCATCTGCTGACCCGCGACTTCGGCGGCGATGCGCTGGAACGGCGCACTATCGACGGCCACGCCATTGACCTGATCGCGCAACGCAAGCAGCAATTCGAGGCGTTGGCCCGGCGCGATCAGCGAGGTGTCGGCGATGGTATCGGCGGCGCGCGCGAGCAAATATGCAAGGCCGATCGGATCGCGCATGCCGATGGGCAGCACGCGCAGCGTCAGATAGAAGGAGCGTGAAACGCCTTTCAGGAGCGGACCGAGAAGAAAGGCCCGGGTCGGATTCGGCATGAGTTGGACTGGTTGGCAAATAGGCGGGTGAAAGCCCGCGGGGATCAGGCGCTGCCGAATTGTATACGCGCTCTCCGTCATGTCGCGTGCAACGGGCTCCCGCGCCGTGCGACATCGCTAGTCGCGAGCGGGAACGGGGATTGCTGCCACGACGGGGTTAAGCAGAGGACGGTCACGACCAGGCCGTCGCTTGCACTTTGAAAGACACATCGACAATGACTACCGAAGCATCGAACACCTCTCGCCTGTCTGACGCGGCCCGGCCTGACGCGGCTCGGCCTGACGCGGCGCGACGCAATATCGAAACCGGCGTGCCTGGTTTCGACGAAATCCTCGGCGGCGGTCTGGTGAGCGGCGGTGTCTATCTGCTGGAGGGCATGGCCGGCGCCGGCAAGACGATCCTGTCCAGCCAGATCGGCTTTCATCGGGTACGGCAAGGTGAGAAAGTCCTGTACATGACGTTGATCGCCGAATCGCACGACAAGCTGCTCGGTCACCTGAAAGGCCTGAGCTTCTTCGACGAAACCGCGGTCGCGCAGCAGATGCTGTTCGTGTCCGGCTATCACGAGCTGATGCAGGACGGCCTCGACGGTTTCCTCAAGCTGATCGCGTCGAGCATCTACGACTACCGGCCGAGCCTGATGATCGTCGACGGCTTTCGCAGCGCGCGCGAATTCAGCGAAACCGAGCTGTCGCTGTCGAAGTTCATCCACGAGCTGAACGCGCTGGTCGCCGCGATGGACTGCACGACGCTCCTGCTCGCGCCGCTGTCGGGCAACGAGCCGCATCCCGAGCACACGCTGGTGGATGGTCTGATCGAGCTGAACCGCTATCACGACGGCATGCGGCGCGCGCGCGAGATCGAAGTGCACAAGATGCGTGCGCGCGATCATCGGATGGGCAAGCACTTCTTCCGCATCGCCGGCAGCGGGCTGCTGATGTTCCCGCGCCTCGAAGCGCAGTGCGCGCAGCAACCGGGCCCCGTCGATCTGAAAGTACGGCTCGGCTTCGGCTTGCCGCATCTGGACAATCTGCTCGGCGGCGGCTTCGCGCAAGGCTCGACGACCACGCTGATCGGCCCGTCGGGCGTCGGCAAGACGCTGCTGTGCCTGCAGTTCCTCGCGGCCGGCCTGGCACGCAGCGAACGCTGCGTGTATCTCGGCTTCTACGAGGGGCCGCAGCGCCTGATCGGCAAAGCCGAAGCGGTGTCGATTCCGCTTGCCGATGCGTGGCAGGACGGCCGTCTGATCGTGCTTTGGCAGCCGGCGATCGAACTCGCCATCGACGAAATCGCGGCGAACGCGCTCGCCACCGTCAAGCAGACCGGCGCGACGCGCATCGTGATCGACGGCGTCGAGGGCTTTCGCGATTCGGCGTTACGCACCGAGCGCTTCGGCCTGTTCCTCAATGCACTGCTGCATCAGTTGCGCGAAGCGGCCGTCACGACGCTCGTCACCGAAGAGCTGCCGCTGTACAGCGAGCCGGGCCACGCGAAGGCCGTGCGCGTGTCGGCGCTGACCGAGAACCTCGTGCTGCTGCGCTACGCCGAGACCGAAGGAGGACTGCGGCGCATGATTTCGGTGGTCAAGCAACGCGAAAGCGCGCACGACACGTCACTGCGCGAACTGTCGATTTCGTCGCAAGGACTCGACGTGATCGAGGGCTCGCCCGGCGCCGCCGGCATCCAATCGACGCCGGGCCTGTCGGCCACGCTGCAATCGCGGCGAAAGACCTAGCCGCCATGAAAACCATTCTGGTGGTGGAGGACGAGTTCGACATCCTCACGGTGTGGCGGCTGCTGCTGGAACGACACGGCTATGCGGTGCGGACCGCGTCGAACGGCGCCGTCGCGCTCGAACTGGTCCGCTCGAGCCGGCCCGGCATCATCGTGTCCGATTGCATGATGCCGGTCATGTCGGGCCTCCAGCTGTGCGCGGCGCTGTACGAGGACCCGGAGCTGCGCGATATTCCGATCATCCTGTGCAGTGCCGCATCGGACATTCCGGTGCAGCCCAATCCACACATCGCGTACGCGCGCAAGCCGCTGTCGTTCGATCAGCTGCTGGCGATGCTGGTGCGCATGGGCGGTTGACGGCCGGCGTCCCTCCCTGCCTTCTCTGCCTCTTTTTCCCGCAAAAAACACAGCTTGAGACGCTTGCGCCATTTGTCGAGCGTTTGCAGCGTTCTGCGATTCTCCCCGGCCTTTTACAGTACGCCATCGATCGCGCATCGACAGCAATCCGCAGCGCGACGCAACTTTCGGAGGTCGTCATGAACAGCAATCGTGGTGCGGTTCCCGCTGGCTTCTTCAGTATCGCGGTGGGCTCGTTGGCGCTTGCCAACCTGTGGCGCGTGGCAATCCGCCTGTGGCATTTGCCGAGCGTCGCGGGCAGCGTAGTGACGGTCGCGGCGCTCGCTGTCTGGGTCGTGATTCTGTTCGCGTACGCGCACAAGTGGTTCGCGCAGACCGCCGACGCGCGCGCCGAACTGGACCACCCGGTGCAGTCGTCGTTCGTCGCGCTCGCGCCGATCTCGACGCTGCTCGCCGCGCAACTGCTGCAGCCGTACGCGCACACCATCGCGCTGACGCTATACGGCATCGCGGCGGTCGCGCAACTTGGGCTCGGGGTCTATCTACATGGCCGGCTGTGGCAAGGCGGCCGCAAGCCCGAACTGACCACGCCGGCGATCTATCTGCCGACGGTCGGAGCGGGTTTCGTCGCCGCGACGAGCTCGGCCGCATTCGGCTTCCATCAACTGGGCGAGCTGTTTTTCGGCGGCGGCGTGCTGGCGTGGCTCGCGCTCGAATCGATGATCCTGCATCGCGCCGCCGTGCATGAACCGCTGCCCGAAGCGCTGCGCCCGACCCTCGGCGTGCAGCTCGCGCCGCCGGTCGTCGGGGGTGTCGCGTATCTGAGCCTCACGAGCGGCACGCCCGATCTGTTCGCCTTCGCGCTGCTCGGCTACGGCCTGTTTCAAGCGCTGATGCTGCTGCGTTTGCTGCCGTGGATTCGCCAACAGGCGTTCGTGCCCGGCTACTGGGCGTTCAGCTTCGGCGTAGCGGCATTGCCGACGATGGCGCTGCGTCTCGTCGAACGCGGCGCAACGGGTCCGATCGAATTCGCGGCGCCGGTTCTATTCGTGGTGGCGAACGCGATCATCGCGATTCTGGTGGTGAAGACGCTTCAGCTGCTCGTGCAAGGCAAGCTGATCCCGCCGGTGGCGGCGGGTTCGACGGCGGCGACCGCGCCGGTCAAGCAAGTCGCGACGGCCGCGCGAATCGCCCGGGTTCAATAAGCGGCAGGCAGCGACCGAACGCGGCGGCGACGCGCAAAGCGTGCCGCCGCGTTCGCGTTTGTGTTTGCGTTCGTATCAGAAGCCGTGCATCGACACGACGATCAACGCGGCCGCGACGATCGCCACCACGTCCTCGATCAGCGCCGCAGGCGCATCGCGTCCGAACATGCTCGCGAGCGAACTGCGCACTTTCGCGCCGCCGAGCGTGCCGATCACCGCGCCTACCGCACCGACCACCGCGCCCAGCACCCCGACGATCGCGCCGCCCGCGAGGCCCCCATGCGCGCCGCTGATCGCAGCGCCGCTCAGCGCACCGAGCACGACGCGCGCGCCGAACTGCAGCGGCACCTTGCGGCTCGGCGTTTCGGGCAATTGATCCGTGATCAGTTCGATGACCGCCAGCACGGTGAAGATATACGGCGTGGCCGCGGCGCCGAGGAACGCGAGCGACGTGCCTTGCAGCGGCAGCCAGCCAAGGCGCGTTGCCCAGCTGACGGCGGTGGGGGCGATCATCGCGCGAAGGCCGGCGACGACGCCGATGAGCAAGGCCAGAACATACACGGACATAGCGGACTCCGATCGAGGGCACTGATGCGAGGTTGCACGAGCCGACGGCTTACCTGGACGAACGTCGGCAGAACATGTCGAGCATTCCATCTGGACAGTCAACTTCTCACTACCTACATCGAGGCAATTCGCGGCGGCCATTCACCGTTGCTCACCATTGCCGGCCCTTGATTGCCGACTCGCCGCCGCGCGCCTCGCGCGGCGCCGGGCCTGCGATTGCCCCCGTCGATGTGGCCCTAGTGTCGCACAATTCGACTGGCGAATAACAGCCAGGGAGTCGGCGAAGCGGGCCGATGGTGATAAGTTAGCCCACTCACAAGAAAATCTTGTATCTGCACCATGAGACCGTATCTCCCGCTGAACGCACTGCGCGCGTTCGAATCGTCCGCGCGCCATCTGAGCTTCACGCGCGCCGCGCAAGAGCTGAACGTGACCCAGGCCGCGGTCAGCCAGCAGGTCCGCTCGCTGGAGGAGCGGCTCGGCACCGCGCTATTCAAGCGTTTGCCGCGCGGCCTCGCGATGACCGACGAAGGGCTCGCGCTGCGGCCGGTGCTGTCCGACGCGTTCGATCGTATCGAGGCGGTGCTCAAGCAGTTCGACGGCGGGCATTTCCACGAGGTGCTGACGGTCGGGGTGGTCGGCACGTTCGCGGTCGGCTGGCTGATGCCGCGCCTGAAGTCGTTTCGCGACGCGCATCCGTTCGTCGAACTGCGGCTCCTGACCAATAACAACCTCGTCGATCTCGCGACCGAAGGCCTCGATTTCGCGATCCGTTTCGGCGACGGCACCTGGCCCGGCTCGCTCGCCACCAAACTGCTCGACGCGCCGCTCGCGCTGCTCTGCACGCCCGAGATCGCCGCGCGCCTCACGCGGCCCGACGATCTCGCCAACGAAACGCTCCTGCGCTCGTACCGCATGGACGACTGGATGAACTGGTTCGCGGCTGCGGGCATCGCGCCGCGGCCGGTGCGCGGGCCGGTGTTCGATTCGTCGCGGCTGATGGTGGAGGCGGCGATACAAGGCGCGGGCATCGCGCTCGCGCCTGCGTTGATGTTCGAGCGGGAGATCAATACCGGGCGTCTGGTGCGCCCGTTCGACGTCGAGGTGAAGGCGGGCAGCTACTGGCTGACCTGCCTGAAGGGCAAGCCCATGACGCCGGCGATGTTGCTGTTCAGTCAGTGGCTCGCCAAGGAAGCGGCCACCGCGGGTCACGCCTGAGTTGCTACGCGGCCGTACGGCCGTACCCGTTCATCGCGGGCCGCTCGGCTTGCGGCGGGAACACGTTCCACGAACCGTCGCCGTGGCGGAAGAAGAAGATCGACAGCAATCCTTCCGGCTTCAACGCCTGCACGCATACATAGCGTTGCTGTTGCGACGCGCGATGGCAGAACCGCACGACGCGCGCGGGCATCGACGGCGTGGGCGCGAGCCATTTGTCGACGGCCCAGTGCAAGCTCTTTTCCGCGGCAACCATGATGTTCTCCTCGAATCGCCCCGTTCCCAGCGCGCTGCGTTCACGCGAATTGCGCGAGTTGCGCCGCGCGGTGATCGTTCCTCGCCCCGCTCTCGACAAACGCCTTCACGAGGCACAGCAGTGCGCGCACGCCCGTGCTCGGATGGCGCAGGCAGCAATCCACCTGATCGCTGCGGCTTTCGCCGAGCAGGCACCACGCGCAGAAGTGTTCGCAGTTGTTGGTCAGCAGGCGATAGCGGTTTTCGCCGAGGCGGGAGCGCGCGCGGCTCACTGCTTCGGCACCGACGTAGATCGCGCTCGGCGTCGCCCGAACCGACATCGAATGGCCAGCGGCGAAGCGCGCCAGTTCGACTTCCTCGACCGGGCCGCGATGCGCGGAACCCGCAAAGCCCGAGTAGTGCACGACGCGGCCGTTGCCGACATAGATGCCGTGATGTTCGTAGCCATTGCGTTGCGTAACCAGATGCGCGCCGATCGGCAGATCGATCGTCGATGATGTGGTGTCACGAGCGGCTGCGGATTGCGGTTCGTCGTCGCGGGTATCGAGCGTTTGGGTGTTCATGGCTGGCCTCGTTCGCATTTCCAACACTGTTGCGACAGCTTGTGCATCATCCGGGCCAGTTGCCGGAAAGCCCGTGTTTACGGGCTTGACCGCCGATCGAGCGGCTTTCTGAAGAGGCAGATGTCAGTACGAGACCAACAGAAATCGCGCTGATCTGTTGGCGCGCGACGCTCATTTGCGAGCCGTGTCGCGCGCTGCTTCAGTGAATGGAAAACGTAAGAGGACCCGCCTGAATGTGTTGGGTCCGACACCTGTTCGAAGGCGGGCTTGTTGGCCGGGAACCGACCGCTTGCGCCGACCGGATTCGTGGTAAAAGCCGCGAAACGCACGCCAGTCAAAGCGCTGCGGGTTTCGCGCCGAATCCGCCCCCGATTGGCATGGCCTTTGCACCATCGGGTGCAGGGTCCATTCAGCCGCGCACATTGCACACGCGGCCAACCGGAGAACGATATGTCCTGCATCAAATTGAACGACCTCTCGCTGAACCTCGCGCTCGATCGCAAAGCGATGGCGGCGATTCGCGGTGGCGGCGGCGCGCCATGGATCTATGGCTGGATTCAGCCATACGTGCCGCAAACGCCTAGCATTGGGCCGGTGGTCAATCTGTACGAGGTCTCCAACAACTTCTATGCTAACCAGATGATCAACCAGTTCCAGTCGGTCGACGTACGCAACACCGGCGCGAACGCGACCCTCACCGTGTCTCCAGACGCACGCAACCGAAACCAGATGGTGTAGCCGTTGTGACCTGCGAGAGCCAATTTCGCTGGACGTCGTCCGCGCGTTCCGACACGGGACGGGTCCGCGAAATCAACGAAGATGCCTGCCTCAACGAGCCCGAGGCGGGACGCTGGGCTGTCGCCGATGGGATGGGCGGTCACGCGGTCGGCGACGTTGCGAGCCGCACCGTGATCGACGCGTTGACTCAACTGGCAGCGCCGCACGGCCTCAGAATGCTGATCGCCGATGTACGCGCGCGTCTGCAATTCGCGAACCGTCAATTGCGCGATGAAGCCGCGCGCCGCCAGGTGCAGCGCATCGGCAGCACCGTGGTCGTGCTGCTTGCCTGCGATCGCTTCTGCGGCTACGTGTGGGCCGGCGACAGCCGCATCTACCTATACCGCGACGGACAGTTGCGGCAACTGACGCGCGATCACAGCCAGGTCGAGGAGCTGCGCTCGCTCGGCGTCATCACCGACGAAGAGGCACGCAATCATCCGGCGCAACATATGATCACGCGCGCGGTCGGCGCAACGGATCTGCTCGAACTCGACGACGACGCGATCGAGGTCGCCGACGGCGACGTGTTCCTGTTGTGCAGCGACGGTCTGAGCAACGAACTGAGCGACGACGAAATCGCCGGCGTGCTGACCTCGGCGGAGCGCGAAAACGCTTGTTGCGAACTGGTCGACCTCGCGCTCGCGCGCGGCGGACGCGACAACATCACGGCAGTGGTCGTCGAAGCGCAAGACCCGAATGCGGCGGACAAGACCTTGCTGAATCCGGCGCCTTGATAGTCTTCAGGCACGCGTTTCAGCGAGCCTTCAGTGGTTCTTCAGTGGTCCTCCACTCAGCCTTCGTCGTCTTCGTCATCGCGCTCGTTCGTACCGTTTTTCGTGGGCGGCGCATTGCGATTGCGGAAATCCTTCGAGTGCAGGCCATGCTTTTTCAGCAGCATCTGCAAGTGCGAGCGATTCATATCGATGCGCCGCGCCAACTCGGCGACCGTTCCGCTGACTTCACGCAGTCCGCGTTCGAGAAACGCTTTCTCGGCGTCGTCGCTGGCCGCCCGCTTCGCGTCGCTCAACGACATCAGATTCGCGACACTGATCGGCTGCTCGCCGCTCGCCTGCGCGCCCTCCGCCTGCGCCGCCGCTGAACCGGGTGCGGCTGGTCGCATATCGAGCGGCAAGTGCTCGACGTCGGCCATATCAGCAGCCAGACATGAGATGCGATACATCACGTTGCGCAATTCGCGGATATTGCCCGGATATGCGTAGCTCAACAGAAAGTCGCGCAATCGCGGCGTCAATCTGACCGGCCGGCGTTTCAGCGTGCCCGCCGCCTCGTCGCCGAACCACGCAATCAGCAACGGAATTTCGTCGCGCCGTTCGCGCAGCGGCGGCAGCGTCACGTGAATCACGCTGAGCCGGTAGAACAGATCCTCGCGAAAACGTCCTTCCTCGCTGAGCTTGCGCAGATTGCGATTGGTCGCCGCGACGATGCGCGTATCGACCGCGATCGTTTCGTCGGAACCGACGCGTTGAATCTCGTGCGCTTCGAGCACGCGCAGCAGCTTGACCTGGCCCGCGAGCGGCAACTCGCCGATTTCGTCGAGAAAGATCGTGCCCGTGTGCGCGCTTTCGAATTTGCCCTTGCGGTCGTTCGACGCGCCGGTAAATGCGCCCTTGCGATGCCCGAAAAGCTCCGATTCCAGCAGATTGTCCGGAATCGCGCCGCAGTTCACCGAAATGAACGGCTTGTCCGCACGCGCGCCATTCGCGTGAATCACTTTCGCCATCAGCTCCTTGCCGGTGCCGCTCTCTCCGTCTATCAACACCGGCAAATCGGTCGGCGCGGCTTTTTCCGCGATTTCGAGCGATTCGAGCAGCCGCGGATTGTCGCCGAACGTGCCCTCGAAAATAAAGCTCCGTTCGAGCAGCGCCTTGCGGCGCGCTCCACGCGATTGCTCCGCGCTCGTCTGCGGCTCGCCCGCGGTGGCCGCCTGCACGAAGCGCTCCTTATGCGAAAGCTGCATCACTTCGTCGCGCAACGACGTGGCCTGCCTGAGCAGCTTGTCGATATCGGCGCGTTCGAGCCGCGACGACCAGCGCAACGTGGAGCGCAGGATCTCGATCCGCTCGATCAGTCCCGCGTACGATATCGCGGGACTCGCCTCTTCAATCTGGTCGAGTATCTTCATCATGATGCACTCAACTGTTTCTGCACGAGCTGATAGTACATGCCGCCGCGCTGGATCAGCTCCTCGTGACGGCCCTGTTCGACGATCGCGCCTTCATACAGCACGAGAATCTTGTCCGCGCGCATGATCGTGCTGAGCCGATGCGCGATGATCACCGCCGTGCGGCCCTTCAGGATGTCGTGCATATTGCCGAGAATATTGCTTTCCGATTGCGAGTCGAGCGCCGATGTCGCCTCGTCGAATACGAGCAGACGCGGATCGTGATACAACGCGCGCGCAATGCACAGCCGCTGGATCTGACCGCCCGACAAGCCGATGCCGCGCTCGCCGACGACCTGCTCATAGCCGAGCGGCATCTTGCTGATGAAGCCATGCGCGTCGGCCATTTTCGCGACCTCCTCGATGCGCCGGCGGTCCGGCGCGTCGTCGCCGCTCGCGATGTTCTCGGCTATCGTGCCCGAGAACAGCAGGTTGCTCTGCATCACGTAGCCGATTTGCGCGCGGAAATAAGCCTTGTCGATCACGCCGGAGTCGTAACCGTCGATGGTGATTTTCCCTTCGCTCGGCTGATAGAACCCCACCAGCAGCTTCGCGAGCGTGGTTTTGCCCGAGCCGCTGCGCCCGACGATCGCAACCAGTTCACCGGGCTTGATATCGAAGCTGATGTTCTCGAGCACATAAGCGGAATCCTCTTCGCCATAGCGGAAATAGACGCCTTGCAGACTGATTTCGCCCTGTAGTTCCGGCAGCATGACGCGGGAAGGCAGATCCTGCGGCTTCTGTTCGGGCTCGATATCGAGCACATCGCCGAGCCGTTCCATTGCGACACCCGCATCGTTGAGCATGCTCCACAAGCCGACGAGACCCATCAGCGGACTCAATACGCTGCCCATGAATGCATTGAACGCGATCAGCTGCCCGATCGTCAATTCGCGCGCGAGTACCAGATTCGCGCCGACCCAAAGAATCGCGATCGTCGTGGCCGCATTCAGCAATTGACTGCCAAAGCTGACCAGAATATTGAATGCGTGCGCGCGATACTGCAATTCGAGCGCCTTCGCGTATTTCTTTTCCCAGCGCAAGCGCACCGGCCGCTCGATGCCCATGCCCTTGACCGTCTCGACGCCGGAGAGCGCCTCCATCAGGAACGACTTCGCCTCGGTCGATGCCGTAAACACCTCGCGCGCGTAGCCCTTGATCTTCGGTGTCGCGATCACCGTGAGTCCCATGATCGGAATCACGAAAGCGATCAACACCAGCGTCATCTTCACGTTGTACACGAACATGATCGTGAAGTAGATGAAGATCATCAGCAGATTCAGCGCGGTCGTCACGGTGGATTCGGTCAGAAACGCGCGGATCGTCTGGTTCTCCTGAAAGCGCGCGAAGATATCGCCGGTCTTGCGCTTTGCGAAGAATGAGAACGGCAGCGACAACGTATGCTTGAAGAACTGCGACATCATCGCGAAATCCATGTTGCGGACCATGAAGTTCGCAAGATACGCGCGTATCGTCGACATCAGCTGTGTAAAGACGCTGGAGATGATGAGCCCGCCGATCAGCATATGCAGCAGACTGACGTTCTGATGCACGATCACGCCGTCGAGAATGTTCTGAATGATCAACGGTGGAATCACGCCGAGCACCTGGATCACGAAGGTCGCCAGGAACAGATAGCCGAGTATCTTGCGGTATGGCTTCAGGTATCCGACAAAACGAATCCACGGCGAGCGTTCGGCCGACATCTGCAACAGTTGCGATCCGCCGGTAAACAATAGGCAGGTGCCGCTCCAGCCGCGTTCGAAATCTTCGACGCTCAGCTTTCTGAAACCGAGTGCCGGGTCCGCCACCCAGACATACTCTTTCGAAAGCCCGTACACGATCACATAGTGGTAGCCCTCCCAATGCACGATGAACGGCAGATCGAAGCCGCGCAGCGAATCGAACGTGCATTGCACGCCGCGCGTCGTGAAGCCGAGCGACTCGCCCGCGCGCGCGAGGCTGTCGAGCGTCGCACCCTGCGTCGTCACGTTCGCGAGTTCGCGCAGTTTGCCGAGCGTCATCGGAATGCCGTAATGGCGGCAGATCATCGCGAGACACGCGGCGCCGCAATCCATTTCCTCGGCCTGCTCGACGAGCGCGAAACGCCGGATGATCTTCTCGCCGAGTTCCGGCCTGCTCTGCAGGTCGAGCATCAACGGCAGCTTGCGCCGCTGTTCGAGCCGCTTTTGGCGCTGCAATTCGCGGTCGCCGTAGCGGATGCGCTCGTCGAGTACTTCGCGCAGTTTCGGATTGCGTTCGAGAATGAAATGGACGGTGCGCTCGGGGATCACCAGCAGCCGCGTGTCGGTGGTCGCAACCACCGATGCCGTCTGTTCCTGGCGCATCAGGCACGCCTTCTCGCCGAAAATTTCGCCTTCGCCGAGCGTCGCGAGCGTGTAGTCGTGACCCTCCTCGTGCCGCACGATGCGCACCTGGCCTTGCCGCACCACATAAAGCCGCCTGTCCTCGCGGCCGTCCTGTTTCAGAATCTCCTTGCCGGCAGCCACTCTTTTTGCGCCGACGCTGCGCACGTACTCTTCGAGTTCCGCCTTGTTCAGCTTGCCGCGCAGGTCGAACAGTTGCGCGACGAAGCCGCCGGCCGAATTGATCGCAACATAGCTGGCGACGAACGCCAGCGCGGCGGCGTTGGCCGCCATCACCGGTTCGATCGCGCTGCGCGGAATGAACAGCACTTCGGTCTTGCCGGACGACCGTACCGACGCTTCGTGAACGTACGAGCGCAACATCGCAATGTCGGCAAAGATCTCCCCCGACTTGCGCACGCCCATGCTGGTTTCCTTGCCGTGCTCCTCGGTAAAGATACGCACCGTGCCCGAGCGGATCACAAAGAGACCATCGGCCACTTCGCCAGCCGAGCACACCGTTTCGCCGAACGAATAGAACTTTGCCTGCGCGTATTCGGCAAGCCGCTCCAACTCGTCGCGCGAGAATGGCGACAGGATCTCCACCGAAGCGAGAAATTCGGCGGTGGAGGGCGCGGATGGCGCGGTCTGGGGGGCGTCCATGTATCGGTGAGCCTCGCTTTATCGGGCGCTAGTCGGGTACTAGCGCGCTTCGATCACGTGTTCCTGGGCGCGGGCGATCAGCCAGCTTTCGCGCAGCAAACGGCGGATTTCGGTCGCCACGTCGGCATCGAGCGTGGCCGGATATTTGGCCGTCACCGCGAAGATCTCGAAACACGAACGGTCCGCTGACGGAAACGGTCCAAGCAGATCGCCGACCGCCGCATTGAAGATCTTCGCCTCGATATCGGGCTTCAGCGAACCGCGCAGTACCTTGCCGATCACGCCGCCGGACTCGCGCGTATCGGCAATCGAATGCTCGCGCGCCATCTCGGCGAAGGCGTCGGGGTCGTCGTGCAGGTACGAGATCATTTCCTTCGCCTTGCCTTCGCTATCGAGCACGATATGGCTGACTTCGATCGCGTCGAACTTCGGTGAATTCAACGCGAAGTAATCACGGATCGCCGCGTCGTTACCGATGTCGTCGAGCATCTTCTCCTGATAGAGCCCGTCGGTAATGAACGCCTCGAATTCGTCGAGGCTCACGTGCAGCGCGTCGAGATAATGATTCATGTCAGCCGCGCGATGCAGCCCGCGCACGCGGCGAAACTGGTCCGCGCGCTGCTGGATCTCATCGGCACTGACGGTTAGGCCCTGCTTTTTCGCCGCATGGACGGTAAGCTTGTCGCGCACGATCTGCTCGATCAGGCTCTCGAACTGGCCGGTCAGTTTCAGAAGACGAATGAACTCGTCCACGTTCACGACTTCATCATCGATACGCACTATCGCGGTCATTTGTTCTGCTCCTTCCTGGGATGTTTGATTCGCGCGCTCAACCCGCCACCTCTCTGAACGGATCGAGACCGAGGTCGATCAGGCGCCGCTCGCGCACGACGATTTCCGCATTGGCGGTCATGCCGTAACGCAGTGGGTAACGCGTGCCGGCCACCTGGTAGTAATCCTTGTCGAGCGTGACGCGGCCCTCGTAGACCGGTTGCTTGTCCTGCGCGGACGGCTTCGTGGCCGGCGAGATATACGCGAGAGTGCCGCTGATCAATCCGTAGCGCTGGTAAGGAAACGCGTTGAACTTCAATTTGACCGGCAGGCCCACGTGCAGAAAGGCGCGGTCGTGTTCGGAGATTTCGATCTTCAGCACGGGCCGCGCGTCTTTTGGCGCAATGCCGCCGAGCGGCGCATTCGCCTGAATCTTGTCGCCGCGCTGCGTCGACGTGACGTCGGTAATCACGCCGGAAACCGGCGCCAGAATCAGCAGAAAATTGTCTTTATCGATGTTCTCGAAGCGCACGCGCGCGGCGGCATCGGCTTCCAGACGCGCGCTTTGCAATTGCACGCGCAGTTTGTCTTCCGCATCGGTGACGTCGCGCACCGCCTGATCGTATTGCAGCTGCAGATCGGTGCTTTGCTGCCCGCTCGTCGCGAGTTGCGCATTCGCCTGCGCGTATTCATGGCTCAGGCGAAAGTCCAGCTCGGCCAGCTTCGACTGCGCGACACGGAAGGCGTTATCCGCTTCGAGCGCGGCCGTGCGTTTCTGCTCGACCTGCAATTCGGCGATGCCTCCGCCGCCCGGCTGCGCGAACAGCCGCGAATAGCGATCGAGTTCCTGGTTCGCCGCTTCGCGCGCGCGGCGCGCATTATCGAGCGAGCTGCGCGCTTCGTCGAGCTCGGCCTTCTGCCCTTCGGCAAGTTTGGTCGTGCCTTCCGAAAGGCGATTCTCGTGCAGACGCTCCTCGACTTCGAGTTGCGCCTTCAACGACGCAGCCTTGCGTTCCATCAACGCCTTTTTCTCCGGAAACTGCTTCCATTCGCGTTCGGCGTCTTCGAGTTTCAGTTGCGCCTGTAACGCGTTGCTCGCAGCTTCGATCGCGCCGCGCGCATTGAGCCGCGCGAGCACGTCGCCTTTCGACACCGGCTGCCCCTCGGCGATATACAGATCCGCGAGCTCGCCGTCGATCGGCGTATAGATGCGTCGCACCTCCGATTCCGGCGACAACGTGCCGGGCGCACTGACGATCACATCCGCGCGGCCGACGAACGACCACAGCAGGCCCGACACGACGAGCGCCACCATCGCCCAGATCAGCGCGCGCGCAATCCGCACCGGCTCGGACGTGAGGATCGCGATGCCTTCGACGCTATGATCTTCGAGCGCCTCCGACAACGGTCTAGGGTGAGGATCGCGTTTCACTCTGATCGCCTCCAATCAACGCGAGCTTCGCTTTCAGGAGCCCAGGGTCCAGCACCATGCGCAACTCGGTCAACGAGCGGCGCTGCAAACTCGCTTCGGCGTCGATATCCGCGAGCAGGCGATCGAAGTCGGCGGGATGATCGGCCATCAGCTGCGTATAGATGCGCATGCCCTGCCGTGCCGCCGTCTGCGCGTCGCTAAGCAGGCGCGCCTCGCTGCGAAAGCCCGGCGATATGCCGGCTTCGAGCCGCTGCGTGCCGCCGATCGGGCCGTTCGCGCGGTACTCTTTCCACAGGCTTTGCGCGCGCAGCAACAGATCCTGCGCACGCGAGAGGGCATTGTCATGCAACGCGGCGACGTCTTTCTGGATCGCCTGCACGAACCACGCGTCGGTTCGCGGATCGAGGCTCGCGTAGAACGACAGCAGACGCTGGTCGTAGTCTTTGCCGCCACGCGTTTTCTGCAGATCGTTGTATTGATCGGCTAGCGCCTTCTTGTGCGCCGCTTCGGCAGCGAGCACGTCGGACCATGGGCTCGCCGGCATCGACTGCAATTCGCTGAGCGCCTGCTGCGCGTCGCCGCGCTGCCACGCGGCATCAACCGCGTCCTGACGTTGAACGATGTCCGCCGACGGCAAACGCGTCGCCGCAAGCTGCTGGTATTGCGCCTGGAAAGGCGGCGTGCTGAAGCGCGCCGTTTTCATCATCGCGAGCAACGACGTCAATTGGCGGCTCAATGCGGCATTCAGCAACGCGGTGTATTGGCGCAAATCGTCGCGCACTCTGTCGAGCCCCGCGAGCCGTGGGTAGCGCTGTGCGTAGTCGTCGAATACCGGCGGCAGCGCGTCGGGTTTGTCGCGCGAGAGTTCGGTTTGGATCACGCCATTGAGCCGATCTATCGCGGCGACGTACACGGAATCGTCGCTTTCGAGCTTGCGCAGATGGCTCAGCGTGTGCGCGTAGGGCTCCGCGAAGGCCGGCACGTAGCTCGCAATCCGGTCGAGCGCGCGCTGATGACTCGTCGCGTCGTCGTCCCAGCGGTGCAGCAGACCGTTGATCGTCGCTTCGTCCGTATACATGCGGATCGGCGCGTCCACGCCGCCGCGCGCCGCGACGAAGCGTTCGAGATCGCCGACCCACTGCAATTCGCCGACCAGCGACGTGGCATCGGAGTCCGTCGCGCTCAACGCCCGCATGTTCTTCAGCAGCGCGTCGGCCTGGTCGAACTGCGCTTTTTGCACGGCTTCGATCCACCCCGGCAAGTTCGCTTTCAGCAACGCCTCGCTGGCGAGCGCGCTGATCCTGGTGTCCGCCGGGTGCGTGGCCAGATAGCCGCGTGCCATCGTCAGGGCGTTCGAGTAGTCACCGTTCGCGAGCAGGCTCTTCAACTCGCGTTCCGATGAACCGTGCAGATAGAGGCCCACTCCAAGCGCAACCACGAGCGCAACACCCGCGCCGCCCCATGCCGCCGCGCGCCGCACATTGGTGCGCTCGCCGTCCGCTAACGCCTTGTGGAGTTCGCCGGCGACCATCTTCCAGCGACGCGGCTTACTTCGTCCCGCGGGTTTGCCTTTGCCGCTTCTTTCATTCGCGCCGTCTTTCGTGTCGGCAGGGTGTACCGCCTGCGCGCCCTTTGCGGCTTGCGCGCCGCTTGCCGCCCCCGCTCCATCGCGCTTCGCGCGCGCGGAGCCCGATTGCGCCGCCTCGTTCACTTCGTCTTCGCGTTGCAGTGCCGGATCGACGCAAAAGATGTCGAGAAACGAATGCGCCGCGCCGACGAAGGTCGTCTTGTCGGCATCGGCGGCACTGTCGGCAGCGGGGCGAAGAGAGAACTGGGTCACGGTGGGTTCGGTGTCGGCGGAGTTCTGTAGCGACACCCTGTAGACGAAGTGGTCGCCGCCAAATGCAACGACATCTCCGTCCACCAGCGCAAGCGCCGATTCGCCGATCCGCTGGCCGTTCACGAACGTGCCGTTAGTGCTGCCGAGGTCCTCGACATAGAGCTGGCCGCCCTTCAGAAACAGGTGCGCATGGCGCCGCGAAATGTAATTGACCTGGTGCGGATAACGGTCTTTGTAGCGCGAGAAGATCTCGTCCGTTTTGCTGACCAGGAACGGAAACGCCAGCACGTCGACCGGTTGCAGACCCAGATCGTCGCGCTGCGGCACCAGCAATAGATGAGTGAGGGGAGAAGCGCTGGCGCCCGTGACGACGCGCGCGCGCGGCTCGATGCCGACGCGATAGCACAGTTCACCGCCAAAGCAGAGTTCATCGCCGCCGCGCACGCGCGCGGGAGTTTGCCGCACCGCGATGCCGTTGACCGTCGTGCCGTTCTTGCTGCCGAGATCGGCGACGTAAATCGCGCCATGCTCGATGAAAAGGCGCGCATGCCGGCGCGACAGACCGGCGGTCCATTGCGCGGGATAGTCGTTGAACGGCGCTTCACTGCGGCCGACCGCGAACAGGTTGTCGACGATGCGAATGGCATCGAGCGCGGGGCGCTGCGCGCACGCAACCGGCGACAACACCACGTCGAAAGCAGCGTCCGCTGTCGTGCGCATTTCAGCAATCGGAGCTTCGCCGGTGGCCATTTTCTCTGGATCGCTTAAGCGTTTACCTGCCGCGGCAGGAACGCGGGGCGAACTGGACAAAGAACGACGGCCCAACGATATTGTCGCGAAGAGCCACGCAAACGCTGACCCCTAAAGGATTTTAAGTCACGCATCGAGAGTGTCAATTTGGATATGGCCGGATGAGAAGACAGCGGATAAGTCGTCAACCGACGAAATACCCGCGTGGTACGCCAACTCGTGGATTCGCTCAATGCTTCGTTACTTTTCTTTGGCCTGCGCCTGCACGTCGACACCTGGCCATCCACCGCCGAGCGCCTTATAAAGCGTTACCGTATCGGACAGAATCAATTGGTGGTTTTCCAGCAACGCCTGTTGCGCCTGCAGCAGGGTCCGCTCGTCTTCGAACACCTCGAGTTGTGACACGACGCCAAGGTGCAGTTGCGACTGGATCTGATCCGCCACGATCTGCAAGCGCGCCACCTGCTGCTGCAATTCCTCATGCTGCGCCTTATGCGCACTCAGATTGACGAGCGCGTTCTCCACTTCCTCGAACGCTCCCATCACGGCCACCCGATATTGCTGTTCGGCGACTTTCGATTGCGCCTCGGTCAC
Organism: Paraburkholderia sp. BR13439; assembly: GCF_040948805.1. Taxonomy (NCBI): domain Bacteria; kingdom Pseudomonadati; phylum Pseudomonadota; class Betaproteobacteria; order Burkholderiales; family Burkholderiaceae; genus Paraburkholderia; species Paraburkholderia sp. BR13439. Next base: position 23,806 of record NZ_JBFPKN010000009.1, on the reverse strand, counting down.
CTTCACATGAGCGCGCACGCCCGGATCGAACAGCGGAAAATTGATGCTCGGCATCAGGCCGAACGTGAACGACTTCAGCAGCTGGTTGAGCGCATAACTTGCCGTGCCGCCCTGAGCGGTCAGGCCGATGCTCGGCAATTGCGCGAGCTTCGACTGACCGACGAGGTCATAGGCTTCGAGCACCCTGAATTCGGCTGCCACCACGTCGGGGCGGCGCGACAGCAATTGCGCGGGCAAACCATCGGGCACGCCCGGCAATTTCACGCGCTCCTGCAAATGGCCCTGCGGCACGTGGAACTCGCCGGCCGGCACGCCGAGCAACGTGCACAGTGCGTTGTCCGAGACTGCCCGCGAGCGGCGCAGATCGTAAAGATCGTTGGTCAGGCGGTTGATCTCCGCCTGCTGGCGCAACACCTGCGTTTGCGGCACGATCCCGTTGCGCGCCTGGCCTTCGTAGATCGTCAGGATTTGCTTGTTGGTGGCGATGGTCTTTTGCTGCTGGGCGATCTGGTCGTCGAATTGCAGGATCTGGAAATAGGTACTGGCCACGTTCGCGACGAGTTCGAGATACCCCGCGCGCCAATCCGCTTCGGTCGCGTGGAATTCGGCCTTTTGCGCCTGCACGCCTTTTTCGACCTTGCCCCAGATGTCGATGTCCCAGTTCACCTGCAGCGCGAGGTTGTAGGTCCTCGTCAAAGGCTGGCCGGTCGTCTTCGAATAGTCGGCGCCCGCACCGAGGTCCGCCGTCGGTAATGCGGCCGCGCCCGTCTCGCTGATCTGCGTGTGCGCGACTTCGATACGCGCGGCTAGCACCCGGATATCGAAGTTGCCGTCGATAGCCTTGTCGATCAGCGTATCCAGATACGGGTCCTGGAAGCCCTTCCACCAGTCGCGCTCGATCGTCTCCGCGGCCGATACCGGCGCGCCCTGGCGATCCGACCATGATGTCTTGGCCGGCGTGTCCGGGCGTTGATAAGCCGGCATCCTGACGTCGACGCAGGCACTCAACGCCAATGCGCACATCGTTGCGGCGCCGAGGCCGCACAGCACGCGGCCGATGCGGCGCGGCGCCGTGGCTGCGGCGCAAACCCGCTGAAGGTCCGGCGAATCACACGACGAACCGAACGATGAATCGGGCGATGCTGACACGGTTGTCTCCAGTTGCACCCGCCTGTTTCGCGCGAGATGGCCGGTTTTTTGAGGCCGAGCCGCGTCCGCGCGGCTTCAGCGATGAAGCGGCGGAAATCTCGATGCGGGGAGCGGCGGATACGCGAAGGATGCGTGGAAAGGACGATTGAATGAATGGTCTTTTTGAGCGACGCGGCTACGGGCGCGCGCTCACGCGGCCGCTCGGGCCGCGCGTGCGAGCGCCGCTCACTTCACGTTGTTGACGTTGCTCGAGTACACGGTCGGTTCGATGTAGGTCGACGTACCGCTGACCAGCGCCGAGTTGTTGCCGTTCGCGCTCTGGATGTTCATTTCCGTGTTGATCGACTGCGTCGTGCAGATGTTCTTGATGCTGGTCGGCGCATAGACGGGCGCATAGCTGAGGTATGACGGCATCGGGCAGTAGTAGCTGTTGCCGCCGCGCACGGCGCTCATCGCCTTGCTGTCGAGTTGTTCGGTGTTGGACAGGTCCTTGATCATCAGCGTGTTCATGGCAAAACTCCTGGGAAAGGGAAAGCGCATCGTGGTGCGTCGGGTTCGAGCAACTTGTCTGCTCGGGCGCTACTGATGCATGGGCCATGCCAGGAGTGCTTCGCTTTCGTTATCCGGGTCATGATGGCCTTGCCGTAAAGGCCTGGAAGAACGCACCCGCCGTGGCGTCGCTACCGACCGGCGGAGCGGGGCTCGCGAATGGTGGATCGCAGCCAACAGCGCACGCGGCATTGTTGGCTGCATGATGACAGTCAGCGCGCGATCACCGTGATCTTCTTCGAATACACCGGCGGGTTATGCGGCATATGCATGTCGTCGCCCATCAACAGCTGCAACGTATGCCTGCCCGGCGGCAATGAAATCATCGTTTCCGTTTCGCCCGCGCCGAAATGCAGATGGTGGCGATCCGAGGGTATCTCCTGATCCAGCGGCGGCAGCTCGCTATCGATCAGAAGATGGTGGTGGCCGGTGTTCGGGTACTTCACGCCTTTCGGCGCGACGCCCATGAAGCGCAGGCCGAACCACACGCGAAACGGCTTATTGGCGGGCACCACCTGGCCATCGTTCGGATAGCCGATATACGCGTATGCGCTGGGCGGCGACGGCGTCGCTGCCCACCCACCCTGCGGCGCTGTCGATGCCGTCAGCGCCACCGCGACGAATGCCACGGCCGCAATGATCTTGTTCATCAGGACTCTCCGTTCCGGCTGGACCAGTTCGAACCACGGATCGCGTTAGTCTTTTAGCACAGTGATGGTGATCTTCTTCGAATACACCGGCGGGTTGTGCGGCACGTGATGATGGTCGCCGAGAATCAGCTGAAGCGTGTGCTTGCCGGGCGGCAACTCGATGCGCGCGTCGGTTTCGCCCGCGCCGAAATGCAGGTGCTGGCGGTCCGATGGAATCTCCTGGTCGAGCGCGGGCAAATCCGTGTCGATCAGCAGATGATGGTGGCCGGTATTCGGAAACGCGATGCCCTTCGGACACACGCCCATATTGCGCAGCCCCATGCGCACCCACAGCTTGCCGCCGTGAATCACCGCGCCATCCGACGGCCAGATGATGTACTCCTCAGCCCCCGGCGGTGACGCCGTCTGCTCGGCGCGCGCGACGCCGCCCGTTCCTATGCCGATGCACACCGCGACGAGCGTCGCGCACACCGCCGCGCGCAATCCGCCGCAATGCGCTTGTGCCGGATCACGTCTGCCGAAGAGAGAGGAAACACGGGTTCTTCGCATAGCGCACTCTCCCGAACAGGAGTCATGGCTGGGCCCGGCTATCGATGGCCATCCGGGTGTTCGAGCGGCTTGTCGCGGATTGAAACCGGTAGACAGCCACCTAGTTAAAACGGCCGTGTGAGGTGACTTTGTGAATCAGCTTAGAACTTAACTTGCTAAAAAGATACGCAATGCTCGTTAACCGTATGACGCGTTCAGGACTCCCGGACAGTTATGACGCGAAGCGCGTGCTATCGTTAATAATGAGCGCGGACAGCGCGATCGTGGTGCGCGAATGCCTGAATTCTGTCCGGTACAAACAGGATAAAACGATGTGGCGACGATTCCTGCTGGTGTGCGTGGTTGGGGCAATCCAGGCGCAGTGGGACGGCGCCGGTGCCGCGACGCAACGCGAATTCATCGAGCCGAGTGCGGCTTCGATGACGAGTGAACCGGGGCGGCCGGCGGATACCGCTCTGCTCCTTTCACCCTTTGCTTCGTCACGCGAGGACACCCATTCGCGGCGTATCGCGCTCGTGATAGGAAATGGCGAATACGGCGACGCCACTAACCCGATCCGCGCCAACGCGCCGCGCGACGCCGAATCGATCGGCGCTGCACTCCGGGCGCGTGGCTTCGAAGTCATCACGCGCACGAATGCGACGCCGCCGCAAATGCGCGCGGCGATCGACGAATTTCAACGACGTTTGAAGACAGGCGATATCGGGCTGTTCTATTTCGCCGGACACGGCATGCAGGTAGCCGGACAAACGCTGCTGTTGCCGGCGGGACTCGATGCTCGAGCCGATAACCGCGCACCGGTGTCGCTGCTGAATAACGGCGTCGAACTGAATACCGTCTTGCATGCGATGCAATCCGCTCGCGCCGGCCGGCTCAATCTGCTGATTCTCGATACCTGCCTCGACAATCCATTTAGGCCCGCCGAGATTGCGATCGACCAACCGACGCTCGCTGCCAACACCGTGATTGCCTACGCAACCGCGCCCGGTGGTTTCGCGGCGGACGGTCCGCGGCATGGCGTCTACACCGGTGCGTTGCTGCAAGCGCTCGATGATGCCGACGCATCGTCCCGATCGCTCGCCGCGCTGTTCCGACAAGTCGCCACCGAGGTGCGCGCCGCCACTCGCGGAGTGCAGCAGCCGTGGCTCTCCGTAGCGCGTACTTCCATTCCCACCAGTGGCGAACGCACTATCGCGTCGTGGATTACGTCGGACGATCACGCCGTAATACCGCGCAGTCGCGGCATCATGCCGAAGGAAAGCGGCGAACAATACGAAATCACGTTCTGGGAGTCGATCAAGGACAGCAACTACCCAGCCGATTACGAGGCTTATCTGAAGGCCTATCCAAATGGGCGCTTCGCCACACTCGCGCATGCGCGTATCGATCGATTGCGCGCGGCGGCATCGACTCCGGCGGTGAGTGGTGCGCAACCAGCCCCGCCCGCGGCGCAGAGCGGGCATGTCGCGCCACCCGCACCACCTGCCCAGGTCGCGCATCCCGCGGCGCAAGCGAGCGCGGCCGCGCCACCACCGCGCCCCGCTGCCGCGCCAGCGCCGACGCCGCCCGCCACGGCCGCCGCTGCGCCCTTCGCCGAAAAGACCGTCGCCCATCCGCCGACCGCCGGTGAAATCCGCGACTGCGCCGCCTGTCCGATCATGGTCGCCGTACCCGCCGGCTCGTTCGCAATGGGCAGCAATACCGACGACCCGTCGGAAAAGCCCGTGCATCGCGTGAGCATCGGCGCACCCTTCGCGATCGGCAAATTTCCGGTGACGGTCGAGCAATGGAATGCGTGCGTCGCCGCCGGCGCATGCCAGAAGCTGACCCCGGAGAGCAATAGCATCAAGACCGCACCCGCGCGCGATCTGAGTTGGGACGACGCGCAGCAGTACGTCAAATGGCTCGCCAAAACCACCGGCAAACCGTACCGTCTGCCGACCGAAGCCGAATGGGAATACGCGGATCGCGCCGGCACCACGACCGCGTACTGGTGGGGCGATCAGATGCGCAAGGGCAACGCCAATTGCAAGGACTGCGGCGACCCGTGGCACAAGGAAGGACCGGAAAACGTCGGCACGTTCGCCGCGAATCCGCTGGGTCTGTACGACATGAACGGCGGCGTCTGGGAGTGGACCGCCGACTGCTGGCACAACTCCTATCAGGGCGCACCCGCCGACGGCCACGCGTGGGACACGCCCGGCTGCGAGATGCGCGCGATACGCGGCGGCTCATGGCGCGAAGGCGGCGACTACATGCTCAGCGCGACGCGCTTCAAATACAGCGCGGGCGTGCGTCAATCGCAGAACGGTTTTCGCGTCGTCAAGGATTTGCGCTGAGGGCCGTTTCGATTGGCTCTCTGACGGATCATGGCTTGGCGGGTTTGGTCGTAATCGGCGCGAAGTCCGCCAATAGACGATCCTGCCCGTATTGGCCGCCGATCTGCTTCAACCGCGTCTCGAGCGCGCGCAGATAATCGGCGCGCGCTTCGCTTTCCGGGCGCAGCTTGTCGAACAGCGGCACCGGGGTCACCACCAGCACCACCATCTCCGAGCCGAACGGCTTTGAAACGGTCCAATCGCCCGCAGTGCTGCCGATCGTGTACGGACCGCCGTTGGCCTGCATCTGGTTGTCCGGCCATAGACGGCTCGGCACCATGTGCACGACGTGGCCGTCTAACTGGTAGTAGTCGACGGTCGCGAAGGAATCGAACGGAGGCGCTTTCAGGTCGACCACCAGCGAGTCGTTCTCGGTCAGCAAACCGCTTGGCGGTCGCATATGCAGCGACGCTGCCCGTCCCGCCTGCCAGTTGCGCACCAGAAACGGCGCAAGCGTTTTGACGAAGTCGCATTTGTCGTCGGCGAGCGGCCGCACGTCGAGCGACACCGTATCGACGCCAGGCAGCGCCGCCAAGGTCTGCTTCAGACGCGCGGCGCCGTACCGCTGCGACAGGAAACCGCGCACCGTCAGGGCGTGGTCCTGCACCGCGCCCGATAAAGCCGAACACGGTACCCGGGCAAGCGCGGGCGTGATCGCGGCAAGCGTCAACGCGGGCCTGGGCGCGGGCGCCGGCGTCGCGGTTGCGGCCGCACCACCCGTTGTAGTACTGCCTTCATTCGCGCCTGCCGAAGGCGCTGTCTGTGCGGCATTCGTTGCAGGCGCGACAGCGGACGCCGCAGCCGCCCGATCGACCTGATCGCCCAGCGGTCCCGCCGCCTCGGAACGCGCGGCCTGCTGCCGGTTGGACCCCGAGCGAATAGCGAACACGCCCACCGTAACCGCGCACACGACGGCCAGCGTAGCGAGCCCGGCCCATGCGAGCGACCCGGACTTCTCCGCGCGCGCTTCATTGTCGAACTCGGCGATAAAGCGCACGACGCTCGGCATCCGCGTATTGCGGTCGAACGACAACGCGGCACGCAACGCGCGCCATTGGCGCGCATCGAGATTCGGCGGACGCTGCGGCTTGAACTCGGCATTGCGGGCCTGCGTGGCCGACAGGCGATCGAACGGATGATGTCCGGTCAGCAGCTCGTAGGTGATGCAGCCAAGCGCGTAGATGTCGTCGCGCGGGTCAGGCTCGCGATGCTCGATCATCTCCGGGCTCGCATAGGCCGGCGTCAACGCGCCGAGACTGCCGGGATCGAACACGGTCGCGTCGCTCTCCTCTTCCGGCCGTTGGAATACGCGCGCGATGCCGAAGTCGATCACTTTCACTTCGGCATTGGTGGTCAGAAACACGTTCGCGGGTTTGAAATCGCAATGGACGAAGCCGCGCTCGTGCGCGTACGCGAGCGCCGCGCACATGCCGCGCACGATCGGCAGCGCGGCCCGCACCGGCATCCCCTGATATCCAGGCGTGCGCAGCAGCTGGCTGAGCGGCTTACCGCTCAGATACTCCATCGTCAGATAGACGATCGGCCCGTCGCGGTCGAAGTCGTACACGGTGATGATGTTGCGATGCGCGAGCACCTGCGCCTTGCGTGCTTCGCGCTGCAACGCGACCAGCGAATTCGGATTGCCGCGAAACTGGACGTTCAGAACCTTGATCGCGAGATAGGGCTTGCGGTCCGACGCTTCGAGCTTGCGCAGATCGAGCGCCTTGTACACGGTGCCCATGCCGCCCACGCCGAGGCACTCTTCGAGCACGAAGCGGTTGTTCAGGGTATCGCCGATGCCTTTGATGGTTTCGTGCGCGGTGCTTCCAGTGGTACTCGCGCTGCCAGCGCCGCCCGCGCTCGACGAACGCAGCGGCGGTAGATCGACCGTGGTCTGTATGCCGGTTTCCTCGCCACCCGCCGCGACGTTCGACACGCGCAGCAGCTCGATGCGCCGCCGCACTTCCAGATAGAGATCGTCGGGCAACGGTGACTTGTGATGCGCGGCGTACAGCGTCTCCAGCAGCCGCGTCGGACCGAGTTGCTCGGTCGCCAAGGCGCTGTCGAGCTGCGCGACGAACTCGTCGCGCGACAGCTCGCCGCTCTGGAAGTCGAGAATCACACGCGCAAGGCTAGCCATTTTTGCGAAGCACCGCCGTTGCCGCTGGACCGTGTCGCATGCGACCGACGCCACGCGGGTCGATAGAGAAGCTGTCGTATCCAGTTACATGTGCCGTTTCGATACTAGCTCCCGGTCCGCGCTTTCGCAAACCAGGCAAACCAGGCATGAGCCGCGCGCCGCGCCGCATGGGGTCGCGTGCAATGTCGCGTGCGAGCCAACAGGGTCCGCCGCGATGTCGGACTGCCGCCACCGCCTGGAGCGCGTCAACGCGTTTCGAGCGGACCGGCGCGGCGGCCGAACCTCGCGCAAAACCCTTATACGACAAGGCTTCGTCGATTTTCTCGGGATACGTGGCCAGCACTGGCACAGCCTGTGCATTAGTGATGCCCGAGCAAACGAATTGCTCGAAACCACTCGCGACACTGCGAAAACTTCCTTCAGGAGACTCACCATGAAAACGCTGATGATCAAAGACCTGTCCGTTACCGAACAACTCGACAGCAAGGCCATGAAAGCCGTACGCGGTGGCTATGGCCCCAGCCAGTACTACAGCTTCGCCCCGGTCTATGCGCCGACGAGCATCAAGAACAGCACCACCTCGCAATTCATCAACAACGACCTGAACTTCCAGAACGCCAACGGCAACAACGTTGCGTTCTCCGAAGGCATCGACTCGACGCTCAGCCCGTATGTCGTGTCGAGCAACTCTAACGGCCACTAATGCATGGCGCGGCGAGGCGCCCGCTGTCGCGGGCCGCTTCGCCGCAAGCCATGCATGTCCGCCTTCCATACGTTTTAGGAGAAACGCCATGTCATCCCTCATGATTCGCGATCTGCCCGGCGCGCGCGAACTCGATCGCCGGACCATGTCCGGGATCGCCGGCGGCACCGGCAGCAACGTGCCCATGCCCTCGGGCCCTGGTGGTCTCGGCAGCCTTGCCGGCATCGCCAACGTCAACGTCAATGTCAACGTCACTCAGAATCTGGCTCAACAGCAAATCGTCAATGTCGCAGCGCTCAATGACATCGGCTTTATCGGCTCGGACGTCGTGCTGCCGAAGCTGAAAGTCGATCCGATCCTGGCGGGCGCGAACCTCTCCGCCGTGTAAGCCGCGGGGGACCGGGGGTTCCTTCACTGCCGCGACAGCACCACGACCGCGCACGCCGCGAACGGATTTCCTATACTGATAGTGCGTTGAGACCGCAGTAAAACGAATAGCACACTGAACACATTCCGAGCCCGGCGGCCGGAACCCGAACGGGTCTGGCCGCCGGCGCGTTTTTCTGGAGCCGTCATGGCCAAGCTGAGCATCAAGGATCTGACCGAAAGCGTCGAACTCGACCGCGAGGCGATGGCCGCGATCGTCGGCGGCGCTCGTGTCGGCGCGCGGTCGAGTCTCGCCGCGCCGCTGGTGCCGGCCGCGACGCGCGTCGTCGAATACCCGCCGGGCTTTCCGGCCGCGCATCTGCGTATCGCGGAAGCCGCTGCGCCGCGCAAAGGGCGACGCCGCTAGCATTGCTCGCGGGGGCGTTTCAGCATCACGGCACGCGCACAGGGCGCGTGCCGTTTCCGTTTGGGCTTGCGATAGAGTGTTGCACGCCTCGGTTCGCCACGCTCGGCGCTGCGCTGCGCCCCAACCATTCGCACGCGACCCGTGCGACGCGCGCAAACACTTCGACTCGAGATCGCGGTCGTATCCGGTGTGATTCAATGCGGCTATCGCGCGGATCCTTGCCAGGTTTCGCATCGCGGCCCCCGCTCCATTTTGCGGCTCACTTCCCCTACGTTGGCATAGCCCTTGCAGAAATCGAGGCGGGCGCCGCACTGTGCTCGCCTTTTCACGTCAAGGAGAAATGCCATGAAAGCCACTGTGATCATCAAAGACCTGCCGCCCGGCGCTGGCGAGCCATCCGACGATAAAACGCTGAGCGCCGAACAGATGAAGACGCTGCGCGGCGGCCGATCGGTAGTCGTCAAGGTGGACGGTGGCGGCACGGGCACCGTCGACGATTGGGACATCAACACCGCGATCTTCGAAGGCCGCATCAACGGACCCTACCTTCTATAGGACGCGCGACGTGTCCGCAATTGGAAAAACGGCACCCGGCTCATGTTCTGAGCGCAATGGGTGCCGTTTTAATTGACTCGCGAATCTCCGCACGCGGCGTGCGCTGCCACTGTGATCCTCTTAAAGGATCGGCCCTGGGTACGCGGTTTGCTCTCTAGGGATGACCCTGCGGCCCTGTGGGCAACCTGGGTACAGCAGGTCCCCTTCAACCAGGCGGAGGTCATAACATGCTAGGAACCATTCTTCTCATCGTGCTGATTCTGCTGCTGATCGGCGCTTTTCCGGCGTGGCCGCACAGCCGGGCGTGGGGCTATGGTCCGACCGGCGGACTCGGCGTCGTATTGATCGTGGTAATCGTTCTGCTGGTTGCCGGCGTGATATAGGCCACGCGTCGTGGACTGCAACACCAGGCGGGCCGCCGTCTATCCGCGCGATGTCGCGTGCCGGTAGGTGGCGGCTTCGCCTTTCGTCGTTGCCGGAGCACTCAAATGGAAAAGTTACTGGCCAATCAGGTCGCGCTGATTACCGGCGCGAGTTCGGGAATCGGCTATGGCGTCGCCAAAGCACTCGCGGATGCTGGCGCGGCGGTCGTGCTCAATTATCATTCGCACGCGCAACCTGATGAAAAACTCGCCGAAGAAATAGAAAAATCCGGTGGATCGGCAATCGCGATCCAGGCAGACGTATCCAATCCCCCTCAGGTAGCGGACCTCTTCGAGGCGAGTCGCGCGCGCTTTGGCGGCGTCGATATCGTGGTCGCGAATGCCGGACTGCAGAAGGACAGCCCATTCGCCGACATGACGCTCGACGATTGGCAACTCGTGCTGTCGACGAATCTGACCGGCCAGTTTCTGACCTGCCAGGCCGCAGTAAAAGAATTCCGCCGCCGCGGCCCGACTGCCGTATCGAAAGCGCTCGGCAAGATCATTTGCATGAGTTCCGTTCACGAGGTCATTCCGTGGGCAGGGCGCGTCAATTACGCCGCGTCGAAAGGCGGCGTTCAGATGTTCATGAAATCGTTGGCGCAGGAAGTGGCACCCGAGCGCATTCGCGTCAATTCGATTGCGCCGGGCGCGATCCGTACGCGGATCAATCAGGACGCGTGGGATTCGCAAGCGGCACTCGACAAACTATTGCAGTTGATTCCCTATGGACGCGTCGGCGCCGTGGAAGATATCGGGAAGGCGGCGGTGTGGCTTGCTTCCGATGAAAGCGATTACGTCGTCGGCACGACGCTGTTCGTCGATGGCGGGATGACGTTGTATCCGGGCTTTTCGAACAACGGCTAAAGAACGATACGGGCACGAGATACGACACCCCTATGCGTCGCAGCGTAGTGCCGTTTCGACTCAGGCACGCGGCCTGCTGACACTCCTGCGTATTCGAACTTATATACGAAAGGAGATGACATCATGCCTTACCTGATTGGCTGGCTACTCGGCGTTCCGTTGATCGTACTGATCATCCTGTACCTCATTTTCCATTGATATCGCGCGGTACAGACGATAAGGGTGACGTTGTCCCCGCGGCGGCGGTATGCGGCTCGTTTCGTAGTCAGCGTACCGCCGCCATCAGCGCGCCCATTCCAACCAGCAAGCTACCCATCAGGCGGTTCACGACGCGCAGCCGCGCCGGCCGCTGCAGAACCGTGCGCAGACGGTGCGAGAAGATTGCCGTCGATGCGACGCCCAACGCGAACATCAGTGCAAAAGTACTGGCCAGCAAAAAGTACTGATGATTGGCCGACCAATGCGTTTCATTCGACGAAGTACTGATGAACTGTGGAAAGAAAGACGGAAAGAACAATAGCGTTTTCGGATTCAGGCCCGACGTCGCAAAGCCGCGCCAAAACAAACCGCGTTGTCCTGCTTCCTTGGCCAGAAGCGGCGAAGCCGCGCATGCGCCGCTTCGCCATTGTTTGAAACCAAGATAAACCAGATAAATCGCGCCGGCCCAGCGCAACACGATTAGCGCGCGCTCATCGATCAGCAATAGGGAGTTCAGACACAACGCGGTAAATGCGAGTTGCAGCAATACCGCGCAGGTGCCACCCCATACGCAGGGCAATGCCGCGCGCCATCCAGCGCTTAGCGCCTGACTCATCGTAAGAACATTGACCGGACCGGGCGAATAAACGAGTACGGCGGACGCGAGAAGAAACGAAACATACAACTGGATCGGCATTGGCGAATCAGCAGGCAAAAGAGAGTTGCGAAAGACATCTGCGGCGACATGCGTCCATGCCCGGCGAGCGCGCCTTCCTGCGTGGGTAACGCCGGAATTCGCCCGCGTGCCGCCTTACCGTGAAGGCGGCGAGACACCGAAAAAACGGCTTTTGGCCACGGAGGATCGCCGGCGCGAGGCCTGCGGTCCGGACAGATGTCCCGGGCATGAATGCACGTTGAAAATATACCGGCAGCCCGGCTGGATAGGCTTCTTAAACGCATCCACTGATGCCGCCCATTTGGGACGATCTTCACCTACAATGTGGTTTCACAAAATATTCTCCCCACATCGTTGATGAACGCCCGAAACCGCCCGCTCGACGCCCTCGATCGCAAGATCATGCGCGAGCTTCAAAAGAACGCCCGGCTCAGCAATGCGGATCTTGCCGAACTGGTCGGCATGTCGACCACCGCGTGCTGGAATCGCACGCGGCAGCTCGAAAACGAAGGGTATATCCGCGGCTATGTTGCCTTGCTCGATCAGCAGAAGCTCGGTTTCGCGGACGTCGTGCTGCTCGAGGTCACGCTGGACCGCCACGACGAAGATGCACTCGCGCGCTTCGGCGCCGAGCTCGCCACGCTCAGCGAAGTACTCGAAGCGTACCTGGTGTCCGGCGATTACGACTACCTGGTCAAGGTCGCGGTAGACGGCACCGCCGGCTACGAACGCTTCCTGCGCGAAAAGCTCTACAAGATCGCAGGCATTCGCCATAGCCGCTCGATGTTCGCGTTGCGCTGCATGAAGAGCATTCCATCGATCGCAATCTGATTGGCGATCAGCCTGCGCGCGCTTTAATGCGCGGCCCCCGAGGCGGAGATGATCGCGTCGGCCACCGCTTGCGGCTGACTCAGCATCGCGACATGGCTCGTGTCGACGCGCGTGATCTTCGCGTCGATGTGCTTCGCCATCTCCAGTTGCAAGGCCGGATCGATCATGCGGTCGCGGCCCGACACCACGAAATACGACGGCTTGTCATGCCAGGCGGCGTTCGTCACTTTGTCGTCGATACAGCCAGCGGCCCACGGCTGCTGCGTCGCCGCGATCAGGCGTTTCTGCGGCAGCGGCAGATCCTGCGCGAAGTCGTCGAGCACCGCGTGGGTCGATAGCGTCAGATAGCCGGCCGAGTCCTTGCGCAACTCGCTAGCCCAGACCGGAGCGGGTTTGTCTTTCGTGATGTCGGCGATGGACTGGCGGTTGTCCGGCGCAAATGCCGCGACGTATACGAGGCTCTTCACCTTGTCGTCGTTGCCGGCTTCGCTAACCACCACGCCGCCCCATGAATGGCCGACCAGAATCACAGGTCCGTTCTGTTGCGCGATCACGCGCCGGGTTGCCGCCACGTCGTCGGCGAGCGAACTCAGTGGATTCTGCACGGCCACGACATGCAGGCCGCGCGCTTCGAGCAACGGGATCACTTTGTCCCAGCTCGACCCGTCAGCGAAGGCGCCATGAACGAGCACGACGTTCTTGCCCTTCAGGTCGTCGGGCGGCGCAGCCTGCGCGAACTGCGTGGCCTGCAATGCGAACAGTCCGCCCAGCAACAGAACGGAACCGAGAATTCTTTTCAGCAGCGTGGTCATCGTTTTTATCTCGTCAGGTGGGTTAAACAAGGCGTCCGCGCGTCGACATGAATCGATGCGCGCGGACGGCTTGCTCATTTGTGTCGATCACGAATGCGCGTAGATGGAACCGAGGCCGACGACGTTGGAGCCGTCATATACGCGATCCGCCGCATGCTTCATCGGCACGTGCAAGCCCGAAGCCGAACTGCCGTTCGCGACGCCGCCGTAGGCGGTAGCGTCCTGGCCCGCGCTGACACGCGCTTCTGCTGCCTCGATGTTCTGCGGGTATTGCGCATTGTCACTAGCTGGGTTGTAGCCGGCCTTTTCCAATTGAATCAGCTCCGCGCGAACTTCAGCACGAGTGAGCGCCTGTTGCGGTTGCGATTGCGATTGCGCGAACGAGACAACGGGAGCAGCGACGAGTGCAGCGACGATCAGCGATTGGACGAGTTTCATGAGTCTTCTCCGGGTATCAAAACATCAGGGATAAGGATTGAGCGGGACACAAAGCCATCAGCGCAGATACACTGTGACGCCCCGCCTGATTCACACGCAACGTCGTGAATCAACCTTGCGTAAAGACATTAGAACGCCCCAACGTATCTGCAATGTTTTCGTCACCCCCCATTTCTGCAAGCGTGTTTGTCTGCGTACGCCGTTGATACATTGCGATACAAAGCCCGCTTCCGAACATGCGGTTCAGCGCCGGCGTGGCATGTGTGTCGTGCGGGTTGCAGGTGTGGTGCAAATGGGCCCACCCATGAAGAAACCCCAGCAGCCGTGCGTTCGACTGCTGGGGTTCCGTTCAGAAGAGAGAAGCCGGCGAGCGCCGGCTCGATCAAATGCGCGTGACGTCGAGAATCGCATGCGCAAAAGCTTTCGGCGCTTCCTGCGGCAGGTTGTGGCCGATGCCGCCGCTGACGTTGCGGTGCTGATACTTGCCGGTAAACTTCTTCGCGTACGCAGCGGGCTCGGGATGCGCGGCGCCGTTCGCATCCCCTTCGAGCGTGATGGTCGGCACCGCGATCGTCGGTCCGGTGGCGAGGCGCTTTTCGAGTTCGTCGTATTGCGGCTCGCCCTGCGCGAGTCCAAGACGCCAGCGGTAGTTGTGAATCACCACGGCAACATGGTCCGGGTTATTGAACGATTCGGCGGAGCGCTCGAACGTGGCATCGTCGAAATTCCATTTCGGTGAGGCGGTATGCCAGATCAGCTTGTTAAAGTCATGACGGTTCGCTTCATAACCCGCGCGGCCACGCTCGGTGGCGAAATAGAACTGATACCACCACGCGAGCTCGGCCTTCGGCGGCAACGGCGCGCGGTTAGCCTCCTGGCTGCCGATCAGATATCCACTCACCGACACCATCGCCTTCACGCGTTGCGGCCACAGCGCGGCGACGATGTTCACCGTGCGCGCGCCCCAGTCGAAGCCGCCGAGCACGGCCTTGTCGATTTTCAGCGCGTCCATCAGGTTGATGATGTCGACCGCGACCACCGCCTGTTGACCGTTGCGCGGCGTATCGGCCGACAGAAAACGCGTGCCGCCGTAGCCGCGCAGGTAAGGCACGATCACTCGATAACCGGCCGCCGTCAGCAACGGCGTTACTTCGGCGAAGCTGTAGATGTCATAAGGCCAGCCGTGCAGCAGCATGACCACCGGTCCGTTCTGCGGGCCCGCTTCCGCATAGCTGATGCTCAGCGTGCCCGCATTGATCGAGCGAATGTTCTCGAACGTCGCCACGCGCGCACCTGCTTTCGCATTGCCGGCCGTGTCGGCCGATTGCGCATGCGCGAGCCCGCTCAGCCCCAATTCGAGCAGGCTGATACCCGCAACCGCCGTTCCGAGAAAGCGGCGGCGACGGCTATTGATCTGATCCGACATGGTTGTTCTCCTTCAAGCAAGGCTTGGATACGGAATTGATCGGGTCCGCTCGCGCGCGATGTCGCGCAGCCTCCCGCTTGAGATGAATGGTGACAGCGCAGGCCGCCGTCACCAAGAGCAACTAAGTTCACGCATCGTTGCTTTACGGGCAACGCATCAATCGTAGTCGACTAATCACATGCAGGACGCGCTGATCACGCATCCCACCAGCGCTGCAGCCACCGCAGCGCGCATCGACTCGTCAGCCGGTTTGTGTCGCAATGTATCTGCGCCGTGCGCGGACACACAACATTGCAACCGCGCCTTATCGCCGACATAAATCAGATACGCGTGGGCGTTCCAATACGGTCATCCCAGCCAACGGAACGCCCATCATGCACAGTACCCTCGAAACTCCGCTCGCCCTACTCGCCGGGTTGCTGACGATTGCCTCTCCCTGCGTGCTGCCGGTGATGCCGATCCTGCTCGGCACTTCCGTCGAACAACCGAGCCGTACGCGGCCACTCTTCATCGTTGCCGGCTTCATTCTGACCTTCGCGTCTTTCGCGCTGCTATTGGGCGCTGTGTCGAGCACCGTGCACGTCGCGCAACAGGTACTGCGCAATACCGGCATCGCGTTGCTCGCACTGTCCGGACTTCTGCGTATCTGGCCGCGCCCCTACGACTGGCTCGTCGCGCAACTGCAAGGACCGCTCGACCGGATCGGCGCGGCCATTGCGCCGGGCACTCAGCCGGGCAGCGGCAACGCGGGTGGATTCGTGCTCGGCATGTCGCTCGGCGCGGTATGGACGCCCTGCGCCGGCCCCGTGCTCGCGTCGATTCTCGTGCTCGTCGTCAAGGCTCAGGACCTCGGTTGGTCGGCCCTGCTGCTCACGCTGTATGCGATCGGCGCAGCGATTCCAATGCTCGCGATCATCTATGGCGGACATTACGTGACGCGTCATGTACGTGTCGTCTCGCGTCACGCAGAGCGTCTGCAACAGGTATTCGGCGTACTGGTGATGCTGACCGCACTCGCCATCTATTTGCAGTACGACGTGCTGCTGTACGCGCGGCTCGCCGGCCTTTTCCCCTCACTCAAAGGACTCTGACATGACTACCCGATTGAAAAGCTTCGCACTGTCCGCCGCGTTTGCCGCCTGCGCGTTGATCGCGGCGAGTACGGCCGCGATCGCCGCGCCGCAGGAAAGCGGGCCGCCCGCACCCGAGCTCACAGGCATCACGCAATGGCTCAATAGCGAGCCGCTCAAATTGCAGCAGTTGCGCGGCAAAGTAGTACTCGTCGACTTCTGGACCTATAGCTGCATCAATTGCGCCAACACGCTGCCTTACGTGAAAAGCTGGAACCAGAAGTACAAGGATCAGGGGCTCACGGTGATCGGCGTGCATACGCCCGAATATCCGTTCGAACGCGACACCGGCAATGTGAAGACCGCGCTCAAGCGGCTCGGCATTACCTATCCGGTTGCGCAGGACAACCAGTACGCGACCTGGAATGCGTATAACAACCAGTACTGGCCCGCCTTCTATTTGATCGACAAGCAAGGTCATATCGTCTACTCGCACTTTGGAGAAGGCGACTATGCGCAGACCGAAGCCAGGATTCAGGCGCTGCTCGCGCAGAAGACCTGACGAAGCGATCCGTCGCGATGACGCTGATCCCCGACGATCAGACTAGATCGAGCTGTGATCGCACAAGCCCGCCTGACCCGAACCGTGCGGGTCAGGCGGGCTTCTCTTCGTCCACGAAACCCTGCACGAGCGTATTCGTCGAGACTTTTCCAATGGTACTATCGGCTGTCATTGCCATTATTGTCCTTCTGGCCATCGATCTGCGCATGACCTGTTCTCGGGAGAACCAACCCATGTCAGTACCGTCGCGGCTGTACAAAGTGGTTATTGGTAGCTTGCTCGTGCTGGGAACAATGGGCGCTCATGCGGCCATCAACCTTGGATTCCTGAGCGATACGCCGATCAGTCTGATGCGGCAAGCGGACATCGCGTCGATCCAGTCCGCAGTGAATCAGGCGCTCGATACCAAGCAGGATGGCGAATCACTCGACTGGACGAACGACGCTACGCGCAACAGGCCTCGTGTCCACGCGACCATCACACCCTCACACACGGTCAAGGAAGAGGCGCGAACATGCCGGGTCGCGGCAATCGACCTCAGTGCAAGAGGACAAACGATGCATCTCACTCCGCGATTCTGTCGGTCCGGTTCGGACAATTGGGAATTTCAGCGCCGGCACTGAATACTCGAAGATTGCGCATCGACCCGTTAGGCGAGCCTGCCGCGCTACGCCAGCTCGTCGCATCGCGGCCTTAGTTCGACCGATCATTTCCGCACTCCGCTCCCGCATTTGCCATCATCGTTCGCAGCAGATACTCTGTGCTGGCTTGACTCTCACGTCGCCAATTGTGAACTGTAGTCAGACGGCGGCTTTCGATGCACCGTGGTCCACGTAATGGGGTGAGCTATGCCTTCAGGAAAGTATCTTGGCAATAAAATAGTCAGTCCATCTTCCTCATGTCTTTGTGACAAGTCACAAGTGCAATATGCAAACCGCCGTATTAGCGCCGACCTGTCGCGCCGCGGTTTTGTCACTGGTCTCGCCGCCTCGATGCTGAGTCTCGTAATGCCCGGGCTCAGCAATGCCCAAACCACCGTGCCGCCAGGACCGCCCGCGAAGCCGGTGCTGTTCACGAACTTCCGTTTGTTCGATGGCAAGTCGTCGACGTTGCGTGACGGCCTCTATATGGTTGTCGAGGGTGACAGCATCAGCCAGTTGGGTCGAGGGCAACCGGCTTCGAGCGACGGCAAAACGCTGGTCGATTGCGTTGGCAAGGTGATGATGCCCGGCATGATCGACATGCACTGGCATGCGCTGCTCGCGGCGGTGCCGGTTCAGGTCATCCTTCAATCGGACATTTCACTCGTTCATATCGCGGCAAGCGCTGAAGCGGAACGCACGCTACTGCGCGGCTTCACGACGATCCGCGACGCGGGCGGCCCGTCATTCGCGCTGAAGCAGGCAATCGATAGCGGCATGATTTCCGGACCGCGCATCTATCCGTCCGGCGCGATGATCACGACCACCGGCGGTCACGGCGATTTCCGCGCACTGACCGAACTGCCGCGCACCAGCAGCCAGGTCACTCAATTGGAGCGGGACGGTGGCTTCGCAATCGCCGACACCGAGGACGAAGTCCGCTTGCGCGTGCGCGAGCAGTTCATCCAGGGCGCGACGCAGATCAAACTGGTCGGCTCCGGTGGCGTATCGACGCCGCGCAGTCCGCTCGACATGCTCACCTTTACCGAAAAGCAGTTGCGCGCGGCCGTCGAAACAGCGGCCGACTGGGGCACCTATGTCCTCACGCATGCGTACGTGCCAGAAGCGGTTCAGCGCTCCGTTGCGGCGGGCGTGCAGTGCGTCGAGCACGGTCATCTGATGGACGACAAGACTGCGGCGTTGATGGCGAAGAACGGCACGTGGTTGAGCACGCAGCCGTTCGTCAACGAAGACGACGTGGGCCCGCTCGCCCCACAGAGCCGCGAGAAATTTCTCGAAGTGATTGCGGGCACCGATCGCGCTTTCAAACTCGCGCGCAAGCATGGCATCAAGGTCGCATTCGGCACGGACCTTATCTTTTCGCAGACCGTGGCCGCGGGGCAAGGCAGGATGCTCACGCATATGAAGCGGTGGTACAACGGAGCTGAGGCATTGACCATCGCAACGGGCACCAATGGACAACTACTCGCGCTGGCCGGGCACCGCAATCCGTATCCGCGCAAGCTCGGCGTACTCGAAGAAGGTGCATACGCCGATCTGCTTCTCGTCGATGGCAATCCGCTCGAGAATCTCGACCTGATGGCTAACCCGGAGCAGAACCTGCGGATCGTGATGAAGGATGGAAAGTTCTACAAGAACACGCTGAAAGCGTAATCGGCAATACAAGCGGGCGCGCAACTTCGCGCGCCCGCGATCGCTACGACGTCACACCATTTAGCCGTGCCCTTGCAGACGGATGTCGCGCGACGATGCGCCGACGTACACCGTGCTGCCCGGCACATAGAGCCAACGGTTGTTCGTGGTATCCCACACGCTCTGCATGCGCTGCGTTACGACCACGTGCACGCGACGCGATTCGCCCGGGTTCAGACCAACCTTGTCCCAGCCGACGAGACGCCGCGGCGGCTCACCCTGATACGGTACGCCGAGGTACACCTGCGGCACTTCGGCACCGGCGACGCGCCCATCGTTACGCACGTTGAACGACACATCGACCAGACCGCCGGGGAGATGCTGAACCGATAGACCCGAGTACGCGAAGTGCGTGTACGACAGGCCGTAGCCGAACTCGAACATCGGCGTGATGTTCTGCGAGTCGTACCAGCGATAGCCCATATCGAGCTTCTCGGAGTACACCGGGTTCGCCGCAAACGCGCCATTCGTGCCCCACGTCGGCGTGTCCTGGTCGCGCACCGGGAACGTGACGGGCAGCTTGCCAGAAGGATTGACCTTGCCGAACAGCACGTTCGCAATCGCGTTGCCGCCGCCTTCGCCCGGATACCATGCTTCGACGATCGCCGACACGCTGTCCTTCCACGGCATCAGCACCGGGTTGCCGCTTTCGACGACGACGATCGTATGCGGATTGGCGGCCGCAACCGCTTCGACGAGTGCATCCTGGTTGGTCGGATTCGCGAGGCCCAGGCTCGGCAGATCGCCGATATCCTCGCCGGCCGGCTGCGCGACCACGACGATCGCGACGTCGGAGTTCGCGGCCAGCGTTGCTGCCTGGGTGATCTGCTGCTGCGTATAGGCGGCAAACGGCGACTGCTGATCGCTGTTGCCGGCGAAGGTCACCGTGGCCTGCGGCGCGAGCGCCTTGATCGCCGACACGATCGGGGTGTTCAGCTTCAGCCACGGGTTGGTCCACCAGCTGCAGCCCGTCTCCGTGCCGAACGTCAAGCCGCCGCAACCGGCGAATGCGCCCGTCACCGGATCGCGGGTGTTGCCCGAACCGCCGCCCGTCAACACCGCCGCGTCGGCGTGGCCGCCGATAACCGCGATACGCGACAGCGAACCGGCGGACAGCGGCAACTGATTGCCAGCGTTCTTCAGCAGTACCATCGACTGCTCTTCGACCGACTGCGTGAAGGCTCTCGCGGCCGAGAAGTCGATGGTCGCGCCACCCTTCGGCGGATCGTCCATCACGCCCGTGCGGATCATCACGTACAGCTTGCGCTCGACCATGTCGTCGAGGCGCGCAGTCGACACCGAGCCGTTCGCGATTGCCTGCTTGACCAGCGTGGGCGTCAGATAGACGGTCGAACCGACGTCTTCTTCTTCGTCGAGACCGGCATTGATCGCGGAGGCAGTGCTATGCGTCGCGCCCCAGTCCGACTGCACCTGACCTTCGAAGTGCCAGTCGTTCTTCAGTACGTCGTTGAGAATGTGCGAGTTCTCGCAGGCATAGGTGCCGTTGACCTCGTTGTAGCTGCACATCACGCTGCCCGGCTGCGCGCGGCGCGCGGCGATTTCGAACGGCAGCAGATAGAGCTCGCGCATCGTGCGCTCGTCGATCTGGCTGTTGCCGCCGCCGCGGTTGTGTTCCTGCTCGTTGCCCATGTAGTGCTTGATCGTCGCGATGACCTTCTGGCTTTGCGTGCCGTCGGTGCGTTCGGCGAGCATCTCACCGGCGAGCACCGGATCTTCGCCGAGATACTCGAAGAGCCGGCCACCGCGCGGCTCACGCGCGAGGTTGGTGCCACCGCCGAGGCCCATGCCGAAGCCCTGCTGACGCAACTGGATCGCGATCTGCTTGCCGAAGTTCCACGACAGCGCGCGGTCCCAGCTCGCCGCCACCGCGAGCGTCGCCGGGAAGGTCGTCGATGGCTGGTTGGTGCTGCCCGAACCGGTGGCTGAGTCGACCATGTTCAGGTCGGGAATGCCGAGACGCGGCACGCCCTGAATGTAGCCCGCGCCGCCGCCCGGCACGGCGGACATCGCGTACTCCGAATGAATGAACTGCAGTTTTTCGTCGATCGTCATCTTGTTGATGAGCGTTTCCGCGCGCCGATGCGCGGCCGCCGACGCGAACGCGTTCAGCACCGTCGACATGGGTGCGAAGTCGAGACCAGGAGTGGGCATTTCCGCGTGCGCAGCAGCGCTCACGGCCGCCGCTATCGCGACGGCCGGCCATAGTTTCTTCTGCATAGGTGTCTCTCCGAAATTGTGCTCTTCTTGGGACAACGGAGCGCGTCGAGTGGGTGGAAAGCGGACGCGAAAACAGGCATGCAGCGATGACTGCAAACGTTTGCCTGTTGGAAGAAGAATCGGGGGCAACTGGATGGGCTGTAGCGACTCTCCGTGGTGAGTAATGTAAGAATGTAGTCTGACTACAGC
Organism: Paraburkholderia sp. BR13439; assembly: GCF_040948805.1. NCBI lineage: Bacteria > Pseudomonadati > Pseudomonadota > Betaproteobacteria > Burkholderiales > Burkholderiaceae > Paraburkholderia > Paraburkholderia sp. BR13439. The sequence goes on along the minus strand of NZ_JBFPKN010000009.1, from coordinate 2,257 downwards.
ATCGGTAGTTTTACTAATGCCGGCAATTTTATGCGTAATGGGGCATAAGGCCTTTTCTTACATAATTCAATTGAAAGTTAATGAATCAAGTTGAATAGCGCGCCAGCAATTTCTTTCGGTCTCTTATTGGAAATTCGGCGGGAGAAACTATTTCTGATGTTGGCCGGCCAATTTCGCCGGGCGGAATCCGCATGCTGGCAAATGCCTCGGCCTCGAATTGCTCGAGCGGACTCGTATCGATTGCATAGCGACGCACCACGTAATCATTGAAATTCCGTTGAGAAGCCCCCCAAAAAAAACGGGCGGGATGTTCGCACATCCCGCCCGGTTCCGTTTCTTTCGTTAGTCTATCCGTGTGCCGTTCTCCAGTTTAGAAGACGAAACCGGCGCCGGCGCCGACGGCGAACGAACCCGCGGTGGTGGTCGAGCCCGAAGCCTTGATGATCCATTTGCCGTTACGCGTGAACGTCGACAAACCGACGGCAACTGCGGATTGGCCTGCATACGTTCCGCCTGCGACGGCTACGATGCTCTTGCCCGCGGCAGGAGCCTGGGGCAGATTGGCCGTGGCGATCGCCGCTGCCGAGCCGGAATATGACTTCTTCGCGATACTGTCGATCGTGCTGTTCAAGTCGTTGAACCGCATGTCGGTGTAGTTGTTCGCCTGCTGCACGCCCTGCGCAACCGAGCTGTTCATCTGACCGACATTGACCGCGTCCGTGTCCGCCGTACCCGCTGCAACGTTGGTGATCTGACGCTGCTGCGTGGCCGAACCCACCGACACCGAGTTGTCGCGATCCGTCACCGAACCCTGACCCAACGCCACCGAGTTCGCATTGGCAGCCTGCGAGCCCGTGCCGATCGCCGTCGAGTTGGCGCCGGTTGCAGCCGCGTTGGCACCGACTGCCACCGCGTTGTCCGCTGCTGCGTTGGCGCTCGCGCCAATCACCGTGGCGTAGTTGCCCGACGCTGCCGCGCCTGCTCCGGCCGTCGTGCTGCCCGCACCGGTACCCGGCGTAGCGACATTGACCCCCACGTCGTTACCGACACCCGAAGACGAAGCGTCTTCTGCCTCGGAGACCGAGTTGCCCGGCTGGAGGTTCGACATCTGGCTGCCGAGATTCCACACCTGGCCGTTCAGGTCCGTTACCTGGTTCTGCAACGCGGACAACTGGCCGTAGTTCACCGCGTCATACTGGCTCGAGCCGTTGGCCACGTTGGTCAGAATCACCGGACCCGTGCTCTGGCCTCCACCCAGCGTCACGGCACCGAAGTTCACTGAGCCGTCAGCGTGACGGTCGTACTGCACCGCGGCCGACAGTTGCGTGCCGACATCGCCCACCTGGGTCTGCAGCTTCGTGATGTCCTCCGTGTTCTGCGTCGTGCGACCGTCGATGTTCGTGACGGCATCGCCCACGCTGTGCACCGTCGTGCCGCCTACGCTGTAGCTCGGTGCGCTGAGCGTACCGTCTGCGTTCACGGTCGAACCGCCGCCCAGTGCCTCGGCCGTGCTCGATGCCGCGCCGTACAGCTGGCTGCCATTGATCGCATCCACGCTCGATGCGTTCACTGCGCCATTCGCCACGCCCGTCACCGTGCGGTTACCCGCCGCGCCCGCCACGTTCACCACCGTGCCATCGGTGTCTTTTGCCACCGTGATGTCGCGCGTGTTCGCGTCCTGCTGGACCAGACCCACCGTGCCTTCGGACAACTGGTTCTGCACGCTCGCGATGTTGGTCGCGTTCTGCGCAATGTCGCCCGTGTTCTGCGTCGTGCGACCGTCGAGGTTCGTCACGGCTTCGGCCACGCTGTACACCGTCGTGCCGCCCACGCTGAACTTCGGCGCGCTGATCGAGCCATCCGCAAGCACGATCGAACCACCGCCCAGCGCCCGGGCCGTGCTCGACGCCGTGCCGTACAACTGGCCACCGTTGACCGCGTCCACGCTCGATGCCCGCACTGCGCCCGCAGCCACACCCGTCACCGTACGGTTGCCCGCGGTGCCCGCCACGTTGATCACCGAACCGTCAGCGTCTTTTGCCACCGTGATGTCACGACTGGTTGCGTCCTGCTGGACCAGACCCACCGTGCCTTCGGACAACTGGTTCTGCACGTTCGTGATGCTGGACGCGTTCTGCGCGATGTTGCTCGTGTTCTTTGCGATGTCAGTTGCATTCAGCGCGATATCGCCCGCGTTCTGCGCAATGTCGCCCGTGTTCTGCGTCGTGCGACCGTCGAGGTTCGTCACGGCTTCGGC
>NZ_JBFPKN010000099.1:0-2122 GCF_040948805.1 Paraburkholderia sp. BR13439 | reverse complement strand
CCACCGCCATATGTACCTTGCTGCCTTTCTTGCGTTTGTATCCGTCGTAGCCTGCGCGTGCGCCGCTTTCGCACGTCGACTGCAGCGTACGGCCATCGAGGATGACCGCGCTGGGTTGACCACGGCGGTCCTGGGCGACCCGGATGATCGAACGCAAATCGCTCACCATGGCCTCGAAGCAGCCCGCCTGAATCCAGCGTTGCGTCTGCTGGTAGACCAGTTCCCACGGCGGAAAGTCATTGGGCAACAAACGCCACGGGGCACCGGCACGTACGATCCAGCGCAGTGGTCGCCCGGCTTTCGAAGCATGACGACCTCCGTTTGCCGAGACCGATGGGCTTTTCACGTTTCGCGTAAAGCCTTGCGCGCCTTTCAACGGTTGGCCAGTGCAAACAGTGTCGTGATCTGCGCGGTGCTCTTCATCAACCCTCGATACCGAGCCTTCGTCTATCCAAACTGCTGCTGGTTCCTTCTTCATCTGGTGCGTCTCCGGGCCCCGTGTATCAGAGCCGTTCTTTGTCGAACTGGGTGCCGAAATCAAGATCGCATCGACCGCCGACCCTGCCTTCAGCATCAAGCCTTGCTCGCTCAGGATCTCATTGACCAGCGTGCGTATCACGGGGCCAAGCCGTGTGTTGCGAGGAGGTGACGGAACCGGAGAATCGCACTCTCGCCAGCCAAACGCGTCATACCCTTGTCTAATCCCGAAAACCCCCTGTCCGCACACAAGCAAAGATCGAGACTGCAGGCCCTATGGGATTGCTGCCATCATGGCACCGATCGCCCATCACATAGATATAAAATGTTTTTTTGATGTCCGCGTGATTCTCTAATACCGCCCAGGCAGTATGACTTTCAACTGGTTGCGCGTTTTCGTTTTTGAAAACACGCAACCAGTTGCTGGTAAGAAGCGCTCATGAGGAAGGGGCCGGTTGCGAGTCGTAGCCGAGATCGGCAAGCCGCTTGAGCAGGCGTTGGATGGTTTTGCCAGTGTCGAGCCGGCTGAAGTAGTCGGTACCGCGAGGTCTGCATAGACGACGCCGTTGGAAAGCATGAAAGGCCACCCGATTCGCGGATATCTTGCGCGGCGGCGGGAACTCATTCTCGCGCACCAGCTTTTGAATCGTCGCTTCCGATAGCGATACGAATGTCGCCGCCGCATGCAGGTCGAGATAGACCGGCTTCGCGCTAATGGTTGTCGTCTTCGTTGTCATGTTTCAGACCCTTCCCTTTTGATATCGGGGCCGCCGGGCTCCGAGAAACAGACCACTGCCGCCCCTCAGATTGACGGGCTATACGGCGCCTCGCCATTGATGACGCGCTTCGCCTGCTCTTTAACTCGCAGACAGACTCAAAGCAGAGGAAGGCGCCGTCTGCGGTCAGCATGCGATCCCATACGCCCTCGCTGTCCTGATAGATGATGACGTACTCATCAACGCGAAAGCCATCGGCGAGCAGATCGGCGATGACGCGCTCGGCGTCATTGGTTACGGAGCGCGCGCCATCGTTGTGATCGATGATGCAGATAAAGGGCGGTTCGACGCTATACGAGTATTGCGCGCGCGAATGTAGGTACATCAGGTTTCCTCCGGGTCAATCGATAGCGCGAGACGCAACTGCCAGCGCTCGCGCGCCTTCATCGCCGCTGCGGGCGGCGAACATTCCTCGTCCTGCATGTACGTCGATATCGCGCTCGCCAGATACTCGTGCCCGGCCAGCCGTTGCCGAAGCGAAACGAAAAGTGAAGGATCCTGTGCAACGTGCTGCGGATGTCACGCAAGCCAAAAGAAGCTCACGAGAACTGGTATCTGGTCGACGCTAATATTTTCAAGACGTCGCTGCAGTACTGGCGAGGGCATGTCAACCGGCTCGGAGACTATCTGCCGGCATCTGCAATGCCCCGTTCCACTGCTCGATCCGACCATCGATTTCGCAGTCAAATCAGCAGCTTAGGCCGAGATATGGCGGATTTTTAGCGAATCCCGGCCGGACCTCTTCATAGTCACGTGCGAGACGCCGGAAACGGTTGAGCCAGCCAAAGCTGCGCTCGACCACCCACCGGCGGGGGAGCAGAACGAAACCCTTTTTCGTTTCTTCGAGTTTGATCACCTGAAGGTCAATG
>NZ_JBFPKN010000098.1:0-2182 GCF_040948805.1 Paraburkholderia sp. BR13439 | reverse complement strand
GTAAGCGGTCAATTAACGACGCCCATCAGAGTTGTTGAACAGGGCAATAGACTTACCGCAGTTCGGCGGGCATGCACCAGGGAAGAAGCGCGGCGTAGTCGTCGACGGTCTGCGCGAGCGGTAGGCATCGGAGTAGCCAGTTGAGGTATCGATATGGATCGATGCCGTTGGCTTTTGCCGACTGGACCAGCGAGTAAAGATTCGCGCTCGCATGTGCACCGGCAACCGTGTCGGCAAACAGAAAGCCCTTGCGCGCTACGACGAACGGCCTGATCTCGTTCTCACAGGCGTTGTTCGAGATTGGATAGTCGCCGTTTTCAACGTAGCGGCTCAGCTTGTGCCACTGCCGATTCAGATATTGCAGCGCTTTGCCGAGCATGCTACCCGGCACGACGGCAGGCAGATGCTCAATCAACAGTTGCTCGATGACGGCGAGCACGCGGGCGCTATAGCGGCGGCGTAATCGCAGCCGGCGAGCGGCGTTCCACTTCGCACTTCGCGCCTCAGCCGCGAACAGCTTGCCGATGAGGTTGATGAAACGCGTTGACAGCAGGTCCGGAGTGCGAGCGGCTTTCGGCACCGTATCCTCCGCCTTGACGAACGCGCGCCTTGAATGAGCCCAACAACCAAGATGGACGAGTTGATGGTCGTGCGCGATGCCGCTATACAGCTCATATCCATCGGTCATCAACGCCGCGCCTGGTTTGACGCCGACGTAGAGTTGCGCGGCGTGTTTTGCACCGCGCCCGGGCGTGTAAGTGAACAATCGAATGGGTGGTCCCGAACCGTTCATTTGCGCCCAGACGTAGCTCTTTGTTTGCGGTCGGCGCCCAGGCTCCTTGAGCACCTGGAAGGTCGTCTCGTCGCCATAGATCAGATCTGCTTCGAGCAACGTATCGCGCATCAGGTTGATCACCGGCTGGGTCGCAAGCCCAACCCGCACAACGCTGATGGCAACCGTGTTCGACGAGATGTCGCCGCCGAAGCGTCGCAAGAGCCCGGCCTGACGATAGATTGGCATACCGAACTGGTATTTGCCGGTGATGATCCACGCCAGCGCCGATTCGGTAAACAGGCCGCGCGGAATGATTCGCGGTGGTGGTGGCGTCACCTTGATCCCGAGATCGCAACACGGGCACGCGTATTTGACGCGTTGATGCTGGATCACGCGGATCTGCTCTGGAATCACGTCGAGCTGCTCGCTGGTCTCAACGCCGATTTCCACGAGCGCGTGGCCATCGTGACCACAGAAGCGTTCGGACTCGGGCAGCTCGTGCCGGACAACCTCGCGTGGCAGGCGCGGATCGAGCGGCTTGCGGCCGCGCTTCTTGCGTGTGTGAGCAGACACCGCCGTATCTGCCGTATCTTCCTGCGCGGGCTGTCCTCCGGAGACCGCGAGCGCTTCGGCTTCATTGAACAGACCAAGCTGGTCCGATTCGCGCGATTCGCTAGACGCGCCAAACAGTTCGCGCTTGTACGCTCGCAACCGCTCTTCCGCGAGATCCCGCTCCGCTGTCACCAGCCGTAGTGTGCCGCGCAGTTCGTCACGCTCCTGCTGAACGGCACCAAGTGCGTCGCGTGCGGCGAGCAACTCCTTCAGTTCCTCGGCGGTGATCGTGACATTGATCGGCATGCCCAGTTAGACAGGCATGCTGCGTCGGCGTTCAGCTCACACGGGCGTAATATCGCATTGGGTGCTTCTTGATGGCGGCGAGGTCGACGCCCTGTAGAAGCCAGCCCAATTGCTCGGTGCTCAGCGTCACGACGGCCGCATCGCTGGGCCACGCAAAGCGATCATGACCTTCGAGCCGCTTCAGAAGAAGCCAGAACCCATTGCCATCCCAGGCAATGATCTTGATACGATCGTGACGTCGGTTGCCGAACACATACAGGGCCTCGTCCAGCGGGTTTAGCGACATCGCCTGCTCGACGAGGATTGACAAACCATTGATGCCCATCCGGAAGTCAACGGGATCGCGGTGAACGTAGACCCTCAGCCCATCGTCGAACCGGAACACGGTAGCCTCCCCAGCATCTGGACGATCGTCGCCAGTTCGTCGAGACTCGCGTTGCCGAGTTCAAATTCGACGCCATTCGGCAAGCGCACGTGAAGTGCGGCCACCATCAGTGGCAAGGCCTGCGATGGCCCTTGAGGCGCAGCCGGCGGTGCCGATGGTGCGGT
>NZ_JBFPKN010000097.1:0-2341 GCF_040948805.1 Paraburkholderia sp. BR13439 | reverse complement strand
GCTCATCGTTCGTCGTAACTGACGACGACCTTCTCGCTCACCGGATGACACTGACACGTCAGCACGAACCCGTCGCGGACCTCGTGTTCTTCGAGCGTGTAGTTCTTTTCCATCTTCACTTCGCCCTCGAGCACCTTCGCGCGACACGTGCAGCACACACCGCCCTTGCACGCGTACGGCAGCGCGAGACCGGCCCGAAGCCCGACGTCGAGCACGCTCACGCCCTGATACGGCAGGCGCAGCCTGCGCCGCTTGCCGTCGAGCACGATCTCGAGGTCGGCCGCCGGGGTGTCCGCGGTGATCTCGACGGGCGGCACGCCCGCCTGCGGCAGCGGCGTGCCGAAGCGCTCGACGTGCACCTTCGCGGGCGGCACGCCGGCAGCCTTCAGCGCCGCCTCGGCCGCGTCCATCATCGGCGCGGGGCCGCAGATGAACGCCTCGTCGATCGCGTCGGCCGGCAGCAGCTGCTCGAGGAACGCCGCGCACTTCTGCTGGTCGAGCACGCCGTTGAACAACTCCACGTCCTGCAGGTCGTCCGACAGCACGTGATACAGCACGAAGCGGTTCATGAAGCGGTTCTTCAGATCCTCGAGCTCCTCGGCGAACATGATCTGGTCGACGCTGCGGTTGCCGTACACCAGCGTGAACGTGCTGCGCGGCTCGACTTCGAGCGTCGTCTTGATGATCGCGAGCACCGGCGTGATGCCCGAGCCGCCCGAGAACGCGAGGTACTGCTGCCCCTGTTCGGCGTTCAGGTGCGTGAAGAAGCGGCCGTCCGGGGTCATCACGTCGATCGTGTGGCCGGGCTGCAGCGTGTCGAACGCGAAGTTCGAGAAACGCCCGCCGCGCACGCGCTTGATGCCGATGCGCAACTCGCCGTCGCGGTCGTAGTCGGTGACGCCCACGCAGATCGAATACGAGCGGCGCGTTTCCTCACCGTCGATATGCGTCTTCAGCGTGACGAACTGGCCCTGCGTGAAGCGGTACTGGTCGCGCAGTTCGGGCGGGACTTCGAAGGCGACCGACACCGCATCGGCGGTTTCGGGACGTACTTCGCGGATACGCAGCGGATGGAATTGCGGGGTGGCCATATCAGTACGGTTTGAAGTAGTCGAAGGGTTCGCGGCAGTCGAGGCAGCGATACAGGGCCTTGCAGGCGGTCGAGCCGAACTGCGCGAGTCGCTCGGTGTGTGCGGAGCCGCAGCGCGGGCAGGCCGGGGCGGGCAGCGCGCGCGGCACGAAGCGCAGGACTTTTTCCTGCGGCGCAGCGCTCGCGTGGGCGGCTGAACCGCAGTTGCCCGTGGGCGGCGCGATGCCGTAGACGCGCAGTTTTTCGCGCGCCTCGGCGGTGATCCAGTCGGTGGTCCACGCCGGCGCGAGCACGGTGGCGACGCGGTAGGGCGTGAGCTGCGCGGCCTCGAGCGCACGGCCGATGTCTTCGGCAATCTGCGACATCGCCGGGCAGCCCGAGTAGGTCGGCGTGATCACGACTTCGAGCGCGCCGTCCGCGGCGCGTCGCACGTCGCGCAGGATGCCGAGCTCGCGGATCGAGACCACCGGGATCTCCGGGTCGGGTACCGCTTCGAGCACGCTCCACGCGCGGGTGAGCGCGGGATCGGTCGCGGCGGTGGTGGCGGTCGAGGTCGTCATCGCGGGCTCACCAGCTCGCGCCCGGATGCTGGCGCGCGAGGCTCTGCATTTCCGCGAGCACGAAGCCCATGTGCTCCGAATGCTCGCCGTGCTTGCCGGTGCTCACGTGCCGCAGCGCCGCGGGCAGCGTCAGCGTGGCCGCGTCGAGCGTGGCGCGCACGTCGTCGAGCCATGCGGCTTCCAGCGTCGAGGTGCGCGGGCCGACGCCCGCCGCGGCGATCGCGTCTTCCACCGCGTCCGCGCTGAAGAACTCGTACGTGTACGGCATCAGATAGTCGAGCGCGGCCTGCGCGCGACGGTGCGATTCGTCGGTGCCGTCGCCGAAACGGATCAGCCACTCGCCCGCGTGATGCACGTGGTACTGCGTTTCCTTGATCGACTTCGCGGCGATCGCGGCGAGCTGTTCGTCGGCGGAGCCCGTCAGCGCGCCCCACAGATGCATCATCAGCGTCGCGTACAGGAAGTTGCGCACGATCGTCACCGCGTAGTCCTTCTGCGCCTGCGCGGTGCCGGCGAGCGGCCCGTAGTGCGGCAGCTCGGCGAGCGTGTAGTTCGCGAATTCGCGCTCGGCGCGGAAGTACGCGTAGTCGTCCTCGCTGCGCTGACGGCCGGTGAGCTGCTGCTCGAGCGTGGCCGCGTGCGTGTACAGCAGGCGCGCCTGGCCGATCAGGTCGAGGCTCATGTTCGACAG
>NZ_JBFPKN010000096.1:0-2497 GCF_040948805.1 Paraburkholderia sp. BR13439 | reverse complement strand
ATAGAGCAGAGATTTTTTTGGTTGGCGATCGCGGCCACTGACGCGTGAACAGGCCGGTCGGGGCCGGTCCGCGATCGGTAATCAAAAAAATGTTTGTGCTAAACCGCTCCGCAGGCGTCGGCCTTTATGGGCATTGAATGAACGGCGCGGTGATTTGTGATGGCCTGCACACGGGTGGCGCGCGCCAGAACCGGGTGGTTGGCCGGGCCGGTCGCGCAAAGCCAGCGGAAATGCGGATGCCAATGGGTAAGGAGTGCGGAGTTTTGCGGCATTGTGAAGGTGCGGCGACGCCAGGGCGCGAGTGGGTTCGCCTTGGCCGCATGGGGGAAGACCAACGTGCGCGGGGGTGGTGCTGATTCGGGTCAGTGCACATGGGCCGGTTCGGGAGGCGCCCGTGGCAGGATGCCGGGCGTGTCGCCAGGCAGCGCGCCTTTGATGCGGACCATGTGGCCCTTGCCGCACACGGGGCACTCGCGCAGCGACCTGCCGGTGAGCCGCTGGTAACGGTCGCGGTAGTCTTTCGCGATGATGGGCGACGCAGCGGCGGGCGGCTCGACGCCGAGCAGCCGCCGGCAGGTGGCCAGGCTCTCCGCCCGGTGACAGTTGGCGAGCCACCCGTAGCTGCGGATGCGCTTGAAGCCAACGGGCAGCACGTGCAGCAGGAAGCGGCGAATGAACTCGTCGGCCGTCAGGGTCATGGTCCTGTGGCGGGCTTCGTGACGATAGTCCTTCCACTGGAACAACACCGAATCGCCATCAAAGCGCAGCAACCGGTTATTTGAGATGGCAACGCGATGCGTGTAGCGGCCCAGGTAATCGAGTACCTGGGCCGCGCCGCCAAACGGTGGTTTCGCATAGACGACCCACTCCGCCTGGGCGGCGGGCGCGAGCCAGGCGGCGAACGCTCGCGGGTCACGCAACGGCTCGAGCTGGCCATGGAAGCGCAGCGCGCCGGCGTCGAACGCGCGGCGCAGCTGCTCGAGGAAGAGGCGGCGAAACAGGCGCGAGAGCACCCGCACCGGCAGGAAGAAGCCGGGCCGGCAGGCGAACCAGCGCTCACCGTCCGGCGCGATGCCACCGCCCGGCACCACGCAGTGCACGTGCGGATGGTGGAGCAGATTCTGCCCCCACGTATGCAGGACCGTGATGAAGCCGATCTCCGCGTCCAGGTGTCTCGGATCCGCGGCGATCGTGCGCAGCGTCTCGGCGCTGGTGCGAAACAGCAGATCGTAGAGGGTCTTCTTGTTCTGGTACGCGAGCACGGCGATGGGCTCCGGGAGTGTGAAGACGACGTGGAAGTATTCGATCGAGGGGAGCAGCTCGGCGCGCCGGCGTTCGAGCCATTGCGCGCGGGCGAGCGACTGGCACTTCGGACAGCAGCGGTGGCGACACGAGTCGTACGCGATGCGCTGATGGCCGCACGCATCGCACTGCTCGACATGACCGCCAAGCGCGGCGGTACGGCACAGCTCGATGGCGCTCATCGCGCGGCGCTGGGCGCGACTGAGGGCGTCGGCATGGGTCTGCCGGTAGTGAGGCCCGCAGCGACGGAAGATGTCCGCCACCTCGAGCGCCGGGCGCATCGCCGGCTTCAGAAGTATGCGCGCGGTGTGGGCTCAGGCGGGATGGGTGCGGGGTGCGGCAGCAGGTCGAAGGGACTGGTGGTGGCACACACGGTGCTCGTCGCCAGCTTGAGATACCGAGCCGTGGTCGCCATGCTGCGATGTCCCATCAGCAGCTGGATCCGGCGTACATCGGCGCCGGTTTCCAGCAGGTGCGTGGCGAACGCGTGCCGCAAAGAATGTGGTGTCACGGGTTTGGTAATGCCGCTGCGCTGGCGCGCAAGCGCGCAAGCCTCGCCCACGGCCTGGCGGCTGATGGGCCGCCCGGGAATGTTGCCCGCAAACAGCCACTCGCTTGGGCGGGCATCCTGCCAGTACAGTCGCAGGATCTCGAGCAGCCGCGGCGAGAGCATTACGTAGCGGTCCTTACGGCCTTTACCCTGGCGGACACGGATCATCATCCGCTTGCTGTCGATATCGGTGACCTTCAGGTGAACGACTTCCGACACCCGCAGGCCGGCCGCGTAGGCCGTCATCAGGATGGTGCGCTGCTTCAGGCTGGGAATGGACTCGAAGAAACGCGTCACTTCCTCGAAGCTCAGGACGACGGGCAGCTTCACGGGCCGTTTGGGCAACGGGAAATCCTCGTCACTCCAGTCGCACCTGAGCGTGATGCGGTACAGGAAGCGCAGCGCGCCGACGGCAAGTTGGACACTGGCTGGCGCGAGCTTGCGTTGGTTGGTCAGGTGGATGATCCAGGCACGGATCTCTTCGGGGCCGAGCACCTCAGGTGAGCGCCGGAAGTGCCGGGCGAAACTGGAAACTTGCAGCAGATAGGCCTTCTGGGTGTTGTCTGCAAGGTTGCGGATCTGCATGTCATGCAGCATGCGTTTGCGCAGCGGTGTCATGGCGAACCTCCTGAAACAGTGAATGGA
>NZ_JBFPKN010000095.1:0-2567 GCF_040948805.1 Paraburkholderia sp. BR13439 | reverse complement strand
TTGAACTAACCCGCTGACGCGGGAGGAGGCGGTTGGCTGGCGACTTCGACTCCGGGATCATCCGCAGGGCACATCCGTTCGAGTGGGACGATGGCAGTGCAGTTTGCTGTCCTGACCATTCAGAGCGGAGTCCACCATGACACCTTTACGTCGACGCATGATCGAGGATATGCGCGTGCGCAACCTCGCGCCCAATACGCAACGCGCGTATCTCCAGCAGGTGAACAACTTTGCCAGGCACTTCGGGCGGTCCCCCGAACTGCTGGGTCCCGAGGAGGTGCGCGCCTGGCAGGTGCACCTGACTGAAGTCCAGCGGCGCTCATCCAGCACGCTGGTGGTGGCCACCGCGGCGCTGCGCTTCCTGTACCACGTCACGCTCAAACGCGAGTGGGCGGTCGAAGAACTCCCGATCGCGCGGACGCCGCGCAAACTCCCGGTGATCCTCAGTCAGGAGGAGATCACCCGGTTCCTTGAAGCGATCCGTAGCGTCAAGCATCGAACCGTACTGATCGCGGCCTACGCGGCCGGCCTGCGCATCTCGGAAGCCACCCGGCTGAAGGTCGGCGATATCGATAGCCAGCGCATGATGCTGCGTGTCGAGCAGGGCAAAGGTCGCGCCGACCGCTACGTGATGCTCTCGCCACGGCTACTGGAGGTCCTGCGCAGCTACTGGTGTATCGGCCGGCCCCAGTACTGGCTGTTTCCCGGCCGCTTCCCGGATCAACCCGTGGGGGCCGACGTGGTGCGGGAGGCGTGCCATGACGCCCGTCGCCGTGCCGGGATCACCAAGCCGGTCACGCCGCACTCCCTGCGTCATGCGTTTGCGACGCACCTGCTCGAATCCGGCACGGACGTGCGCCTGATCCAGCTGCTGATGGGCCATCGCAGCCTGGCCACCACGGCGCGCTACCTGATGGTCGCGACGAGCACGATCTGTGCGACGGCCAGCCCGTTCGAGCGGTTGCCGTCGATGTCCCCGCAGGCTTCACGCGAAGCACCTGTTGACCAGGCCTGAACCGCGATGAAGGCCCCGCTGGAGCTGGCGGACATCCTGCACCGCCATGGCCCGGCCTACCGGCAACAGCATGCCGACTCGCTCGACCGCGAGCAGCGCCGCGTCATGCGTGCCATCGAGCAGTGCCGGACGGCGGCCCTGGGCGGTCACGTCGAACAGTGCGACAGTTGCGGACATCAGCGCATCGCCTATAACTCGTGTGGCAACCGGCACTGCCCGAGGTGCCAGTCGCTTGCCCGGGCACGTTGGCTCGACCACCGTCAGGCGGACCTGCTGCCGGTGCCGTACTTCCACGTCGTCTTCACCGTTCCGCAGGAGATCGCCGCCATCGCATTCCAGAACAAGCGTGTCGTCTACGACATCCTGTTCCAGGCAACGGCCGAAACGCTGCAGACGATAGCGGCAGACCCCCGGCATCTCGGCGCCACGATCGGCTTCATCGCGCTGCTGCACACCTGGGGGCAGAATCTGGTCCACCATCCGCATCTGCACTGCGTCATCCCGGGCGGCGGCCTGACTGCCGACGGCACGCGCTGGGTGGCTTGCCGGCCCGGATTCTTCCTGCCGGTGCGGGTTCTCTCGCGCCTGTTCCGCCGGCTGTTCCTCGAGCGCTTGCAACATGCCTTCGATACCGGGGCACTGCGCTTCTTCGCGTCGCTGGCCCACCTGTCCGAGCCGGGCGAGTTTGCCCGCTATCTTTGCGGCTCGCGCCAGACCGAGTGGGTCATCTATGCCAAGGAGCCATTCGGTGGTCCGCAGCAGGTCCTCGACTATCTCGGGCGCTACACCCACCGCGTCGCGATCTCGAACAGCCGGCTCATCAGTCAGGGCGAACGGCACGTCACATTCCGCTGGAAGGACTATCGCCATCCGGCCAGACCACGCGTGATGCAACTCGACGCCCACGAGTTCCTGCGCCGCTTCCTGCTGCACGTGTTGCCGCACGGACTGCAACGGATCCGCCACTACGGACTGCTCAGCAACCGGTTGCGTGAGGCCAGCCTCGCCGCATGTCGCCGTCTGCTTGACGCACCGCCCCCCGATATCCGGCTGACATCCGGACCCGACTACCGCGACTACCTTGCGCAGCTGACCGGCCGGTCACTGCGCGACTGTCCGGTCTGCAGACACGGTCATATGGTCTGCGTCGAATACCTCCTGCCTGGCGCGCCGCCGCGGGCGCCGCCGTACCCGCAATGAGGTACGAACGTACACCCCTACCGGGCGCCGGACCCGGCACATCCTGCGGATCCGCGCGGCAGGCTTGCCCATTGCGGCCGCAGCGCACCTTTCTCCTGCACCCCGGGCCGCTTGCGGACGATCAAGTCTGGTCGTGCCTGCCCGATCGTGCATCCGGATCCTTTCCTGCCGTCGCTTTGCTTCCCGCAAGCGGCGGTCACAGCCGCCACGGCACCGATTCAATTCCCATAGCCACCGACACTGGAGCGGCTTAGCTCAAGGAATTTTTAGCAGGGCAGAAACGGCTCGTTTGCGGAGCCCTTATCCTGCTCACTGCGCCGTTTCCGCCCTGCTAAAAATCCTCTGGATTATC
>NZ_JBFPKN010000094.1:0-2627 GCF_040948805.1 Paraburkholderia sp. BR13439 | reverse complement strand
GATCGCCAAGCCACACGACATTCAACATACCGATCGCAAATTGTGGTGATCGCATACCGCTGGCACCCCGCCTACGGCCAGGAATACAGGCTGGTCCGCCGCACTGGGCGCCGCGGGAATGAGATGGTTCACCTCGACGTCCCGCAACAGATCTCCCGCGAACTGCCTGCCTGGATGCTCGATGCGTCGATATGCTCGGCAATGTCGCTTGGCGAACCGCAAGTGAGCGCCGAAGCGCTGGCCTTCTTGTGCCGCGTCCTGTCTGATCGGAAGCGCCACTCCGCCGCAGGAGGATCATCGAAGCCTCTGTCAACGGAGGGCCATTCCGATGAGACGACTGCAAAGAGAACCCGGCGTACAGCTTCCGCTGGAACTGCACCTAGATCCCACCTTCGACGCAGCCATAGTGGGGAATCGACGGGAGGAAGTGATCGACGCGCTCGCGGCACTTCTGCTGGAAGCGCTGGGCAAGCCGGCGAACATAACCGACCCAGGAGATCGCGATGAACCAGAAGATCTCCGCTGAACATCTCTGCCGAGGCGCGGTGGTCTACGTCCGTCAATCAACCATGAGCCAGGTGGTGGAGCACACAGAGAGCCAGAATCGTCAGTACGCGCTCGCTGAATTTGCACGAACCATGGGCTTTGCTTCAGTGACGACGATCGACGATGACCTTGGACGTTCGGGCTCCGGCAGTATCGAACGTCCCGGGTTCCAGAAGCTGGTCGCGTCAGTGTGTGCAGGATCCGTCGGCGCCGTGTTCTGTCTCGAGGCTTCACGACTTGCGCGCAACGGCCGCGATTGGCACCATCTCATTGATCTTTGCGCGCTGGTCGGCACGGTCGTCGTTGATCACGACGGTATTTATGACCCCAGGCTGGTCAACGATCGGCTCCTGCTTGGACTCAAAGGCACGATGTCGGAGTACGAACTCAGTCTGCTGCGGCAGCGTGGCATTGCCGCGCGTGATTCGAAGGCCCAGCGTGGCGAATTGCGCTTTGCGCTACCTCCGGGCTACTGCTGGAACGAGCTTGGGCAGATCGAGATCGATCCAGACGAACGGGTTGCCGAGTCCATCCGGGTGCTCTTCCGTAAGTTTCGCGAACTCGGCAGTGCCCGTCAGGTGCTGCTATGGGCCATACAATCCGACGTGAAGCTGCCGGTGACACGGCACGGCCCCGCGGGCATCCGGATCGAATGGAGCAGGCCTGCATATCACACGGTCGTCCAGATCCTGGAGCATCCGGTTTATGCTGGGGCGTATGTGTTTGGAAGGACGACCCAGCGCACTGCGGTCGTCGACGGACGGGCTCGTAAGACTGAAGGCCACTCCAAGCCAATGAAGGACTGGAGCGTCCTGTTGCGCGACCATCACCCAGGGTACATCACGTGGGATCAGTTCGAGGAGCATCAGAGGATGATTGCCGAGAACACACACATGAAGAAGCGGGCTTCCCGTCGATCTGCTCGTGGTGGGCGGGCATTGCTTACTGGCCTGGCGCGATGTGGCCGGTGCGGCCGAATGATGCGAGTCAACTACGGCATGAGAGCCGGCCACGCGCATCGCTATTACTGCCGTGGCGACGAAGCACATGTCGGAGCATTCCGCTGTATCGGAATCGGCGGAATACGTATCGACAAAGCAGTGGCGGCCGCAATTCTCGAAGCGGTTTCGGAGCATGCGGTGGAAGCGGCCGTTCGCGCTGCACAGCAAACATCGCGCGCAGGCGATGATGCGCGTCGCGCGTTAGCCTGCGAGCTCGAGGAAGCGCGCTACGATGCCTCTCTTGCCGCACGCCGGTATGAGGTTGTGGATCCGACGAAACGATTGGTTGCACGCGAGCTTGAAGCGCGTTGGAATGCAGCCCTCGAACGTGTCGCTCACCTTGAAGAGCGCGCTGCGCTTCTGGACCGCGAGGTTGCAAGCCGGCCCGCGATCGACCAGACGCAGTTGATGACGCTCGCGCACGATCTCCCGGCGGCGTGGAATGCGCCGGGCACCGATATGCGAACAAAGCAGCGGCTGACCCGAATTCTCATTCAGGAAGTCGTGATTGATCTGGACGACAATACGAACGAAGCAGTCGCAACGGTTCACTGGACCGGTGGTCGGCACACGGAGCTGCGCGTCGCACGCGTGAATGTTGGTCGATATCCATCTGGCCAACACTTCAGTGCTGTTGAGGTTATGCGCAAGCTTGGCGGGCAGTGGCCGGACAGGGAGCTTGCGGTGACCATGAACCGCATGCGATGCAAATCGCCAGACGGCAAGACCTGGACCACGGTTCGTGTTACCGAACTGCGTGAACGGCTGGGCATTGCGCCATTCGATCCGATGGCATCGCATGCGGAGACGATCAGCGTGGAAGAGGCCTCACGGCGACTGGGAATCTACGGCAGCTCGATTCACCGCCTGATCCGTGAAGGAATACTGCCTGCGACTCAACTCATGCCCTCGGCGCCCTGGCAGGTCCCTGTTGCTGAGCTTGATTCCGAAGCCGTCAGGGAAGGTGTACGGGCTATTAAGGAAAGGCGACCGCCTCACTTCAAGGCCCGACAGGAAGCAGAGAAGTCACTCAAGTTGCCGGGCTTCTAACCAAAGGATGCACTATGTCACGAGACTCCC
>NZ_JBFPKN010000093.1:0-2629 GCF_040948805.1 Paraburkholderia sp. BR13439 | reverse complement strand
CAGGAAGGCGAAGGCGTAATCATCGCCAACCTGCTGAACCGGTGGAACGCCTTCGGCAAACCGGTTTGCGTCAAAAATGCATAGTCGCGTCCATGGCACGGGAACTCGTACCCATCCGGACAAAGCCGTGGAGCATGACGTAAATCCGGATCAGCGCCATTTAATAAACTGCCACCAGGGCGGGGCCGGTGTCCACGCCGAGCAAACTCACACAGTAGAGAAGAAGCCCATGCTCAAGAGTGTCACACGGACATGTACCCTGCGGACGGTATTTGGCCTGCTGGGCCTACGAATTATGCATCCAGCGTTCGCTGATGGGCCGTCATCCTATGACGACTGCATGCTCGTCGGTTTGCGCGACGCCCGCAGTCAGGGTGCATCAAACTATATCCAGCGCTCATGCTACGCACTGTATCGGAACAGCGAAATGTTGCTGCCGCGCGAGAAGGCGTACTACGAGTGCATACTGCAAAATATGCCTGGTGCCAAGGAGCGGTTCGCGATCATGCGGATCAATGCGATCTGCGAACGGCGCGGGCAGTTGTAAGTCCACAGTGACGTGGATGATCACAACCGATTCACCTGATCGACACGCTGGATCTCCGTCACAACTTGAACAGTTCGTCGCGAGCGGCTTCGTGTGTCGGTCGTCGCGTTTCTCGCCAATCACCAGCGGTCTCTTGAGGTCCTTGTTCTCTGTCATCATTGTCAGTGCGCAGGTGTCCACGTGGGACACCTAGCTTCTGACCTTCTGCATTTCGACCGAAGGACGTCTTTTATTGACCGTTTACGATGAATCGCGGGGCAGCTGACTTGCCTTGCACACTGTCCAATGCGCCATCGGTGATGTCTGCGTGAGCAGAGCGCGTCCGCCGGTGGCCCTCGCCCCAAGGAGCGACCATGAGCGGCCCCGCCGATCAACCGGGTGTAGAAGTCGTCGTAACCGTTGCAGAGGATCATCTGCAACGCTTCAGGCAACTAGCATCGGAGTTGGAGGGCAAAGGCCTAAAGATCAACAACATGATGGAAGGGCTCGGAATCATTTCGGGAGCCGCCTCCTTAGCCGACGTGCAGCAGCTCAAAGGCATGAAGGGCGTAAAGTCCGTTGAAGAGGCAGGGAACGTTCAGTTGCCGCCGCCTGAATCCGATATTCAGTGACGAGGGGGACGCTTCAGGAAACCGAAAATAAAGCACGTTTAGTCCGACTTAGCGGGCGGACGTGCCTGCCAGGATAGGAGGCGGCGAACCCGATGAAGGGCAAGGGAAAATTGCTACGCCACAGGCGGCGTACAAACCGGGCCCGGGAATTCCCGCGAACTAGCGATCTTCGTCTGGGACGAATGGGATGACGCCCAGGCGAAAGGCTTCTTCCTGCAAATTGCTTGGGATGCGGCGCGCGTCGACGATCATGCCATTGATTTCGATAAACCAGACGAGTGGATTTCTGTCGAGCTGACTGGGAAGTGACCAGCGAGGATCGAGCTGACCGATCTTCAGAAGGTTCAGAATTGATCCTGAGCGGGCCGAACCGGTCTGGGCGCTTAGCCCGAAGTGCTGGCACAGTGCATCGGCGCGCATGGGGGGCTTTTGGGACTTGTCGAAGAGGAAGTTGACCCTCCCGATCGCGTAGGCCACGCCGCAGGCCCAGGAGCGCGCAGGACCGGTCACCAGTGGCGATGGCCGCTTGCGGCACAGGGTGGCAACGAGACGTCGGCAGAGGTCGCGGTATTCATCGGTCAGGTGTTGCGCACAAAAGGCGTCGGTAAGCGTAATGATCTCGTCATACCGGTCTTGCATGGCGGCTGGCACCCGCTCGCCGCGAAAGGTTGGCTTCATGGAATTCGCGATCCGTATGCGTCAGTTGCCCAGTTCGGCGAGCCCATGAACATCGCCCTCCCGCGCGACCTGGCACAGCCACGTGTCCAGCTTCTCGCTGCTGCCGTCAAGCAACCGGTCAACCAGGGTCCGGTCGTTCGCCTTGCCAAGCATGTTGTGTAGTCCCAGGTATGCCACGAGAAGGTGGTACATGGCGCAGCGCAAATCATCACGTTCGTCCTGACAGCGCCGGGCGTGGCGATGCAGATCCGCAATGGCGAGCCCGAGTTTTTCACCGACATACGAAAGCGGTATGCCGTCACGATCCTGTCGCGACGTGTAAGCGGGGCCATTGGCGCTCAGGGGAAGTTCGGCATCATCCGGGATCTGGGGCATTGCGTGTCTCCGTAGCAGTGCTGCATGATCAGTGAAACGTCGGCGAGCTGGCCATGCAGCAATGCTTGCACTTGCGGCCACTACCGCACGGGCACGGCTCGTTGCGCCCGATCTTCGGCTCTTCACGACGCATGGCAACGCTTCCCGGGATGCTCGCCAGCGCGCGCCGGTGGGGCTCGAAGTAACGGTAGATGTGGGTCGGCCCGGCGATCATCGTCTCCAGCAGTCCCTTGCGCTTTTCCGCAGGGATCGATGGTGGCCGCATCTGCGGGTCGGGATTGTGTTCATGATGGCTTTGTCCGGATGGGGGTATTGCAAAGATGCTGCGGGTTGTGTAAAAGCGCAACATCATGAAGCCAGCATTGAATAATGCCATATAAAGCCAGACTAAAGACGGGTGAACCGCGCAAGCGCAAGA
>NZ_JBFPKN010000092.1:0-2914 GCF_040948805.1 Paraburkholderia sp. BR13439 | reverse complement strand
CGGCCTCACAGTGCTTTAAAAAGGTTGATGCGCGTTGAAATTGCACAATGCGAAAGATTTAGCGACGGTGGGCGCTCAAATCGTGGAAGGCCGATTCCGGGCGGGGGTATTTCCGCATCCTGTTAAAGCCCATTCACCGATAGCATCAACAGACAAACCGGACAATTCCGACAATTTGTGTCGCTACCGATAGGGGGCGCCGGGAATTCAGACAGTGGTCTAAGTGGCGCGACTGATCCTGTCTGCTGCTATCATTCGGCAGCAAAAGCAGACAAACCATTTGAGCGGGGCCACAACGACATGTTCAAAAAATCCATGAAAGAATCAGAGAGTCGACATCGGTCA
The DNA here is from genome assembly GCF_040948805.1 of Paraburkholderia sp. BR13439. Lineage (NCBI taxonomy): Bacteria > Pseudomonadati > Pseudomonadota > Betaproteobacteria > Burkholderiales > Burkholderiaceae > Paraburkholderia > Paraburkholderia sp. BR13439. Next base: position 2,569 of record NZ_JBFPKN010000092.1, on the reverse strand, counting down.
CACTCCGGTCGGCGGCTTTTTTATTGGCTTTGACGTGATCGCGGAACTTGCAGCTCTGGCGTTCTATGGAGCTTCATGGATGTCACTCTGACTGCGATTCCTCACTGCGTCGTAAGGTAGCGTTCCTTGTGTTCGCTGAGTTCCTCTATGGGTACTTTCATAGCGAAGTGAACCGCCCCGGATTTTGTGGAGGCTCCAACTCTTGAGAGTGATTCATCGGGTTTTGCCCGACCCCGAAGGATGAAGCGCACGACTGCTGCGGGCGGATCGGAGAAGGAATACCCTTACGAGGCAGCGGTGGTCGACGTCGGCCCATCATCTGGTGCACCGAGCCCGTTTGAGAGTTGGATCCGCAGCCCTGCGAGCACCCCGAATTGTGACCGAGGGCACATGTTGCCCTGCCTGCGCGCCTAGTTCTACTGTGTCACATAAGTTGTTGCGCGGTCTATCCCCGCAGAGGAAGAGTGCCATCGTTGCATGAGCCGTAGTTCAAGCAGAATACGCAGCGTGGTAATGGAATCAGGAACGTGGCGTTGAGCGCGCTGGACTGCCCCGGGGGATGTAATCTGGGGGAAGGGCAGGCAGCGCGCGTTCCGGGAAGTTTTTTATCGCGCTCATCCGAGCGCATCCTGAGTCGCTGAGCCATCAGAAACCCATATGCAGCGATACTCAGCGTGGCGTGGTGGTGGAAGCCACGCCAGCCTCGCCCTTCGTAATGGCCGAGCCCGAACTCCTGTTTCGGGTCCTGATAGTCGCGCTCGATGCGCCAGCGCATTTTGGTCACGAACACGAGCTGCTCGAGGGTCGCCTCTTCGGGGGCGGTAGTGAGAAAGTATTTGAGCGGCTCCGTATCGCCATCAGGCCATTCAATGAGCAGCCATTCTTCGTCGCGAACGGTACTTCGCCAATAGTCGCGATGTGCGGGGCGAACGCGCATGGCGGCGAAGCGGGAGGAAAGTGCTGCGTTGCTGCCTTCCCGCCAGGTGACGGTTTGCCAGGCGTTCACGGGCAATTGCATGGCCAGTTCCTTCACCGCGAGCGGTTCGTGGCCGGGCGCACGGCGCAACAATGTCGGTGGCTTGCCGCGCCGGCTCCATGGCCTGGGTGGAAGTGGCGCCGTACCGGGTGCCCACACAGAGGTGCCAGGCCGGATCCCTACGGCGTACAACAAACCGAGTTCAGTTACGCCCTCCCGGAAGGCGGTTTCGCCGCCGTACCCGGCATCGGCCAGCACGATGCCCGGGGCAACGCCGGATGCTATAGCCTCACGAAGTTGGGTCAACGCAATCTCGGGCTTGGTCTCGAAAGCCAGATCGTCGGGAATGCCCGCACGACGGGCACGTTCCCGGTCTTCAATCCATTCCTTGGGGACATACAGCTGCCAGGCAATCGGCAGGCTGCCGCGTTGTGTCGCGATCGACAGGCTCACTGCGACCTGACAGTTGTCCTGTTTGCCGAGTTGCCCACAGTACTGACGTGCCATCCCGACCGAATGACGTCCCTTCTTTGGAAAACCGGTGTCGTCAATAATCCAGTAGTAACCGGTTTCTTTAGCAGCGTGCGCGTCTAACGCGGGCATCACCCATTCCCGTATCCCCAGCAATATGCCAGGTCTCTGGAATTCCAACAACACGATTTCCGCCGGAAACCCCCAACGCTTAAGGCTCTACGGTTTGTTCAGGCTGGACTACTTACCATGGTCGCGTGAGGCCAGCCTCAACTTCATCCCGATCGCAGCAGCCGAGTGCCTCCGTTTCTTCGATTCGGTGGCTGCGACGGATCGCGCCACATACCCATAAGGATCAAGGTAAGCGGCTCGTGCCGGCCGTTATAGACGGTGGCTGAGGGCGACATCAAAGTGATGCCCATCATTTCCAATCTGATGGGCACCACTTTGACAGAGTCTGCGGAGAAGAAGCCGGGTTCCCGAACGGGGCGCCCGAACTACCCCCGGGAGCTGCGTGAGCGACTGGCAGCAGCAGCTTGCGAGCCGGGCGTATCAGTCGCGAAGCTGGCGCGGGAGAACGGCATCAACGCGAACATGCTGTTCACCTGGCGGCGGCGATATCTGGCCGATCAGCAAGCTCGATCTGCCGGGCTCATTCCGGTCGTATTGCTCAACGACACGCCGACGGAGGTCATTGCATCAGCTCCGGTAGAAGCGCCCGCGCAGGGCTCGAAGCCTGTATCACCGGTCGGCACGATCGAGATCCGGATCGGTCGTGCGGTGGTTAAAGTGGACGGCCTGGTTGATGCCGATATGCTGCGGATCGTGCTGGGTAGTCTGCGCTCATGATCTCCCTACCGGCAGGCACGCGCATCTGGATCGCTGCTGGCGTCACCGATATGCGATGCGGGTTCCAGGGGTTGGCAGCGAAGGTGCAAACAGCGCTTGGGGAGAATCCGCTGGGCGGCAACGTCTACATCTTCCGGGGCCGTCGGGGGAGTCTCGTGACATAGTGCATCCTTTGGTTAGAAGCCCGGCAACTTGAGTGACTTCTCTGCTTCCTGTCGGGCCTTGAAGTGAGGCGGTCGCCTTTCCTTAATAGCCCGTACACCTTCCCTGACG
>NZ_JBFPKN010000091.1:0-2945 GCF_040948805.1 Paraburkholderia sp. BR13439 | reverse complement strand
TTGCACGGCGGCCGCCCTGAACTCAGCCGTATATGCCTGGTTTGGTACCTTGAACATTATTTTTTTCCTTCCTTCAGATCGAGTTTATACACGACCCGCTGGAAGGCGAAATTTCAGGGGAAGCTCACAGCAGGTAACGGGTCAGACAGTGAAGGTGGCATTCGCTGACCAAGGCTATACAGGGGAGGATGCGGCGCAGGCCGCGCGTGATGATGGCATTGAACTGCAGGTTATCAAGCTGCCGGAGGCGAAAAAAGGCTTTGTCCTCCTGCCGCGTCGCTGGGTGGTCGAGCGCAGCTTTGGCTGGTTGAACCGCTTTCGGCGGCTCACACGAGATTACGAGCGACTTCCGCAGACGCTTGCAGGGCTTCATTTCGTCGTCTTCGCAATGTTGATGCTCATTCATGCTGCGGCGATTATCCAAGGTTGCTAACACCCTCTAAGTCGTGATCGACCGTCCGGCCCATGTCGGCGGGTATTCTTGCGCTCAAGAGCTCCGTTCACCGGGTTTCGGAGCGCTTGTGCGGTCGGCTCCGTTGTGCGTCATTCGCTCCAGCGCGCCGGCATTGATGCGCCGACTATGGGAGCACACCAGTTTCGCCACGGATTGGCCACCGAGATGCTGTGCCACGGTGCGTCGCTCGGCGAGATCGGCGAACTCCTTGGACACCGGCATCCACAGACCACGAGGATTTACACGAAGGTCGATATCAAGGCGCTGCGTACGCTGGCCGTGCCATGGCCAGGAGGTGTGCGATGAACACGCTTCGGCAAGCAGTCGAGGAGTACGTCACCGTGAGACGTGCCCTGGGATTCAAGCTGAATGAGGCAGACAAGGGATTGCGCGACTTTGTCGGTTTCATCGAACAACGCCGTGCCTCGTACATCACGCAATCGCTCGCTCTCGAATGGGCTCAACAACCATCACACCAGCGACCCGCAAGCTGGGCACAGAGGCTGGGCTTTGTCCGTTTGTTCGCGCGCTATCGCAGTGCAACCGATCCACGCACCCAGATCCCAGCGCAGGGCCTACTTCCGTTTCGGCCGACGCGGGCACGACCATATCTATATTCGGACGGCGAGATCCGGGCGCTGCTGGACGCAGCACTTCATATGCCATGCAGGTTCCAACGGGATGAACTGCAGCCATGGACGTATCATTGCCTGTTCGGGCTCCTCAGCGTAACGGGTATGCGTCTGGGTGAAGTCAGAAACCTTGAGCTTGAAGACGTCGATCGGACGACAGGAATATTGACGATTCGCGGCACCAAGTTCGGCAAGTCGAGACTCGTGCCTTTACATGCTTCGACCTGCAAGGTATTGGCCACCTACATTGCACGCCGGCAATGTCTTTGGACCGGGCGAACCGTGTCATCCTACATGTTCGTTTCCAACAGGGGAAACCGGCTGGACAACAGCGAGATTCATCGCGCCTTTTATCGACTCTCCCGCCAGATTGGGCTGCGCGGCGAATTCGACAGTCACGGGCCACGGCTGCATGACATGAGGCACGTCTTTGCGACGAGAACGCTTTTACATTGGTACCGGTCCGGACAGGACCCCGAGCGTCGTCTGCCCATCCTGTCGGCCTACCTCGGTCATGTCCATGTGGCCGATACGCAGTGGTACCTCAACGCTTCGCCGGAACTCATGCGCGAGTCGATGCGCCGACTCGAGCGGCATTGGGAGAACCGCTCATGAACACGTCTGCCAGCTTTGCTCCCCTTCTGGAACGCTTCTTTATACAGCGCCTGATGCAGCAGCGGCAGGCCAGTCCTCACACCATCATCTCGTATCGAGACACCTTCCGCCAGTTTCTGAGGTTCGCCGAGCAACGCCTGCACAAGCCGCCGTCAGGTATGGACTTCAGGGACATTGACGCCCCGTTGGTCGCGGCGTTTCTGGACGACCTGGAGAAGCACCATGACGTAAGCGTCCGCAGCCGCAATCTCCGCCTCACGGCAATTCACTCGTTCTTCCGGTACGCAACACTCGAAGCCCCGGAGCATTCCGCACAGATTCAGCGCGTGCTTGCCATTCCCAGCAAGCGCTTCACCCGCACGCTCGTCAACTTCCTGACCCGTCCGGAGGTCGACGCACTCCTTGCCGCGCCAGATCAACGTACCTGGTCCGGCCGACGCGATCATGCCTTCCTGCTGGTGGCTGCGCAGACCGGCCTGCGTTTATCCGAGATGACCGGACTCAAACGTGAGGACCTCGTTCTGGGTGCCGGCGCTCATGTGCGCGTAATCGGCAAGGGCCGTAAGGAACGCTGCACGCCGGTCACGAGGTCCACGCGAGCCGTATTGAAATCCTGATTGCATGAGCCGCAGCGCGGTGATGGTGATGTGCTGTTTCCGAACGCCAGGGGAGGACGTCTCAGTGTTCACGGCGTGCAGTATCTGCTAAACAAACATCGAGAAGCGGCCTCAAGAGTGTGTCCCTCCTTGAACAAGAAGTGGATCACAGTCCACTGCTTGAGGCATACGGTGGCTATGGACCTTCTTCAATCGGGCGTTCCTCGCTCAGTGATTGCGTTGTGGCTCGGGCACGAATCGGTAGAAACAACGCAGATCTATCTCGAGGCGACGCTTGCAATGAAGGAGCAGGCCCTTGCGAAGATGTCGCCGCTACGCGGCAAGGCGGGGCGCTTCCGCCCGACAGACCAACTGCTCGCCTTTCTGAATAGCCTGTAGGTTCACGAAACTATGTTGGGCGATCGGGGCGATGCTTCTGTTCTGAGGCGCGCAATCCGTGGGCCAATATGAACTCTCATCGATATCGCCCGACATAGTCCGGCAGGGAAGATAGTGGCGCCTGTACTAAACCGCTGAAGCGGTAGTGGGGGGAATGGCTGACGTCAATGCCTGACGTTCAGGCAGCACGGTGGTCTACTGCCGAACCGCCGGCATGGCAGGCCAGCCGCCTGGAGCAGTATGGAAGTG
>NZ_JBFPKN010000090.1:0-3265 GCF_040948805.1 Paraburkholderia sp. BR13439 | reverse complement strand
GTTCATCAGGGTCAGGTACGGAGCGGCGAAGTACCACTCTTCATCCGATACATCCGTTGGGTAAGGCCTGCGATTTTTCATTCCGCCAGGATACCAGGTCCGACATAAAGTGCCTAACACCCTCTAATGTACCACGTGTCGAATGTCGGTGACGCGCGAACGTTGGTCACGCATCCCGTTTCGACAACGCACACAACGGTTCCCAAGGAAAAGCGCGAGGCCGCTGGTATTTTCGACGGATCGATTCGGCTTTGCGTTGGGATTGAGAACATTGATGATATCGTCGCCGATCTTCAACGCGGACTTGACGCTGTCTGACGTCGATCTTTCTTGGAGGGAATTTGATCATGGAAATTTATGACGCTTGGCAATTGCGCGGCAAACGTTTCACCACTTCGCGATTCTCGCGCGACATTATGCGAGAGTTGTCCGAATTGAGGCCCGATAATTTGACCGGCGCACTTTACATTGTGAAGGACTATCTTGTCATTCTTGCGTGTGCTTATGCAACGATACGAATCTCGTGGTGGCTCTACCCGCTTGCAGTACTCGTAATCGGTGCGCAACAACGCGGACTGACAACTATCGCGCATGATGCCGCGTACCGGACGCTGGCCAGGAGCACCGGATGGAACTACGTGCTCGGCATCGTCTTCGCTGCATATCCTGTTTTTCAGCGGCACTGGGCTTATCGCTACTCGCATGTTCATCTGCACCATCCATATCTCGGCGACCCTGAAAGGGATCCTAACCTGAAGTTCTTTATATCATCGGGCGTGTATGATGTGCGCCCGCCACGTGAATACGCGTTTGCCATTGTCTGGAAAGCGATGTTTGGCGGAGCGACGGTACGCTATCTCAAGTATCTATGGAGTGAGCGGTTTCTTATTTCTCGTGAGGGGAAAAAAGAGATCGACAGGCGGGGTGCTGCCATCGACACCTATGGATTTGCGGTATTCTGGCTGATTGTCATTTTCGGCTTTGCCCTGACGCAATCGCTGGATTTGCTTGTGCTGTTCTGGCTTGTTCCATATCTAACCACGTTCCAAGCCTTGGGCTGGTTCATTGAACTCGCTGGGCATTCGCCAATGTGTGAGACCGAAACCGAAGATGTGTACTTGACGCGTAACCGCAAAGGCAATTTGATCGAGCGACTGCTGGTCGGCGCGAACCTTGATGAATATCATCTGGAACATCATCTTTCGCCAGGCGTGCCTTTCTGGCACCTGAAGCGGGCACAGAAGATCAGGTTGCGCGATCCGCGATATGCTGAGGTTGCAGATTCATGGGGAGGGCTCTTCGCTAGTGGACCAAAAGGGCAGCCAAGTGTCATCAACCAGCTGCTCGACCGGAACCGGCGGCTGTACGAGGCCCAGCGCGGACGGTTAGCAGAGGAGGGCGTGGTCAATGAGTGAGACACGTCGCCATCTGGGCTGCGCCGTCGTCGGGGTCACAGCCAATCGTCATCTTCACGACGGCGTTCACCGCGACTGGTTGCGGCGGCGCTATATCGAGGCGCTGACTAAACACGCGTCGCTCGAGTGCGTCATCTTACCGACGATCGACCGTGATCTGCCTTGCGACGCGATTTTCCAAAGATTACGCGACGTGATGCGCCGTCTTGACGGCCTTGTTCTAACTGGCGACGAATCAGACTCGATCCCGGGATCTTTGACAGGAACGGTGGCGCTTGGGCGCTTGCTGAAGACGACATTGTCGCCTGCAGGACGGATCGGCCACGAGACAGGCTGTCGATGGTTGCGTTGATGGTGGCGGAAGAACTGGATATGCCAGTATTGGGAATTTGCCGCGGTTTGCAGGAGATGAACGTTTACCGTGGCGGCACATTGCACGAAGATCTATCGTTGACGCACAAGGGGATCTCGCATCGCGAAAACCCAGAGATTCCTCGCGACGAACAGTACCGTCCTGTGCATACGGTTAAGGTCGCTTCCGGCGGCTTGCTGTCGTCCGTTATCCAGGGCGACGAGCTATGCGTCAATTCGTTGCATAGGCAAGGCATCGCGGAGCTTGGAGAAGGAATCCGAGTGGAGGCAGTAGCGGGGGACGGTGTCGTAGAAGCGCTGTCATATAGGAATTCACGCACCTTTCAACTGGCGCTGCAGTGGCATCCAGAATGGCATGCTTCCAGCGATGTAATCAGCCAGAAGATTCTGGGCGCCTTCGGGAGAGCTTGTGAGGCATATAACGCAGCGGTCCACTGAGATGCGGAGATTAGCCGGATTTTGTGTCGATAGTTGTTCCTTTCGGGAGTGATTTGCAAATAGAGGCGGGGCTTCATGGATTTTCATCTATTTGGTTTGTTTCTTGTTACCTTTACTGCCGCCGTGGCTTTGCCTGGTCCGAACGTCGCTTTTGCCGTTGCTCAAACATTGAAGCACGGGCTCAAAATCGCAATTCCTGACGCGATCGGATTAGGTACTGGTGCGGCCGTTCACGCAGCAGTCGTATTGTCGGGTGTTGGGATTTTTATACGGGATAACCAATGGGTGTTACTTTATGTCCGATGGATAGGGGCGATATATCTTGGATATCTTTCCATTATTGCTTTTTGTGGGAAGCGGGAGTCAAGAACAGAAGATGCGGTGCGCTGGAACTCCAGACAGGTGTTTGTCGATTCCCTCATCGCCTCTCTAGCGAACCCTAAGGGGTGGTTGGCCACATTAGTTACGTATCCCAGTTTCATCAGCCCATCCGGTTCCTACCTTGGGCAGGCGGTTCCGATGGGAGCTGCGGCAACGGCGATCTCCGTCGCGGTCTATTGCGGATATATGGTTCTTGCAGATCGCGCAAGCGTGGTATTGAGCAACAGATCCATGCTTGAGAAGATTACGGGCGCACTTTACGCATGCGTCGCAGTCAGCTTGGTCTTCTTAAACAGGTGAAGACCTAACCATGCTCGCAGTCGGTCAGACGTGGTGTTGTTGGTATGCCGTGCAGTCTTGCGGGTATCGCGTAGTTTCGAAACGGAGGTTGTGCTTCCATGCCGATCAAGGTTCCAAAAGGTTTGCCGGCTGTAATTGCTTTACAAAAAGAAGGCATCAAGGTAATGGAGCACGAAGCTATTTAGTCCAGCCTGAACAAACCGTAGAGCCGTAAGCGTTGGGGGTTTCCGGTGGAAATCGTGTTGTTGGAATTGCAGAGACCTGGCATATTGCTGGGTATAGCCTGCAAATTCTGACGAGGTTTAGATGGGTCCGAAGGCGCCTGTAACGGAGAAGGATTTGTTCCGGCATCCACTGCG
>NZ_JBFPKN010000008.1:0-323391 GCF_040948805.1 Paraburkholderia sp. BR13439 | reverse complement strand
CGCTCTGAATGGTCAGGACAGCAAACTGCACTGCCATCGTCCCACTCGAACGGATGTGCCCTGCGGATGATCCCGGAGTCGAAGTCGCCAGCCAACCGCCTCCTCCCGCGTCAGCGGGTTAGTTCAATTCCGGTTATCGCCGCGATCCGCCGGCCCCCGTCCCGCCCACGCATGCCAGGCTGATCCCGACGCCCGCCGGGGCAGCAAGTGCGCCCCACTGCCGCCGGCGCCCCGTCCGGCCTTCCGGGGCATCTGACGGAGCAGTGCGGACATCCGGGCCGGCGTTTCAGTGACAGTAGATCGGCCATTGCCGACATTCGAGCGGACGGGGTCTATGTCGGCAATGTGGCCCATTGCCGACGATGGTGACGTCAAGTAGTGATAGCGGGCACGACGTGGCTGTGCTCGTCACCGAGCAGGGGCTTGCCGATCTGCGCGGGCTTTCGCCGAAGCAACGGGCTCGGCAGGTCATCGCGCAATACGCGCATCCCGACTACCGCCCTATGCTGCAAGACTATTTCGATCGGTCCTGCCGCGAAAGCTATGGCAAACACACTCCGCATCTGCTTGATGAGGCGTTGTCCTGGAACCAGCGCTATGTCCAGCGCGGCTCGATGCATGAAACATGCGGTCTAGCAACGGATCGGGTGGCGCTGTTTGGAGAATTGGCAGAGGGCAGGCAGTAATGCGCATGCTGCGTGGAAGGCCTACTATGAGAATCGCGGCGTCGAAATCCGATTCAGTGGCTAGATGCGGTAACCGATACTGACCAGCCAGCCATTCGGGGATTTGCACCATCGAATTCTTCCATCTTGGTACAGTGCGGAGAACCAGCGCCACAGCGAAGTGTCCTCTCTGTTCGCATGTTGACCCGCCTGTAAACGGATATCGTCATATAAAGTCACGAGCATATGCGCTTGCCTTAGGTCGATGCACTCGATCGGTGACGGGAAGTTAGTCACGAATCAGTTGTTGGCGACACGCACCTGCAAACCATAGGTCCTCCAGCATTCATCCCCGACCAAGCCCCATCGGCGGCAGCGTGACGCAGTGAATTCATCGCGTGCGAAATCCCGCAGATGCTTTTCAGAGAGTCCTTCGACCAATAAAATCCAATCTTCGGCAAAGCGATTGCCGCTTTGACGACTTTCTTCCGTTACATGCGTTGAAGCGATCTGGTCAGGCTCTGCGAAAGCAATTCGCACAATGCCGGGCCGTCTGCACCAATCGTTTAGTAGCTCCGACGTGATCTCTTCCTTTAACGCCAGTGCATCAAGCGATCGCACGCGGACCATCATCACAAACGCTGCTTCCGCGTTCCCAGAATCCGCCAGCAACCGGTATGCTGAGCGCAGGCCATCTTGGAAGGTCGGAAGGGTGGCGCGAGTCCATGTAGTGGGGTTATTCAGACGTTCGAGATAATCCGGCCGGGAAAGCACGGAAAGACTCTCGACATCGTAGAGAATCAAATAGCACCGTTTTGCATCCGTGCGCTCGAAGCGCCGGCCGCGTAGAAATCCAGGAATTGCAAGGCGCTCCGGAAAATGCTCGCGCGTGTGCCAAGCGACGAAGTTTTCTTCGTCGCATTCGCGTATGGTAAGCGTCGCACAGAGGATAGCTTGGCCGGATCGTGTCATGTTGTACCTTCGATTGAAACTACCACTCGACCGGCAATGAAACCAGTCCGAACACATTGCCGTTATGCTTGAACTCGAGTGCGTCGAAAGGCACAGCGAGACGCAGTGTTGGTAGCCGCTTGAACAGCGTCTCGAACAACACCTGAAGTTCAAGGCGCGCAAGCGGTTGCCCCAAGCACTGGTGCACGCCGAACGAGAACGCGACATGAGATGCACCCTTGCTATCACGACGAATATCGAACCGGTTGGGCTCCGAAAATGCCTCGGGATCGTGATTCGCCGCCTGCACCGGTGCGAAGACACCCTCGCCCTTGCGAATGAGCTGGCCCCCAATCATGACATCGGCGGTCGCCACACGGGCGGAATTCATATGCGTAATCGAATGAAAGCGCAGCATCTCCTCCACCGCGCTCCGCACCAGCGAGGGGTCCGCATTCAGCGCTGCCACTTGCTCGGGTTCCTGCAGCAAGCTTAGCAAACCAAGGCCAATCTGGTTCGCGGTGGTTTCGTGTCCGGCGAGGTACAGCAAAGCGCCCATTTGCACAGCGTCGGAGTGCGACAGCTTGCCTGGGTTGATCCACTCAATGGCGAGACGACTCAGCAGGTCGCTTCCTTCACCAGGATTCTCCTCCTTCTCGCGTAGAAGGCGGTCGATATATTGCTCCATTTCCTGAGCAGACCGCCTGAGCAATTCCGGGCTGATGTCGAGATTCATGCGATTGCTGCTTAGCATCTGCAACCGCGCGTGATCTTGATAAGGTACACCGAGCATGATGGAGATGACCATCGAGGGAAGCGGCAGCGCAACATCCTGAATGAAGTCGGCGGGCGCCCCCTTCTCGATCATCTGATCGAGCAAGTCATCGAGCGTCTTTTGCACGAACGGCCGCAACTCGTCGATTCGCTTCATCATGAATTCTTTGGTCAGCGTGCGCCGATACTGACCATGCTCCGGCGGGTCCATCGTGATAAATGTCTGATAGGACCTCGACTGCGCCGCGCGCGCGGGCGACACTGAAGGGTATCCAGGTGTCTCCGGCGATGCACTAAAATGCGGGCTCGTCAGTACCTCACGGAAGTCCTTCATCTTCGTCACGAGCCATACGGTGCTGCCGTCCCAGGCCGTTACGCGCTTGATGGGGTCACTCTCACGAACGATCGCGTAGCGGGGTGGCGGATGCAGCGGGCACTCCGCGGCGCGGGGCCACGGGAAGGTATCTACGTCCATTGGACATGAATGGACGGAAGTATCGTTGGTCATCAAGGTGGCTCCTCGAATTAAATAACTGCATTCGTTTAGCGCGCAGTAGCGCCCCCGTCAACGGGCAGCGCCACGCCGACGACGAAAGATGCCGCATCGGAACACAACCACACGACGGCATTCGCGATTTCTTCGGGTTGCGCCAACCGGCCAAGCGGATTGGCTGTCGCCGCGCGCGCGGACAGTTCGTCGCCGAAGCGGGCGCGCGTAAGCGCTGTTTCGACGAGCCCGGGACACACCGCATTAATGCGAATGCCTCTGGCGGCAAATTCAATTGCCGCTGCCTTCGTCAATCCGATGACACCGTGTTTTGCCGCGCCATATACACCGTCGGAGGGTACGCCGACGAGACCCGAGCGTGATGAATTGTTGACGATCGCACCCTTCCCCGCGACCAGCATGTGATCGAGTTCAGCCTTCATGCAGTGCCAGACGCCTTCCAGATTCACGGACATCACGCGGTCCCAGTTCTCCTGCGTAGAGACATGGAGGCTAGCGGCGCGATCCGGCACCCCTGCATTGTTGAACGCCATGTCGATCCTGCCGAAGCTGTCGACGGCCGAACGCACCATTGTCTTGACTGAGTCAGCATCAGTAACGTCCGCCTGAACGAACATCGCTCCTGCGTCACAGTGTGTCTCGATGAACTCGACCGTCTCACGTCCCCCCGCTGCATCAGCGTCCGCGACGACGACAGCCGCACCGTTGTGGGCGAATGCGATCGCCGTGGCCCGGCCGATGCCCGACGCGCCACCCGTGACCAACGCCACCTTTCCGACTAGCTTCCGATCCATTTAGTTGCTCCCCTTGTTGCTCGATGAAGCTTCACTATGCCGCCATCGCCAGACTGGCGAAAATCGCGATCAGCGCGTCAAGCGTTTCTCGCATGCCCTTCACAAACGAATGAGCCTTCATCTCTTCCTCCATCTACCAACGGACAGGCAGTGTCTTCAATCCGTAGACGAAGGACCTGTCCTTGTAACGCAGTGCATCCTCGGGTATCGCAAGCTCCAGATGCGGAAAGCGTTTGAAGATCGTTTCGAACACCACTTGAAGTTCGAGCCTTGCAAGCGGCTGACCGAGGCACTGGTGAATACCAAACGAGAACGCGACATGTGATTGGTCTTTCGTATCCCGGCGGATGTCGAAGCGCTCGGGTTCAGGGAACGCAAGCGGATCATGATTCGCGCCATGGAGCAGCGCTAACACGCCCTCGCCCTTCCGGATCAACTTACCGCCGATCATGACGTCTTCCGTCGCGACCCGGTTCGAGTTCATGTGCGTGATCGAATGAAAGCGCAGCATTTCTTCAACGGCGCCTTTGACGAGCGACGCGTCGTCCATCAATGCCGCGCGTTGCCCGGGATGCTGAAAGAGGCTCAGCAGCCCGAGGCCGATCTGATTCGCGGTCGTCTCGTGTCCGGCCAGGTAGAGAAGCGTCGCCATCTGCACGGCCTCAGCATGCGACACCTTGCCGGGATTGATCCACTCGAGTGCCATCCGGCTCAACAGGTCGCTACCGTCACCCGGGTCGCGCTCCTTTTGAAGCAGCAGCGCGTCAATGTATTGAGTCATATGCATTGCCGACTGCGTCAGCGCTTCGGGCGCGATGGACATATCCATTCGGTCACCGCTCCATTTCTGCAGCTTGTCGTGATCCTCGTAGGGCACGCCGAGCATGATCGAAATGACAAGTGACGGAAGCGGCAATGCGACAGCTTCGATGAAGTCGGCTGGCGCGCCGTGACGCTCCATGCTGTCGAGAAGCTGATCGAGGGAACTCTGGACCAGCGGACGCAACTCCTGCATGCGCTTTGCCATGAATTCCTTCGTCAGCGTCCGGCGATACTGGCCGTGCTCGGGCGGGTCCATCGTGATGAAGGTCTGATACGACTTCGACTGCGCGGCCCGCGACGGCGAGACGAACGGAAAACCCGGCGTCAACGGCGACGCACTGAAGTGCGGGCTCGTCATGACTTCGCGGAAATGCTTCATGTCGGTGACGAGCCACGCCAGACTGCCGTCCCACAAACTGACCTGAGCGACGGGGGAATGCTCACGCAACAGAGCGTACTGACGCGGCGGAACCAACGGCGCGGCGCCGTCTCGCGGCCACGGAAAGTGTCCCGTGGCGAATGGGCATGTGAGGGTGGTTTCGGTTGTGTCCATTCCTTCCTCGATGTTTGATGGAGAAACGCTGCCTCGATATCTGTCTAGAACCGGTGCCGCATGCCGACCCGCAGCACGACCTGATGCGGCGTATTGGAAGGCGTGATCGTCAGGAAGGACGCCACGGCGGGTTGGCCGGTCGAATCCACACCCGACGCGATCTGATAGTTCGCCATGAAATAAACGTCTGTCCTTTTCGAGAGAAAGTAGTCAAGCGTCGCATTGAACGTGTGGTACTTTGCGCTCTCCTTGCCGTCGATCGCCCCGCCCACGAGATAGTCATACGAGCCGTTGAGCCACAGGAACGGCGTGATCGCGTAACGCGCAAACACGTTGTAGCTGTTAAATGCAGCGCTGCCCGTGTAACCGCGTGGATTGGTCAGCGCGAGATTGCCCGACGAAGGTGAGTTCAGATCGCCGAACGTGATGTGCGAATAGTTGAATCCAACGATCGCGCTCTGCACCGCGTATTGAAACGCCGCGCCTATCACCTGATAATACGCCGCCGACGCGAAGGCACCATACACCGGGTTCGTCTGAACGCCACTTGTAGCGCCGAGGTTATTGGCCGTGGTCGAACTGTTCGGGTTGTTGCCGAAGAGCGAGCGGTTCGGATCGCGGGCACGCAGATACGCCACAGCGCCAATGAACGAGCCGATGGAATAGGAAGCGCCCGCGGAGTAGATGCTGTTCGTGCCGAACGAACCCGCGACGCCGCCAAAGCTATACAGCCCGCCGAACTTGAACCCCCCATACGTGTTGCTGGTGAATTTGACCGCGTTGTTCACCCGGTACGTGTTGCCGAAGTTGTTGATGTCATTTCCGTGCAGCGAGTAGGTGCCGTTACCAACTGATCCGGTGATCGGCCCGAGGTAGTCGACCACTGAGTCGTACTGGCGACCCATTGTCACTGTGCCGTATGGCGATGCGAGACCGACATACGCTTGTCGGCCGAATATGTTGCCACCCTGACCGAGCGCGCCCGTGCCGACATCGAAGCCGTTCTCCAATACGAAGATTGCCTGATAGCCGCCACCGAGTTCTTCAGTTCCGCGAAACCCCAGCCGGTTGCCCTGCATGATGCTGCTGCTCATCGCGTACTGCTGACCACCCGTGCGTCCACCATGCGTCGCCGTCTGCGCATTGTTGACAAAGTTCAGACCGTAATCGATGATCCCGTAAATCAACACGTTGCTTTGCGCCGACGCGTGCGCTGACACGAACAACACCGCGGCGGCTGACGACCATTTCCAATATTTCATTGCTGTCTCCATGTCTCATATGTTCAAGACTTTTGATTTGTAGTGCTACATTAAAAATTCGAATCGGCTAATGCAACCTGATCGATTCATCGTCCTCTTTTTACTCAACCGCAGATCAGACCGTGTGCGCGCAAAGACGGATTGCGCATGCCTGCAACAACGGCAGGGCGGAACCGGTACAGTACGTTCGCACGCAATACCGGTCCGGTCACGACATCGCAGTCCATTACGCATTCGAGATTCAGGTGCCAGTGGTCTCCCGCTGGCTGAATCGCTCTGACGGTCGCGCCGACCCGTAGACCAGAACCGGTCGGAACGGGTGCGGCGAACTGCAATTGTTCGATCCGGTGAAGCGCGACATTAAGCGTGTCCTCGAGCATGTAGATCTGCTGAAGCATTGGAATCAACAAGGCGAGCACAACGCTGCCCGGCACGAACGCGTGTTCCGCACCGTCGATGTCACCCGGTGACCGATCTTCGGTCAATGATTCAAAGCGCTCGAGCGTGGCCTGATCGACCTCGATCCAGTCGCTGTAGCCCAGGTGCATGCCAAGGCAGGCACGGATGCCGTCGACGCCGCTTAGGATGATGGGCACTGGTTTCTCCGTGTCGGGGACGTTCGACCGCCAGCTCTTTTCACAAGCCGAACAGTTCAGCATTGCCTTCGCCGAGCGCGGGCGCGGCCTGGCGAGGTTTGAGCAGGTGCCCGTTGAAGCGCGCCGGGTAGCGGATTGCCCGGACTGCACCCGCGGGCGTCTCCAGCTCCGAATACAACTGGTTATGCCGCACCTGCGGGTCGTTCAGATGCGCATCGGGCGCATTGACGGGACCGGCCGGCACATCGAGTTCGCGAAAGCGCACGAGCCAATGCGCGGTCGTCTTCTCTTTGAGCGGCGCCGCGATGCGCTCGAAAAAGGCATGTGTCATGTCGCGCTTACTGGTGATCTTCTTCAGCTCGTCTTTCCATTCGGGATGCCCGACGGCTTCGAGCGTCCGGCTCAACTGCTTTCCTGAAACGGGCGAAATCACCAGATACCCGTCACTCGTCGCAAGCACCGGCTGCGGCGCAAGCGTTTCGGACGATGTGTCGTCGACGAAAGCGCGGTTGTGGAACATATCCGGAAAGTTGTAGTACGACAGCATGTCGAGCATCGACGTCTCGAGGTGAATCGCCTTCTGGGCACGATCGCGCGCGATCAATCCCGAGAGCGCCATCTGCGCGGCGAAGATCGCGGCGACCTTGTCAGCGACGAAAGTGTTCGTCGCGCGCGGCCTGCCGCCCGCGGCTTCGTAGCTGAGCAGGCCGGTGCGACCCTGAATCAGCGCGTCGAAGGCCGGCTCCGCCGCGAGGTCGCCATCCGCGCCGTATCCGGTGATCGAAAGCTGAACGATGCGCGGATTCAGCGCGCTCACCGCCTCGAAGCTCAGGCCGAGCGACGCCGACACATGCGGACGCCAGTTCTCGATGTACAGGTCCGCGTCACGCAAAAGCGTCTGGAATCGTGCGAGATCTTCGGCGGCCTTGAGGTCGAGCGTGACACTACGCTTGCCGCGATTCGAGTTGGTCCAGACCGTGCCCACACCCTTCCAGCCGTGGCCGAAGTTGCGATAGGGATCGCCCGTTGGCGGCTCAACCTTGATGACTTCGGCGCCGAGGTCGGACAGCATCTGCGCGCAGAACGGGCCTGAGATATAGCTGCATGCCTCGACGACTTTCACGCCCGCGAGCGGGCGTCTGAAGTCGTTGTCATCTTGCGTCGCGGCCGTCGTTGATGCGTGTGTCATGCGTGTTGCTCCTGTGTGTTGATTACATGCGCCGCCGTGACGGCACGCAGTTGAGCCATCGCGAGCACGGCGTCGAGAACGGGGGTGGCCACGTCTTTGAGATCGCGCAGCGCGCGAATCGAGCGGCTCAGCGGTTCGAGTTCGAGCGGACGGCCCGCCTCGAGATCCTGCAGCATCGACATTTTGTGGTTCGATGCACTGACCGTCAGCGCGATACGCCTGTCGGGGGCCGGCCCGATCGCAAGCCCCAGTTGCGCGGCCAAGGCATCAGCTTCGGTCATCATCACGCGCACGATGTTCAGCACGCCGCTCGCCTCGGCCATCTCTCCCAATGTGCCCTGCGTGAGCAGCGCAACGGGATTGAACGCGAGACTGTTGACGAACTTCATCCAGATCGCGGAGCGGATGTCCTTGTTTACCTTCGAATCGATTCCGCTCGCGCATAGCAGCTCGCTCAACGCGCGCACGCGAGGCGAGTCGCTGCCGTCGAGCTCACCGATCGGACAGCCGGCCTTCGCACCGTCCTGCACGATGACGCCCGGCGCGCTCGCATGTGCGCCGATCCAGTAGACGCAGCCCAACACCTGCTTCGGCGGAATCGCGCGCCATTGACGCCCCTCGCGGTCGAGCGCGGGGAGTTGCCGGCCGTCGAAAGGTCCCGGAAACGCGTGAAAGAAATAGTAGGGAATGCCTGTGGTCGGCGGCAGCACCGCGGTTTCGGGGCCGATCAGCGGCGCGATCTGTTCGAGAGCCCCGTCGACCTGATGCGCCTTGAGCGTGATGAACACGTAGTCCTGCACGCCCAGCTCGCGTGTGTCGGAGGTGGCGCGCACGGGCACCGTGAACGCCTCGCTCGCGGTTCTGACGCGAAGCCCGTGGCTGCGGATGGCGTCGAGCGTCCTGCCCCTCGCGACGACACTTACCTCGCAGCGTCCGGCGCGCGCGAGATGCGCCGCCAGATAGCCGCCGATTGCCCCGCCACCGAAAATGCATACCCTCAGCATATTGCGCTCTCTTGCGAATCGGGTGAACCGCGCCTTGCATCGCTTCGGAGAGAAGCGACCGCAGACGCCTGCGATGAGCACAAGATACGGGCGACCAATGCAAGAGGGGAAATACTAAAAAACGATGATTCAAGCAGATCGGCGTATAGCTGAGAAAGCCCGCTATTGCGCGGGCTGTTCACTTCGTCTTGCGCGCCTGAAGGCCGCGGGCGCGACACCCACGGCACGGCTGAAAGCCGTACTAAAAGCGCTGTCCGAGTAATAGCCGATGGACAGTGCGATATCGATCATCGAACGCTCGCTGTTGATTAGCGCATCCTTGGCCAACGCGATGCGCCAGTTCGACAGATACGTCGCGGGCGCAACGCCGACACGTTCGGCGAAACGCCGCGCAAATGCGGCGCGCGACATGCCGACCTCCTTTGCAAGGCTGCCGACGGTCCAGTGACGCGCCACATCCGAGTGCATCCTCTGCAGCGCCAGGTGGATGTTTGGATCTGCCATTCCGCTGAACCAGCCCGCCTCGCGTGAGTCGATCTTCGTCAGCGGACGGCGCCACACTTCGACCAGCATGATCTCGACGAGGCGGCTCATCACAAGATCGTGCCCCGGCAGACCCGATCCCGACTCTTCTCCGATCAGTGCGATGAGGCGCGAGAGTCGCCCCGCCTCCTCATCCGACGAACGGATGTGCAGGAAGTCCGGCAACATCCCGGAGAACAGCGCGGTATGCTCGGGGCCGATTTCGAAGTAGCCGCCAACGATACGCACTTTGTCGCCGCCAAGCCCGTCGTCCCAGCGCACATATTGATCGCGAGCGACGTGTGTTTCCATCGCATGCAAGGTCTCGATGGCGTCGGGATCGCTGACGAGGCAGTAGCGGGCCGTCGCGCGCATCAGTAGATAGTCGCCCTGCCGCAGCAGGAGTGGCTGGCCGTGGCGCGGCACGTACCAGCATTGTCCCGTGACGACGAGGAAGAACACCGGTATATCCCGGCACGGCACGCTCATACCCCATCGACCCTGCACGTCGACCGTTCTCCAACTGATCGCCTGGGGTCGCATAAGTCGAATGATATCGGTCAGGATGTCCATGTTGAGACGATCGATAAACTTTCATAGACAGACTGTTATAGATTAACTCATTTAGTTGCGTTAAGTTTTTTCTCATCGACCGGCGCACGCTTGCAGCGGACGAGACGCCGGCAAAGAAGCCCGAACCCGGGCGAGAACAGAACGGAGACACGCAATGAAGCTCAAGGATCGAGTCGTCGTGGTCACAGGCGCGGCGCAGGGGATGGGCCGCGCGATCGCGATCGAGGCAGCGCTCCAGGGTGCCGCATGGGTCACGCTCGCGGACCTGCAGGAGGACCGCGGCACGACGGCCGCGCACGAGGTCGAAGAGGCCGGCGCGAAAGCCTGCTTTATCCGCACGGATCTGTCAGACACGGACGCGATCCGCCACATGATCGACGAGACCGCGCGCCTCGCGGGCGGCATCGACGTCCTCGTCAACAACGCCGGCGTCACCGACGACGGACTGACCGGCCGCGCCCCGACGATCGAAGACCTGCCCGAAGCCGTGTGGGACACGGTCATGACCGTAAATCTCAAGGCGATGTGGCTTGCGAGCAAGTTTGCCGCGCCGTGGCTGCGGAAATCCACCAAGGGTCCCGTCATCGTTAATGGCGCGTCCGTCGCCGGCAGCGTCGCCTATCCGGGTTTGCCCGCGTATGCGGCGAGCAAAGGCGGCGTCGTGATGCTGACCAAGGCGATCGCACTCGATCTCGCCGACGCTGGCATTCGCTGCAACGCCTACGCGCCAGGGGCGATCGACACGCCGATGCTGTCCCGCAGCGTCGAGCACGCGCAGGACCGCGAGAAGGCCCGCGCGCGTCTGTGGGGCACACATCTGCTCAAACGTCTGGGACGTCCCGAAGAAGTCGCGAAGCTCGTGTGCTTCCTCGCGTCCGACGAGGCGTCTTTCTCGACAGGCGGCACCTTCAGCGTCGACGCCGGCACGCTCGCATGGCGCGGCGTCCACTGAACGCGAACGCGGTGACCCGATGCGAGCGACGAACAGGCGCGGCGGAACATCGACGTTCGCGCGTCGCCTGGCGCACGCGCTAACCCTCGCCCTGTATATGACCGACCCGATCCGCCAAGGCGCCGACGAGCGCCTGGTCGCCCGATATCTCGGCGAGCTGGAATCGAATCTGTGTGGACCGATCGTCGCGATCGCCTACACGCGAACAGCAAGGAAGGAACGCTGACATGAACATGCGCCAACTCCAGTATTTCCTCGCCGTGGCCGCCGAGCTGAACTTCACGCGCGCTTCCGAGCGCGTGAACATCGCCCAGCCCGCGTTGAGCGCACAGATCATCGCCCTTGAAGACGAACTGGGCACTCCGCTTTTCACGCGCGAAAAACGCAAAGTACTGCTCACGCCGGCTGGGGAGATTCTCGTTGAGCACGCGCAGCGCGTGCTCAACACGGCGTCGGCGGCCATAGCGGCGGTACGTGCATCGGGCCGAGGGGCGCGCGCGCATCTGATCGTCGGCTCGATCTACACGGCGATCTACTGCTTTCTGCCGAACACGCTGCGGATCTTCAACACGCTCGCACCGAACTCGGACGTGAGCCTGCAGGAAATGACCATATCTCAGCAGATCGCGGGCCTCAAGGAAGGCCTGATCGAAGTCGGGCTTGTGCGCGGCCATGTCTTCGATCACAACATCGTGACCGAGCTGCTCTATCGCGAGTTGCTTGTGGTGGCCGTGCCCGCCGGAAGCGAATATGACGTTCCCGGACCGGTCAATCTGCGCGATCTCGCGAAGTGGCCGCTCATCGCCGTCGCGCGTGGCACGGCGACGGAGCGCGGTTACGGCGACAAGATTCTCGATATCTTTGAGGACGCGAACCTCAAGCCCAACATCGCAAAAGAGGCCTACGACATGCATACGTCCGCGTGTCTCGTCGCGGCAGGTGTAGGCGTTGCGGTCGTGCCCGCCATCATGCAACTGATGCAGCCGCACGGCGTCGCCTATCGGCCGCTCGCCGTCGAAACCGCGGGCGTCTCGCTGTCGCTCGCCTGGCACAAGGATCGCGTGCCCCCCCTTCTCAACGCATGGCGCGAGGCCGCGCGAGCGAACGCGGCGCAACTGATCGCGCGTCATCCACAGTACTTCATCAATACATCTTCGCCGAGTCTCGTCGAAGCTGCCGCGGCCTGACACGCTCAGCGCGGCGTGTCGCCCTCCTGCAACCAGGCCTCTATCTCTTCGCTGTGCTCGCCGAGACAGGGGGCTGCGCGCATCTCGGCCGGCCGAGTGTCGTGAAAGCGCACCGGCAGGCGCATCTGCAACGTGCCACCCTCCGACGGATGGGTTCTTTGCTCAAAGAAGCCCACCGACGTCAGATGAGGATCCGTGAGTACACCTTCGAGATCCCGGACCTCTGACGCGGGGATATCGCATTCGGCAAAGAGCATGAGCCAGTGGCGCAACGGCCTGTCCGCCACGATGCGGGCCATTTCCGCGTGCATTCGGTCGAGCGCGAGGAAGCGCTCGCGCGCCGTGCATAGCTTTTCCTGTTCGAGGAAGTCCGCATGCCCCGTCACGTCGAAGAAGCGCACCCAGCGCTCGTCCGTGTAAGGCGCGACCGCGATATAGCCGTCGAGACACTTCAGCGGCTGGCGCAGCGGATCGAGCTGGCGCGGGTAGCCAGCGGCATCGGTCGGCGGAATAAACGCACGGCCATAGAGATGCTCCTGCAACAGGAAATGCGTAAAGCTCTCGAACATTGGCACCTCGACGGCCTGCCCCTGGCCGGTCCGCTCGCGATGCAGCAATGCGCCGAGCACGGCGTACGTCGCATGCAGGCCGGCGACCTTGTCGGCCATCGCCATCGGGAGATAGCGCGGCGCGGGGTTGCCGTCGGCGCGCGGAAGAAGGCTTGCCGCCCCCGATGCAGCCTGGATGATGTCGTCGTACGCGGGCCGGCCTGAGTACGGACCGCCTTCACCGAAGCCCGTGCAATGCACATAGACGAGACGAGGATGCAGGGTGCGGATCGCATCATAGCCGAGGCCGAGCCGCTCGATCGCCTCCCGCCGCAGGTTATGAATGAACACGTCGCAGCGGGAAAGCAGACGCAACAGCGATGCCTTCCCGCGCGGCGTCTTCAGGTCCCATACGACGGAGCGTTTGCCGCGATTGAGCGTCATGTGCGCCGGTCCCATGCCGCGCGTCTTCGCGGGCCGCCCGACGCGCCTGATCTCGTCGCCGCCTAGTGGCTCGATCTTGATGACATCCGCGCCCATTTCGGCAAGTGTCGCCGTGCAATACGGGCCGAAGATCACCGACGTCATGTCGAGAATGCGGATGCCGTCGAGAATGGGCGATGCAGCCATGAATGTCTTTCTCCGCAACGGATTTCAGACCGCTTCCTCAAGCGTCAGCAACAGCTTCAGATCGAACGAAGGATCCGCGGCCTGCTCGCGCGTCGGACTGATACGCCTTTGCAACAACCGCCGCGCGGCCATATGTTCGGCGGGTCGGTTGCACGATTCGACGCCGGTCAGCCGATGATGCCGGTAGCGGAACACCGAAAACGCGCCAGACTCGGGATCGCCGCGCACGACACTGCTGTCAAGCCTGCGTGCGACGCCCGCTATCTGCAGCCGCGCGCCGCCTTGATCGCTCCAGAAGACAGGCGTCTGGTTGTAGGGCGCCGCATCGCCGAGCAGAGCGCGTGCCACATGGCGCGCCTGATCGACCGCGTTCTGCACCGATTCGAGGCGCAGCAGATCGCCGCCGTCGAACGCGTATGGAAACGCCGCGCAATCGCCGATGGCGGAGATCGCCGGATCCGATGTGCGCAGGCGCTCATCGACGATGACGCCGTTGAAGCCTGACAGGCCGCACGCGGTCGCGAGTTCGCTGTTCGGCACCACGCCGGCGGCCACGAGCACGAGGTCGGCGTCGAGCCGCGTGCCGTCCGCCAGTTCGACAGCGCAGACTTGATCATCGCGGCAGACGATGCGCTCGACGCGCGCATTGAAGAAAAAGCGCACGCCCGACGCCTGATGATGCGCGGCGTACGCAGCCGACATTTCCGCGGAAATCGCGCGCTTCATCACGCGATCCACGGATTCGACGACATGCACGTCGCAACCGCGCGCCGCCGCGATGCTCGCGACCTCCAGGCCGAGAAATCCCGCGCCGATCACGACGACGCGCCGCGCATCGGCGAGGCGCGCTTTGAGCAGTTGCGCATCGCACACCGAGCGCAGCGACACGACGCCGTGCGCCGGTTGCATCGCAAAGGGTAGCGAGCGGTTGCGCGATCCCGTCGCGAGGACGAGATGATCGTAGGGCACGATGCGCCCTGACAGCAACGAAAGCCTCTGACGCCGGCGATCGATCGCGCCGACGCGCTCACCGGCCAGCAGCTCGAGGCGCGCGTGGTCGAACCAGTGGGATTCTTCGAGACTCAGTTCGTCCGCCGCGATATCACCGGTCAGGAAGCTCTTGGACAGTGGCGGCCTTTGATACGGGAGCCCCGCTTCGTCGCCGATGAGCCGGATCGCGCCTTCGTACCCTTCGTCGCGCAAGGAGGCCGCCGTCTGCAGGCCGGCCTGCCCCGCGCCGACGATCACCACCGATTCGGGCCGCGCGTTCACTGCCCGCTCTCCTGCGTGTCTGCATCGTCGGTCAACTTCTCGACCTTGATCGCCTTTGACGGGCATTTGCGTGCTGCGCCGAGCACCTTTTCGTAGAGTGCCTCGTCCGGTTCTGTCTGCAACAGCTTCACGACACCGTCCTCGTCGCGCTGGTCGAACACCTCGGCAGTCGACAGCACGCAAAGTCCCGCGCCGACACACACGTCCTGATCCACTGCGACGCGCAGTTTGAAGTTTCCGTTTGCCATGCCCTGCTCTCCTTCATCGCTACTATGAGCGCGCTCCAGTTGATTACCAGGTAACCGGCAAGGCTTCGAGGCCTTGCACGAAATGATCGCCCTTGCCCTTGATCTCTTCGAGCGGCACGGCAAAGCGCAAGCTCGGCATGCGTTCGAAGAGCGTCGCGAACACGACCTGCAACTCGACGCGCGCAAGGGGCTGGCCCAGACACTGGTGAATGCCGTAGCTGAACGCGACGTGATGATCGGCCTTGCGCGTGATGTCGAAGCGATCCGGCTGCTCGAACGCCGTGGCGTCGTGATTCGCACCGGAAATCAGCGCGATTACGCCCTCGCCCTTGCGGATCATCTGCCCCGCCACTTCGACGTCTTCCGTTGCGACCCGGAAAGCGTTGTAGTGAACGATAGTATGAAAGCGCAGCATTTCCTCGACCGCATTGCGCAGCAGCGAAGGGTTCTCACGCAGCAAGCGCAGCTGGTCCGGGTTGGTGAGGAAGCTGAACACGCCGAGCGCCATCTGGTTCGCGGTCGTTTCGTGGCCGGCCATCAGCAGCAGCTCAGCCATGATCACCAGTTCGCGATGCGTCAGATGCCCCGGCCGCACCTGCTCGACGATGAGCCGGCTCAGCAGGTCCGTGCGGTTTTCCGCATCTTTCGCACGCTCGGTGATTAGCCGGTCGAGATACGCGAGGATGCGGTCTGACGCCGCCTTCGGAATCGACGGATCGACGTCGAGCAGCACCTTGAGCCGGCTTTGTTCCTGAAAGAAGCCGTGATCGCTCGCGGGCACATCGAGCAGGCCGGCGATTACTTCCGACGTCAGCGGCAGGAAGAGGTCTTCGACCAAATTGGCGGGCGGTCCCTTTTCGAGCAGTTCATCAATGAGTCGATTAAAAATCGAATCGATGCGCGGGCGAAGCTCGCTCACCCGCTTGATCATGAATTCTTTCGTCAGCATGCGCCGATAGTGGCCGTGCTGCGGCGGGTCCATGCGAATGAACGCGGGCTCCAGATCGAGGACGGCATTGCGCGCGGGCGAGAGGCTCGGGAAGCCGCTTACGTGCGGATCGCCGCTGAAGCGGTTATCGCCGAGCACGGCGCGCACATCGTCGTAACGCGTGAACAGCCAGGCGTCCCGGCCGTCCCACATCTGCACTTTTACCGGTCCCGGCTGCTGCTGAAAATCACGGTACTCTGCGGGCGGAACGAAAGGACATTGCCGTGGCATGGGGAACGCCGGCTTGCTGAAAGGACATCCAGACATCGCGCCTCCCGTCAGATCAATTGAATGCTTGAGTTCATGTCGGCAAGCCGCTTACAGACCGCCATTGACGTCGAGTGTTGCGCCGGTGACGTAGCGAGCGTCGTCACTCACGAGAAAGCCGATGGCCGACGCGATCTCTTCCGGTTCCGCGGCGCGCTGCAGGCCTGAGCCCGCGATGAGTTTGTCACGGATCTCCTTGGGCACCTTTTCGCCCATCGCGGTGTTGATGGTCCCCGGCGAGACGGCCGTGACCCGAATGCCATGGGGGCCGAGGGGCTTCGCGAGGCTCTTCGTCAGGTTGATGACCGCCGCCTTCGAACCGCCGTAGTCGGTCACGCCGCTGCCCGCCGTGGCCACGATCGACGCGAGGTTCACGATCACGCCGCCGCCGCCCGTTTTCACGAGACGCTTCGCCACTTCCTGGCTCAGGAAGAACGGCGCGCGCGCATTGACGCCGTAGGTGAAGTCGTAGTCGGCGGGCGAGATGTCGAAGAATGTTTTCCCGTGCCAGACGCCCGCATTGTTGATGAGCACGCGGATCGTGCCGTGCTCCGCGTCGATCGCTTCGACGGCCGCGCGAATCTGTTCGATATCTGTGACGTCGCACTTGCGGTAGGCGTACTCGCCCTTGCCCGACTCGGCGATGTCGAGTCCGACGACCTTGTAACCGCGCTCACTCAAGTTCTTGCAAATGGCTTGTCCCGTCAGGCCGTTCGAGCCCGTAACAACTGCAACGCTAGTGGTCATGTGTCACCTCTTCTCACGATATGGTCTTGAACCAGGATCATCTTCATGCACGCTCCACGTCGAGCGGCTCAGGCTCAAGATTCGCCCGGCTGGCGATGCAGGTCCAATACTGTTTTGCGAGAAAGTGAGACCGATTTCCTATCGTTGCCGCTTCGTGACGGCGCGCATCAGCGCTGAATGACGATGCCCGCGCGTTCGCGATCCCAACAGTCGTCGGTGACGCCTTCCGCGCGCAGCCGATACTTCTCGACGCGCTGGCTCGGCGTTTTCGGCAGGCTGTCGCGAAACGCGATAT
This sequence comes from Paraburkholderia sp. BR13439, assembly GCF_040948805.1. NCBI lineage: Bacteria > Pseudomonadati > Pseudomonadota > Betaproteobacteria > Burkholderiales > Burkholderiaceae > Paraburkholderia > Paraburkholderia sp. BR13439. The sequence goes on along the minus strand of NZ_JBFPKN010000008.1, from coordinate 306,044 downwards.
AACGGGGAATGGCGAAATACGCGAGACGCGGCTCGCACCAGCGAATCAGCTCCGCTTCCGTGAGTCGCTCGCCGTGTCTGAGCACGATGACGACCTTCACGTCGTCTTCGCCCATCTCGGCTGGTACGCCCACCACGCACGATTCGAGCACCGCCGGATGTGCCCCGATGACGGCTTCAACCTCGAACGACGAGATGTTTTCACCGCGCCTTCGTAGCGCCTGCTTCTTTCTGTCGACGAAGTGGAAATAACCGTCATCGTCCTGTCGCGCGAGGTCGCCCGTGTGAATCCATAGATTCCGGAACAGATCGAGCGTCGCGGCGGGGTCCTTGTAATAGCCGCTCGTGCCGAGAAACGGGCGTTGCGGTCTCGCGATCAATTCGCCGGTCGTGCCGCGTTCTACTTCATTGTCCAAATCATCCACGATACGTACGTCGTATCCCGTGATCGCCCTTCCACACGCGCCCGCGCGGCGGTCGTCGTACGGATTCACCAGACAGCTGCTGCATTCGGTCATGCCGTACAGTTCAAGCAGGCGCGTGTTGAAGCGCGCCTCGAAAGCATGCCAAAGATGCGGCGGCGCGGCGGCGCCCACCATCAAGCGAAGCGGATTGTCGGCATCGAGCGGCGATGGCGCCTGCTTCATCAGGATCGACAGCATCCCGCCGATGAATTTCGCCGACGTGCAGTTCCACCGGCGGCAATCGTCGAGCATGCGGCTCGCCGAGAAGCGATCGGCGAACACCGCCTGCGCATCCGCCAGAATTGCGGGACCGGTCGTCCCCTGCGCGCTCGTGTGAAAAAACGGCAGGCCGGTGTAGAGAACGTCTTCGTCTGTATAGCGCGAGTACTTCACCGCCTGCGACCAGATTTCGTACCAGTAGTGATGGCTGATCAGCACGCCCTTCGAGCGCCCCGTCGTGCCCGATGTGTACGAGATAGTCGATAACTGCCTGAAGTCCACCGCAACGCCGGGCGCGGTCTCCGCGCGGGACATGAGTTCGTCGAAGTGCAGCGCTTCGCGCCCTGGCCAGTCTGCGAGATGCGGCGTCGTGCGCGCATCCACGACAATCGTGTGATTCAGCTTCGGCAGCCGGTCCGCGATGGCGCCTAGCGTCCCGGCATAGGCGGGCTCGGCGACGAGCGCAACGCAATCTGCATGATCGATCTGATACGCGAGCCCTTCGCCTTTCAGCGCGACGTTGATCGGCACGCAAACCGCGCCAATTCTGTTAAGCCCGAACCACGCGAACAGGAACTCGACGCGGTTCGAAAGCATCAGTGCGACATTGTCGCCGGGCTCGATGCCGAGCGCGCGAAAGCCATTCGCCGCGCGATTCGACGATGCGTTCAGCTCGTCGAACGTAACGGTCCGGTCGCGAAACCGGAACACTTCATGATGCGGATGTCGCCGCGCCTTGTCCTCGATGATATGGCCGATCACGCGCTCGGTCTGCGCATACTCGTGCATCCTCCATTCGGCCCATCTCCGCGCGGCGCGTTCGAACTTGTCGTCCCACTGACCCATCGTGTCGCTCACCCTGATTCATTCATAGGTTGCGCGACGGCGTCACGCAAGACTCTCATCCTCATTGACGCGCATCAGCCCTTCCTGCATCGCCGTACCGATCCGCCGCCCGTCCTGATACAACGCGCCCGCGCCAAGCCCGCGATTGTTTGTCGCGCACGGCCCGCTCATTTCGTAGTAGAACCACGCATCGGGGCGCACGGGCGCATGGAACCACATCGCGTGATCGAGGCTCGCCGAGCGCGCGCGGCGGTCCATCGTGCCGTGGCCGCGCGGACGCATCGCGGTGGTCATGAGGTCGAGATCGCACGCATAGGCGAGCACGGCATGACAGAGCAGAGGATCGTCGCCGCACGGCTCGCGCAACCGGCACCAAAGCCCGTTGGAGGGCGCCATTACGCCCGGATCGAGCCAAGGCCGCCACATCTCGCTGCGCCGCTCGAAGAGCCTCATGATCGTCGATACGTGCGAGCGGCGTCGCTCCAGCAGATGGGCTTCGCGCGCGTAAAACTCCGCTTCGGCGGGCATGTGTTCGGGCGATGGCACGTCCGGCATCCGTGCGAGACGCTCGTGATCGCCCTCTGACGCCTGAAACGAGGCCGCGCCGATGAACACCACGCGCTCACTCTGCGTGACGGTCACCCGGCGCGTGCTGAAGCTGCGGCCATCGCGCACCAGTTGCACGTCGAAGCGGATGCGCTTCGACACGTCCCCAGGGTGTACGAAATAACCCTGCATCGAATGCAGGCCGTGCGCCTCGCGCACGGTTCGCCCCATCGCCATGATCGACTGGGCGAGCATTTGTCCGCCGTAAATGCGCCGCACGCCATCGAAGAGCGAGTCGCTCGCGAATACGTGACGACTTTCCTCGCGCACCCGAAGGACCGACAGCAGATCGCTCACCGTCAGCGCCATACGCCCTCCGGTCAGCCAGGAATCGCGACGACGAGGCCGTCCAGCTCCGGCGTGATCTCGATCTGGCAGCTCAGGCGGCTATTGCTGCGCGGCTCTCCGAGACCTTCGAGCATTTCGCGCTCGACATCGCACGCTTCGCCGACCACGCCCATCCACGCATCGTCGACATAGACTTCGCAGGTCGCGCAACTGCACGCGCCGCCGCATTCGGCGACGATGCCCGCGATCATGTTGTCGACGGCACCCTGCATCACGGAACTGCCGAGCGGTACGTCGACTTCCGTGGTCTCACCGCTTACCTGTACGTATTTGATGACTGGCATTGCACACCTCTCTGGCTAACTTGATCGGACTAGTGTTGCGCCGTTTCGAACAGCGACTTCAATGAAAACGCCTCGTCGGCCAAGCATGCCGGATCGAGTGGCACGGCTTCGGCGATCACGCGCTTGCTGAGCATAAAATCCTGCGCGCGATTGATGCAATCGACTGCGAGGAGCCGGCCTTCCTTCAGGTAGAAGGCGCTGAAACTGCGGCCTGTGTCGCGCGGCCCGCGCACAACGACCTGGTCGTAACCCGTGTTGATGCCCGCAATCTGCAGCTTGATGTCGTATTGGTCGGACCAGAACCACGGTGTCGCACGATACGGCTTATCCTTGCCGCACAGCGCCGCGGCGGCTGCTTTCGCCTGTTCAGTCGCGTTGGGGACCGATTCGAGTCGTATGCGGCCGTAGTACGGCGACGGATGTAGCGTGCAGTCGCCCGCCGCGACGATGTCCGGGTCTGATGTCCGTGCGCACTCATCGACGACGATGCCGTTATCGACATCGAGCCCGGCCGCCTGCGCCAGCTCGACGTTAGGCACCACGCCGACGCCGATCACGACCAGGCTCGCAGGGAGCGCCGTGCCGTCGTTCAGCACGATCCGCTTGACGTGCCCGTCGCCCTCGAAACGATCGACGGTGACACTCGTGCGGATATCGACGCCCTCTTCCCGATGCACGCGCTCGAAGAAGCCAGACACCTGCGGCGCAGTGACACGCGCGAGCACGCGCGGCGCCATTTCGAGCACGGTTACATGCATACCGAGACGCCTGAGCACAGCCGCCGTCTCCAGCCCGATATAGCCGCCGCCGACAATTGCAGCGTACCCGCCCGGCTGCACGTGGCGGCGAATGCGATCGATGTCTGCGATGCCGCGCAGGTAATGTACGCCTTCGAGTTGCGCGCCGGGGAGCGCAACGGTCCGCACACGTGTACCGGTGCAGAGCGCGAGCTTGTCGTAGGCGAGCGATGCGCCATCGCGCAGCATCACTGACTTGCGTTCCCGATCGATCGCGACGACCCGCTCGCCCAGACAAAACTCGATGCCGAGTTTGCCGTAAGCGTCCTCGGCCCGGATCAGCAGATCGTTGCTGCTCTTTTCGCCCAGCAAATACGCCTTCGACAATGGCGGCCGATGATACGGAAAATGGGGCTCGTCGCCGACCACAATGATGCGCCCTTGCCACCCTTCTTGCCGAAGACTCGGCGCAAGTTGCGCCGCCGCATGGCTCGCGCCGACGATGATGCAGGTCCTTTCCACGATGCCTCCTTGCTATTGCCGATCCCGTCTTATGCGACCACCACAGGCCATGCGCCGCCGTGCTGCTTTAGCACTTCCTCGTTGTGTTCGCCAAGCATCGGCGGCGAGCGGTCGATCCGCGTCGGCGTGGCGGAGAAGTTCAGCGGATTATTGATGATCTTGAATTCGCCGCCCTTCGGGTGCGGCAGCGTCTTCAACAAGTTGTCGACGACGTGCGGATCGCTGAAAACTTCGGGCCACGTGCGCACCGCGCCGTAGATCGCGCCCGCCGCGGACAGCCGCGCTTCCCACGCGTCGAGATCGCGGGTCGAGAAGATCGCGGCGAGCCGTTCGTTGACGAGTTCACGATTCGCAAGACGTGCAGCCTTCGTCGCGAAGCGCTCGTCGGTCTTGAGCTCCGGTGCATCGAGCGCGTCGCACAGCACCTGCCAGAACTTGTCGTTGATCGTGATGATCATGATGTCGCGGCCGTCGGACGTCGCGTATGTGTTGTTCGGCACGATGTCCCAGTGTTGGTTGCCCATGCGCAAGGGCGTCTTCGAAGTCAGATCGAAATAAACATCGCGCGGCACCTGGCTGAATATGCTCGCGTCGAGCATTGACAGATCGACGCGTTGTCCTTCGCCTGTGCGCTCGCGCGCCTGCAACGCGGTGAGCATGCCGATCGCCGCGAGCAGCGCGGTAACAAGATCCGAGAAGGGAAATCCCGTCTTGAGCGGGCCGGATTCTTGCGTACCCGTGACCTGCATCACGCCCGAGATGGCCTGAATGATCATATCGAGCGCAGGGCGATTGCGGTCGGGGCCGTTGCGGTCGAAGCCCGAGATCGAGCAATAAACGAGGCGCGGATTCAGTTCGCGTAGCGCTTCATAGCCGATGCCGACGCGTTCCGTAAAGCCCGGTCGAAAATTTTCAACCAGCACGTCGGCCTCGGCGGCGAGCGCTCGCGCGGCAGCGCGTCCTTCCTCCGTCTTCAGATCGAGCACGATCCCGCGCTTGTTGCGATTCACGCCAAGAAAGAACGCGCCGTCGCCGTTGAGCGTTGTCTCGCCAGAGCGGCGGAACGGATCGCCTTCCGGCTGCTCGACCTTGATCACGTCGGCGCCGCAATCGCCGAGCATCATCGTCGCGAACGGGCCGGTCATCATCTGCGTGAAATCGAGCACCTTCAGGCCCTGCAGCGCCGTCTTCATGCTTTGTCCTTTTCGGTGTAGAACGCTTCGCGCTCGTGGTTCGACGCACGCACGCCCTTGTCGCGGCGCTGCTTCATGAAGTTGTACTCGTCGGCTTCGTAACGCACGTTGGTGGCGAGTGTATGCAGAACGTGACCGTAGGAGAACTGGGCGTCGATGCCGAGCGCATTCATCGCCAGATTCGTCGCGGCCTTGCCCATTACGATGCCGTCGCGTGGCAAACGTACGATGCGCTCCGCCCATTCCTCGCCCGCTTCGACGAGCGACGCGCGTGGCACGACCTTGTTGACGAAACCGTTCGCGAGACAGGTTTGCGCGTCCCAGACGTCAGCCATCAGCAGTAGTTCGCGCGCCTTGCGCGGACCGAGCGTCATCATCTCCCAGGCGGCGAAGTAGGCAGCGCCTGACAGCCCGAGCTTCTGCTCCGGATGTCCCATCTTCGCGGTGTCAGCCGCGATGACGAGATCCGACGCTTCGGCCAGGTACAAACCGCCGCCGAGGCAATAGCCCTTGACGAGCGACAGCGTTGGTTTGAGAAACTTGAAAATCCGCTCAAAGCGTTCGATATAGCGCTTGTCGTGCAACAGCCGCGCACGCTGGCTCGGCTTGCGCGCACGACCCTTGTCGTCGTACGTGGTCTCTCCGTATTCGGTGCCGACTTCAGCCAGATCGTGGCCGGTCGTGAAGTCTTCGCCAGCGCCTTGCAACACGACCACGCGCACGTCGTCGTCGGCTTCGGCCCGGTCGTAGCCGTCCATTAGTTGATCGAGCATGGCGCTCGTCATCGCGTTTTTCTTCTCCGGGCGGTTGATCGTGATGTAGGCCCGGCCGTCCTTCGCGATGTAGTCGATGCTGCCTGTCATGGGTATTCTCCTGTCCTGTGTGGTCTGCGTCAGTTGTTCAGATTGATCGCGACCGCCTTGACCTCGGTGTAGAGCTCGATCGCCTCGAAGCCGCGTTCGCGGCCCCAGCCCGATTGCTTGTAGCCGCCGTAGGGCAAGGTCGCGTCGGGCGACGAGAGCGCGTTCACGTTGACGATGCCCGCCTGCATGCGGCGCGCCATCTTGTGCGCGCGGCCGATGTCCTTCGTCCAGATGCTGGCCGCGAGCCCGTAGCTGGAGGCGTTCGCGGTCGCGGCGATACGGTCGAGGTCGTCGTCGTCGAAGGACATCGCGCACAGCACCGGCCCGAAGATTTCCTCGTCATGCACCTTCATGCCGGGCTTGACGCCGGTCAGCACGGTGGGTTGCACAAAGTAGCCGCGTTCGCCCGACGAGCCGCCACCCGCGTAGAGCGTTGCGCCCTCTTCCTGTCCGCTGTGGATGTAGCCCGCGACGCGATCGAGCTGGCGCCGCGAGATGACGGGACCCATGTCCGTGCCAGCGTCGAGGCCGTGGCCCATCTTCATGCCGTTCGCGCGCTTGGCGATGAGCTCCAGCATCGGCTCGAACGCGCGTTCGTGGACGTAGAGCCGTGAACCCGCCGCGCAAATCTGCCCGGCATGAAAGAAGATCGACGAGCACACGCCCGCGACCGCGGCTTCGAGGTTCGCGTCGGGAAAGACGATCACGGGAGACTTGCCGCCCAGTTCCAGTGAGACGCGCTTGAGGTTGCCGCTCGCTGCCTGCAAAATGCGCCGTCCCGTCTCGCCGGAGCCCGTGAACGCGACCTTGTCGATGCCCGGATGAGCGGCGATCGCGGAGCCGACAGGATTGCCGAAGCCAGTCACGATGTTCAGCACGCCTGGCGGAATCCCCGCTTCCAGCGCGAGTTCGCCGAGCCTGAGCGCCGTGAGAGGGGTCTGCTCCGACGGCTTCATAACGACCACGCAACCCGCTGCCAGGGCGGGCGCGATCTTCCACATCGCCATGTTGAGCGGAAAATTCCACGGAATGATCTGCCCAACCACGCCCACCGGTTCGCGCAGCGTGTATGCGTGCCATTCGCCCGGCAGCGACACGTTCGGTGTCTCGCCGCTCATCTTGGTGGTCCAGCCGGCCATGTAGCGCAGCATCTCGATGATGCCCACCACGTCGCCGTTGCGGCAGAACGGCAGCGGCTTGCCGCTGTTGATGCATTCGAGCTGCGCGAGCTCGTCGCCGTGCGCTTCGATCAGATCGGCGAAGCGCAGCATCATGCGCGTGCGTTCCGATGGTGTGGTCTTGCGCCACGGTCCTTCCAGCGCGCGACGTGCGGCTTCGACGGCGCGATCCACGTCGGTGGCGGTCGCTTCCGCGACCGTGGCGATCACTTCGCCCGTCGCGGGATCGAGGATGTCGGTGCGCTTGCCTCCATCGGATGCGATCATGCGGCCGTCGATCAGCAGTCCGTGTTCGCGCGAAAGGAAGTCGCGGGCCGCCTCACCCAGTGCCGGATGAAAACTCGTCGTCATGTCAGTGTCCCTCATGGTCAATGTCGTTGTCCCACGTCACTTGCCGAGCAGCTGCCGCGCGATGATCAGCCGATGAATCTCGTTGGTGCCTTCGAGAATCTGGTTCAGCTTCGCGTCGCGCATGAAGCGCTCGACGGGATATTCCGTCGAGTAGCCGTATGAGCCGTGCACCTGCACAGCTTCGAGCGCGGCTTCCATGGCGACGTCGGTGACATAGCACTTCGCCATCGACGAAAGCAGCGTGAGGCGGCTCGTGTCGCCCGCGTCGATTTCCTGCGTGCTCGTGTAGAGCAGCGTGCGCGCGGCCTCGATCTTCATCGCCATGTCGGCGAGCTTGAACTGGATCGCCTGAAAGTCGCCGATCCGCTTGCCGAACTGGCGGCGGTCCTTCGCGTATTGCACCGACTCGTCGAGCGCCGCCTGTGCGAGCCCGAGCGACGACGCCGCGACCGAAGGCCGGTTCAGGTCGAGAATCCGCATGCAGGCCTTGAATCCGTGGCCTTCCTCGCCGAGCAGGCAATCGGTATCGACGCGCATGTTCTCGAAGAACACCTGATAGGTCGGCGAGCCGTGGCGGCCCATTTTCACTTCCTTGCGGCCGACCTTGAGGCCCGGCGTCTTCGTATCGACGAGGAACACGCTGATGCCCTCGTGCCCGCGCCCTTCCGACGTGCGCGCGAAAACGAGCATGAAGTGCGCTTGCGCGGCCCACGTTATCCAGCTCTTCTGTCCGTCGATCACATACGACGCGCCGTCGCGGCGGGCCGTGGTGCGGATCGCGGAGACGTCGGAACCGGCCTCCGGCTCCGTGATCGCGACCGACGAGATCGTGCGGCCCTTCGCGGCTTCCGGCAGATAGCGCGCCTTTTGTGCGTCGGTGCCGAAATGCAGCAACGGCAGGATGAGGCCGATCGAGTTGTTCGCACACAGCGTCGAGGCGGCCAGCGACACCTTGCCGATCTCCTCCTTCGCGATGCACACCGAGGTCAGATTGCCCCCCGGTCCGCCGTATTCCTCCGGTACCCACATCTGCAAGAGGCCGAGATCGCCGAACACTTCGACGAGCGCATCCGGAAAATCACGCGTCTCCTCCATTTCCGCGACGAGCGGGCGCACCTGTTCGTCCGCGACCCTGCGCACCATGTCGCGCAGCATTTCCTGTTCTTCGCTGAACTTCACCTTGTTCTCCTCATATGCCTTGCATTACGGCAGCGTCACGTCGCGAAAGCCGAGCGCGCGCATCGCGGGCTCGTCGCTCACGCAAATCAGTTGCGCCTGTTCGGACAGGCTCTCGATCGTGAACGCGTGCCAGCAGGGAATGGCGATCACATCGCCGCGCGTGAGCTCGACGGCGCCGAGCGGCTCGACGGTGATCCGCACGTGCCCGCTCATGACCGTGTACAGGTTGTTGTCGATGCGCGGTCGCTGTTCCTCGCGTGCGCCACGCGCCAGGCCGATCGACTGCACGCCGATGGTCTTCAGGCAATCGGTGGCGAGTTCGAAAGTGCCGTGTTCGCGCGCGCCGCGCTCCAGCTCGGCGCGCTTGTGACGCATCGGCGAATCCGGTTCGTGCGACGTCACCGGTTCGTTGCGCCGCGGATGATCCTCGAAGAACATGCATTCGAGGTTCTGCACCAGCGGCACATCGAGAAAGTCGATCCAGAAAGCGGGCTCGTCGCCGAAGTTGCTGTGGCCGTGCCAGTGCCACGACGGTGTGAGCACCACATCGCCCGGCGCGACGTCGATCTGCACGCCGTTGACGATCGTGAAAGTGCGCTCGCCCGCATCGAGAATCAGGCGCAGTGCATTGGGCGAATGCCGGTGCGAACGCGCGGTCTCGCCGGGCAGCACAAGCTGATACGCGGCCACCAGATTGCGGCAGGTCGGGTAGATGTTGTCGGCAATCGGATCGACCATGATCAGATTGCGGCGCTCCGCCTGCTCGGGCGAGACGAAGGCGCACGCGGCATCGAGTGCGGCGCGGGCATCGGCATAGCGCCACAAGGCGGGCACGAAACGCGGCCGTGGCGCCGGCCACATCTGCGGCACTTTCTTCGCCCAGCCCGGCGAGAGCGCGCGGGCCTGCAAGTCATCAAAGTAACCTTGAGGCGCGGCGGGCGCCTGTGTGACCGTGTGCGACATTGCTGCTCCCTGTTCGTTTGTCTGCATACGAAGCGGCGCGCGTTATACCGCCAGACCGGCTTTCGCCTCGTCCCACACGGCGTGCATGCCGAGTTCACCCTGACGCACGTCGAGCGTCATCGAGCCGACGCCGTCGATCACGATCTCCAGCACGTCGCCGTCCTCGACGGGACCGACGCCAGCCGGCGTGCCGCTCGCGATGATGTCGCCCGGTTCGAGCGTCATCACGGCCGAGGACATCGCGATCATCTCGGGAATGTCGACGATCAGATTGCGCGTCGAAGCCGACTGACGTTCCTGGCCGTTCACGAAGAGACGCATCTCGATGTTGTCGAAATCGGCGATTTCATCGGCGGTCGTGATCCACGGCCCGGTCGGGCAGAACGTGTCGAAGGACTTGCGCATCACACGCTCCTCCTTGCCGCGGACGACCATGTCGAGCAGACACGTGAAGCCGAACACATAGTCGCGCGCATCGGCCCGCGTCACGCCGCGCCCTCGCCTGCCGATCACAACGCCGAGCTCGCACTCGTGATGAATCTCGCGGCCTGCGAGCGGCGGCAGGACGATGTCGTCCGCGGGACCGCTCAGACTAGAGTTCGCCTTCAGGAAGAAGCCCTGGCCGCTCGCCTTGTAGGTCGAGATCACGCCGCTGCCGGAGCCATGCTTCATCTCGTCGATATGCGCGTGATAGTTCGCGGGAAACGCGATGACCTTGTTCGGCCACTGCACGGGCGCTTCGAGCCGAACCTCGGCGAGCGGCCTGCTTTCGCGTCGGGTCAGTGCGTCGTGCAGCGCGGGGCTGCGCGCCTGCCAGTCGGCGATCAGGCGCACCATGCCGACGGGCGGCCATGTGCCCGGCTCTGCGCCCGCGAGCTCGGTGATATCGATGACACGCTCGCCATCCACGATGCCGATACGGCCTTGATCGAATGTGACGAGCTTCATCGCGTGGCCACCTCTTCGGTGACGACCGCCTCGGGCTTCACGGGATACACGCCGCGAATCACGTCGATCAACGCCTGCGCATCTTCGGGTGCCGCGTCGGCGCGCCATGCCACGTGCCCATCCGGACGCACGAGCACGAGTGCGCGCTCGTACACGGCACGTGCCGCGTCATTGCCGATATCGACGACCGTGAAAGGCACGCCCGCGCGTTGCGCCGCGTCGCGCAGCGTTTCCACATCGAGCGATGCGTCGAAGCGCAGCAGCACGAAGCTCTGGCCGAACAGGTCGAGCGTGGAGCGGCCGGGCGCGAGCCACACATGTGGCGCGCGATGGCCCGGACGCGAAGTCTGCACATAGGTGCTGATCGTGTCCTCGGGCTCCGGCGTGCCATCGGGGACAACGATCGACGAGCCTTCGTACCGGAAGCCCAAATGAATACCGATCGTGTACCACTCGCGCTTCATCATCGCCGTGTAGGCATCGCCGAAAACACGGCGCGCCTCATCGCCCGCTTCGCCCGACTCGAACACGGCGGGGCTCAGATTCTTGCGTGGCGTGAGCATGAGCTTGAGATTGTTGGTCGCCTCGTTGACGTTGCGGATGGCAACCGGACGGCGTTCAAACTCGTAGGTATCGAGCAGATGTTCGCCGCCCCACCCCTCGACCATCGCCTGCAGCTTCCAGCCGAGATCCACGGAGTCCTGGATGCCCATATTCATGCCGAAGCCCCCGGTGGGTGAAGTCAGGTGGGCGGCGTCGCCGGCGATCTTCACGCGCGCGGTTCCGTAGTTGTCCGCGACAAGCTGGCGGCGAATCCACGGCATCACCGACAAGATCCTGAAATTGAAGTCATCGCGGCCTACAGCGCGCCGGAAAGCCTTCGCCACATCCTCTTCTGAGAGCGTGCGCATCGTGCCGTCGCCGACGATTGAAAAGCGCCACTGGTCCCGTCCATTGATCGCGACCACCGTGCTCCACGTGCCTTCTGGTCCGATGAAGATGTAGCGATAGCCAGGCTTCTTGTCGTGCAGCGCTTCGAGCCCCTTGCATTCGATAATCGCGTTGGTTGTATAAGTCAGCGCGGGCGTACCGGTCATGCGGATCCCGAGGTTCTCCTTCACGCGGCTCGCGCCGCCGTCGCAACCCACGAGATATAGGCACTCGATCGTATCTTCCTTGCCCGATGCCAGGTCGCGCACGGTCACAGAAACGCCGTCGTCATGCTCTTCATGCGATACGTATTCGGTGCAATAGCGGAACTGCACCTTACCCGTCTTCTGCGCGAAGCGCGTCAGCACGGGGTCGAAGAAATTCTGCGGGCAGCGCTCGCGCTTTTGCGGGCTCTGCTCGGGGCGCGCCTCATCCCGCACGCTCGGAAACCGCTCGCGGCCGAATTCATAGCCGCCCGCCAGTTGCGACACCCAGGCGTAGTCCTGCGGATAGTCTCTGTTGTAGCCCGCGTTCTCGACATCCTCGACGATGCCCCAGCGGCGGCAGAACTCCATTGTGCGGATGCCGACCATGTCCATCTTGGGCTGGGACACGGTGCCGTCGCTGCGTTCGATCAGCACGCAAGGAACGCCTCGCCACCCGAGATCGCCTGCGAGGGAAAGGCCGATCGGCCCCGCTCCAATAATGACGACCGGGGCGTGCCCGCTCGCTTCGATTTGCGCCATAGCTGAATGCTCCATCATGCTCCACGTGTCGTTAGAACCTACGTCGCACCGCCTTGCTTTTCGACAGCGGCACCTCGATGTGAAGCCACTCTAGCAAGCACCCCCGTGCCTCGACCAATACTGTTTGCAGAGGAATTCAGAGGATTTCCCTCTGATATGCACCCAAGTTTCTTCCTCTCAATGGATCGGAAAAACGTATTGGTTTCTGGCCCATATGCGTGGCTATCCTGTGAAGCAGCCGATAGGCCGAGACGCTTCGGCAGCCGACAAAAGCCAACATCAGGAGACACGACACCATGCCCGCCATCCGCACCGAATAATCGCCTCGCGACGGTTCTTCAACGACGGCGGTCTGTCCGCAAGTCCGGACGCATGGCCGTCGATTCGCATCCGCGCCGCGCACTTTCCGTTTGCGGCGCCGCATTTCAAAGGTTCACCATGACCACCCCTGAACGTCCCTGGTATCGCTGGTATGTGCTGTTCATCCTGACGCTGATCTACGCCTTCGGTTACATCGACCGGCAGATCGTGACCATCCTCGCGCCCTATCTGAAGAAGGATCTGGGAGTGTCCGACGCGCAGCTCGGCCTGCTCTACGGCACATCTTTTGCGCTGTTCTATTGCGTGTTCGGCATTCCGCTCGCGCGTCTCGCCGACGGCTGGAGCCGCGTGCGCACGCTCGCGCTCGGGCTGTCGTTCTGGTCGCTGATGACGGCGCTGTCCGGGTTGTCGCGCAACTTCGTGCAACTGGGCACGGCGCGCATCGGGGTGGGCATCGGCGAGGCAAGCGCCACGCCTGCCGCCGTCTCGCTGCTCGGCGACTACTTCGAGCGCGCGCGGCGCGGTACGGTGCTCGCGCTCTATTCCGTCGGCGTGTATGTCGGTGCGGGTGCATCGCTCGCGATTGGCGGCTCGATCGTGTCGGCATGGGAACGCTCCTTCGGGCACGGCATTGCGCCGCTCGGACTGACGGGCTGGCAGGCGTCCTTCATCGGCGTGGGCGTGCCGGGCATGCTGTTCGCGCTGATCGTGATGCTGACGGTTCGCGAACCGATGCGCGGCCGGCTCGACGCCGTGCCTGCCAGGAAGGACCCGCATCCATTCGCGAGCGCCGTGCGGGATCTCGGCTCGATGATTCCGCCATGGAGTTGGCTGCGGCTTCAGGCGCTTGGCGCCCCGCGTCGCGAATACGCGCGCAACTTCGTCTATCTGCTCATCTCCGTCGCGCTCGTGATCGTGGCCACGTGGGGCACGAACCAAGTGCTTTCGGCAGGCCGCAAGGCCGTGATCGCGACGGTCGGCGGCTTCGATATCACGAGTAACCTCGTGCAATGGGTTGCCATCGCGGTTGCGTTTTACGTGTGCTCCAACTGGTATCAGGCCACGCGGCTCAGCGACGCGTACGCGCACCGCCTCATCACGGGATCGCGGACCTTCGCGGCCGTCACCGTCGCGGGCGCTTTCCTCGCGTTCGCGATGAATGCGGTCAACGCCTTCGTGTTCGTCTACGCGAGCCGCACGCTCGGCCTGACCGCTAGCGCCGGCCTGCATCTGGGCGTTATCGCGATCATTGCGGGCGGATCGGGCATCAGCGTGAGCGGCTACCTGTGCGACTGGGCCAAGCGCAAGCACGCATTCGGCCGCCTTTATTTCGTCTGCGTGACCGCGACCGCGTTTAGCGCGGCGAGCGTGGTGCAGTACCTGACGCAAAACGTCACGGTGTTCTATTGCGCCTATGCAGTCGCGACATTCTTCGTCCCGATGTGGTTCGGTCCGCTTCAGGCGACCACGCAGGATCTCGTCATTCCGCGACTGCGCGGCACGGCGTTCGCCGCATTTTCGCTCGGGCCGAACATCTTCGGGCTGGGGCTCGGGCCGTACTTCGTCGGCATCGTCAGCGATGCATCTGGCGATCTGAGACTCGCGATTCTCATCGCGATCGGTGTGCTGCCCGTTTCGATCGGCGCGCTGCTGTTCGCGAGCCGCTCGCTGTTGCAGGGCGAAGCAGATGCCCATGCGGAGCTCGAGCGCTTCAATGCCGAAACGCGCGGTGACGGTTACGTGGAAGTCGGCGGTCCACAGTTGACGCACTGAGCCTCCGTACTCCGCTCGCTTTTCAGTTTCGCTATCCCGTCGATAAGGAATCAGGTAATGAGGTCATCAGCATGAAGGTATTGGTTACGGTCAAACGCGCCGTCGATCACAACGTGAAGGTGCGCGTCAAATCCGATCATAGCGGCGTCGAACTCGACAACGTGAAGATGTCGATCAATCCGTTCTGTGAAATCGCCGTCGAAGAAGCCGTTCGTCTGAAGGAAAAAGGTATCGCGACAGAAATCGTCGCGGTGTCAGTCGGACCCGCCGCTGCACAGGAGCAATTGCGCACGGCGCTCGCGATCGGCGCGGACCGGGCGATTCTGGTCGAGACGACCGGGACGCCCGGCGCGCTCGCCGTCGCGAAGCTGTTGAAGGCGGTCGTCGAACGCGAAGCACCGCAGCTTGTCCTGCTCGGCAAGCAGGCGATCGACAGCGACAACAACCAGACGGGCCAGATGCTTGCCGCGCTCACGAACTGGCCGCAAGGCACGTTTGCCTCGAGCGTCGACGTCGACGTCGACGTCGACGCCCAACGCGTGACAGTGACGCGCGAAGTGGACGGTGGCCTGCAGACGGTAACGCTGCGACTGCCCGCCGTCGTCACAGCCGACTTGCGTCTTAACGAGCCACGTTACACGACGCTACCCAGCATCATGAAGGCGAAGAAGAAGCCATTCGAGACGCTCGCGGCGAGCGCGCTCGGCGTTTGCGTCGGGACGACGCTCGAAACACTGCGTGTCGAGCCGCCCGCCGAACGCAAGGGCGGCGTAAAGGTGACGTCCGTCGCGCAACTCGTCGACAAGCTCAAGACCGAAGCAAAGGTGATCTGATGGCCATTCTCGTAATCGCAGAACATTCGAACGGCGCGCTCGGCGCGGCCACATTGAACACGATCGCGGCCGCTCGGGCGATCGGCGGCGACATCACGCTGCTCGTGGCCGGGCACTTAGTGCAGGACGTGGCGGCGCAAGCGCGCTGCATCGCACACGTGAAAACCGTGCTCGTCGCCGATCACTCTGAGTATGCGCATCAGTTGCCCGAAAACCTCGCACCGCTCGTCGTGTCGCTGGCAGTCGGCTTTAGCCACGTCCTGTGTGCGGCGAGCTCCCACGGAAAGAACCTGCTGCCGCGCATCGCCGCGTTGCTTGACTCGGACCCCGTTTCCGATATTGTCGCGGTCGTTTCCGCCGACACGTTCAAGCGCCCCATTCATGCGGGCAACGCGATCGCGACCGTCCAGTCGGGCGCGGCGATCAAATGCGCAACCGTGCGCGCGATTGCCTTCACGCCCGTCGATGCAACCGGCGGAAGCGCCGACATCGTGCCCGTCACGGGCGCTGTGGATAGCGGCACCTCAGTCTTCGTTGGCGAGAAAATGGCGCGCTCGGATCGCCCGGACCTCGGCGCTGCGGACATCGTGGTGAGCGGCGGGCGCGGCATGCGCAGCGCGGAGCTGTTCGAACTGCTCTATCCGCTCGCTGACAAGTTAGGCGCCGCCGTAGGGGCGTCGCGTGCGGCCGTCGATGCGGGTTTCGCGCCGAACGATCTGCAGGTCGGGCAGACCGGAAAGATCGTTGCGCCGCAACTGTATGTCGCCATCGGCATCTCGGGCGCGATCCAGCATCTCGCCGGGATGAAAGACTCGAAGGTGATCGTCGCGATCAATAAGGATGCCGACGCGCCTATCTTCCAAGTGGCGGACTATGGCTTCGTCGGCGATCTGTTCGAGGCGCTGCCGCAACTGCAGGACGCACTTTGACGCCCGTTCGTTCATCGTTCATTCAGGAGTTTTCGCATGACCTCGCTCACGCAGACATTGGCCGATTTCACCGTTCAGACGCGCTTCGAAGATCTTCCCGAGCCCGTCGTGCATGAAACGAAGCGCCTGCTGCTCGATACGATCGGCTGCGCGCTCGGCGCTGTCGATACGCCAAGCGGAAAAATCGCGCTCGACTATGTCGACATGCTCGGTGGCGCGCCACATGCGAGCGTCGTCGGCTCGGCACGGCGCAGCTCGGCGACGGCGGCCGCGTACGCCAACGCGCGACTCGCCAACGTGCTCGACGCTGACGACACTTTCCCCACGTCGACGCACTTCGGCAACGCCACCGTGTTCTCCGCGCTAGCGCTGGCCGAACTCGACAGCCGCAGCGGCCGCGATCTGCTCGGCGCGATCGCCGTGGGCTTCGATATCGGCGCACGGATCGGCAGCTGGATGGGCGCGCCGATGCAGATCGAAAACGGCAAGGTGATCGGCTGGAACGAGCTCGGCGGACCTGCCGCCACCATCACTTGGGCAGCTATCGGCGCGTCGGTGCACATCACGCGTCTGGACGGTAGGCAGGCCAATCACGCGTTCGGCATCGGCGGCAGCAATTCGCCGCAGCCTACGCTGCGCAAATGGGCGGAATCCGTCGAGCAGCCGATGTACAAATACGCCGATGCCGGTTGGTGCGCGGAAATCGGCGTATCGTCCGCGTTGCTTGCGCGACTCGGCAGCACGGGGTTCACGGACATACTCGACGGCGAAAATGCATTCTGGAAGTTCTACGGCTCGCCGGGCCACGACGATCGCGCGCTACTCGCCGGCCTCGGCGACGACTGGCAGATTCTCAATACGACCTACAAGCCCTGGCCGTGCTGCCGCTGGATCCACCATCCCCTGACCGCGTTCGCGCAACTGCTGGAACAGCACGCGCTGCGGCCCGATGAAATCACGCGTGTCGTAGTGCGGGCGAATCCGTTCGCGCTCACGCCCATCTTCCGTGAACAGCAGCCGAAGGATCTTCTCAGCGCCGAGTTCAGCCATGCGCACGCACTCGCCGCCCTCGCCCACGCGATTCCGCCGGGTCCACGCTGGTACGAATCGACAACAATGAATGACTCGCGCATCGCGGCGTTCCGCGAACGCGTGACGGTCACCGCCGAGCCGTCTTCTTCGAACATCGCAGAATGGATGACGGGCGGACAATGGCGCGGGGTGCCTGGCGGCGTCGATATTCATGCGCGCGGCACCGTCTTCAGCGCGACCTCCAATAACGCGACGGGCGACCCCTGGACCGACACGACGCGCTTCTCGGACGCGCAAGTCCGCAGCAAGTTCGGCGTGATGGCCGGGCTCGATGCGGCAGGCGGCGGCCCGGAGGAACTTCAGCGCGCGGTGCGCGAGGTGACGGACGTGGTCATGGCGCTCGACGAATTGCCGGTCGAACGGCTCACCGCGAGTCTCAGAGCCTTGTTCCTGTCAATGCGCACGCAGGTCACGGAAGCATGAGGGGCGGCGGGCGCGGCGTGATCAGGCCACCGCGCCCCCATCCACCGGCAAGGCGATGCCCGTGACGAAGCTCGCCGCATCGGAACACAGCCACGCGATGCATTCAGCGATCTCTTCGGGCTCGCCGATGCGCCCCATTGGATTCATCGTAGCTGCCAGCTCACCCAGGCGGTCACCGAACTTTCGCTCGACGAAAGGCGTGCGCACGAGTCCCGGGCAGACGGCGTTGACGCGTATGCCGTGTCGCGCGTAATCGACGGCAGCCGATCGCGTCAGTCCGAGCACGCCATGCTTGCCGGACGTATAGATCGCGTGCCGCGGCTTGCCCACCAAGCCCGTGCGCGACGACACGTTGACGATCGCCCCACCGCTTTCCAGCATGGCCTGGATCTCATGCTGCATCGAAAGAAATACGCCGCGCAGGTTGACCGACATGAGACGCGTCCAATGTTCGGGCGTGGCGTCGGTCAGATCGATCGGCGTCTCGGACAGGCCGGCATTGTTGACGGCGCAATCGATGCGGCCGTGTTCGCGCAAGGTGCGTGTGACCATCGCTTCGATGGAGTCCGGGCGGGTGACATCGGTCTCGAGGAACTGGGCATCGCCGTGGTCGCGACGCAGACGTGAGCCGAGCGCATTGCCCTCCTCGCGGCACCGGTCCGCGATGACGACACGCGCCCCTTCGCGTGCCAGCAGTTCCGCCGTTGCACGGCCGATGCCCGAGGCGCCGCCGGTGATCAACGCGACTTTGCCAGCAAAGCGCGGTGTCTCGGGTGCGCTCACCATGTGACGGGCAAGGCTTCCAGCCGATAAACCTGAGACGTGCTGTTGAACGTCAGCGTCTCGACCGGCACCGCGAGCCGCAATCCAGGCAGACGCCTGAACAGCATGCTGAAGACCGTCTGCAGCTCGAGGCGCGCAAGCGGTTGCCCTAGACACTGATGGATGCCGTAGGCGAACGCTACATGCTCCTGCGGGTTGCGGTGGATATCGAACGTATCAGGGTTTGGGAATACATCAGGATCGCGATTGGCAGCGAAGATCAGCGGGTAGACGCCTTCACCGGCGCGAATCAGGTTTTCTCCGACCACCACGTCCACCGTCGCCACGCGTGCCGAATTGAAGTGCGCAATCGTATGAAAACGCAGCATCTCTTCGACGGCGCTTGCGAGCAACGAAGGATCGGCATCGAGTTCGGCGCGCTGCTCGGGGTGCATCAGCAACGACAGCGTGCCAAGACCGATCTGGCTGCCCGTGGTGCCGTGCCCGGCTGAATACAACAGTGAGGCGATCCGCACCACTTCCTCACGTGTCACGTGTCCGGGACGAATTTGCTCGATGACCAGGCGGCTCAGCATGTCGCGCCCCTCGCCGGGATCGACCTCCTTCTGCGCGATGATCCGGTCCAGATGCGCTTCCATATTGCGCACCGCCTCCTGCACGATTTCCGGCGACGCGGTGTGATCGTTACGTGTCGTACTCCATGTGCCCAGTTTCGCGTGATCCTCGTACGGCACGCCGAGCAGCGCGGAGATGACCATCGACGGAAGCGGCTGCGAAAAATGCTCAACGAAATCAAGCGGCGGTCCATGCTGGAGCATCTTGTCGATTAGCTCGTCGATGAGCTCGCGGATCATCGGACGCAGGTCGCTCATGCGCTTCTGCATAAAGTCTTTCGTCAGCATCCGCCGGAAGCGCGCATGATCGGGGTCGTCCATGTTGATGAACGCCTGACGCGATCGTGCTTGCACGGCGCGTGCCGGCGAAACCGACGGATAGCCCGGACGAAACGGATCGACGCTGAAATGCGGGTTTCCGAGGATCGCGCGCACGTCCTCCCAGCGGGTCGCGATCCAGGCTGTCGACCCGTCCCACAGCCTGACCTTGCTGAGCGGTTGTTCCTCACGCAGACGTGCGTATTCGAGCGGTGGGCTAAGCGGGCCGCCTGGCCGTTGAAACGGAAAGTCGCGTCCGACGTGGTCGTGATCCGTCCCATCTCCATCCTTTCGCATGCGTCTGTCTCCACGAGACAAAACCGTTATTCCAAGCCGACGTTGCCTGCTGCCGAAACGCCAGGCGTGCCGTGTCCCACCTCCGCTTTCGATCGCGATTGACTGACCTGGAAAGCAAGAAATGCCGACATGAGGAAGAAGGCCGACATCACATAGAGTCCGGTCCGGCTGGTTCCGGTCAGATCCTGCGAAATGCCGAGAATCCACGGCCCGACGAGTCCTGCTGTACTTGCGACTGAGTTGATAAAGGCAATCGCGATCGCCGCGCGCGCACCACTGAAGGACATCGCGGGAATGGTCCAGAACAGCGGCACCGCCGCCTGCACGCCTGCAGCACTGATACAAATGCCGATCAGGCCGACGACGGGCGAATCGACGCGCGCCGTGATCCACAGGCCGACCGCAGAGAGCAGCAAGACGATCAGCAAGTGCCATTTCCGGTCGCCGGTCTTGCGCGAAGTCCATGCCACGAGCGCGATGCCGGCGACCGCTGCCAACCATGGAATCGAGGAGATCAGGCCCGCATGGACGGGATCGACGTGAAAGCGCTCCTGCACGATCTTTGGCAGGAAGTATGTGACGGCCCAGAAGCCGATGATGATCGAGAACTCGAGCGCGATAAAGAGCCATGTCAGCGAGTTGCACACGACGGCCTTGAATTCGCTCAGGCTCGCTTTTGAATGTCCGTGATCCGAAACGGTTCTCAAGAGTAAATAGTCTTGCTCTTCCTGCGTCAGCCATTTCGCCTGCTTTGGTCCATCCGGCAGAATGAAAAGGACCAGGAAGCCCATCAATACGGCCGGAATGCCTTCCAGCGCGAAGGCCCAGCGCCACCCGGCGATGCCTGCTACGCCCTCCATCAGTAGAAGTCCGGCAGTCACGACAGAGCCGAGCGCGAGCGATACGGGGACGCTTAGTTCGAGCGTCAAATAGGCCTGCCCGAGCAGATGTCGCGGATACCAAAACGTTAGGTAAAACAGCACGCCGGGAAAGAACCCTGCTTCGGCGGCACCAAGAACAAAGCGCAGCGTGTACAGCATCGGCACGCTGTGCGTTGCCGCGAGCAGGCAAGTGACGATACCCCAGCTGATCATGATCCGCGCGATCCAGCGTCTCGCGCCGAAGCGCACGATCGCCATATTCGATGGCACTTCGAACACGAGGTAGCCGAGAAAGAAGATACCGGCGGCGAAACCGAAAGCGGACGCCGTGAGATGCAGTTCTTTGGAGATGGGAGAAAATAGAACGCCGAGGTTGGCGCGATCGATATAGTTGATGAAGAAACACAAAATGAGGATCGGTACTATCCGCATCGTCACCTTCCGGAAAATCTTCCGTTCGATGGCGGCATGCATGTCGGACCGTTCGGGACCTTGCGCGACTGGGTTGATTTGCATCGTCTCCTCACTAGTGAGAATAATTGGGCACTGTCGACCGTTCTTTCACCGCTTCTTCATGGCGGCATTGCAAGCGTCAGGCAGGAGTCGAAAACGGGCCGCGCGGCGACAGTGTCGCGCCGGTCTCACGCCAATCGCGAAGACGACCGTGCACCCCGGGCCGCGAATACATTGCTCGTGGTCCGTGCGTTTAGGTTGGCTCGCTGAGGGTCATGCGCGGCTCGGGCGTCATGCCACGCGCATTTCGTTCTGTCTGGATACGTTTGTCTGTCGTTAGCTTATGCGCGAGCGAATGAGGCGACCAATACGTTTTTCCGATCCATTGAGACGAAAAATCTAGCGACGATCAAAAGGCTTTTGCCGCATGGAGTTGCGATGGCCGCGGCGTATGCGCCGGGCGCGACTTACTGCGCATTGATGAAGGGACGCGCCTTTTGCGGGGGATAGACCTGCCAGGAGCCATCGTCATGGCGAAAAAACAGCATCGACAGGTTGCGCGACGTGCGGCTGATCTCCACGCGCACGCAGCGATGCGGACCAGCTTCGTCACGCGCAAGGCGCACCACGCGAGCCGGAGCCGCAAGGTAGGGCGCCAGCCATTTCTCGACGAGGCTATGCAACGTCATCGACCGATCGTTCATTTTGCGACTCCCGGACCGCAACGTATTGGTCCTATGACCAAATATTAGCGGTCAACTGACCAACAAACAAGGAATTTGCGACTAGGCGTTTACCATTAACTCCTGTGAAACTCGAGCTGGCACGGTATAAAATCTAACGAAATTGGTCATAAGACCAACCTTTCTAGGTCAAACGCACTTCGGAACCAGTCTGGCGACTACACGGGACGAAACCATGGAAAATTTGACGATCGCGCTATCGGACGTGGCGGGACCGGGTAAAAAGGGGGCGCCACGCGGACGACGCGAAACGCGCGTGCCGGAAATCCTCGAGGCGGCGATCAGCGTGTTCGCGGCCGCGGGAAACGACGGGTTCACGCAGCGGGGTGTCGCAGCGGCGGCGAACATCCGGCTCGCCACGCTTCAACACTACTTCGGCAGCCGCGATTCCCTGCTCAAGGCAACCATCGAGGAACTAGCACAACGCTATCTGAGGCGCTTTCATGAATTGGGAGAAGATGCCCGGCTCACGCCCGAAGCGCGCCTTCACGCCGTGCTCGATGAGACATTCAATACGCTCGCCAGCCCCGGCAATCTCATCAGTCCGTTCGCTCTCGAATGCTGGTGCCTCGCCGAACATCATCCGGAAGTAAGGGAACTGATGGAGGAAGTGAGCGAGAAATACCAGTCGCTCTTCGGTGGCCTGGTCGCCCAGATCAATCCCGATCTCCCCGCGCAGGAGTGCCGCATAAGGGGTGCGCTGATCTACTCGCATTGGCAGGGCCTGATCGTCTTCCTGCGTCGCTCGGGGAGGAACGCTCCTGACCTGGCCGCGTTTCGCAAGGCGACAGGCGTCGTGTGGACCGCGCTCGGCAAGACGACTTCGTGAATCGCGATATCACTGGAGAGGCCCCGACCGTTCCACTTACCAGCCTGTCCGAATTTCCGCCGCCACCTCTCTCTATTTCGCTCGCGTCTTCACACAAGTCGTTAGTCGGGTCTGAATAATTCGGTTGGGTCGGCGCTTGCCCTCAAGCCTGGAAGTCGACGGTGATTGATCGGCTAAGCCAGGCGATCAGAACAAGGGCGTAAAAAAGCCTCAGCGTTCTGAGGATCATCCTCAGGTTGTGGCCAGCGCCGCACAGCACTGCGTGTATTGCATCGCCGAGTGCGCCTTTGAGCCAGTTCCGGTCGAGTTTGCCGTCGGCCTTCATGTGACCAATGGCAGGCTCGATTGCGCTTCGCCTTTGGATCATCGCGCGCAGGCCCCTCGTGATTCCGCGTCGCAATCCCGGGTGGTAGATCTTCACTCCCTCGACAGCGACACCCTTGTAACCGCGGTCCACAATGGCGACGTTGGGCTTCACATCGCTCAAGATCGCCGCTTGCTCCAACGCTTCAGCCAGCGTGTGACCGTCGTATGGGTTACCGGGCATCGAGCGCGCGCCAACCACAAGCCCTTCCTTGTGTGTCGTCGTGATCGACACTTTCACACCGAATTCGTAGGGCGTGCGGGCTTTGCCTTTCGCCAAACATTCAACTTCTGGAGCATGCAGTGCGTACAGCTTGTTTTTGCCCTTCTGCTTCTGAGACAGGATCCGCCTCGTGCGGCTGATCAATTCCTGCAGCGCGATGCGCCCAGTGTCGGCGACTGAATCGAGCTGACGCTCGACATCACGCATCACCCGCCCAACGCGCGAGCGCAACGTGCGCAGCGCCTTCTTCATGCGCTTGTACTGCTTCGCATGCGCGTAGCGGCCAATCTGACGCGCCAGGTGCGGCGCCTCGCGGTTGTAGTTCTGCCGCAGCTTCAACCCGTGCCGTGCCGCAGCCTTCACCAGATGTCTTCGTGAGATCGCGCAGGGCATCCTGCTCAGTGCCCTGCCGGGTAACCTCAACGGGCATGTTGACGTCCCGGAGCGCCAAGCCACGCTCTCAGCCCCACCTGCATTGCGGCACATGCGCCGATCTCGGCACGAAAGCCCGTCAACATCAATCCCTCCGCATGCGAACAACCAACGCGAGCAAGCGGGCGCGCATTTCATCGGCCGACAAGTGCGTGGGCCAGCCGTGACCAGGAAGCAACCAGTCGAAGCGATACGCGGCTAGCTTGCCAAGCGATTCGGTGAGCTCAGACCATGAATACCAGCACGCGTCCCTGAACGCGACGAGGTCCCCCGCGCGCGGGCTCCACGCGAGCGAATCACCCGAGAACAACACGCTGTCGTCGAGCAGGTACACGACGCTGCCGCGCGTGTGCCCGGGCACAGGGATCGCGCTTACGCCGACCGCAATGTCCGTTGCCGATCCATCGTCGAGCAGGTCCGTTGCATAAGGCGCGGCCGACATGTCTTCCCGGTGAATCCAGACGCGCGCGCCGAAATGACGGGCGTATTTATCTGCGTCCGCGACGTCGTCACGATGCGATAGAAGGATGTGCGCGATGCCACCGTTCTCATCAAACCATTTCACGAGTTCCGCCGCGTAGCGCGGTGAGTCGATCATCAGATTGCCGTCCGGACGCCTCGCAAAGTAAGAGTGCGCGCCAAACGACGACCGCGCGTTAAATCCGCAGCGCCATACAGCCGACGTGATCGGCTGTGGAAAGATCGCGGCACCCGGACGAGGCTGCTTCGTTTCACTCCGTACCGACGCCGTAGGACACACGAGCACCGCACGCCATGCGTCGACGTGCTCTTCGGGCGTAACGGGCTGCCGCAAGAAGACACTCTTGTCGTTGCGTTCGACAATCAGCCCCGGCGCGACGTGACGCGATGCACCGCAATTGATGCACGCTGTGTCGATGTACCACTCGCCTGGGACGGAATCGGCGTTGCGTGTCGGCTTCATTCGATGCTCCTGTCGTCCGGTCGGCAAATCAGGATCCACATACGTTTTCGCCCCGGCGCCCGCGTACGAGAGAAAGGGCGGCTCCATCACCGGTTGTGAGCAAGTTTGCTCCCACAAGCCTTTCCTTGCACACCGCCATCGCCAGGCTCCGCCCTTGATTCTGCATAAGCCATCGGATAGGCCACACCCGCGCGGTCTGATCCGCGGACGCGGTCACCACCCGCTGGCCGTCCGGGCTGAAGGCGGCGGATCTCACGGCTCCCAGGTGCCCGGTGAGTTGCGCGATCACCAGGCCAGTCGCCGCGTCCCATACTCGCGCGTTCTGATCCGCGGACGCGGTCACTACAAGCTGGCCGTCCGGGCTGAAGGCGGCGGAACCCACTGCCCCCTGATGCCCGCTGAACTGGGCGATCTGTTTGCCCGTCACCGCGTCCCACACCCGCGCGGTCCCATCCGCGGACGCGGTCACTACGCGCCGTCCGTCCGGGCTGAAGGCGGCGGAAAAAACGGTGCCGCGATGCCCACTGAGCACCAGGATCTGTTTGCCCGTGGCCGCGTCCCACACCCGCGCGGTCCCATCCCAGGACGCAGTCACCACCCGCAGGCCGTCCGAACTATAGGCGACGGAATCAACCGGCTCCTGATGCCCGCTGAGCACCAGAATCTGTTTGCCCGTGGCCGCGTCCCACACCCGCGCGGTCCCATCCGCGGACGCCGTCGCCACCCGCTGGCCGTCCGGGCTGAAGGCGGCGGAAAACACTGCCCCGTGATGCCCGCTAAGCTGGGCGATCTGTTTGCCCGCGGCCGCATCCCACAGCCACGCGGTCTGATCCGCGGACGCGGTCACTATCCGCCGGCCGTCAGGGCTGAACGCAGCGGAGTCAACCCACCCCTGATGTCCGCTGAGCAGCGCAATCTGCTTGCCCGTGGCGACGTCCCACACCCGCGCGGTCCTATCACGGGACACCGTCACCACCCGCTGACCGTCCGGGCTGAAGGCGGCGCAAACAACTGGCTCCTGATGTCCGCTGAGCAGCAAGATCCCCTTCCCCGCGTCCCACGCGCGCGCTGTCCTGTCACGCGATGCAGTCAACACCCGCTGACCGTCCAGACTGAAGACGGCGACGTTCACCGGCCCCTGATGTCCGATGAGCTGCACGATCGTCTGTCCGGTCGCCGCATCCCACACCCGCGCAGTCTTGTCATCGGAGGCGGTCACCACACGCAGGCCGTCCGGGCTGAAGGCGGCGGAGCTGACCGGTCCCTGATGTCCGGTGAGCTGCGTGATCACGTGGCCGGTCGCCGCATCCCACACCCGCGCGGTTTTGTCATCGGACGCGGTTACCACGCGCCGGCCGTCCGGGCTGAAGGCCGCGGAGAAAACCGGTCCCTGATGCCCGGCGAGCTGCGCGATCACGTGGCCGGTCGCCGCATCCCAAACCCGCGCGGTTTTGTCATCGGACGCGGTCAGCACGCGCCGGCCATCCGCGCTGAAGGCCGCGGAGCTCACCAGTTCCCGATGCCCGCTGAGCTGCGCGATCACCTGGCCGCTCGCCGCATCCCACACCCGCGCAGTCCTGTCCGCGGACGCGGTCACCACGCGCCGGCCGTCCGGGCTGAAGGCCGCGGCGAAAACCGGTCCCTGATGCCCGCTGAGCTGCACGATCTGTTTGCCCGTAGCAGCGTCCCACACCCGCGCGGTCCTGTCCGCCGAGGCGGTCAACACGCGCCGGCCGTCCGGGCCGAAGGCGGCGGAATAAACCAGATCCCGATGCCCGCTGAGCTGCACGATCTGTTTGCCCGTAGCCGCGTCCCACACTCGCGCGGTCCTGTCCGCCGAGGCGGTCACCACGCGCCGGCCGTCCGGGCCGAAGGCGGCGGAATAAATCAGCCCCTGATGTCCGCTGAGTTGCACGATCTGTTTGCCGGTAGCCGCGTCCCACACCCGCGCGGTCCCATCCCAGGACGCGGTCGCCACCCGCTTACCGTCGGGGCTGAACACGGCGGAATCGACCGCATCCTGATGCCCGCCGAGCAACGCAATTTGCATTGATGCCTGCGCGCCGCGCATGAGCTCCAGCTCTGCGTCAACCGATCCCGGCGAGAGCCAACTCTTGCGCATCGCCAGTATCGCGAAGCGCATCGCGCGATCGTAAATTCCCGCGTCGTTCGCCAACGTCGCCGACGACGCCAACACAACAGAAGTCTGGCGTGCGACCGTCCGGGTCTGATGAATGATCCACCCCCCTGTCGCAATCAGAATGAACGCGATTACGCCCATCAGTACCTGGATGAGTCGCTGCGTGGACGCTGTCCGTGTGTGAGCGATTCGCTGCAACTGCGACTCGCGCTCCGCGCGTGCGCCTTCCTCGCGCCCGCGACAAGCCCGCAAATAAGAAAGGCCATCCGTGCCCAGCATTCGTTCGAAATCCGAACGCTGCAGGATGGCCTCCGCGCTCGTCAGCCGCTCGCCGGCGTGGGCCAGCCAGGCCGTGCCCTGCCCGTGCTTTTGCCACTCGTGCGCCGCTCGCTGCACGGTTGCGACTGTCTTGAGCGCATCCGCGTCCGCGTCGAGCCAGGCGGCAAGGACAGGCCACTGCCGTAACAACGCCTCGTGCGCGAGTTCAACGATGGTGGTGTCCTCATTGCCAGCTTCGGCCTTGCGCCGGTCTTGCAATAGCAGTCGATACGGGATGAGACGCTTCAGGACGGCATGGGCGGATTCGGGAAGCTCATCCCAGCGTGCCACACGGCGCTTGCGCTGTTGCGTCAGCGGTTCGACGTGCGCGAGCCGAGGGATCAAGCCAATGCGCAGCAGGCGCTCGCGCTCGGCCTTATCTGCTGGAACGGCGGGCTCCCGTCCGGGATCGGCAAATGCCGATTCGACCGCGGCCTCGATGGAACCGCCCATACCCCCGATCGCCTGATAGTCGGCTACGCTGAAGTTTCCGGTGGCGCCATAGTCGGTAAATAGCCGCTCGAGCGTAAAGGCCAGCAAGGGCAATGCGTCTGCCCCTTCAGTATCCCGAAGAAGCCGCTCGGTCAGCGCTGGCTCGATCGTCAGCTTACGCCCGGCGGCGGTAGCCCGCGCGGCAGGACCCTCGATCACCGCCTTGAATTCCGCGCGCTCCAATGGAGGGAGACCGAAGACACGCGGTGGCACGCCGCGCAGCGTTGGCGCGCTCTGCAATTGCTCGAAAGCGTCTGTGCGGATCGCCACGACCGCAAGCGCACGCTGCCGTTTGCCGATCGTCTGCATCCCCTCGTGTTCCGCCGTGGCGAGCGTCCTCGCAAGCAGGGACAGGAAGTGCGAAGACTCCTCTTCGCCTTCTGCGCTGAACAATTCCTCGCCCTGGTCGATGCAGACCAGAACGGTCGGCGCAACGGCATCTGACGCGAGCCGCGAGCAGTGCAGCGTTTGAAGCTGGCCAAGCAATTGCTCGAATCCATCGGGAGTCTGAACTGCCTGGCGGATCTCGGCGCGCGTCCTGAGTACCGCGAGTTCCTGAAAGGCCAGTTCGATACTGACGACGAGTCCGGTGGCGCCAGTAACAACAGCCCGCTCCGGCCGGATCACTGGAAGCGGCAAAAAGTTTCGGTCATCGCGCTTCAGGCGCGGCCACAGGCCGGCCCGCACAAAGGACGACTTGCCCGTTCCGGATGCGCCGAGGATGACCAACATCCGCTCGATCCCCTGCTCGCGGACGCTGCGTAGCGTCTCGAGCCCGCGCAATACCGCCGTGTCCCGGCCAAAGAACACGGCCGCATCCTCGGCCTCCAGCGCTCTCAGTCCCGGATAAGGGGGGCGCTCGGCATCGTTAGCCGGCGGCCACGGAAAGCCCGACGGAGCGGACCCGGCTCGTCGCAGCCCAAGCTCGAGCCGGGCAAGCCCCGCTTTGGCGAAAGAGACTTCAGTTGCCGAAACGAGCGGGTCATGCGAGACCCGGAAGCTCTGGCGTCGAGTCCCGGCGGTGAGGTCACAGACCTGCCATTGGGCCGTCAATTCTTTCGGCAAGGCGTCGATCGGCGTCGCCTCGACGAGCGCACCGAAGATTGTCTTGCCCAGAAATCTGGCAAAGGATAACTGAGCCAGGCACGAGCGAGAGTCGCACCATGCGGGCGAAATCAGAAACAGCACGGCCTCGCAGCGGTCGGCCGCGGACTTGAGCGCTTCCTGCCAGCGTTCCCCAGCAGCCAACCCCTCGGCCGGCTCGAGGCCCAGGAAGTAATCATCCCAGCCGTTATCGGCAAGCCAGTGTCCGATCGCGAGCGCGAGAGCGTTATTCGCGCTGGCGTGGCTGATGAAGATCGTGGGCATTGCGCTGCGAACTTCAGTCCCGCAGTTGACTGCACTCGCAAAGGACACCATCCACCTCATGTGTTTGAGTCTGGCATCCCGCGCGCTGAATTGATTGCCTCAATGCTTTATAGCCCGCGCCTGGCGGACACGATGAGAGCGTCCAGCTTGTCCGCGGTCCTGCATTCGTCAAGCGGCGTGTAGACGGTGAGCTTGCGATCGGAGCCGTCCAGCAGCGCGAAACTGGTGTATTCGAAGACCATCAGGCCTTTTCGCGGATGTCTGATGCGTTTGATATTCGATAACGGATTGAGCACCTCGTGCCTGCGCCACCACGCATTGAATTCGTCGCTCCTGTGTCGCAGCGTCGATATCAGCCGTTCAAAATCAGGATCGCCCACATAGCGCGCACTGTCGTTACGGAACATCGCGAGGGACGCACGCGCCACTTCCTCCCAGTCAACGAGCAAACGGCGGTGCCGCGCATTCGCGAAAACCATGAACATCAGATTGCGCTCATCCACCGAAAGCTGCCCGTAGTCACCGAATACCAAGGTGGCGGCCCGATTCCAGCCCAGGATATCCCAGCGACGGCCAGTGACGTAAGCGGGCTGGCCTGACAGGCTGGCAAGCATCCGTTGCACCGGCTCCTCGAGCTTTTCCGGATTCGTCGACTGGAGTTCCGGCGACGGACGATCGCTCAATACGAACAGATGCCGCCGCTCAACGGCGTCCAGTCGCAACGCATCCGCGATTGCGATCAGCACCTCTTCGGACGCGCGGACGTCGCGCCCCTGTTCGAGCCAGGTGTACCACGTGATACCGACGTCCGCGAGCATCGCGACTTCCTCGCGGCGCAGCCCCGGCGTGCGTCGTCGAAAACCGTCAGGCAATCCGACCGCGGCCGGACTCAGGTGCTCGCGCCGCGACCTCAGGAATGCGCCTAGCTCACCACGGCGCCGTTCGGCGGCGAGGGTTCTGACGTTCATCGTCATCGTGGTAGCTCCCTATACCAGTATCGATCCAGCACTGTTTGTCGCGCGGCAAAGCGCACAGGATGAAGACGAAACCAACTTCCAGTCTATTCAATCATGAACATGACGAACAAGCTTGTGCTGGTTACCGGCTCCACCGACGGACTGGGACGCTGCGTCGCGAATCGGCTGGCAGCCCAGGGCGCGCATGTGCTCGTTCACGGCCGAAACATGGAACGGGGCGAATCCGTCGTTCGCGAGATAGCGGGTGCGGGAGGCAAAGCGACTTTTTATCCGGCTGATCTGTCTACGTTCGCGGAAGTTCAATCGCTGGCAAGCGCGATCGGACGCGCGCACGATCGACTCGACCTGCTTATCAACAACGCCGGCATCGGGACCGGTCCGCGTGGCTCGATCAGGCAAGTCACGGCGGATGGAATCGAATTGCGGTTCGCGGTGAACTACCTCGCGGGCTTTGCCCTGACGAGGCTTCTGCTACCTCTTTTGCTGACGGGCTCGAGATCGCGGATTGTCAATGTTGCTTCCGTGGGACAACGCCCGATCGATTTCGACGACGTGATGTTGAGCCACGGCTATAGCGGTACCGCGGCCTATTGCCAGAGCAAGCTCGCGCAAATCATGTTCACGTTCGATCTGGCCGACGAACTGGCGCAGACCGGCGTGACGGCGAATTGTCTGCATCCGGCCACATACATGGATACGACCATGGTGAGGAATGGCGGAATCACGCCTCTGAGCACGGTCGAGGAAGGGGCTGACGCGGTTCTTCATCTTGCGGCCAGCACCGCAATGGAAGGCCGTACCGGCCTCTATTTCGACGGCACAGGGCTCGCCAGAGCTCATCCCGACGCCTACAACCCTGCGCTCCGCAAGCGACTGCGTCAGCTCAGCTTTCAGTTGACGGACCCGTCGCTGGCACATTGACACATCGAACTTCGATGTCGGTCCGCCCGGGTTCCGGGAACCCGGCATTTTTCAAAGAGCGGAAACTTCAACCATGTCAGATCATGTCTTCATTGTCGGCGGTTCTTCCGGAATTGGCTTCGCTACAGCGAGCCGGCTACTGGACCGGAGATACGCGGTTACGATTGCCGGGCGAGATTCGGCGAAACTGGCCAAAGCGAAGGCCGCGTTGCGCGGCGCTGCAAATACGGTGAGATTCGATGCATCCGATGCATCGACCATCGCCGGCACGTTTGCCGAGATTGGCGCAATCGATCACCTGGTTCTCGCGCTCGGCAGTGGCAAGGGGGGAGGCCCGTTTTCAGCCGTCAGTCTCGATGCGGTGCGTATGGGATTCGATGAGAAAGTGTTTCCTCATTTCGCGTGTGCCCAGGCGGCCCTTGCGTCGATTGCGAAAACCGGCAGCATCACTTTTCTCTCGGCCGTATCGGCACACTCGGCCATGCCCGGAACAGCGGGCCTCGGCGCAGCGAACGCGGCGATTGCTGCGATCGTGCCGATCCTGGCGGCAGAGCTACGCCCGTTGCGGATTAACGCAGTTTCCCCTGGCGTCATTGATACGCCGTGGTGGGACTTTCTCTCGGAGCAAGATAAGGAGTCCGCGTTTGCCGGTTATGCGGTGAGAACGCCGGTAGGACGAATTGGCCAGCCTGACGACATTGCCATGGCGATTGAGTTTCTGATTTCGAACTCCTTCATGTCTGGGCAAACCATCATATGCGACGGCGGAATTGGTCTGGATTCGACTGGCCAGACCGTCCCGCTGACCGAGCCTCGCTGACGATCTGCATCAGGTGTCACCGGTGGGAACGATTCCCGCCGCCTCGACCATCAGGATCACCGTTTTCACAGGCGCTCGAGGGCGATGCAGCAGGCCTTTATGCACGACAAACGCTTGTCCCGGGCCCAGATCGACGACCTGGTCCTCGAGGTCGATCAGGAAGCGTCCGCTAACCACATAAAAGAATTCGTCCTGCGCGTCATGTTTGTGCCAATGATATTCGCCCTGCACGACACCCAGCCGAACTACCGACTGGTCCACCTGACACAGCGTCTGGTTATACCAGGGATGGCCGTTTGCCGCCACGAGGGCGGGCACGTCGATGACTTCGCCGAAGGAGTAGAGGACGTTAAGGTGGGTCGAGTACGGAAAGGAATCGGTGCTCACATCAGTCTCCGTGAACGTTAATTCGTGTCGAAGATGCGAGCCACTGTAGGCCTTGCCAGTTCTGTTGGTCTTGTACCGGACCGTCAATCTTTGGTACAGGAGCGACCTTCGAGCAACTGCGCGCGGTACGCGCCTGGCGTCAGCCCCATCCTGCGCCGAAACACGCGCGTAAAGTGGCTTTGATCGGCGAAACCGGCGGCCTGAGCAATCGCCTTGAGCGAATGGCGTCCACTGCTCAATTGAGCGCAGGCGAAATCGAGCCGAAGCTGACGCACGTAATCTCCGACAGTACAGCCATAGTGCTTGCGGAATTCCCGCGCGAGGTGGTCGGCGCAAACATGGCTGTCCGAAGCGACTTCGTCCAACGTCAACGTCTCACGAAAACGATCGTGCAGTAATGCTTCCACGCGAGCGAGCCATCGACGTGAACCGCCAACCGTCGCCGCGCGCGGGACGGCTCGCTCACACGCCGCAAGAAGTTCGAGTACCAGCCCTTCGACTGCTAGCGATGTAGCCGAATCCTGCTCACGGCACTCGCGAACGAGACGGCGCATGAACGACAACGGAGCTCCACTGGCGAAGTCATCCGGGCGATCGAGGACTTGGGTCCGACCGCCCAGCCGCTCTAGCCACGAAGACGAAAATTCGACATGGAGCGCCTTGCCGCCGGCCCCGTACCAGCAATTTGCGTGCGGTACGGCTGCGGGAAAAAGCGTCAGTGACATCGGCCCATCTTCGCCACCGCGTGACGGCCAGGATCGTGTACCGCGGCCGTCCAGCACGAAACAGAAAAACGGATTCACATGTTCGTGCTGCGGAATGATGAGATCCGTTGCGAATTGGGTCTCCACGACCGAGATGCCATCATCCCTGTATTGCAGGGTGGTAGCGCCGAAGTAGTCGCCCGGCTCAAGTACCCGTAGCATGGGATTGCTCCCAAAGAGACGTTGCAGTCGATATTACACACTTGTTGTCCCTGCGCGTCATCTCCTGCCACGATGTCCGAACGAGCACTTTATTTCAAGAATATTTTTACATTTAAATTATGATTGCATATCGATCGATAGATAATTTTTTGTGAAAAATTCATTCGGAATGCACATGCTTCAAACGTGTCATTCCACTGACATTCCAGACTGACTAAATGTTGCGGTGCTGAAAGCTCCAGAGCGGCACCGTTGCAATGCGTCCCGCCTGGACGAATCGCTGGCACATATCCTCGATCAGGTGCGACCGACCTGACAAATGATTCCGTTCCCACCCAATTTGGCTATTTTGTTTTGATTATCTGGAGAGAAACAAAATGCATCGAAATTTCATTCAATCTGGATTTGCATTGGGATTATTGACAAGCTGCATTGCATTTGCGGCACCGCAGGGCGACATGGAGCTTCTGCCGACCGGGCAGTTCATTTCCCCGCGAGCCATACCGGGTGCCGTGCAGCAGTTGCTCAACCCGCAGCTTTCGGCAAAGCCGACCCAGATCGTCAGCGGCGCCATCAAGTCACAACTCAGCCCGGATGGCAATACTCTTGCCGTGATTACGGCAGGCTATAACACCGTCTACACGGGTGCCAGCAACAGCACGCTGGACAAGACTGACTCGACCCAGTACATCTTCATCTACGACGTGTCGGGCGCCAACAAGGCCACCCCGAAGCTCGTGCAGGCCATCCACCAGAACAATGCGTTCGATGGCCTCGCATGGAATGGCAACCAGACGCTGTACGGCACCGGCGGCGCGGACGACACGGTGTATGTATATAGCCGCCCGTCGGCGCTTGCGTCGGCCCAATGGTCACAAACCGCAGCCATCGCCCTGAACCATAGCAAGGGTATCGGGTCGGGGGTGAAGCCGAACGCCGGTGGTCTCGCTCTCTCCGGCAATGGCAGGATTCTCGTCGTTGCCAACAACTACAACGACTCGATTACCATCATCGACACGACGTCGAACACCGTCATGTCCGAATACGATCTGCGCCCGTTCAATACGTCGGGCACGCAAGGCGTTGCCGGTGGCGAATACCCGTGGGCCGTTTCGCTGAAATCCGACGACACGGCGTTCGTCTCGTCAGTGCGCGACCGTGAAGTCGTGGTGCTCAACCTGTCGAACCCGGCCGCACCGCAATTCATCACTCGCATTCCGGTAAAAGGCAATGCCTATGGAATGACCCTTTCGCCGGATCAGTCCAAGCTCTACGTCGCGGTGGCGAATACCGACCAGGTTGCGGTCGTCGATACTGCCAGCCACCGGGTCGAGAAGACGATCGACATCGCTAGCCAGTCCGGCGACGGCAATGATCACGGCAGCGGCAGCAACAGGAAGTACGGCGGCCGCGACACGGTCAACGTAACCGTATCGCGCGACGGCAGAACCCTGTATGCGGTCAACAACGGCGACAACTCGATCGCCGTGATCTCGCTCGATGGCAACGAAGGCTACCACGTCACCGGCCTGATCCCGACCGCGTATGCGCCCAAGGACGTCACGCTGAGCGCAGACGGGTCGCAGATGTACATCATCAACGGCAAGTCGAACACCGGCCCGAACCCGCTGTACACGTCGGGCACGACGGCCCAGTACCAGTTCGGTCTCGAACAGAGCAGCCTCGTGAGCGCACCGGTCCCGAGGGGCGACGTGCTGGCCCGGCTGACCAGTCAGGTCGACGAGAACAACCACTATTCGGTCAGAGAGTCGCAGAGCGACCGCCAGACGATGAATTTCCTGCACGATCACATCAAGCACGTGATCTATGTCGTCAAGGAAAACCGGACGTTCGACCAGATTCTCGGCGACCTCGGCAACGGCTCGAACGGTGATCCGTCGCTGACGATGTATGGCAAGGCCACCACGCCGAACTTCCACAATATTGCTGGCAACTTCGTCACGATCGACAACTTCGCCGATCCGGGCGACGGCTCGATGGATGGCTGGTCGTGGGTGCAGCACGCGCACGTCACGCCGACCGAGGAAGTGTCGCAGCAGGAAAACTACGCTGGCGTGAGCCGCGGCATGTCGTATGAATCCGAAGGCGCCAATCGCGGCCTGCCGGTTGGCCTCGCCACCACCGCGATGCGCGATGGTGTCTCGGGTGGGGCCTACAGCACGGTCACGGCGTCGCTGCCGGGCGGCACGGCCAACGCGCTGCCAGGTATCGCCGACATTTCGGTACCGGATGCGCCGTTCGGCTACCAGAAGGCGAGCATCTATGACGCGGTGCTGCAGGCGGGCGGTACAGTCCGCAACTACGGCGGCATGGTCAACAACAGCGGTTCGATCGGCACGATCGCCAGCCCCGTCCTCAACCCGTTTGCCGCCGGCAACATTCAGGCGCACCCGCTCAAGCCGTCGCTCGTCACGCTGACGGACCCGTACTACCGCGGCTTCGACCAGGCCTATCCGGACACCTTCCGCGAACTCGAATGGAACCGCGAGTTCCAGCAGTACGTCGCGAACGGCAATCTGCCGTCGTTTGAATTCGTCCGCATGGGTTCCGATCACACCGGCAGCTATGCGCAGAACGTCGGACAGATGGGGACGGCCGAACAGGAGCAGGCGGACAACGACTTCGCGGTGGGCAAGCTGATCGAGACGGTCGCACACAGCCCGTACGCGAAAAGCACGCTGATCGTGGTGGTCGAGGACGACTCGCAGGCCGGTTCCGATCACGTCGACTCGCACCGCGCGCCGGCCTACGTCGTTGGCGCATACGTGAAGAAGAACGCCGTTGTCAGCACCGCATACAGCCAGGTGAACGCCATCCGTACCATGGAAGACGTGCTCGGCACCCAGCACATCAACCTGAACACCGCGTATGCGCAACCGATGGCCGACGTCTTCGACACTGGCTCGGATGGTTCGTGGACCTACACTGCCGTTGCGTCGACGATTCTGAGAGGTACGAACGTGGGCAACGTGGCCACCGGCCCGACATCCGGCGGCAGCGACGGCAATCAGTATGCACAGGGTCCGGACATTCATCCGCTGCATGACGCGACTTACTGGGCAAACGCGACGAAGGGCTTCGATTTCTCCAAGGAAGATCGGGTTCCGCCGGAGCTCTTCAACCGGGTGCTGTGGACCGGCGTGATGGGAGACAAGCCGTACCCGGCGCCGCATTCGATCTACACGAAGAGCTCTGCCGAGGGGACGAAGACGGTCGCCGCTGCCGACGACGATGACGATTGATCGAGCGATATCGTCCGAGCTTGCGGCGGGCGGTATCGCAACGCCCGTCGCGTTGCACGCACGGTAGCTGCCAACGGCGGGCGGCTGTCCAGATGGACAGCCGCTCGTTGTCGTGCCCCGATCAAAAGTCCGCGTGCAGGCGAACGTACGCGGCTAACGGCGAGCCGAGGTAGGCACCGACCACGTTGGTGGCGATGAAGTAGCGCTGGTTGGTGACGTTGTCGATGTTCAGATCGGCTCCCCAGTGACGCTCCGCGTAACCGAACTGCAGGTTCGCGATCACGGAGGCCGGTGCCCAGTCGTAGCCGTTGGCAAAGCCGTTCGTCATCCGGCTCATGTAGTCGATGCCCGCACCCGCATGAAAACCTGCCCTGCCGAACAGGCTGAAGCGGTAGGTCGTCCACAGGTTCGCCATAAAGGCCGGCACGCCCTGCGGGGCGGTTCCGACCGCGCCCGGGATGTCCGGGCTATAAGTGATTTGCGCCTGCTGTCCGGTAAAGTTCTCGTACACGTGCCAGTTCGACGTGAGATCCGCGTCGAACGAAGCCTCGCCGCCGCGCGTGCGCTGCGAATCGAACGCGAGTTGGTCCTCGCCGAACGGGGTCGCCACGTGTTCCCGCTTGACGTCGAACAGCGCGGTGTTGAGCACGTAGCGCCCGTCGTCGAACGACCACTTTATGCCCAACTCGTATTGCAGCGCTGATTCCGGCGGCCCGATGGAAAATGCCGTGTTTTCGGAGTTGAAATTCGCGAGATAGCTGCGCGATACGCCGAAGTACGGCGTCATCCACGGCGTCAGCTTGTACAACATCCCGGCGCTCCAACTGGTCGGGGCATCGTTGCGCGTGTACGTGTTGCCAGGAACCAGCGTGATGCCGTCGTTGGCCGTACGATTCGGCTCGCCGGGGACCGGGTTCAAGGTCAGCGACGTACCGAACCAGTCCTTGCGCACGCCTGCGCGGATCTTGAATCTGTCCGTCACATCCACCTGATCGGTCGCGTAAAGGCTGTAGAAATTCGCGCGCACATGATCGTTCTGGCACGAGTGAGAGGGCGCGCACTGGAAGTGCAGGCTTGCGATGGATGTTTCCAGCGGCACCGGCGCGAAGATGTTGCTTATGTCCGGAAGGTCTGCTGTGGTCTTCGCGCTGTTGAGATCCTGGTTCAGGTATTCGAAGCCCGTCAGCAGCGTATGGTGGATGCTGCCTGTCGAGAATTTCCAGACTGGTTCCAACTGGTAGTCGAACGTGTTGAGCGAATCGTCCTGATCGCGCAACTGGCGGCCGACGAATGCGTTGCCCTTGACCTTCGCGTGCGTGCTGTCGCCGTTGCTGTAGAAGTCCAGCGTGTGGTGCATGTAGGACAGGCGATTATTGATCGTCAGGTAGTCGCTGACGCGCCACTCGTCCGTCAGCGTGGCACGGAGGTAGTTGCCGTGCGCGTTCGCGAATGGCGTCGAATATTTGGCGTTGAACGGGACATTGCGAATCGGCGCACCGTTGTAGTAGATGATCCCGTATGAGTCAGGCGTTGCCATGTACTCTTGCGCGTCGATCGAGAATTCGACCTTGTGGTCGCCGATTTTCCACTGCAGATCGGGCCGGATTTCCCTGTTCCAGGATGCCAGTCCGCGGTAGCCGTCCGAGCGGCCGGCGCTGGCGTCGACACGATAGTTCAGTCCATCGATGCCGGTTGGACCGGTGACGTAGCCACTCGCGTTGACGGTACCGAAAGAGCCGGCCTGGATCTCGCCGCCCCAGTGGAACTGCGCGGACGGCGTGTGGTGGATCAGGTTGATCGAGCCGCCCGGCGGGCCGCTGCCTAGCAGCGCCGAGCCCGGACCTTTGAGCACCTCGATGCGCTCGACGCCCAGCAGTGAATGCATTGGGCCGTTGACCTGGTCGCCGTCCGAAAAGCCGTCGTCATAGGTCTGCGCCTGCAGGCCACGGATCATGAAGTGGTCGGTGAAGCCCTTCGAATCGGTACCGCCGTAGTTCACTCCGGACACGTTGCCTTTGCGGATCGCGTCCTGCAACGACATGGCGCCTTGTTCGTCGAGAATTCCGCGCGGAACGACCTCCACACTCATCGGCAGGTCGCCGAGCGGCGTGCCGGTCTTGCTAACGCTCACGATCTGTTCGGGGTCGTCCACGTTATCCGGAGCGGCCGCTGTTCTCGCCGCATTGACAACGATGGGTCCTAGAGTGACCGGCGCTTCAGTCTGTTGAGTGGCAGCGGGTTGAGTCTGTTGTGCATTCGCTCCGGTGGCGAGCGACAACGTTGCAGCGGAGACGGCGATGGCGATTCTGGATGGCGATGTTCTCATTGACTCCATTCCATTGCGGCACATTGCATCGGCTTCATGCTGTGGCAAATAAATCCTGAGCGGTCCTGCCCTTCGACCCGCGAAATTTATCGTTTGCGCGTGTCACAGACATGAACGGTTACACGGACAACGAATGCGAAATCGTTGTCGTGCAAGCGCGACGCCATCGCTTTCTATCGAGGGTGAGCTACGCGAGCTCGCATGGGAAAGCTGCCACGCAGCTATGCGGATCGCTTATGCAAACAGATCCGTTTCGCAACTGGGTGAGCGCCGACGGCTCGCCGGGACCCGGCGGGCGTGGCGGCTTTCTTGAGAGCGGGCAGCGCGCACTGAGTCGTGGGGCTGGTCAATCCAGCCAGCCGCGCAGCCGCGCGTGATCGAGGAAACGGTAGACGTCGGGCGCAAGTTCGGACGTGCCGAAAAGCCGTTCGAGTTCGCCGATGATGTCGTCGAGCTCGTGTTCTCCGTCGCAACGCGCGAGGATCGCGCCGGCGCTAGCGTTGAGCTTCACCATCCCTTCGGGATAGAGCAGCACGTAGGCGTCCTGCGCCGCTTCCCAGTGCAGGCGGAAGACGCTCCGCAGGCGGGGGCGCAGCGGCACGCCGCTATCCGAGTCACGCGTGTTCATCGCGATCCCAGTGTATTCATGGCCGTTCGTTGCGTGCGCCGCCCGCGGCGCCCAACGTGCAGCGCGGGCGGCACGCCGCAGCCCGCTCAGCGATTGGCGATGTACATCGTGATTTCAAAGCCGAAACGCACTTCGGCATACGACGGGGTAATCCATTGCATGGCATGTCTCCTTGTTTGCGATTGGATGAAAAACCGCACTCGATGCGCGGCCGCTCCCTTCAAAGCAAAGGATATGCCGATGTCGTAATGCGAGGCGCGGGCATTCGGGAGATGGGCGGTGTTGATTTTTGGAGCACCACTGCTGCGCGATGCAGCAGCGTGTGACAGCATGTAAGCGAAACAGAAGCGCCGATGAAAACGGCGCGATGGGCTCAAAAGTCGTCCACCGCACGCCCCGGTTCGACCGCGGGCATCTTCCGGTAGATCATGTTGCGCGACACGCCGAGCTCGCGCGCGGCCGCCGAAACGTTGCCGCCATGCCGCGCGAGCGCCGCGGCAATCACAGATACGGTCACGTCCTGCAGGCGCGCGCACTCCGGCACGCACGCATTGCGCGCGCCTCGCGTATCCGCCGCGCCGCTCGACGCAACGCCACAGCGCAGGTCATCGAAGAAGTCATCGGGCAAATGCTCGCGCCGGATCTCGCCGTCCGCGTCGACCATGGCCGCCGCGGTGCGCAGCAGATTGCCGAGCTGCCTGAAGTTGCCCGGCCACGGACAGCGCTCGAACATCGCCATCACCTCGGGCGCGACGTGAAGCGGCTGCCCGCTCGCGCTCGCGAGTGATTCGCGCAGCAACATCTTCTGGATCACGACCGCGAGATCGGTCCGCTCGCGCAGACGCGGCAGACGCACCACGAGGCCATTGAGCCGGTAGTAGAGATCCTCGCGGAAGCGGTTTTGCGCGATCATCACGCGCAGGTCACGGTGCGTCGCGCAGATGATCGCGACGTCCACCGCAATGCTGCGGGTCGAGCCTAGCGGGTTGACGACGCGTTCCTGCAGCACGCGCAGCAGCCGCACTTGCAGCGAATACGGCATGTCGCCGATCTCATCGAGAAACAGCGTGCCGCCGTTCGCCTGCAGCAGCTTGCCGATTGCACCTTTGCGCCGCGCTCCGGTGAATGCGCCCTCCTCGTAGCCGAACAGCTCGGATTCGATCAGCGTCTCGGGAATCGAAGCACAGTTGACCGCGACGAACGGCCCCGCATGGCGCGGCGAATCATTGTGGATCGCCTGCGCGAGCAGTTCCTTGCCCGTGCCGGTCTCGCCATTGATCAGGATCGGAATGTCCTTGCCGATCACTCTTTTGACCTTCGCAATGACCGCGGCGATCTGCGGGTCGCCCGTGTCGAGATAGCTCAGACGTGAAAGCCCGGCAACGGTCTGCGGCGGCTCCTCGCGCGCCGCCGCCCGCGCGCACTCGTGCACGGCGACCGGGCGGCTGCCTTCGGCCAGCGACGCTCGCCTGAACTGCACGCGCGCGCAAACCACCGCGCCGCTGCTCAGATTGAGCATCAGGTGCGGGTCGAGGCTCGCGCGCGCACGATCGATCAGTTGCGCGCTGGTGGTCTGGAACAACGACGAGAGCGTATGCGCGCGCAGCCCGGCGAGCGGCATGCCGAGCTGAAACTGCGCACTGCGGTTGGCCGACAGAAAACGTCCGTCGCTCGTGAACGCGACGATGCCTTCCATCAGCGTGCCGAGAAACTCCGGACGACTATGGAAGGACACTTGCAGCGTTTCGTGAAAGGTGGTCGTGAACAGATGATTCTCGATCATCTGCACCGACATTTTGGCGAGCGCCATCGTGTGCTGATGATAGCTGCGGTAATCGCCCGTCACGTCGAGCACGCCGATCGCGTCACCATACGGATCGAGAATCGGCACGCTCGAGCAGGTCAGGAAGCGGTTGGCCGCGAGGTAATGCTGGTCGCCGTGCACGACCATCGCGCAGCGCTCGGCCAACGCCGTACCGATCGCATTGGTACCCTGGCGGTCCTCGGCCCAGTTCGCGCCGGGCCGCAGCGCGACTTTCTCCGCGCGCGCGAGAAAATCGTCGTCGCCGATCGAATGCAGGATCAGCCCTTCGGCATTGGTCAGCACGATCATGCTTTGCGTGTTGGCGATCTGCTCGCGCAGCGTCTCCATCACCGGCATCGCGTGCGCGCACAGCACCCGGTTCTGCTCGCGTTTGAGCACGAGTCCTGCGTTCGAAAGAACCTCGTAATCCGGCCGCGCCGACGCGCACAGGCCAAACGTTTCGGACCGTTCGTGCGCTTTCTGAATCGCCGGCGCGGGAAAGTCATTGGACCGGACGGCCGTCTGAGCCACGGCCGGATGAACGTCATCGCGCATTGTCTCCCTCCAGCAGAGCCTGGTACCTTGCCAGACTTTTCTCCGTTCTCTTAAGCAAGCTCCGGGCCATTCATTTCATCGACGGTGGCGAAGCGAAGAGGCTGTATTACCGCAAATCGATGCGCGTTGCGATATGCGGAGTCACCCCGAGTGGCGCTCGACCCGCGCTGCTGGCGTCGCCCTCGCCCCGAGCGATGTGCGCGAGCGCCGCAATTGTGCTGTTTCTCAACACTCCATCGCCCGGCGTTGTACCGGGACGCAACAGATGGAACGCCACGCAAGCGATATATGCCGCCGCACGTTCAGGCGCGCCGCCCTTTCGGACTCGCTCACAAAAATGGCATGCGATTTGCAGTAACGGCATCGCATCCGGATCGACACGGAACGAAGGGGCGACGCCTCTGCCGGCACTGCATCGACAAACACTCAGGAGACGACCATGAAGAACCGTTCGCCCGCCGCTGGCCGGCTGGCTGTCCTTGGAGCGAGCATCGCGATCGCGATGGCACTGAACGTGGCTCCGGTGGGCGCCGCCCCGGACTATCCCACCGTGACCTACGAGCGCCTCGCTCAAGCGCAAAGCGACCCGGGCTGGCTCACCTATTACCGCAGCTATAGCGGCCAGTCGCATTCCCCTCTGAAGCAGATCGATGCATCGAACGTCGCCGGTCTCAGGCAGGCCTGGAGCTATCGCTTCCCCGCGGAACTCAAGCAGGGCTTCGAAGCAACTCCGATCGTCAACGGCGGGTACCTTTTCGTCAGTACACCCAAGGACAACGTCTATGCGTTCGATGTCAAAACCGGCACGCAGCTGTGGAAATACGAGCCGAAGCTCGGCGCGGAATCGTTCAAGACCGCCTGTTGCGATGTCGTGAATCGCGGCGTCGCGCTGTATGGCAAGAACGTCTATGTGGCGATGCTGAGCGGCGAGGTGGCCGCGATCGACGCGCAGAGCGGCAACCTCGTGTGGAAGAAGCAGATGTTCGAGCCGGGTCTCGGCTACGCGTTCTCGCTTGCACCGCTCGCGCTCGATGGCGCGATCGTCGTCGGCACGTCGGGCGGCGAGTACGGGATTCGCGGCTATATCGCCGCGCTCAATCCCGACGACGGCTCGATCATCTGGAAGCGCTATACGATCCCGAGTGCCGGTGAGAAAGGTAGCGACACATGGCCCGACGGCATGCAGGAACATGGCGGCGGCGCGGCGTGGCTGACCGGCACTTACGACGCGGCCACGCAGACGCTGTACTGGGGCGTCGGCAATCCGGGGCCGTGGCTCGCCGCGCTGCGTCCGGGCGACAACCTGTACTCCGATTCACTGCTCGCGCTCAACCCGAAAAACGGCGAGCTGAAGTGGCACTACCAGTACACGAACAATGACACGTGGGACTACGACGGCGTCAACACGCCGGTGCTTGCCAACATCAGCTACAAGGGCAAGCAGTATGACGCGATCATCCATGCCGACCGCAACGGCTTCTTCCACGCGATCGATCGCAAGACCGGCAAGCTGATCTACGCGGAGCCGTTCGTCAAGGCGCTGTCGGTGACCGGCTACACCGCCGACGGCAAACCGGTTCAGGACGCCAGCCGGTTTCCGAAGGCCGGCACGACGATCAACACCTGCCCAAGCTTTCTCGGCGGCAAGAACTGGTGGTCGACCTCCTACGATCCGGAGCGGCACATCGCGGTGGTGCCATCACTGCATGCGTGCATGAGCCTGTCCGGCAAATCGGTCAGCTACATGGAAGGCCTGCCCTACCTCGGCGAAGGCTTCGAGATTCAGCCCGAACCGGGCAGCCAGGGCTATGGCGAGCTTCAGGCCATCGACGTCAATACCGGCAAGAAGCTGTGGGGTCACTGGACCAAAATGCCGTGGAACGGCGGCGTCGCCACGACCGCGAGCGGGCTCGCCTTCAGCGGCTCGCTCGACGGCCATCTGTACGCGTTCGACGTGACGACGGGCAAGGTGTTGTGGGAGAGCCCGCAACTCGCGAGCGGCATCGTCGCGCAACCTTCCGTGTTCGAAGTCGACGGCAAGGAATACGTGGCCGTGCTGGCGGGCTACGGCGGTGCGAATCCGATCTGGGGCGGCCCGATGGCCGACGTCGCGAAGGACGTTCCGCGCGGCGGCACGTTGTATGTGTTCGCGCTCGATCGCAGCTGAACGCAGCCACCGCACCCGCATCGTTCTGCACCTCCGACTCTCGCAGTTGCATCTCTCCGCGCCCGCACGCAGTTCAGGCGGGCGCGGTGTTCCCGCCATCACAGGAACGCACCATCATGAACATTCGACTCACTCAGGTTGCCCTCGCCAGCGCGCTCGTCGCCGGCGCCGCG
This sequence comes from Paraburkholderia sp. BR13439, assembly GCF_040948805.1. Taxonomy (NCBI): domain Bacteria; kingdom Pseudomonadati; phylum Pseudomonadota; class Betaproteobacteria; order Burkholderiales; family Burkholderiaceae; genus Paraburkholderia; species Paraburkholderia sp. BR13439. The sequence continues at coordinate 262,153 of NZ_JBFPKN010000008.1, read as the reverse complement.
CAGGTTGCCGTCCATGCGGCGGCGCAGACGCCATCCAGCGTCCGCGTATGCACGATGCCCGGCAGCCCTTCGGCCGAGCTGGACAAGTCCGTTGCACGCGCGGTGTTGAGCACCGCGGGCATCGCCGCGACCTTCGCGTCGCGCGGCATCGACGACAACGGCGACGACGACGGCATCTCCGCTCGCGAGCTGTCGAAATCGCTGCAGCGCGACTGCGATGTGATCGCGGGCTTTCCGCGTTCGAGCGTGGCCGACGGCTCCGACTCCCAGCTACTCTTTTCCCAGGGCTATCTTCACTCCGGCTATGTCAGCATTGCGCTGCCCGGCGACCATGCGGCCAACACTAACGTCGCGGCACCGGACGGCAAGATCACGATTGCGGCCACCTGGTCGAGCCCGTCGCAACTGATCGCGGTCGAGCAGAAGAACGCGCGCTTCGATCTGGAAACCACCTCCAGGCTGACCGTCGACGCCGTCGCGAAAGGACGCGCCCAGCGCGCGATCGTCTGGTACCCGGCCGTGGTGGCGTATCGGCGTGCGCACCCGCAGCAGCACTTCGACGTCGCCGTCGCCGAATCGCCCTATGCCGACTGGAATCTCGTGTTCGCGTCGGGACCCGGCACGCAGCAGTTGCAAAAGCGCATCGACGGCGCGCTCGCGCGCTTGCGCAGCGATGGCCGGCTCGCGGCGCTGACGCGCAACTGGGCGTTACCAGCCACGATCGCGACCGGTTCGGCGACCACTCGCGCGAGCCTCGTGCGCAATCCCGCACGCTATCTCGACGGCCCGACGCAGCCGTCGCCGCGCGCGGACGTATGGCGCGTGAGCGGCATGCCGGCCGCCGGCGGCTTCATCAAGGTTGCGGCGACAACCGAGGCACCATCGTTCGATCACGAGCAGGTCGCCCACGGCGAACATCTATATGCCGATTCGTGCGCGAAATGCCACGGCGAAAAGCTCGAAGGCAACACGGCGCCCTCGTTGATCGGACCGGCTTTCGCGCCAGCGGCGAACTCGCATCTGACGATCGGCGGCATCTATCAGTACATGTCGACCAACATGCCCGCGGATCATCCCGGCAAGATGAGCGACGAGGAGTACGCCGATCTGATGGCCTTCCTGCTCTATACGAATGGCTACGACACCGGCAACGTGAAGCTGACCGCGCAGGCCGCGCAATCCTCTACCACGCCGCTGAACGCCGGACCGCGCCACTGACACGTTGCATCGCCCTGCATTGCAATGCCACGCCGCTTCGATCGAATGGGATGCGGCATGGCCGACCCATTTCTTTTCTCAGGACATCATCATGGTCTCTCACAATCGCAGACACTTCATCCTCCAGGCCGCGGGCCTGTGTGCCGCACTCGCCAGCGCCGACCTCGCGCTCGCCGCGCCGCCGCCCGTCGATGAAAACGACGCCACGGCCGGCTCGCTCGGCTATCGTGCGAAAGCGAGCAGCGTCGACGCCGCGAAGTTCCCCAAGTACCACGCGGGCCAGACCTGCGCGAACTGTCGTTTCTATACCGGCGCAGCGGGTGAGGCCGCCGGACCGTGCCCGATGTTCCCCGGCAAATCCGTTGCCGCTGAAGGCTGGTGCAACGTCTATGCGCCACGAGCTTGAGCGCTGGTCCGTGGGTGCGCCGCGAAACGGCGCACGCGCGACGGATCCGCCGACGCTTCGCTCGCTGATTCGATGCGATTGCTGAACGACGTTGGAGCTCTGCTAAGCTACTGTCCGCCGCATGTATTCTTAGTCTCCCGAACAAACAGCGAGCACATTTGAACCGGAGCAGATCGATGTCAACTCCCTGGACGGGGCGCTGCCTGTGCGGCGCGGTGCAATACAAAGCTCACGGTGATTCACTCGCGCAACTCATCTGCCATTGCCGCGATTGTCAGCGCGCTTCCGGTTCCGCGGGTTTGCCGGTCGTCGTGGTGAGAGCCGCCAGCTTTTCGTTCGAAGGTGAAATCAGGCCTTATACGAAAATCGGCGGCAGCGGAATGCCGACGACGCGCAACTTCTGCCCTCATTGCGGCAGCCTGCTATTCGGTACGCCCCATCACGCGCCGGACATCGTGACGCTCTACGCCGGCACGCTCGATGATCCTTCCAGATTCAACCCCGAGTTCGCTCAGTTCACATCGGAACGCCATCGACTGGACGCCCACCTGCCGGACATGCCCCACCATCCGCGAAGAGCCCCCTGACCGGCGCAATTGCAGGGAAACCGGATTGGCTTGATTCGGCTAGTTGGACTCGAAAGATCTTCGTAAAACTACGAGCGCTGTCACTGTCCGTATCCCCTGCACTTCATCACGATCAGACGCAATCAAAACGGAGTGGAATACCTCACTCACGTCAAAAAGCCTCATCAAGGCCTGCCTTCACGCGGTCGCAGCATTGGCATTGATAACGCCCATGCATCAATGCTTCCAAAAATCGCACTTCTACTCCTGGTCTTCTTGCGCAACTATGTGTCACAGAAGCCCGAGAAAACGGTTCAAAAGAACAGCGCATTAGAAGAAGAACCTACAAGCGCGTGACGCCGTTCCTATCAGCGCATCCGACCGCGAGCTCGAGTCACGTTCGCGGCGCTGCGCACCGACGCATCTTTTGCACGACACACGTCGCCGTTGATTCCCGCTGCCACAAGCACGCGCGCTCGACGACGCGGGTTTCGCTCGCACCTGCTGCGAGCGAAGCGCAGCACTGGTCGCATGCAAAGCCGCTTTCCGTTCATATCGCAGGAAAATTCAGGAGACTTCTACATGCAAATCACTGGAATGCTGCACGGCGCGCGCCTGCTGCAATTTGTCGGATTTCCGGCCAGCGAAGTGCTGGGGCCCGGGGCGAGCGAGGAAGAGATCAAGTCGCTGATCGACCGTCACAAGCAGATCTTCATCAAGCCGGTATTCAAGGGCGGCGTGGGCAAAAAGGGCAAGGCCGGATTGCTCGGCCGCGCGACCGATCTCAAGACCGCGCTTGCGGAGAAAGAGCGCCTCTACTTCGCCGAGCATATCGTGGGGCACGTAAGGGCCAAGGCGAACGGCGTGACGTTCGAAGCCGGAGTACCAGCCAAGCACGAAGTCTACTTTTCGATTACCGATTCCACCCGCTTTCGCGCTCCGACCATGACGCTCTCGCATAGGGGCGGCATGGATATCGAGGAGGTCGATCCCAGGCACGTCGCAATGGTGCCCTTCGATGCGTTGACCGGCCTGAAAGCGTTCGTCGTCGCCAATGCGCTGAGCGAGATCGGTGCGCCGCGCGAGATCATTTCTCCGCTCGTGCAGCAGTTGCCCAAGCTCTGGGAGCTCTTTCACGACTTCGGCATGACGACGCTCGAACTGAATCCGATCCGCATGCGCGAGGACAAGAAGGGGCGCCTCATTCCGGTGGCCTGCGACTTCAAATGTGGATTCGATCGCGACGACCCGCGCTTCTCCCGTCTCGGCCTGCCCGCTCACCTGTTCGCCGCGGACTACTCGGACTTTGAGCAGGAGATCAATCAGCTTCGCACTCACCAGGGTCAAAGCGATGTCTACGTGATCAACGACAAGGGAACGATCCTCGCGCCCACGTTCGGCGGCGGAGCCAATTCGCTCGTCACGGAGATGTTGGGCGACGCGGCCATCATCTCGTCGGATTTTGGTGGCAATCCGCCCTACGAAAAGATGAAGGAAGTGGCGCGCATCTGCTTCCGACATTGGCTGAAGCAGTCCAACGTACTGTTCATCATCGGCGGCAAGTCCAACAACACCGACATATACGAAACCCTGCGCGCGATGGCCGATGCACTGCGCGAGCACTTCAGCGAGCACGGTCCGACGCCGCTCTATGTCGTCCTCGGACGCGGCGGCCCGAACCTCGTGCGTGGCATGTCCGCATTGCGCGACACCTGTGATGCGCTCGGCCTGCCCTATCGCTTCTTCGGGTTCGATTCCGACATCAGCGAAGTGATCCAGTACGCACGCAAGGCCGATGCGTGGATGCAATCGGGCGGACGCGCGCAGGTCGCGGCGCGTATCGGCGCGCGCGAGGCGCACCCGCAAGCAGAAACGCACGTGGCATAAGGAGATAGACGTGGTCAAGCAAGGCATCAATCATTTCAGGTATTTCGTAGGCATCCAGTCGCTCGCACAGATCGCCACGCGCGAAGACCGGGTATGCGTGCTCAACATACTGGGCGGCGAGTCGTCGGAGGTGACGCCGGTGAGCCATGCTTTTTCGGGCGCGAACGTCGTGTTCGGCACGGCGCCTGGCAAAGGCGGACAGGTGCTCGCAACTCCCGCGGGCGATATCCCCGTCTACAACAACGTGCGCGAAGGCCTCGAAGCCGGGCACCGGTTCAATTGCGGCGTCGTGTACCTGCCGCCTTCGGCCGCGCGCGACGGCGTAGCCGAATTGATCCGCGTGAATCCCGATCTGCGCAAGATCTTCATCATCACGGAGAAGATCTCGGTGCACGACGCGCGGGAGATTCGCGCGATGGGCCAGCAGGCCGGCATCGACATCTTTGGTGCAAACGGACTGGGCGTCGCAGATTCGTGGCAGCGCGTGCGCATCGGCGGCGCGCTCGGCGGCGATGATCCCGGCGCGACCTTGCGGCAGGGCTCGATCGCGATCTTTTCCAACTCGGGCGGATTCAGCACCACCATCGCGCAATATCTGCGCATGAGCGGCTGGGGCTCGTCGACCGTGGTCTCCAGCGGCAAGGACGTCTACATCCACTATGCCGCGCCGGAATTCGCCTTCGCCCTCGCCAACGACGCGCGCAGCAAGGCCGCCGTGCTGTACTGCGAGCCGGGCGGCTACTACGAGGCCGACGCCGCATTCACGAAACCGGTCGTCGCGTGCGTGGTGGGACGCTGGAAGAGCCGTCTCACGCGTGCGGTGGGCCACGCGGGCGCAATGGCGGGCGGCGCCGACGATGCGCGCGCGAAAGAGCGCTGGTTCATGGAGAAGTTTGGCGTCGAGCGGCTCTTCACGCCGGACGATCCGTGCTGCTCGGCAAAGGGCGCGGTGGTGACGAACATCGCGCACATTCCGGCGGCACTCACGGCGGTGATGCGCGAGAACGCGACGATGCCCGACTTCGAGCCCGAAGGCAGCCTTGCGCTCAAACCGTGGTTTGGCTCGGATCAGGGTCTCGCACTGCCCGATGAACTGGCCCTGCCTGTGGTGGAAGCCATCGCGCCGTACAACGAGCAGGTGGCGCGGGTGAACAGCCACATAGGCGCGGTCCCGCCGCGCCAGCCGTTGAAGGATGCCTCGGGCGCCTCTCAGATGGACGCGAGATCGCAGGTGAGCAGCCTGCACGGCGTGTCGATGCTCGAAGCGGCGACCCACTCGCTCGAAGCGAATGTCTGTCTCGCGCTACTGCACGAATTGGGCGGAGCGAACGACGCGAAGCTCATCGACGTGGCGGTTGGCGCGGCGGTGAACTTGCACGGCACGCCGGAACTGGCGGCCGCGCAGGCTTCGCGCGAGGCGGGCAATGCGCCCAACGCCGTGCTCGCGGCCGCGGCGGCGATCGTCGGGCCGATTCGTCAGCGCGCCGCGCGTGAGGCGGCAGCACTCATGATCGACCGCTTCGCGGCAGCCAGGCTCACGGACGCATTCGATGAGACTTTCGATACCGATGCCGTCGATACCACCGGCAGCGCGGCGCTCTTCTCCGATGAACCCGACCCGAAAGCGCAAGCGATGCTCGCGGCGCTCGCCGCGCGCGGCGTGAGTTCCGCAATCATCCGGTGGCTGGCGCGCGGCCCGGGACATCCGCGTTCGGAAGCCGTGCTCGCGGCCATCACGACGACGCTCGCCTGGGGTCCGCTCATGCGCAAGCGCATCTCGCGCCTGACGGCGGAAAGTCTGCCGTGGTGGACGAAACTCTTCGGCACGATGATCGGCGCTTCGGCGGATGCTTCGCGCCACAGCTCCGAGGGCTTTTGCGGCTTCGCCACCGAAGAACTGCTTGGCGAGCGCACCCTGACCGAAATCGCTTTCGCGGCGCTCCTCAACCTGAAACCCACCGCCGACGATTTGTTCGCCTTCAGGACGCTCGCCGGCTTGTTGCTGACAAACGGACCAGGCGCGATTTCGGCACAGGGCGCAAAGGGCGCGGTATCCGCAGACGGCCCCGAGAGCCCCGAGCGCGTGCAGTTGAACAAGGCGCTCGCGGGGTTCCTCACACACACCGGCTATACGCATGGCGGCAACGGCTATGAAGGCATTGCGTTCCTCAACGAGGCGTTCCGCGACAGCGGCCTCGATGATCCTTCCGATGCGCACCATGCCGTCGACCTGGAAGCGCTCGCGCGCCGCTCTGTCGATCGTTACGCGCAGTACAAGGCACGCCAGAAGCATGCGGGCAGTCTCGACATCGCGAAACTTCCGGGTGTGAATCATCCGGTCTTCAAAGACAAGCCGGTGAATCACGACCCGCGCGAGGTCTTCATAGCGAACCTCTATGAAGCTCGCGGAGAGTACAACGTATTCCATGCGTATTACCGCGCGCTCGTTCAGGCGCTTTTCGATGCCGGCGTGTCGCGTAACGTCTATTGCGTCAATGTCGACGCAGTGATCGCCGCGCTGCTGCTCAAGATGCTGTGGAAGCCGCTCAGGCGCGGAGCGTTCAGCGAGGCGGATCTCGAAACGGCCGCGTTCACGATCTTTCTCTATCCGCGCATGCTCGGCTGCGCTGCTGAAATTGACGATCACCTGAACCGCGGACGCAATATGGATACGCGCACGGCCGCTTCCCAATGCCACTTCGTTGCGTGACAAAAAAGGCCTCTGACGGCCGCCGCCGTGCTCGGGTTGCGCGGCGCGGTGGCGACGGCAGGGCCGCGATTGATAACGGCAGAACATCAATCGTTCCGAAAGTTGCACTTATCGTTTTGCCGCCTCCAGGCCAATATTGCCAAAACCACAATCGGCCGGACCACCGCGTCTTTTCAAGATTTCAGGAGACACCTCGATGCACCCCTCGTCTAACCTTTCCACCGGACGTTCGAAGGCCGCCACGGTTTTCCGTGTAACGGCCGGGAATTTCCTGGAGCAGTTCGACTTCTTCCTGTTCGGCTTCTACGCCACGCAGATCGCCAACGTTTTCTTTCCCGCCCACAGCGAGTTCGCCTCGTTGATGATGACGTTCGCCGTCTTCGGCGCCGGCTTCCTGATGCGCCCGCTGGGCGCGATCGTGCTCGGCGCCTACATCGACGACGTCGGCCGCCGCAAGGGCCTCATCGTCACGCTTTCCATCATGGCGAGCGGCACGATCCTGATCGCGTTCGTACCGGGCTACGCGACGATCGGACTTCTGGCGCCCGCGCTCGTGCTGCTCGGACGGCTGCTGCAGGGCTTCTCGGCGGGCGCGGAGCTGGGCGGCGTGTCGGTGTATCTTGCCGAGATGGCCACGCCCGGCCGCAAAGGGTTTTTCACGAGCTGGCAGTCCGCGAGCCAACAGGTGGCGATCGTCGTCGCCGCGGGCCTCGGCTTCGGGCTCAATCAGTGGCTGAGCGCATCGGCCATCGCAGCGTGGGGTTGGCGCGTGCCGTTCTTCGTGGGCTGCATGATCGTGCCGTTCATCTTCATGCTGCGTCGCAATCTGGAGGAAACGCAGGAGTTCAAGGCGCGCCAACATCGTCCGACCATGAAGGAAGTATTCGGCACGCTGGTCCAGAACTGGGCCGTCGTCGTCGCAGGCATGATGCTGGTGGCGATGACCACCACGAGCTTTTACCTCATCACGGTCTACGCGCCGACCTTCGGCAAGACGGTCCTGCACCTGAGCACCGCCGACAGCCTGCTCGTGACGCTGTGTGTCGGCGTATCGAACTTCGTGTGGCTGCCGATCGGCGGGGCGCTCTCCGACAAGCTCGGCCGCCGGCCGCTCCTCGTCGCCATGACGGTGCTCGCCATCGCGACCGCCTACCCGGCACTGTCGCTGCTCGCTCACGCGCCGAGCTTCGTCAACATGCTGCTCGTCCTCCTTTGGCTCTCGTTCATGTACGGCATCTATAACGGCGCGATGGTCGTCGCGCTCACGGAAGTGATGCCGGTGCAGGTGCGCGTTGCCGGGTTCTCGCTCGCCTACAGCCTCGCGACGGCCGTGTTCGGAGGCTTCACGCCCGCGATCTCGACGGCGCTCATTCATATGACTGGCGACAAGGCCGCGCCCGGATACTGGATGAGCCTCGCCGCAGCGTGCGCGCTTTTGGCGACGTTCGCGCTCTATCGCCGCCGCGCAGTAACGCTGACGCCGGCGCACTGATGCGCTTGCCCCGCATCCATCGCAACCGCACACGACCATGACCATGAAAAATCTGCTTCTGAAACTTTGCGCCGCGGCGCTCGTCGCAGGCTCGGCCGCCGCGGCGAACGTGCAGGCCGCCGACCTGCACGTCATGAGCTCCGGCGGCTTCACCGCCGCGTACAAGGTGCTCGGCCCGAAGTTCGCGTCCCAGACTGGCAACACGCTCGACACCTCGCTCGGGCCCTCGATGGGCAAATCGCCCGAAGCGATCCCCAACAGGCTCGAGCGCGGCGAGCCTGCGGACGCCGTCATCATGGTCGGCTACGCACTCGACGAGCTGATCAAGCAAGGCAAGGTCATCCCCGGATCGCGGGTAGAGCTGGCCGATTCGCGCATCGGCATGGTCGTGCGCGAAGGGGCGGTGAAGCCCGACATCGGCTCCCCAGAGGGCCTCAGGCAGACCCTGTTGCAGGCGAAGTCGATCGCCTACTCGGACAGCGCGAGCGGCGTCTATATCGAGCGAGAGCTGTTCAAGAAGCTGGGCATCGAGGATCAGGTCAGGTCGAAGGCGAAGATGATCCCGCGGATTCCGGTGGCGTCGGTGGTGGCAAACGGGGACTACGAAATCGGCTTCCAGCAGGTGAGCGAATTGCTGCCCGTCCAGGGCGCCACGTTCGTCGGCAAGATTCCCGAGTCTCTGCAGTCCGTCACGCGTTTCGCCGCCGGCATTCCCGTCGGTGCGCGGCATCCGAAGGAAGCGAAAGCGCTTCTCGACTATCTTGCTTCACCCGATGTACAAGCGGAAGTGAAATCGACCGGGCTCGATTCCGTCCTGGCACATTGAGGCAGAACCACGAGAAGGCTTGTCTCAGCCAGCATTCCCGTCACCGCAAGGCGTCTGTCGCGGAATCATTCGCGACGTCCGGGCGGGCTGGCTCGGGCGCCCTGAGCATCTGTGCGAGACGTGCTCGATCGCACGCGCCTTCCCACATCGAAACGAAGATCACTGCGCACGCGTTGCTGATGACGCTCGTCAGCGCGCGCGCCTCGGACATAAAGCGGTCGATGCCCACCAGCAGCGCGGCCCCGGCAACCGGCAAGTCCGGAATCACCGTGAGCGTAGCGACGAGCGCGACCAGCCCGCTGCCGGACACGCCGGCCGCGCCCTTGGAAGTGAGCAGCATGACGGCGAGCATCGTCGCGGTCTGAGACGCGGATAGCGGCACATCGCACGCCTGAGCGATGAACATCGAGGCGAGCGTCAGATAGATCGCGGTGCCGTCCAGATTGAACGAATAGCCCGCGGGCAGCACGAGCCCGACGACGCCCTTGTCGCAACCGAGCGCCTCCAGTTTCCCGATCAAACGCGGCAGCACCGGCTCCGTCGACGATGTCGCGAGAACGATGAGCAATTCCTCGCGCATGTAGCGCAGAAGTCGCCAAAGCGCGAAACCGTGCAGCCGCGCGAGCGGCGCGAGCACCAGCGCAACGAACATCACGCATGCGACGTAGAACGACACCATCAGCATGCCAAGCGAGCCGACCGAGCGGATGCCGAAGCGGCCCACCGTGAACGCCATCGCGCCGAACGCTCCGAGCGGAGCGAGCCGCATGATCATTGCGAGGACGCGAAACAGGATCTGGGCGACGCCGTCGATGAGCGCCAGCACGGGCCGGCCGGCCTGCGGATATGAATTCAGAGAGAAGCCGAACAGCAGCGAGAGCAGCAGCACCGGCAGCACCTCGCCCTTCTCGAAGGCCCCGAGCATCGTCTCCGGGATCACGCTCAACCCGAACGCCACGAGTCCGCCCGCCTGCGCGTGCTTCGTATATTGCGCGAGGATGCTCGAATCGAGATGATGTACGTCGATGTGCATGCCCGCGCCAGGTCGCAGCACGAACGTGATGCCGAGTCCGAACACGAGCGCGACGGCCGTCAGGCAATAAAAAAGCGCCAGCGCCCGGATGATCGTGCGTCCGATGGTCTTCCCGCTGGCGAGCGACGTAATGCCCGAGACGATCGTGCAGAAGACGATCGGCGCGACCATCATCCGCACGAGCCCGAGAAACGCGTCGCTGAGCGGCTTGAGCAGCGCGCCCGTTGCCGGCCAGAAATGGCCGAGGATCATGCCGAGCACCATGGCCAGCAGGACTTGCACATAGAGCGGACGAAGCGGTCTTGCCATCCTCACGATGCGGTCTTCCTTCTTGTCTTGACTGTCGCCGTTACGTTATTGCCCATGGCATCACCGCTTGCGGCTCCGGCGCGCTTCATCTCGATGATCGTCCGATGAAACTCCTGGGCGGCCGGTGTGAGCGGCCGTCCGCGCCGTCTTACGATTCCCACGCGTCGTCTCACCACCGGTTCGACGAGCGGCACGCTCGTGAGGATCGGGTGGTCATGTCCGGGCATGGCCATCGACGGCACGGCGGCCACGCCGAGCCCCGCTTCGATTAACCCGAGCATGGTCGTCACGTGTCGCGTCTCGCAGACGCTCGGCGCACGTGGCGCGACGCTCGAGAGCGCCTGGTCGAGCAACAGACGGTTGCCGGAAGTCTTGTCGACCGAGACGTAATCGTGCTCGTAAAGCTCGGTCCAGGTCACGCGCTTCTTGCGTGCGAGGGGATGATCGCGGCGGCAAGCAGCAACGAACCGCTCTTGCAGCAGGACTTTGAACTCGATCTCGGACTCTTGACTGCCCATGAAGCTCACGCCGAAATCAGCCTCGCCGCTGATGACGGCGCCAAGCACCTCGTTGGCGCTCGCATCCAGAAGCTTGACCCGGATGCGTGGAAAGCGGCGATGGTAGCTCGCGATGACACTCGGCAGAAAGTAGTACGCCACCGATGGCACGCACGCGATAGTCACATGACCCAGGCGGCTCGATGAAACATCGCGAATGCCGAGCAGTGCGATGTCAAGGTCATCCAGCAGTTGTTCTGCGCTCGGGGCGAACACGCGGCCGACAGTTGTGAGTGTGACGCTACGCGTGGTTCGCTCGAAGAGACGCACGCCGAGCGCTTCCTCGAGCTTGTCGATCCGACGACTCAAGGCCGGTTGGGAAATGCTCACCGCCTCGGCGGCCTTGCGGAAGCTGCCCAGTTCCACCACCGCGCGAAACGCCTGCAAGTCGTTCAAGTCGAAGTTGACGCCCACGACCGGTCTCCGCATCTTGGAAACCGACTATTTTGCATTATTCAGCAGAGGTCCCCTCCATTCGAACGATGCTCGTATCCGAAGGCTTCGATGGGGCCGCAGCGATCAAAGATGCCGCGTTTGCTCGGGCGGATTGCCCCAGTCATTGTGCAACCCATCGCGATAAGTCACGGGCGCACTCAACGCCGCATCGAGATCGAGTTCATCGATGCACATGATATTCACGTTGATATACGGATACCCCGTGCCGTTCGGCATATCGATCCGATCGAATACATGGACCCCGCAGCGCCGGCAGAACGGATGATGCGCGACCGCATTTTTCCCCTGATACTCGCTGAGCGCGGCTTCGTCCGAAAGCAGACGAAAGTCCTCGCGGCGAACCTGCACATGCCAGAATCGCAGCCTGCTGCAATAACTGCAATTGCATTTCGACGTGCCCTTGTCGAAATCGATGCGAGCCTCGAACTTCACGAATTGGCAATGGCAACTTCCGAGGTACGTGCGCAGCATGGGGTTCTCCGAGGTTAAGGGCCGCTGCAATTATGGACGGCACGACTTCGTGCTGCCAACGCACGAGCCGTCGCAACCCTCGCAGTAGTGGCGGTCGCGCACCGCGCGATCCACGCGCCAGACGTTAGCCTCGGTCGGCCGCGCCGTTCCCACCGAGCGGCCGTTTTCCCGAGCATGAAAGCTCGGCTCGCCCGCCTTGCCGCGGCGAATCGCTTCATCGATGCCCGGCTCGCCGAACGCCGCTTTCAGTTCGGCCACGAACGCCGCGATCTCGGGCATCGGATGCCCGGCCGGCTTGCGCACTCGCATGTCCATTCATCCGCTCCCGAAAAAAGTGCCTATTCGCCATATCTTGAAAACGATGTAGGATACTGTATATCCATACAGGTATTTTCGCAAATGACAACCGCCCTGCCAGCACCGGAAGCCATTCACCCGTCCTTGTGGCGGGCGTCCCAGCTTGGCGCTGGCCGCGGCCGCAGCGTTGATACCGGCTATCCGGCCCTGTCGGCGGAATTGCCCGGCGGCGGCTGGCCGCTCGGCGCGCTGGTCGATCTGCTGGTGCAGCAGGCCGGCGTCGGCGAACTGCGGCTGTTGCAGCCGGCGCTCAGCGCCGTCGGCGAGCGTCCGGTCGCCTTCGTGCAGCCGCCGCACACGCCGGACGGCCTCGGGCTCAACTACATCGGCCTGTCGCTGCAGCAGGTGCTGCGCATCAACGCGCCGAAAACCGCCGACGCGCTGTGGTCCGCCGAGCAGATCCTGCGCGCCGGCAGTTGCGGCGCGCTGATCTTCTGGGCGCAATACGCGCAGGCGTCGTCGCTGCGCCGCCTGCATCTGGCCGCGCAGTCGTCGGAGACGCTTTTCATCATGGTGCGGCCGCTCGCCACCGCGCAGGACGCGTCGCCCGCGCTGCTGCGGCTCGCGCTCAGGCCATCGGCCGAGGGTCTCACCATCGACATCGTGAAACGACGAGGGCCCGCTCGCGCAGAGCCCCTGTCGATTCCCCTTCAACCCACACCCGTTCTGCTTTCCCGACATGCGCGTCTTTCTCGCCGTTCATCTGCCAAAGTTGCCGCTCGAGGTCTTCAGACCGAAGTGGTCGCCTGAGCCCGCGCATGGCTGCGCGGTGCTGGAGAAAGACAAGGTGGTCATGGCCGATCCCGCCGCGCGCTCGGCGGGCGTGCGTCCCGGCATGAAGCGCGGCGGCGTGCTGACGCTGTCGCCGGAAACGGCAATGTACGAGCGCGACAGCGGCCGCGAAACGGCGGCTCATCGCGAGGTTGGGATCGCACTGATGCGCTTCTCACCCGAAGTCGCGCTGCTCGATGAGGCGACGGTGGTCGTCGAGATCGGCGCGAGTCTGCGGCTCTTCGGCGGCCTGCTCGCGCTGTGTCGCGACGCCAAGGCCATCCTCGATGCGCTCGGCTTCACCGCGCGCATCAGCGCCGCGCCGACCGGCCAGGGCGCGTGGCTGCTCGCGAAGTTCGGCAACCGCCGCGTGCTGAAGCTCGCGTCGCTCGAACAGCGCCTCTGCGCGCTGCCGATGCTCGCCGTGCCCGAAGTCCGCCCGTTCGCCGACTGGTTCACGGGCCTTGGTTGCGAGCGCATCGCCGATCTGCGCCGCCTGCCCCGCGCCGGCTTGCAGCGCCGCTGCGGCGAACATCTGCTCGACTCGCTCGACCGCGCGTTCGGGACCGCGCCCGAACTGTTCGACTGGCTCGAATTGCCGCCCACGTTCTCGGCGCGCATCGAGATGCCGGACCGGCTCGAACACGCGGATGGCGCGGTGTTCGGCGCGCAGCGGCTCGTCGTGCAACTGTGCGGATGGCTGTGCGCGAAGCAGCTCGCGGTCAGCGGCATTCGCCTGTCGCTCGAACACGAGCGCGGCCGCAATGCGATCGAGCCGACCACGATCGACATCGCGCTCGGCGAGCCGACCTGGCGCGAAGAACATCTGATGCGGCTGCTGAAGGAACGGCTGCATCGTATCGAGCTCGCCGCGCCCGTGATTGCGTTGCGGCTCGATGCGTCGAACGTCGAGTCGGCCGCGCCCGCGTCGGACACGCTGTTTCCCGAACCGGGCGGCTCGCAGGAAGACCACGAGCGCCTGCTCGAACTGCTGGTCGCGCGGCTCGGCGAAGAGAACGTGCTGAAACCCGCGCCGAGCGCCGATCATCGCCCGGAGATCGCGAACCGCTGGCTGCCGGTGTCGCAGCCGGTCAAACCCGGACCGCTGCCGCAGAATCTGCCGCGCCCGACGTGGATGCTCGATACGCCGGTGCGTCTGTTGATGCGCCAGCACCGCCCGTTCTATGGCTCGCCGTTGCGCATGGTGTCGCCGGGCGAGCGTATCGAGAGCGGCTGGTTCGACGGCGAACTCGTCACGCGCGATTACTTCGTCGCGCAGGCGGACGACCAGAGCTGCTACTGGATCTACCGCGAACGCGTGAGCAGCCGCGACGCGGAAGAAGAGCAACGCTGGTTCCTTCATGGCCTGTTCGGCTGACAGGCGCGGCTGATATGCGCGGATGAACGGCCATGGACACCACCTTCACGATGCTGCCGGCGTATGCCGAGCTGTTCTGCTTTTCCAACTTCACGTTTCTGCGCGGTGCGTCGCACGCTGAGGAACTGGCCGAGCGTGCCGCGCAACTCGGCTACTCCGCGCTCGCGATCACCGACGAATGCTCGCTCGCGGGAGTCGTGCGCGCGCATGTCGCGGCGAAGGAAGCGAAGCTGCCGTTCATCGTCGGTTCGTATTTCCGGCTCGTCAATGCCGATGGTTCGCCGGCCTTCGGCCTGATCCTGCTCGCCCGCAACCGCAACGGCTACGGCAATCTGTCCGAGCTGATCACGCTGGCGCGCATGCGTGCGCCCAAGGGCGAATACCGGCTCACGCCGCAGGATCTGTCGCGCCCGGAGAAGGACTATCGCCACCTGCTCGGCATGCCCGACTGCCTCGCGATTCTGGTGCCGGATTTCCCAGCCAGCGAAGACGCGCTCGACGCGCAGGTCGAATGGCTCGACGAAACCTTCACCGGCCGCGCATGGGTCGGTCTCGTGCTGCATCAACGCGCGATGGACGACATGCATCGCGGCGCGGTCGAATTCGTCGCGAAGAGCCGCGACGTGCCCGTCGTCGCGCTCGGCGAAGTCGTGATGCACGTGCGCTCGCGCAAGCCGCTGCAGGACACGATGACCGCGATCCGGGTCGGCAAGCCGGTCCATGAGTGCGGCTACGATCTCGCGCCGAACGCCGAGCAGCATCTGCGCTCGCGGTTGCGGCTCGCCAACCTGTACCCGGAAGACGCGCTGGCCGCGACCGTCGACATCATGAGCCGCTGCACGTTTTCGCTCGACGAGCTGCGCTACGAGTATCCCGACGAGCTGGTGCCGCCCGGCCATACGCCGGCCTCGTATTTGCGCCAGGAGACCTATATCGGCGCGCAGCGGCGTTTTCCGGCGGGGATCCCGCATCACGTGCAGCAGCAGATCGAGCACGAACTCGAACTGATCGCGGACCTGCAGTACGAGCCGTATTTCCTGACCGTCTATGACATCGTCCGCTTCGCGCGCAGCCAGCACATTCTGTGTCAGGGGCGCGGCTCGGCCGCGAACTCGGCGGTCTGCTACTGCCTCGGCGTGACCGAAGTGGACCCCGCGCGCGGCAACATGCTGTTCGAGCGCTTCATCAGCAAGGAGCGCGGCGAGCCGCCCGATATCGACGTCGACTTCGAGCACCAGCGGCGCGAAGAAGTGATCCAGTACATCTATCGCAAGTACGGCCGCGACCGGGCCGCGATCGCGGCGGCGGTGTCGACCTATCGTCCGCGTGGCGCGCTGCGGGAAACCGGCAAGGCGCTCGGCGTCGATCCGCAGATCGTCGATGCGGTCGCGAAGTCGCATCACTGGTTCGATGGCCGCCAGGATCTGCTCGCGCGCTTCGCGGAATCCGGCCTCGATCCGGACAAGCCGCTGATTCAGGCCTGGGCGAAGCTCGCCGCGCAACTGCTGAATTTTCCGCGCCATCTGTCGCAGCATTCGGGCGGCTTCGTGATCAGCCGCGGCAAGCTCACGCGGCTCGTGCCGGTGGAAAACGCGGCGATGGCCGACCGCTCGGTGATCGAGTGGGACAAGGACGATCTCGAATCATTGGGCTTGCTGAAGGTGGACGTGCTCGCGCTCGGCATGCTGTCCGCGATCCGGCGCACACTCGACCTCGTGTCGGAACAGCGCGGCGAACGTTTCGAAATGCAGGACATTCCGTCTGAAGATCCCGCGACCTACGCGATGATTTCAGCCGCCGATACGGTCGGCGTGTTCCAGATCGAATCGCGCGCGCAGATGAGCATGCTGCCGCGCATGCGGCCACAGACGTTCTACGACCTCGTGATCGAAGTCGCGATCGTGCGGCCGGGTCCGATTCAGGGCGGCGCCGTGCATCCGTACCTGCAGCGCCGCCAGGGCTTCGAGCCCGTCACCTATCCGAGCGACGCGTTGAAGACCGCGCTGGGCCGCACGCTCGGCGTGCCGATCTTCCAGGAGCAGGTGATGCAGGTGGCGATTCTCGCGGCCGGCTTCACGGCCGGCGAAGCCGACCAGCTGCGGCGCGCGATGGCCGCGTGGAAACGCAAGGGCGGGCTCGAAAAATACTATGACCGCATCGTGCTCGGCATGCAGGAGCGCGGCTACGACCAGGCCTTCGCCGAGGCGATCTTCGAGCAGATCAAGGGCTTCGGTGAATATGGCTTCCCCGAAAGTCACGCGGCCAGTTTCGCGCTGCTCGTCTATGCGAGCAGCTGGCTCAAGTGTCACGAACCCGAGGCCTTTCTCGCCGCGATGCTGAACAGCCAGCCGATGGGCTTCTATTCGCCGTCGCAACTGGTTCAGGATGCGCAGCGGCACGGCGTCACGGTGTTGCCGGTCGATGTGACGGTGAGCGGCTGGGACTCCTCGCTCGAACCGCGTGCGGGGGCGATGCGCCCTGCCGTGCGGCTCGGTCTTTCGCTGCTGCGCGGCATGAAGGACGGCGCCGCCGAACGGATCGAGAACGCGCGCGCGGTTCGTCCGTTCGCGAGCGTCAACGATCTGGCGCGCCGCGCGCAGCTCGACCGCAAAGACCTGCATGCGCTCGCGGACGCGAATGCGTTGGCAGCGCTCGCGGGAAACCGCCGCGAAGCGCTGTGGCAGTCGGTCGCCGCGGTGCCGGACAAGGATATGCTCGCGGCCGCGGCGACTCAGGACGAAACGCCCGAACTGGGCGCACCGAGCGAAGCGCACGACATCGTCGCCGACTACCGCTCGCTCGGCCTGACGCTGAATCGTCATCCGCTGGAACTGCTCAGGCCGCAGTTGCTCGCGAACCGGCTGATGCCGGCCTCGACGCTGCGGACCTATCGCGACGGCCGCCTCGCGCGCGCCTGTGGACTCGTGACGGTGCGTCAGCGACCTGGCACGGCCAAGGGCGTCGTATTCGTCACGCTCGAAGACGAGACGGGCAACGTCAACGTGATCATCTGGCCGGGCCTGCTCGAAAAACAGCGCAAGGAAGCGTTGGGCGCCACGCTGCTCGCCGTGTACGGCACGTGGCAGTGTCAGGGAGAAGTACGGCACCTCGTCGCGCAGCGGCTCGTCGATATGTCCCATCTGCTGGGCAAGTTGCAAACGACGAGCAGAAACTTCTGCTGACGCGAGCGCGCGAATGCGTATCATCGGAACAGCAAACGGAGGGCATCCATGTGCTATTCGGCTCAGATTCTGGCGGACTACCGGCGCTACGTCCGCATGTTCGGCGCGCAGATGAGCATCGAGGAATTCGCGCGGCTTTTCTTCGAACGCGCTGAGGACAGTCAGGCCAGGATTCCCAAAGCGATGGAAGACGCCTTCTCGGAACCGCAGTCCGACGCGGAACGGGAAGTCTGGGCGCTGATCGAACGCTTCCGGTCGCAGCAGACCGTGAAGCTCGAACAGGAACTGTTCAAACAGCGCACCCGCTTCGCCGATGCCGAGCGCTCCTTGCAGACCAAAGTCACCAAGGCGGCGACCGAGAGCCAACGGATCGCCAAAGACAAGATCGACCGCACGCTCGAACGGCTCGACGACCTCCGCCGGGTCGATCCCAAAGCAGCCGACTCGCGCATCTTTCCAGGCTACTACGCGCCGGTACTGGTGATGGAAAACGGCCAGCGCGTGGTCAAGCCGATGCGCTATCAGTGCCGCCTCGCCGGCAAGCCGGCATCGTACGACACCCGCTATCCGGGCACGTACAACGCTCGCCGGGACAGTCTCGAAGGTTTCTGGAAAACACTATTCGGCTACTCGCACGGACTCGTGCTGGCCAGTTCGTTCTATGAGAACGTATCGCGCGCGCGGATGGAAGGCCGTGAACTGGCGCCCGGCGACAAAGATGAAAATGTCCGGCTGGAGTTCAGCCCCAACCCGCCCCATGACATGCTGGTCGCATGCTTATGGTCCCGCTGGAGCGGCAAATGCGAGCCCGATCTATTGTCCTTCGCGGCCATCACCGATGATCCGCCGCCCGAGGTTGCCGCCGCCGGCCATGATCGCTGCATCATTCCGATCAAGCCCGAGCATATCGACGCGTGGTTGAATCCCGATCCGCGCGATCTGGCAGCGCTGTACGCGATTCTCGACGATCGGGACCGGCCGTTCTACGAACATCGGATCGCAGCCTGATGCCAGAGGCGGTTTTCCGGGCCGCGCAATACGGTGTCGGATCATGCTTGCAATCTTCGCGCAGTAACATATTCTGCGTTATGAATCTTCGTCGGCTGGCAAAAATACCCGGTCGCAGAGGTTCGCGAACAGGTGCCATCGGGACCCCGTCAATCATCGAAGCGCCTGCGCAACGCGCCCACCACCCTGCACCATGCGCATACGCACGCCACGGACCGCGCCGAGGTCGCCGACTGGGTCTGGCCCTTCTGAACCTCACGCGCAGCACGCACCGGGGGAAAGCTCCATGGACGACGCTCCCACCACGACCACGCCGCAAAGCATGGATGCGGCGCGCACCGGCCTGAGCGCCGCCGCGCTGCAGCGCGGCGTGCTCGACAATCTGCTGTGCCTGCTCGGCCGCTATCCGGCCATCGCTTCGCCGCACGACTGGTACATGGCGCTCGCCTACAGTGTGCGCGACCGCATGCTGGCGCGCTGGGCCGCCTCCGTCCAGACCTACGCCGTCAGCGATGCGCGCGTAGCCTGCTACCTTTCCGCCGAATTCCTGATCGGCCCGCAACTCGGCAACAACCTCGCCAACCTCGACATCGAGGCCAACGCGCGTGAAGCGCTGGCCTCGCTCGGCGTCGACCTCGATACGCTGCTCGAGATCGAGGAGGAGCCGGGGCTCGGCAATGGCGGGCTGGGCCGGCTCGCGGCCTGCTATCTGGATTCGCTCGCGACGCTGGAAATCCCGGCCATCGGCTATGGCATCCGCTACGAATTCGGCATCTTCGACCAGCTGATTCGCGACGGCTGGCAGATCGAAACCACCGACAAGTGGCTGCAAAGAGGCAATCCGTGGGAGATCGTGCGCGCCGAGGTGGCGTACTACGTCGGCTTCGGCGGCAGCACGCACAACGAAACCGATGCACGCGGGCACCTGCGTGTGCGCTGGACACCCACGCGGCAGATCAAAGGCGTAGCGTGCGACATCCCGATGCTGGGCTATCGCGTCAACACCTGCAACACCTTGCGGCTGTGGAAAAGCGAAGCGGTCGAGTCGTTCGACCTGCAAGACTTCAACGCCGGTGACTATTACGAGGCCGTCAACGAAAAGGTCATCTCCGAGACGCTATCGAAAGTGCTGTATCCGAACGACGAGCCCGAGATCGGCAAGCGCCTGCGTCTCGCGCAGCAATACTTCTTCGTGTCGTGCTCGCTGCAGGACATGCTGCGCCTGCTCGAAATCAAGGGCGAACCGCTCGGACACTTCGCGGATCTGTTCAATGTGCAACTGAACGACACGCACCCGTCGATCGCGGTCGCCGAGCTGATGCGTCTGCTGGTGGACGACAAGGAGCTGCCGTGGGACGAGGCCTGGGACATCACGCGGCGCGCGCTCGCGTACACCAATCACACGCTGCTGCCCGAGGCGCTCGAAACCTGGGGGCTGCCGCTGATGCGCAACCTGCTGCCGCGCCTGCTCGAAATCATCTACGAGATCAACCGGCGCTTCCTCGACGAGGTCCGGCAACGCTTTCCGGGCGATGAAGCGCGCCTCGCACGCATGTCGCTGATCGACGAGCGCGGAGACAAGCTCGTGCGCATGGCGCATCTCGCGACCGTCGGCGCCCACGCGATCAACGGCGTGGCCGAACTGCATTCCGGCCTGCTCAAGCAGACCGTGCTGCGGGACTTCGCCGAATTGTGGCCCGAGCGCTTTCACAACGTCACGAACGGCGTCACGCCGCGCCGTTTCATGCTGCTTTGCAATCCGGGGCTCGCGCGGCTGCTCGACGAGACCGTCGGCGCTGGCTGGGTCACGGATCTCGCGCGATTGCGCGAGCTCGAAGCCTATGCCGACGACGCCGCGTTCCAGCAGCGTTGGCGTAGCGTGAAGCAGTCGAACAAGGCGGTGCTCGCCGAGCATATCCGCCGCGTCACGGGCATCGGCGTCGATACTGCCGCGCTGTTCGACGTGCAGGTCAAGCGCATCCACGAATACAAGCGGCAGCATCTGAACGCGTTGCTGATCGTCACACTGTACCGGCGCCTGCTGCGCGATCCGCAACTGGCGCTGACGCCGCGCTGTTTCGTCTTCGGCGGCAAGGCCGCGCCCGGCTATGTGATGGCCAAGCTGATCATCCGTTTGATCAACGGCATTGCCGAGGTCGTGAACAACGACCCGGTGGTGAACGGCCGGCTGAAGGTCGTGTTCTATCCGGACTTCAATGTGAAGAATGCCCACTTCATGTACCCCGCCGCCGATCTGTCCGAGCAGATTTCGACGGCCGGCAAGGAGGCGTCTGGCACCGGCAACATGAAGTTCATGATGAACGGCGCGCTGACGATCGGCACGCTCGACGGCGCCAACGTCGAAATCCGCGAAGAAGTCGGCGACGAAAACTTCTTCCTGTTCGGCCTGACCGCCGACGAAGTGGCAGGAGTGAAGCGCACGGGTTATCACCCCGCGGACTACGTGAAGGACAACGCGGAATTGGGCGAAGTGCTGCAACTGATCGCCGACGGTCATTTCTCGCGCGGCGACCGTGAAATGTTCCGCCCGCTCATCGACAATCTGCTGCACGCGGACCCGTTTCTCGTGCTCGCCGATTACGCCGCCTACGTGGCGCGTCAGGACGACGTCAGCGCCGCGTGGCAGGACACGCGGCGCTGGACCCGCATGTCGATCCTGAACACCGCGCGCTCGGGCAAGTTCTCCTCCGACCGGGCCATCGGCGAATACTGCAAGAAGATCTGGAGGATCTGCCCGATAAGGATCACCCTTGATCAATGACCCTGAAACGGCATTGCTGCGTGCTCACGCGGTTCGCCCCGGCTCGCGGTTTCCGACGGGCGTCAGCGCGGTGCCCGGGGGCATCAATTTCTGCATCTTCTGCCGCCACGCGACGCGCGTCGAGCTATTGCGGTACGAGGCCGCGGACAGCCCCGAGCCGTTTCAGATCATCCCTCTCTGTACCGATGAGAATCGAACCTTCTTCTTCTGGCATGTGATGGTGGAAGGACTGCCGTTCGGCACGCACTACACGTGGCGAGTGGATGGTCCGCGCGATACGCAGTCCGGCGGCTCCGCGTTCGATCCCGAACGCGAACTCCTCGATCCGTATGCCCGCGCGGTCAGCGACGTTCTGTGGACACGGCGTGGGGCCGGCAACCCGAATCCCGCCGCGCACGCCACGCACCGCGCGATCGTGACGGAACCGCTGCGCGCGCCCCCCAACCGTATCTCGCGCGGCCTCGACAACGCGATCATCTACGAGTTGCACGTGGGCGGCTTCACGCGTCATCCGTCGAGCGGCGTCCAGCATCCCGGCACCTTCGCCGGCCTGATCGAGAAGATTCCGTATCTCACGCAACTCGGCGTGACCCACGTCGAGCTGCTGCCGGTGATGGCCTTCGACGAGCAGGACGTTCCGCCCGGGACGGCAGCCCTCGGCCTGATCAACTACTGGGGCTACAGCACGCATAGCTTCTACAGCCCGCATCCTCGCTACTGCCTGGACCCCGCGCGCGCGCCGCAGGAGTTTCGCGCGCTCACCGACGCGATGCACGCCGCGGGCATCGCGGTGCTGCTCGACGTCGTGTTCAACCATACGGCGGAAGCCGGCGAGACGGGACCCGTCATCAACTTCAAGGGCCTCGTCAACGATATTTTCTACCACCTCGACGAGACCGACCGGCGTCGCTATCGGGACTACACCGGCTGCGGCAACACGGTCAATTGCAACCATCCGCTGGTGACGGCGTTCATCGTTCATTGCCTCGAATACTGGGTGGAGGAGCTGGGCGTCGACGGTTTCCGCTTCGATCTGGCGAGTGTCTTCGCGCGCGACCAGCACGGCGAGCTGATGGCCGATCCACCGCTGCCCTGGGCGATGGAGTCTTCGCGTGTGCTTGCGCACGTGCCGTTGATCGCGGAAGCGTGGGACGCCGCCGGCATGTACCAGGTCGGCGCCTTTCCCGGCATGGCGTGGGCCGAGTGGAACGGCCGCTATCGGGACGTGATTCGCCGTTTCGTGCGCGGCGACCCGGGCCTGATCGGGGAGGTCGCCACCTGCATCGCGGGCAGTTCGGACCTGTATGCGGACGGCGGCAGGCTGCCCGACAACAGCATCAACTTCGTCACGTGCCACGACGGTTTCACGCTGATCGATCTGGTGAGCTACGAGACGAAACTCAACGAGGTCAATGGCGACGGGAATCGCGACGGCAGCTCCAATAACCTGTCGTGGAACTGCGGGACCGAGGGCGAGACCGCCGACCCGACGATTCTCGCGCTGCGGCTGCGCCAGGCGCGCAACCTGATGGCCATCCTGTTCCTGAGCCAGGGCGTGCCGATGATGCTCGCCGGTGACGAGGTGCTGCGCAGCCAGCGCGGCAACAACAACGCCTATTGTCAGGACAACGCGCTCAGCTGGTTCGACTGGACACCCACTGAAACCGGCTCGGCCATGTCGCGCTTCGTGCGTGAATTGATTGCGCTGCACATGCGCCACGCAAGTTTGCGCCGGCAAAATTTCCTGACCGGCCGGCCATCGCCCGGGCAAACGCGGCCGGATGTGGCATGGCATGGCGAGCGCCTGAACGAGCCCGGCTGGCACGATGCCGGCGCGCGGCTTCTCGCCGTCACGCTGGGCGGCGAAAAGCCGGGCGAGCCGGCACTGCACATGGTGTTCAACATGAGCGATTGCGCGCGCACGGTCGAGTTGCCCGCGCCAGACGCGCGGCACTGGCGGCGTATCGTCGATACCGCGCGCGACAGTCCGCATGACATCGTGCAAGTTGCGCAGCAGGGCGTCATCGAAAGCGAGCAATGTCGGGTGGAAGCGCGCAGTGTCGTGGTCCTGGAAGAAGCGAGCTGAAGTTACCCAAATCACCCGGTCTGTCGTCCTCTAATGTCGATCGCGGAGGGCATCATGAGAATCAGCGTATATGGGCCGTCCGTCGTCCTCGCGATGGTTGCGCTCGTGTTGCATGGCAGCGCATTCGCGAGGTCCGAAGCGTGCCATCCGGCCTCGGAGAAGCAGATTTCCGCACTGTTCGATCGCTGGAACGACTCGCTGAAAACCGGCGACCCGCAGAAGGTCGTGGCGAACTACGCGCCGAACTCGATCCTGCTGCCGACCGTCTCGAACAAGCCGCGTTTGACCGCCGACGAAAAGCTCGACTATTTCAAACACTTCCTCGAAAACAAACCGGTCGGCACGATCGACTTCCGCGACATCATGATCGAGTGCAATACGGCGATCGACTCGGGGCTCTATACGTTCAAGTTCGCGGACGGCTCGGTCGTCAAGGCGCGCTATACGTTCACCTACGCGTGGAACGGACACAAGTGGCTGATTACCAGCCATCATTCGTCGAAAATGCCGGAAGGCAATTAGGCGATGCGGTTGAGAAGAAACCAGGCTGGGACTTGAACCTCATTCACGAATGGCCTGAATACGTCCCGCCTTGACTGCCGCTTTCAAAACCGTCCAGTCCGCCTCATTCTGCTCCGCATAAGCGAGCGCGAATTGCACGACGGCTTCGTCGAATGCCTCCGACTTGCCGACATATCCGCTGAGCAATGCGGGGTCGCCTGCTTTCGCCATCGAATGCGCCAGCGCGTGAGCGCAGGACACCGCATATTCGCCCAGATCTTCGACGTCGAACGTGGTGAAGTCGAACGCCCCCTTCATGTCGCGCAATTGCCGCACATAGAAGTCGTTGCCGGTGTGATGCATCTTCGACCAGCCGAGGAAAATGTCGCTGGCCGACTGCAGCAGACGCTGCCCGTTCACCACGCGCTGGCCGTGATTGGCATAGCGGCTCGGCGGCAGATACTCCTCCAGCACGGAAGCCCGCGCCTCCTTGAGTTGCAGGAACAGCGGGCACTCTCCGTCGGCCATGAAGAGCGTCTCGTAGCAACGCGTTCCCACCGAGCCGATGCCCACCACGCGAATGGCGATATCCACCAGCTCATAGCGATCGAACAGTGCGCGCCTGTCATCGGGAAGCGTCAGTCGATAGTCGGCGAAAAAGCGCCGTACCAGCGTTTGGTACTGTTTCTGGTCGTGCTTGCTCTCGAGCGGGACGTGGTACACGAGCGGGGGCGAGTCCTTGATGCGCAGCTTGCCGTTGACCATCTCGGTTGCGCGAGTCAGCACGGAACGTGATGATTGCTGCCTCGCTTTTTCGATGACGGCCAGTTCTTTCCGTCTTTCCTCCACCGAATCGGCAATCGCCAGCATGCTCGCTGCCTTGAACTGGCAATACCAGACGTCGAGCGTGTCCATGCTGCTCAATCCGGCGAGCCGTTGCCGGAAGGTCTCGCAGAGCCGGCCTACCACGGCGCGCTGGTCGCGAATCGTAAAGCCTCGTTCGCGCGCGGCGATCACGAACGAAGCGGCGAGCCTGCGCACGTCCCAGTCGAACGGACCCGGCAGGGTTTCGTCGAAGTCGTTGGGGCCGAAAAGAATGCGCCGTTCCGGACTCGCGAACAGCCCGAAATTAGCGAGATGCGCATCGCCGCCCAATTGCACGCTCACGTTGGAATGAGGCAGCTTCGACAGGTCGTGCGCCATCAGCGGCGCGGCACCCCGATAGAACGCGAACGGACTCGCGACCATCCGACCGTAGCGGATCGGGATCAGCTCCGGCACGCGGCCCACGTTGGACGCATCGAGCAGAGCGATGGGATCGCGATCGACGATCTTGCAGATTCCCAGCTCCGCGCGCGGCGCCTTCTTGCGCGCCGCCTTGCCCTGCTCCATGCGCGCGGCCAGCGAGCCACGCCCGGCGAACAGCATGGACGGATCTTCCTGTGCCGCCAGCGTCTTCGGATCGGCGCGATCCGTGGCGGGTTGGATGGACTTCTCAGCAGCGGAATCAGACACGCGTCACTCCTTGTTCGAATCGGGATCAAGCGGCCTTGTCATGTCATGTCACTTCCCTTCCCGTCACTTCACTTTGCCTTGCTTTATCCCGGCTTGTCGGCGTCCGGGGCTGCCGCCCACGCGGGTGGCGACAGATCGCGCAGTGCGTCGATCGCCGCATCGACCGTCTCGAAGATCTCGCGATGCGCGCCGCTCATCCGCAGTGCCTTATACCGCTCGAGTTCGTGCCGCACGCCAGCCGGCACCGCGACCACCGCGATACCCAGGCCGCGCTGGTCGAGTTCCGCACCCAGCTGGAGCAAGGTCTTGCCGGCCGTGTAGTCGATATTGCTGATCTCGGTTGCGTCGATCACGACCCAGCGCAACGGAACGTTCGCTTCTTTGACGATTTTCAGCACTTCCTCGGTGAAGCGCCCCGTGTTCGCATAGAACAGATCCGCCTCGAACCGGTAGATGACGATGCCGGGTGCCGCGAGCAGATTCGGCTCGACGTGATGGGGAATCCAGTGGCCGGTGGGGCCGCGCGTCAACACGCGCGTGCGCAGCCGATAGCTATGCCGCGCATGGGCGATCAGCGACAGCACGACGGCGGCGAGAATGCCGTGCATCACATCGACGAACACGACCACGCCCGCCGCGAGCAACGCAACGACGAATTCGTCCTTCTGCATGCGAAACAGTTCGGCCATCCCCTTCACGTCGATCAGCTTCACACCGATCATGAAGACGATTGCCGACAGCACGGCGGCAGGCATCAGGCTGAGCGGCCTGGTGAGGAACAGCAGCACCAGCAGCACGATCACGGCGGTGCTCAGATGGGCGACCTGGGTGCGTCCTCCCGCATCGTCGATGATCTCGGTCTTGGTCGGACTGCCGTTCACGACGAAGGTGCCGGTAAACGCCGCGGCCGCGTTCGCCGCCGCGAGTCCGATGATGTCGGCGTTATCGTCGCCCTTCTCGTTGTTGCGGGCCGCGTAGGCACGCGCCGTCGCCGCGCTCTGCGCGATGATGACGATGAAGCACGAGGCCGCCGTCGCCAGTACCTGGTTGATCTCGCTCATGTGCAGCGGCGGCACGAACAGCGACGGCAGTCCGCCGGGCACTTCGCCCGTCACCGCGATGCCGTGTGCGGCGAAATTGAACACCCCGCTCGCCACGATGGAGCCGACCACGGCGATCAGCGCGCCTG
Source organism: Paraburkholderia sp. BR13439 (assembly GCF_040948805.1). Classification (NCBI taxonomy): domain Bacteria; kingdom Pseudomonadati; phylum Pseudomonadota; class Betaproteobacteria; order Burkholderiales; family Burkholderiaceae; genus Paraburkholderia; species Paraburkholderia sp. BR13439. The sequence goes on along the minus strand of NZ_JBFPKN010000008.1, from coordinate 235,453 downwards.
GCGCATGCGGCGCGAGACGCTTGCAACCGATGATCACCGCGAGTACGGCAAGCGAAAGGAGCGTGGTCGGATAGTTCGCTTCGGCCACACGTTGAACCACGCTCACCAGTTGCATGACGGGGCCATGCCCCTCTTTCGCGAGCCCGAGCAGCCCGGCGAGTTCCCCCGCCGCGACCTGCACGCCTACCCCCGTCAGAAAGCCGATCAACGCGCTTCGTGAAAGAAAGTCGGCCAGAAAGCCGAGCCGAAAGATTCGCGCGATCACCAGCATCACGGCGACCGTCAGAGCCACCGTGCTGGTCAGCCCGATGTATTCCTTGCTGCCCAATGCAGCGACGGTCGTCAACGTACCGGCGAGGATCGCGGCCGTCGCGGAGTCCGCCGCGACTACCAGTTGACGCGAAGCACCCAGAACCGCGAACGCCACCAGCGGCAACAGGATCGTATAAAGACCCGTGACGGTGGGCGTGCCGGATATCTTCGTGTACCCCATCACTTCGGGTATGCCGAGGGCCGCCAGCGTGAGCCCGGCGATGATGTCGCGCGGCAGTTGGGAGGAATTGAAGGGCAAAAGCCCTTGCAGAAACGGCGAGTGATGCAGATGAGCGCGCGTGGAAGCCGCTGGTTTCATGTGTCCACCTCCACTCAGGTCGTGAGTTTGCCGACCAGCGCGTTCGCGATGATCTCGGTCGCGATCACCACGTTGGATGCCCCCGCGCTCTCGAACAACATCTTTCTCAAGGGGTTTTCGCCGGGCACTGCAATCGCGAGCGACGCATTCAGCGTATGCGCCGCCAGCGTGATCGCCAGATTGTTGTTGCTGTCGGGGGTCGTCACGACCAGCGCTTTGGCACGGTCCAGCCGCGCGTGCTTAAGCACGTCGTCGAATTCCCCGGGCGGACCTAGCATGACCTGAAAGTCGTGATCCGCCGCCCGTTCGGCCTGCCCCTGATCGCCCACGAGCACGAGCACCGTATGTCCGGCGTCGCGCAGCCGCTCGGCGACCAGTTCACCGAGCGAATGAAATCCCACTACCACGACATGATCGGCAAGTTGGTCGAGCTTGCGCTCCATGATCCTGTTCTCCCGATAAGCCATCACGTCGTCGCCGGATAGCATGCCAGTGAGCCTCGAAACCGCGAATCCGCCGATCAGCATGGTCGCGATCATGGCTACCAGCATGAAGATCTTTTGAGGCCGATTGAATTCGCCAAAGGCGCCGAGTGTCGTGACGAGGTTGAGCCCATTCCACACCGATGTAAGTACTTTGTTTGGGAACGAGGTATTGGACTGATCGAGGATGAACAGCCCGGTGGCGGCACTGCAGAGCAGCAGAACGAGAAGGCCGACCGTGTGGCGTGCGTGGCGGCGCCATTCGCGAATACGGATGGCTCCAAGACGAGGCTCATTTACACGGAAGATCCACATGGTCACCTCGGATAGTCGAAACGATCGAGACAACAGCGAACCCAACCCAAGCAGACAAGCTCCCCCTTTTTGCGCCGGTAGTCAATAGTCAAGAGCCCCATGAAAGAGGCTCTGTAAGCGCCTTGATCGCCTTCTACGGCAATGCTCCCCCTGCTTCGGAGACGGGCTCGAACACCACCCGCTGCTCCTGCGAGTCGTAGCGGCAAACCACTCGCATCCCTTCACCGATTTCGCCATTGATCAGCGCTTTCGCCAACGGATTCTCGACGCGCTGCTGAATCTGCCGGCGCAGTTCGCGCGCGCCGAACTCGGGCCGATAGCCCTCGGTCGCGAGATGGTCGACGAGCGAGTCGTCGAAGCTCAGCTCGATGTCCTGACTGCTGGCAATGCGTCGCACCTGCTCCAGCAGAATCCGCACGATATGACGCGTCTCGTCGCGGCCCAGCGACTTGAACACGATGATGTCGTCGATCCGGTTGAGGAACTCCGGCCTGAAATGCTGCCGCAGCACGTTCATCACGCCGCTTTCCACGCTGACGGAGCCCGCCTGGCTGAAAAATCCCGGCCCCGTGCGGTTCTGTCCGGTGATCACGTCGGACGCGAGATTGCTCGTCGCGATGATCAGCGTATTGCTGAAATCGACGACGCGCCCTTTGCCGTCCGTCAGGCGTCCATCGTCGAAAACCTGTAGCAGCACGTTGTACACGTCGGGATGCGCCTTTTCGATTTCGTCGAGCAGGATCACGCTGTACGGTCTGCGCCGCACCCGTTCGGTCAGCTGCCCGCCCTCTTCGTAGCCGACGTATCCGGGCGGCGAACCGATCAAACGCGCGACGGTATGACGCTCCATGTATTCGCTCATGTCGAAGCGCAGCATCGCATCCTCGTCGCCGAACACGACTTCGGCGAGCGCTTTCGCCAGTTCGGTTTTGCCGACACCGGTCGGCCCCAGAAACAGAAACACGGCGGTGGGCCGGTGCCGCGCCTGCAAGCCGGCACGCGCGCGCCGCACGGCATCGCTGACGGCCACGACGGCTTCGTCCTGGCCGATCACGCGCTGATGCAAGCGCTGCTCCATATTCAGAAGCCGCTCCTTTTCCTCGGCCGTCAACTGCGCGACGGGAATGCCCGTGAGACGCGCGACGATTTCCGCGACCTGCCCGATGCCCACATGCGATGTGTGGGTGCCGACACTCTTCTTCCACGCGTCGGTCGACTCGCGCAGCTGCTCTTCCTTCGCGGTGATCTCGCCGCCGAGCGCATGCGCGCGATCGAATTGCTTGCGCGATGCCGCATAGTCCTGCTCGCGGCGCAATTGGCCGATTTCCGCTTCGAGTTCGAGCACGGCGGCAGGACGCGATGTCGACGACAGATTGACACGCGCCGCGGCCTGATCGATCAGGTCGATCGCCTTGTCGGGCAGAAAGCGCCCGGAGATATAGCGATCCGACAACTCCGCCGCGCCGACGATCGCATCGTCCTGGATCGTCACCTTGTGATGCGCCTCCAGCCTGTCGCGCAGTCCGCGCAGAATGTTGATGGTCTGCACGACGGACGGCTCGGCGATCAGCACCGGCTGAAAGCGCCGCTCGAGCGCCGCATCCTTTTCGATGTACTTCTGATATTCGGCGAGCGTCGTTGCGCCGATCAGATTGAGTTCGCCGCGCGCCATCGGCGGCTTGAACACGTTGGCGATGTCGAGACCGCCTTCGCCACCGCCCTGCCCCGCGCCGACGATCGTATGCACTTCATCGACGAACAACACCAGCGAGTCCTGGTTTTCCAGCACTTCGTCGATCACCTGCTTCACACGCTCTTCGAATTCGCCCCGATATTTCGCGCCCGCGACGATCGAATTCACGTTGAGCTCGACGAGCCGCTTATTGCGCAGCGACTCCGGCACGTCACCGTTGACCATTCGCTGTGCCAGCCCTTCGACGACCGCCGTTTTGCCGACGCCGGGCTCGCCGATCAGCACCGGGTTGTTCTTGCGCCGGCGCGCGAGCACTTCGACCATCGTTTCGATTTCGCTGGACCGTCCGATCACGGGGTCGAGCCGACCTTCGCGCGCCAGGACCGTGAGGTCGCGGCTGTGCTTGTCGAGCTGCGGCGTGCGCGACGGCTGGCGCGGCGCCGCTGGCTTCTGCACGCCGGCCGCGCGCAGCGTCTGCTGGCGCAGCGCCGGCGCTTGAACGCCGAGCCGGCCTAGCAGTTGCCCCGCAAAGCTTTCCGGCACTTCGGCCAGACCGATCAGCAGATGTTCGGCGCCGACCGAGCTGTGACCCAGTTGGCGGGAAGCCAGGAACGCGCGATCGAGCGCGCTCTTCAGCCGCGGCGAGACGCCCATTGGCTCGCGCGGGCTCGGTGCGGCGGGTTCGCGCTTCTCCGCGTTCGCGTCGATATAGGCGCGCAAATCGCTCCCCTTCACACCGAGCGAAGCGAGGATGGCTTCGACGGCCGCATGGTCGGCCAGCACGTACAGCAGGTGTTCGGTATCGACCTCGCGACGGCCGAACTGCGCCGCGGTTTCAGCGGCGCGCTGCAGCATCTCCATCGCGACGTCGCTGAAATGCCGCTCGATGCTGAACGATTCGCCGCCTTCGACGGGCTGCTGCGCGGCATGCGGATCGCCAGCGGACGGCTCCTGGGCCGATGCCTGCGCGCGAAACAGCGCTTCGAGCGGCGAGATAGAGCGTTGATGGCGGGTCAGTTGCGCGTAGTGAAAATCACAGACGTCGAGCACCTGACGCTGGTTGTTCTGAAGTACCGCAAGCCGCACCGTCGCCGGCCGGACACCGCAGATATCGCAAAGCAAGCGTGCCATTGTGTGTCGTCTCCATTGCGTCAAGACTTCGAGGGAAGCATACCGCGCGCCAGCCCGTCTTCCCGGCGACGGCGACGCCGACATCGCACGGCCGGACTTTGCCCGCACGCGATACCTTACCTCGCTATCCGGTCCTTTGCCCCGATGCGCAGCCTCCTGCACGCCACGTACGGCCGGCGGCCACGATCAAGCCGGTGAAGACCACGCCGATCACCGGGTCGGCTTTGCGGCATGGCGCACCACCTCACTCCACCCGGCGGTGTTGCTCGAAAAGCAGAAGCATCAAACATGCGTAGACCGTGACGGCCAGAAAGAGCCCCATTCGCACGGCAAACGCGGTGTAGACATCCTTGCCCGCCACGCTGTCCTGGACCGATTGCCCGAGCAGAATGATCATCGTCACGAGACTGTTCAGCCAGAAGCCCGGCGAACAACGCGTCGGTTGCAGGCCGTATAGTTTGCGTCCCACCAGCAGGCCGAACAGCAGCATCCACAGAAAGAACATCCACAGATGCACGAACAGCCTCAGCGCAAACCAGAACGCGATCGCGAGCAGACCGCCGAGCAGCGTCGAGCCGATCAGATCGCGCGCGGCGCCGCGAGCCGAGGTCGTGCAGGTTTGTCTGCCGAGGCTCACGGACTTCATGATGATCGGCATGTAATTCGCCGGATCGGTCATCGCGAGCAGATAGGCCGGCATCACGACGAGCGCGGCACGCAGCGCGATATAAGCCGCCGTGTCTTGCGCCATCGCTGCCGCGGCGGGCTGTTCTCGTGCGTCCGTCCGCTCGGGAAACAGGCTGTGCGCAAGCGTCGACACCAGCACGGCCAGCAGCAGCCCCTTCGCCAGCGCGCCGACGACCGTCAGTGCCAGCTCGAAGTCCGCCGTGCCCGCGGCGGAAATCATCGTCAGTCCCGCGACCAGAAAAGTGGCCACGAGATTGTTGCCGCCGCGCAGACCATAACGAAACGCGAAGAACAACATCAGGCCGACGATCATCACACCGGCCAGCGCGTAATGACGCAGCAACGGAACCAGCAGCAAGCCGCTGCCGGTGGTCGACGCAACGACCAGCGAGAGAATCACGCCGGCCTTCAACGACAGCGGACGATTCTGCGTGGCCAGCAAAAAAACCGTGAATACCGGCGCGACGACCGGGATCGGAAAATCGAGTCCGAAGCTAACCGCAACAGCGGTGGCCGTTCCGAGGGCAACACGTATCGCGCGATAACCGAGGCGCTGGGTCACGAGCTGCATGGGCTTCTCAATAGACGTAGGAAAGCCAGCTCATCAGCCGGATGAACGCGTGTCCCAGCGGATTGAGCGGATTGCCCTGGGTCGGAAACGCCATCACTTCGGCCTGCCCGCCCACCCGCAGATCACGCAGACGGGCGCGCTCGCTGTCGTCGAATTCGACGATCACCGGAAAACGTTGCGCGGGACGCAGCCAGTCGCGGCTATTCTGCACGGTGGGCAGGCTGCCGGCCGGCGTGGTCTGTCCCACGCTCACGCCATAGCCGATACTGCGGACGCGCCCGTCGAACACTTCACCGGGCAGCACGTCCAATGCGATCTCGACGCGCGTGCCGGGTTTCAGATGGCCCAGATTGTTCTCCGTCATGTCGGCGCTAACCCACACGTCGCGGATCGCGATCAGCGTCATCACCGGATTGCCCGCCGCCGCGAACTGACCGACTTCCGTGCGCAGATCGGTTACGACACCGCTCGAACGGGCCCTGATCCGCGCGTTGGCGAGATCGAGTTCGGCCTTCTCCAATGCGCTGGCTGCGCTGCGCAACTGCGCGTTTTCCGCCTCGTGTCCGCCCTGTTGCTCCCGCGCGCGCTCGACTTCGGCACGTGCTCCGTCGACCTGGCTTAGCGCCTGTGCATGCGTCGCCCGCGCGACCTCGAGACGTCGCAGCGACACGGTGCCCTCGTCTTCACGATAGAGCCGCTCGAGTCGGTCGCTGTCCTGGCGCGCCTTGACCTCGTTCGCGACGGCGGCCCGCAACGCCGCGAGAGCCGACTCGATGCCGGCCGTGCCGGCACCGACCTGACGACGCGTGGACTCCAGATCGGCGCGCGCCCGGTCAGCGGCAATGCGGTAGGGCTCGCTGTCGACTTCGAACAGCACGTCCCCGGCGTTGACATCCTGGTTGTTGTGGACGAACACCCGGGTCACGCGTCCCGACACCTCGGCGGCGACGGGCACGACATAGGCCTGAATGCGCGCCTGCTGCGTATACGGCGTGAAACGGTCGGCGAGCAGATACCAGATCAGGCTCAGTACGATCAGACAGACCACCACTTTGACCGCCCTGCCCGAAGGGTCGGCGGCGGGCGTCGACGACTTCGGCGCGGCGGCGGTTGGAGGCTCGCGGGTATCCTGGGTATCGCTCATCGTGACGCCCCTTCGGCCTGCCCCGGCGTACCGGAAGCCGGCGCCGTTTCGTCGAGCAGGTCGCCCCAATCCGTGCGTTGCCGCATCTGCGCGCGCGTCGCCGCATCGACGAGCGGCTGTTCGGTCTCCCAGCCGCCTCCGAGCGCCTTGTAAAGCGCGATCACGCTGCCGAGCGCATTGCTGCGATTGACCACGTACGCGTCCTGCTGCGCAAACAGCGCGCGCTGCGCATCGAGCACCCGCTGGAAGTCCGAATACCCTTCCCGATAGATCGTGTTGGCGAGCGTCAGCGAGCGCCGCGCCGCGCCTTGCGCGTCATTCAGAATGGTGTCGCGCTGCAACGCGGCGATCAGCGCGGTCGCGGCATCGTCGGCCTCGCGCGCCGCCTCGCGCACCGTGTTCTGATAAGCGACCGTCAACTCTTGCAGCCGAGCGTCCTGGACGCGCACGTTGTTCGTGATCCTGCCGTAATCGAACACGTTCCACGTGACGCTCGGGCCCGCGGCAAAGAGCAGTGTGCTCGGTGCGCCCGCGAGCGAACTGGCGCTCCAAGTCAGCGTGCCGAGCAACGATACGGACGGGTACAGATCCGCTTTAGCGACGCCGATCAGCGCCGACTGCGAAGCCATCTGATACTCGGCCGCGCGAACGTCGGGGCGGCGCAACAGCAGATCGGCCGGCACGTCTTGCAGCACCGCATGATCGACTAGCGGCACCACGCCTTCCTTGCCCGCCTGCACGTCGAGTTCCGGCAGCGGCCCAGGCGCTCGCCCGATCAGCACCGACAGCGCATGACGCGCCAGCACGATCTGGCTTTCGAGATCGGGGATGCTGCTCAGTGTCCCCAGGTACTGCGTCTTCGCCTGCTGGAAGTCGAGTTCATCGGATTCGCCGGCCTTGAAGAGCTTTTGCGCGATGTCGTAGCTGCGTTTCTGCAATTGGGCGTTCTCGCGCGCGATACGTAGCCGCGCCTGTGCGACCCGCAGCGTGAAATAGGTATCCGCGACCTGAGCGTGCAACAGAACCAGCGCATCGTCGCGGTTCGCTTGCGCGGCGAAGAACGCGGCGTCGGCCGCTTCGATCGCGCGGCTGAAACGCCCCCAGAAATCCAGCTCCCAGCCGATGGCGAAACCCGCGCCGTACTGCACGAACGCACCCGAGCGCGGATTGGAGCCCCCGGAGCGCTTGCGCGCTGAAGCGAGTACCTCGGCACTCGCCTGCTGCACCTGCGGATAGCGTCCCGCGAGCGCGATGCCGAGCTGCGCGCGCGCCTCGAGCACGCGCAGTCCGGCGATCTTCAGGTCGCCGTTGTTCTCGTCGGCTTCTGCGATCAGACGTTCGAGATTCTGGTCGCCGAAAATCAGCCACCATTGGCGCACGTCCGGCTGTGCGCTTTGCTGCGTGACCTGCGTGATCGACGCACTGCTCCAGTGCTCGCTCCACGCTTCGTGCTGCGGCTTGAAGTCCGGACCCACCCGCATGCATCCGCTCAGGCCGAGCGCCCCAAAGAGCGCTGCGATCCCGTACGGACGCGTGAACGGTGACACGGAGCCATCCTCGCGCTTCAGGTCTGCTTTTGTTCGTGGATCTGCGCGGTTTGCGTGGGTTGCGGCTGGTCACGGACCCAGCGCCAGAACAGCTGATAACCGACGGCAAGCATCACGGGCCCGACGAATAGCCCGATCACGCCGCCCGTCACCATGCCGCCGAGCGCTCCGATCAGCACGACGGGCATCGGCACCGCAACGCCGCGGCCCAGCATCAAGGGTTTGAGCACGTTGTCGGCGAGGCCCGCGACGAACACGTAGACCGCGAAGATGATGTTTTCGGTGCTCACGCCGTCCGTGACGATCACGAAGGCGATCACCGGAATGGTGATCAGCGTGGCCGGCAATTGCATGATGCCGAGCAGCAGCACGGCCAGCGCGAGCAGCCCCGCGCCGGGTATCCCCTTCACGACGAAACCGATGCCGATCAGCAGCATCTGGATAAACGCGATGCCCACCACACCTTGGGCCACCGCGCGAATCGTCGCCGTGCACAGATCGGCGATCTGAACCCCGTTCTCGGGACCCGAAATGCGCGAGGCGATCTGCACCGCGCTGTGATAGCCCTTCTCACCGTGGGCCATCAGGATTCCAGCGATGATCAGCGCGACAAAAAATATCACCAGTCCGGCGCCGAGGCCCGTCACCGTTGCCAGCACGGCGAGGCCGGCCTCTTTCAGCTGCGGGGCGAACCTTTGTGCAAGGCCGGTCAGATCCGTCGATGCCTGTTGCCAGAAGTCGTACACACGCTGGCCGACTATGGGCCAACTCGCCACCGACTCCGCGGGAGGCGGAATCTGGAAGCTACCGCTCTTCGCAATGGCTATCGATTTCTCGATCGAATCGGCGACCGCGAGACCCAACGCATACGTGGGCACCAGAATCACGGCAAACGCGACGAGGATGATCAGCGTGGCGATCAGACCATCCTTGCCGCCGAGCGTATGGCGCAGACGGACCTGCAGCGGATACAGCGTGATCGCCAGAATCACCGACCAGGCCATCAGGTTAAGAAACGGCGCGAAGATCCGAAAGCAGAACACGGCCAGGATCGCAATGAGTCCGGCGCGGATCAGCACATCGAGCATCTCTCTCGCAGGCGTGCGTTGTGAAAGCGGTGTGAGCAGCATAGGTTCCTCTCCGGCCAGGTCGCGGCGCGGTGGCGCGGCGACACCGTGATATGCCAGCAACGCGAAAACTCGAACCCACTGGAACGTTTTTGACGCCAATACCAAGGCCTGCCTGCAATTCCGGCATCTTCAGGAAGAGAATCGCGCCGGCCTTGTCGTCGACAGAACGCGGCGTTTCACTACTATTGAACCCGCACCTCGAATATTCAATTGGACTTTGGTCTCATAGCTTTGAACCGTCCGGCGTTCCGCCCGCCGACGACGATCATGGAGAGCACCGTGAGATTGATGCTTATCGTCGCCGTTCTGCTGGCCTTGGTTGCTGGCGCGCCAGCCCGCGCCGCCGGGGTCGGCTTTCTGAAGATCAACATACCGAACGCCGCCGAGCCGCCGCTCACTGCCGGAATCTGGTACCCGACCGACGCACCGGCCACACCGCACGCGTTGGGCGGCGCTACCCAGACCGTCGCCGCCGACGCTTCGATCGCGGGCAATCATCTGCCGCTGGTGGTGTTGTCGCACGGCGGCGGCGGCTGGTACGGCGCTCATTACGACACGGCTCTCGCGCTGGCTCGCGCGGGCTTCGTCGCGGCGGCGGTCAGTCACGCCGGCGATACCTTCGATGATCAGAGCCACGTGCTGGAACTCTGGCGCCGCCCCGCGCAGCTTAATCGGTTGGTGGACTACATGCTCGACGACTGGCCGGAGCGCGAGCGGCTCGATGCAGACCGCATCGGCGCATTCGGCTTTTCCAACGGCGGCTTCACCGTGCTCGTGGCCGCGGGCGGCATCCCGGATCTGTCGAAAATCGCCCCGTTTTGCGAAGTCCACCCGGATCATGACCTGTGCGACGCTTTGCGGCATGCGAGCGTCGACGTCCATTTCGGCGCGCATGTTCCGGCCGGTGTCTGGGTCCACGATGCGCGCATCAAAGCCGTTGTTATCGCCGCGCCTTCGTTCGGCTTCGCGTTTGGCCGCGCGGGCTTGGGCCGCGTGCGCGCTGCGGTCCAACTGTGGAGCGCCGCCGACGATCGTCATCAGCCGCATCCGTGGTACGACGAGCCGGTGCGGGACGACCTGCCCCGCGCTGCCGATTATCGCGTGGTGGCCAACGCAGGCCACTACGACTTTCTGCCGCCCTGCGATGCGCGTCTTGCGCGGCTGCGCCCGCAGATCTGCGACAGCGCGCCGGGCTTCGACCGGGCGGCGTTCCATCAACGATTCAATGCCGAGGTGGTACGGTCTTTCGAGGCGATGCTGCGATAGGAAAAGAGTTAGCCGAATTCGTCGTGTTGGGGCAGTTGATCGGTGATCGAATACCACGGCGCCTTGGAACCCACGAAAATGTGGGCAGTGGGAGAGATGGAAGGCGAGTCCGTGAGTGTTCCCAGCGTGACGTGAACGTATTCACCGTTACGAACCACTGAGAACATCAGGCTTCCACATTTTTTGCAGCGCACATCGTGCGACGCCTGCTCATCACCGAAGATCCACAGGCTGTCTTCGCCCTCCGTGATGCGCAGCTTGTCGCGCTCGATCCCCGCGAAGGGTTTGAACGCCGAGCCGGTTGCGCGCCGACAGTTCGAACAGTGGCAGTTCAACGCATAGACGAATTCGTCTCTTACCGAGTAATGGACGGCGCCGCAAAGGCATCGGCCGGCAAGCAATGGTTTCATGGCTGCCTTTAGACAGAAGGTACATCGCTAATTGGAAAGTCGCGCAGCCATGATTATTCGCGAGTCGAAGCGCGATGTCGAACCGGCAAACCGCTAGCGCCTGAACATCACCTGCGCCGTGCCGGCCTCGATCGGAGAAGAGGTGTGCTGGTGGACGATCTTCCATCCGTCGGCCTGCTGCCTCAGCGTCATGGTCAGGCGATTGTCCATCGCACGCAGTTCCACGCCGCCGGCGTCGACGGCTTTGTATGTTGCGAAGGCGTGAACGACGGCAAGCTCAGCGGCAACCATGGTGTGCGCGTCACTGAAATCCACGATCACCCGTTCCGCACCCAGCGAACCGAACCAGCCGTCCGCCATCGCGCGCCACGATGCGGTGCCGTTGTACGACCATGTACCCCACATGTCGAACACCACCGCGTCGCGGTCGTAGAGCGCGACGAACGAGTCCACGTCTTTGGCCCATACCGCGGCCTTGTAGCCTTCCAGGACTTGCAGGATCGGATTGTCGAGTTTGTTCACAGTGTGTGCTCCTGAGTGGGACTACGAGGGGTTCCTGACCGATTGTCTTGCCAGGTAACGACGATCGACGCACCACCGGATCGACATCCAGGCGGAAAAAATCTTCAACGCGATATGCCGTTGCATTGATCAGATCACGCGCACGTCACTGGGCGGTCTGCTGACGTTGATACTCGTTGTGCTTCATCTGCAGATAGTCGGCGCGGCTGACCTCGTGCAATTGCCGCGGATACTGCTCGGTCGCATCGAACCAGTCGGTCAGACGTTTGTCGAGACGGGCGTTGGGCGGGCTGGCAAGCGCGCCAAGATAGGCATCGATGGCGAGGAAATAGCGCATCGTATTGCGTTCGACCAGGCCGCGCACGCCGCCGATGTATTGCGGCTCGCTCGCCGACGAATCGGGCGTCAGGGAAAAGCCGACTTTGTCGCTGCCGATCGTCGCCAGATAGGTTTTCATCGCAATCCGTCCCGCGGTGCCGTATCCGTATGCGTAGGTCAGGTGAATAAAGGTGCGGTTATCGTCGACCGGGATCGCTTCCAGCACGATACGGTAGTCTTTCGTGCTCAGCGGACCCGTGGCCGCGGAGAGCTCGACGCGAAAATAATCAGGCGTGCTCGCTACCGGGCGAAAGTTGAATTGCACGCGGTACGACGACGAAAGAGCTTCCTCGGTCTTCTTGCCGATGTTCACGGTGAGGACCGTACCGCTGTCGCTAGTGGACGCGTGGCAGTATTTGGTGTTCTGATGCAGGATCAGCACGTCGCACCAGTTGGCCGGGCCTTGAGTCGGGTCGCTGAGCGCGCCGCTCACTACCGCGAAAGGATGGCTGAGCACGCCGTAGATATCGCCCTTGAGCGCCGACGGCAACTCCTGCGATTCGAGGTACAGCGGTCGATGAAACTGGTTGTGCGCGAGTTGCTGCGTCAGACTTTGATATTTCTCGCGCAGGCGAGCCGCGCTGTCGTCCGCTTGCGCGACGACGTGGTGGCACAAGAAGCAGAACACCGTGGCGGTCAGGACGATCCACCGCGATCGCATCCGCCGATTCTCTGCCAGGGACGTGGCAAGCCTGCTCATGGTCCTTCTCCTACTTCGAATCAGGTTGTGGCGCAACGGGCGTGGACACGATCCTGCGAACACTCATCGCTGGCCCGGCTTCCACTCCGGACTATAACCTCCGAGCGCCGGGTGATACATCTCATCGCCCGAGTGCTGAGTGAATTCGACGTTGAGCCGGTCTTCGCGCAAGCCCAGAATCTCGATGCAGAGCGAGCAAAGTGCTTTGGCCAGCTCCATGCGTAACTCCGGCGGCCGCCCTCTTCTGATATCGAGCATCATCAACGCGACAGGCACTGGCTCACCGCTCTCCTCCTCAATGCGCCACACGCTGCCCGGACCGAGTTCTCGTATGGCTACGCTGATTCGCCTGACATCGACCGACATCATTCGGGCATACGTCTCACTCATTTTCGCTGCGAGCAGTCTTTTACTCTCGACAGAGTAGTGATCGTTTACATCAAGTTGCAGATAAGGCATCGCGTCGGTCTCCGAGGAAAGTTTTTCGCACGCGCCAACTATATGCCGCACCATCAAATCGATCAAAACCATCGCAATCGATATGACGTTTCTGACGTGCCGCGTGGCTGAGGTGAACTTTGTTTTGGCCATTCACCTTTGCATGATGGTCTTCACTATTTACACGAGTTCGCTGTCATGAGCTCGCGCCCGCATTCAACAGCAATGATTCGTTTATTTCATTGGCTGTCCTACTGTTTGCGCACCTTCTCGCCCACTGCGTGCCTGCTGTCAAATCGATCGTCAGGAGAATCGTCATGCGTAAGATGCTTACCCTCGCTGTCGCAGCGTTTTGCATTGCGTCCTTTTCGCACGAAAGTCGCGCGTCTGGCGACGATGACGTCCCACAAGCCCGATGCACGCTACCTCAAGGTACGGTCGCATTGGTGGAAAAGCAGTTGCATACGGTCGTGAACCTGTCCGATGGCAACGGCGGGATCTTCAAACCCAACCGGATGTGGGCGGCCATCGTCGATCGCCAGGGACATCTCTGTTCGGTGATCGTGACCGGAGATGCCTGGCCTGGCAGTCGGGCCATCGCCATCGCGAAGGCCTATACCGCGAACGGCTTTAGCAACGATGCACTCGCGCTATCCACGGCAAACCTCTACGCGGCCACGCAACCGGGCGGCTCGCTTTATGGACTGAATAATTCGAATCCTTTTGACGCGCGCTTCCTCGAACAGGGCAGCGGCATCGGACACACGCTTGGCGGCGTCATTACCTTCGGCGGCGGCGTCGCACTTTATGCCGGAGGGAAAGTCATCGGAGGATTAGGCGTGAGCGGCGATAGCGCCTGCGCCGATCATGCGATCGCGTATCGCATGCGCAAGCTCGCGGGGCTCGGCAGTGTGCCCGCCGGCCAAGGCCCGAACAACACGGATAACATCGTCTACTCGACGAGCGGATCTCCGATGGGCTTCGAGCATCCGCATTGCTTCCCGAGCGACCTGAGCGCCGCCAGGATCGAGCAGATACCTTCGCATTGACGGCAATCGTCGCCCCATGGAATCGGGCTTCCGGACCACGGATCGGAAGCCCGCACGCTGGCGCGGTGAAAATCGTCAACGCATCTGCCCGTCGATTTGCTTGCGCAGACGGTTTTCCTCTTCCTGAAGCTCGGGCGTAAAGGCTTCGCCAAAGTCCGCCGGCTCAAAGAACGGGCGAATCTCGATCTCCGAATCACTCATCATCGGATTCGGGCAGCGCTTGACCCATTCGATCGCTTCGTCCATCGATTCAACCTGCCACAACCAGTACCCGGCAATCAATTCCTTGGTTTCCGCAAACGGGCCGTCGATGACGGTGCGGTCCTTCCCTGAGAACCGCACGCGAGCGCCGGCCGAGCTCGGCTTCAGCCCGTCGCCGCCCTGCATGATGCCGGCCTTGACCAGTTGCTCGTTGAACTGCCCCATCGCCGTGAGGAGTTCCGTACTCGGCATTTGCCCCGCTTCCGATTCGGGGGTTGCCTTGATGATGACCATGACGCGCATTTGGGTTTTCCCTTTGAAGACGAAAATATCTGAAGGCAACGGCGCCTCCAGTGACTACGACGAATCATCACGGGAGAAATCGACATGCGCAAGGCACGCCTGCTCCGATTTACAGAACGCTTCTCGATCAGGGTAAAGGCGTCTGGCTGCCTTGAGCATTGACATCGATACCCTGAACCCGCATCACGGGCTCCGCATCGCCAGGCACGAGCTGGGGTTGCGATGAAAACCGCACCTGCAAAACCGCGGCGAACGCGCGCTCGAAGGCGTTGGCATCGCCGGCCGGCATGATCGCCTCGAGCGCCTTTGCGAAGCCGGATGCGCCTTCGATGTCCGCACGGCTGAAAGCACTGCTGCCGCGCGAAAAGACGCGTTGCACGTCTTCTTTCAACTGCTGAAGGGCCGCGACGACCTTTTCATAGGCGTGAGCAGGCGCTTCTGTGTGGTCCGGAGGTTCGGCTGTGCACAGCGCCGGCATGAAGGCGAGCACGTTCCTGTCGATATCGACGCGCGCAGCAAGGGTCTTGATGTGTGACGCCTGCACTGATGGACCGGCGTCGCGACGGCGACACCACGCTTGCGCGCGCGCCGCACCCAGCATCGCCGCTGCGAAACACCGGAAATCATCGAAGCGCAGATGCCTCGCGGCACAGTCGAGAACGGCGTCGGGCGTCAATTCCAGCTCGTGCGCCACCGCCAGGCTGGTCTTCATCACGATCAGGACAAGCTCACCCCACTCGTCCTGACACCCCCCTCTCGTCGAGTTCGCGTACATCGTAGGTCCCTCTATGCACGCCCCGGACACGTCGCTAAACCCTCGCCACCGGCGACATGACCGCGCGTCACAGCTCAGGCTAGCCATCGCGGCGACACGAAGTGCAGTTCGGCTCACGGCACCGCGAGCACTTTGCGCACCGGCTTTTCGCCTGTATCGGCGGCCCATTGTGAGCGGATCTTCGTCACGACCAGGTCTGGCAGCGCTACGTAGTCCAGTGCGTTGACCGTCGGTCCGCCGTGGCTCAACGCCCATTCGAAAAACTTCAACGTGGCTTCGTCGTGGCCCGGCTGGTTCGGCGTCGCGGGTAGCAACACATAGGTCGCGCCCATGACCGGCCAGGCGTCCTTGCCCGGCTGGTTGGTCAGCAACTGCGACAGGGAACCCGACCAGTCGGCGCTCGCCGCCGCTGCGTTGAAGGTGGCGGCGCCGGGCTGCACGACATTGCCCGCCGCATTGGTCATGGCCACGTACTTCAAGCGGTTCTGTTTCGTGAAATCCCACGCGACATAGCCTATCGCGCCGGGCAGATAGCCGACGTACGTGGCAATGCCCTCGTTGCCTTTGCCGCCGATGCCGAGCGGCCATCGCACGCTAGTGCCTTCGCCGACCCTGCGCTTCCATTCGGGACTGACCTGCGCGAGGTAGTGAGTCCAGATCAGCGTCGTGCCTGAGCCATCCTGGCGACGCACCACGGCGATCGGGTAATTCGGCATCTTGATCTTCGGGTTCAACCGCACGATTGCCGGGTCGTCCCAGAACTGAACCTTGCCGAGAAAGATATCGGCGATGACCGGCCCGGTCAGCATCACTTCGCCGGCTTTGAGCCCCGGAAGGTTCACGACGGGCACCACGCCGCCGATCACGATTGGAAACTGCCGCAGGCCGTTGCGGGTCAGTTGATCGTCGGTCAGTGGCGCGTCCGAGCCAGCAAAGTCGACTTCCCGGGCGATCACCTGCTTGAGCCCATCGGACGACCCCGTGCCCTGATAGATCACCCTGCTTCCACCCGACTTCTGGTAGTCGGCGGCCCAGCGGGTATAGAGAGGAGCGGCGAACGTGCTGCCGGCTCCTTTAATGTCGGCCGCGTAGGCAGCGGCCGCGCATGAACAGCAAATCAGACCAGCGCTGATGGCGCCCAGTGTTCTCACCAATGTCTCCCATCGGTTCTTGTTCCGGGACATCGCTGATCCAGACCTGCAGTGCGTGAGCTCGTTGGAGGGCGACCGTGCCGGCGATTCAATGTGCAGCTTTCATCCGGGGTGTGGCTCTCCTGCATTACGCGCCATATCGCACATTAAAGAACGGTGCCTGGCCGAATTCCAGTTGAATCATGCTATCGAACGCGCCACGGCCGGCGCCCGCCGCCGCTTTTGCAGGCATCCTATGTCGGGAGTTGCCGACCCCATCCCTTCACGTCTTGTCCCACGGCGGCACGCCCGAGAACGCGTTGACCAGAAAATCGATTGCCGCACGAACTTTTGCGCTCACGTGGCGACGGCTCGGATACAGCGCGAGCACATCGATATCCGGCAAGCGGTATTCAGGCAATACCCGCAGCAGCCGGCCTGCGCGGAGGTCCTCGCCGATCAGAAACGTCGGCTGCCAGATCACGCCGTGCCCCGCGAGCGCCGCCGCGCGCGCGGTGTCGCCGTTATTGGTGTGCATCTGGCAGTTCACCTCGACAGCATGCGTTTTGCCGTCCTTGTCGATCAGTTGCCAGACGTCCGCCGTGGCCGCGTACGTATAGCCGATACATCGATGTCCGAGCAGGTCCAGCGGCGTTTCCGGATATCCCGAACGTTTCAGGTAATCGGGCGATGCACACAGGATGTTTGTCGACGTCGCCAGTTTCCGGGCCGCGTGATCGACCGTGCCGGCGCGCGAGATGCGAATGGCGAGATCGAAGCCCTCTTCGACGATATCGACGACGCGGTCTATCAGCGTGATGTCGAGCTCGACGTCGGGATATTGCTGCATGAACCGTGGCCACAGCGGCGCGAGATGCTGGATGCCGAAGCTGACCGGTGCATTGATACGCAGCCGTCCCCGCGGTTCGATCGACGTTGTCGACACGAGTCCTTCCGTTTCGGCAACGTCTTCGAGAATGGCCTTGCAGCGCGAATAAAGCGTTTCACCGGCCTCGGTAAGAGACAATCTGCGTGAGGTGCGATTCAGCAGTCGCGCGCCGAGGTGCGCCTCCAGGTCATTCACATAGCGGGTCACGTTCGCGGGCGAGGTTTCGAGCGCATCGGCCGCGCGCGCGAAGCTGCCCCGGGTGACGACCGTTACGAAAACCTCAAACGCGCGCAGCCGGTCCATATGGCGCTCCGATCATTCATAAAACCTGAATGATACTGCCATGTTTTTGGTCTTTCTGTCTCAAGAACGGAATCTTATAGTGCTTCTCAACGAGCCGACGCAGTGGGCATCGGCCGCTGATCAAACCGGAGATTCAACATGCAACGCTTGACAGGAAAAGTCGCTATCGTCACCGGCGCCAGCGCGGGCATTGGTCGCGCTGCCGCAAAGTTGTTCGCCGCGGAAGGCGCGAAGGTTGTGGTGGCCGCACGCCGCGAAGCCGAACTCGACACGCTGGTCAGCGAGATCGCTCGCGACGGTGGTACGGCTGTCCCGCTGGCAGGGGACGTGCAATCCGAAGAATTTGCGAAAGCGCTGGTCGCACTCGCCGTCAGCCGTTTCGGCCGTCTTGACATCGCGTACAACAATGCGGGGACGCTCGGTGAGATGGGACCGTCGACCGGCGTGTCGGAAGCAGGCTGGTCAGCGACGCTGGCCACCAACCTGACCAGCGCGTTCATCGGCGCCAAGCATCAGATTCCTGAAATGATCAAGCAAGGCGGCGGATCGATCATCTTCACGTCGACCTTCGTCGGCTACTCGTTCGCCTTCCCGGGAACGGCCGCCTATGCGGCGAGCAAAGCCGGGCTGATCGGACTGACGCAAGCGCTCGCGGCCGAATACGGTGCGCAAGGCGTGCGCGTCAACGCGATCCTGCCGGGCGCGGTGGACACGGAGATGTATCGCGGCATGAACGATACCGCTGAATCGCAGACGTTCGTGACCGGGCTGCATGCGCTCAAGCGGGTCGCGAGGCCGGAAGAGATTGCCCGCTCGGCGCTGTACCTCGCTTCCGACGATTCGTCCTTCGTGACGGGTACCGCTTCGTTGGTCGACGGTGGGGCTTCGATTACACGTACCTGAGCTGCGTTCGGGCGCGAACGTCGATCAGCGTCGGCTGATCGACGAGCCCGTTACCATAAAAAATAAACGAACACTGTACGGTTCCTCACCTAATCTTTGATCAGCTGACCGCGAAAAGCGAAGCGCGAGTCAGCTGGAGTAATTAACAAGGAGGTGGGCCATCATGAAGACGTTAGTCCACACAGTTTGCGCGGTTGCTGTCATGGCTTTGCCAATTGCATCGGCGGCACAGACCGAAAGCACACTGACGCACGCACAAGTCCAGGCAGAGATCGCGCAACTCGAACAAGCCGGCTTCAATCCGGCCAATGCGAATACCGTCGACTTTCCTACCTATATGCCGACCATCACCGCCCCTGCCGCAGGTCAGAGCAGCGGCTATGGCCCTGCGACCAGCGGTACGCAGCAGATGGGCCATCCGGCCGGCGCGACTGGGATGAAGCCGGTGTTCTTTGGCGGATCTTGAGCTTGCTCGTCTGACCAGCTCGACGATGCAGAAAATGCCGTCCCTGCCCGGGACGGCATGGAGCGTTGTGCTTTACGCGCTTGCTTTTGAAATATTTGCCGAATTTCGCACGCACCCGCACCGGGCGCCATATTGCATGACGCCCGCTGACTTGCTGATCCTCTTTCGCTGAGCGCCTGGGCGCGACCAGCTAACACATATCAACGTTTGTTAACGTCGACGGTCAGGATTTCGTATCCGGGGTCGGCGTTCTCGGTCGCGACTTTATTCGCTTCCTCGTACGAGCGAAACGACGTGGCCTCCTTGATCTCCGGCGCCATGCCGATGTCGCCATCCTCCGCGGTGCAGAGGAACTTCTCGCCGGTCTTTACGACGTAGACGGTCGTCATATCTCCCTCCGTAGCTTGCAGGGCAATTTCCAGTCTAGCAGGCTGGAAGAGTTGCGCAGGCTCCGCCGGGTCACCGAGCGCCGCCAACCAGCCGCTCCGCTGAATCCGCCAGCACGTCCCGCAGCTTTTCCAGCGACAACGGCTTGCTCAGATGATGATCGAAGCCCGCGGCAAGCGTTTGGCTGCGGTCCGAGTCCGACGAATAGCCGGTCAGCGCGACGAGTATCGTGCCGTTCAGCTCGGGGTTCGCGCGAATTCTGCGTGCCACTTCGAAGCCGTCCATCACGGGCATCGCCACGTCGACGATGGCAAGCTCCGGCCTCGTTCGCGTGATCAGGTCGATGGCCGCGCGACCGTTGTCGACCGCGGACACGCGATAACCCTCCAGGTCGAGCAGCACGCACAGTACGTGCAACGCGTCGACGTTGTCGTCCACCAGAACGATGCGCAGCGCCCGGAAGTCCCTGCCCTTGTCGGTGGCGTCGCCAGGCGTCGCTAGCGGCTGCGTTCGCAGGATCGGCAAACGCAGTGTGACGCGGGTGCCGCAGCCCGGTCCATCGCTATGGATGTCGATTTCGCCATCGTGCAGCTCCACCAGCCGTTTGGCGACAGCCAGACCGATACCGAGCCCGCCTTCCGAGCGCGCGCTGCCGCTCGAGCACTGCGCGAACAGGTCGAACACATGCGGGGCGATCGACGAATAGATGCCGATGCCGTTGTCGCTGACCTCGATCACCAGCATCCGCGCGTCGGACGGATTTCCCGAGCGAACCGTCAGCTCGATCAGTCCGCCCGCCGGCGTGTACTTCGCCGCGTTCGACAACAGATTGCCGAGCACCTGACTGAGCCGCACATGGTCGGCGCGCACCGGAATCGCGCGGTCCAGACCGGTCAGTTTCAGCGTATGGCCGCGCGAGCGCACGTCGTGGTCGATCGCGGCTACCGCGTCGGAGACGATCTCGGCCAGCAACGTAGCGCTGCGCCGGATCGTCAGCTTTCCGTGCTTCAGACGCGCGGCGTCGAGCAGGTCATCGACGAGGGTGCGCAGATGCTTCATCTGCCGTTGCGCGATGGTCAGCACCGCGTCCGCCTTGTCGTTATCGACCACCAGACGCTTCGCCGCGGCGATCGCGCCATCGATCGGCGCCATCGGGTTGCGCAACTCGTGCGCGAGCATCGCGATGAACTCGTTGTGGCGGCGGTCGTTGTCCGCGCCGTCGTCGCGAACGTTGACCATCGTCACGGCCGCGCCCGCGACCATCGCGAGATCCGACAGCACCCGTGCGTCTTCGCTGTCGAAGCGGCACCCTTTGTTGTGCGACATCGCCCATATCGCGCCGAGGTGGCCGTTATCGCACGGAATGGGTACGACGATCCCCTCGGGCACCTCGACGCCCGGAAAGTTCAGACTGGGAAACTGCTGTTGCGGATCGACGAACAGGCGCGCCGCGCCCCCTTCGAGCGTGACGCCGCATGGACATTCGTCCCACGCGGTCGTGCGCCCCTGCAAGCCGGCGCACAGGCCCGCCACCGCGAGCCAGCGAAAGCGCCGGCCGTCGGGTGGCCCCTCGACCAGACTGATGCCCGCGCTGCCCGCGCAGCATAACGCCATGGCCTCGCTGGCAATCGCGTTCAGCAGGTGTTCACGCGAGCCGGTTTGCGCGCGCGCGAGCCGCAGCAGCGACTGGTTCTCCCGGGCGTAGTCAGCCTCTTTGGCTGGACGGCTCGCTAATTCGTCAGCACTGGGAGCCATGATGTTCCACCGACGTTGACGGGCACCCGCGCGCAAGGCGGGCGTAAGGGCCGATACCGCGCCGATACCGCGCCGATACCGCTGCCGACGAGTGTAGGTCAGCTGGGTCGCGCGGTCTCGGCGTCTGTCATTTGCACAGCGCTTTTTACTTCTATTTGTCCGCAACGTCCTGCTCCGCTCACCGTCGACATGGCGTCCCATGAACAGCGGACGACGCAGTATAGGAACTCAGTGCCATGCCGCGGCTGTCCGTAACTCATGGGCACCGGACAGCCGAGCCAGCCTTGACGCGAGCACGCTTGCAGTCAACTGGACGGCGTTATACGGATCGCGAAGTCGCGAAAAGCGTTGTGGCTTGCCGCATATGACGATCACTGCGATCGATAGCTGAATCCGTCGGTTAGCGCGATGACATCGGGTTGTTACGATCGCTCGATTCCCCCGTTTTCAACGCTCGACAGGACGCCCACATCATGACGCAAATAACACGGCGCGCATTCACCCGCTTCGCAGTGGCATCACTGCTGGCCGCCAGTGCTCCGCGCGGCTTCTCGCAAACCCCGCCTGTCGCGCTGCGCATCGGCTATCAGAAGTCTTCTACGCTCATCACGTTGCTGAAGGCACGCGGATCGCTGGAAAAAGCGCTCGCGCCGCTCAACGTGCGCATCTCCTGGAATGAGTTCGCGAGCGGACTGCCGCTGACCGAAGCGCTCAACGTCGATGCCGTCGACTTCAGCGCCGATGTCGCCGACACCGTGCCGATCTTCGCCCAGGCCGCGCATGCGCGCTTCGTCTATGTCGCGCAGGAAGCGCCATCGCCGGGCGCGCAAGCGATCATCGTGAAGAAGGACGGCACGCTGCGCACGCTGGCCGATCTGAAGGGCCGCCGCATTGCGGTGACGAAGGCGGCGGGCAGCCACTATCTGCTGCTTGCGGCGCTCGCGCGCGCGGGGCTCGAGCCCGCCGACGTCGGCGTGAACTACCTGAGTCCGGCCGATGGACGCGCCGCGTTCGAGCGCGGCAGCGTCGATGTCTGGATCACCTGGGATCCCTATGTAGCGTCGGTCGAGCGCGACGCCGACGTGCGCATACTGAGCGACGGCGCGGGCCTTGCGTCCTATCAGCGCTACTACCTCGCGTCGCGCACCTACGCCGACGCGCATCCGCAAATCATCGAGACCGTGTTCGAGCAGTTGAAGACGGCCGGCGACTGGTTGCGCGCTAATCCGCTCGACGCGGCCAACACGCTCGCGCCGGTGTGGGGACTCGACGCGCCGACGATCGAACGCGCCAACACCCGGCGCAGCTATCTGGTGCGAGCGCTCGCGCCGCCGAACTTCAGCGAGCAGCAGACGATCGCCGACGCGTTCTATCGCGCGGGACTGCTGCCCGCGCCGGTCGAGACGAAGCAGGCGCTGTACTGGGACTTCGCGGCGAAACGGGCGAAGCCGGTCGGCGCGTGAGCGATCACTGCGCGATGGACCGCCGCACATTGCGGGCAATCCACGCGGCGGCACCCGAACGGCCCGCGATCGACAGCGTGCGGCGCGGCCCCAGCACGATGCCGCCGACCACCAGGGCGAGCAGCAACGCGACATGCGGCGCCTCGGCGAGCGACGCGAGCACCGTTCTGACCGGGAAGCGCGACGCCGCGCGCGCCGCGGGCAGCGCGGCCGTCCGGTTCGCCACTACCAGGGCGGTTCGCGAAGCCTCCATGCGTTCCAGAATGGTGAGCCGGGCAAGCTCGTTTGCGTGACTTGGCTGACTCATTTGAGCGACTCCCTGAGAGCGTCGAGATCGGAGTGAATCTCGGCCTTGAGCACGTGAAGCGATTGCGCCGGTTTTTGCGCCCGCAAGACCAGTAAGGACACGATGCACACGAGCAGCCACGCGGCAGCCACGCCCCAGACCACCGCAAGAAAGTAAGGCGTCTGCCACGCGGTGGCGATGATCGCGATGCAAATGAAGGACAGCGTGAACAGCCCCGCGACCGCCAACGCCACGAGTGCGCTCAACTCGCGCACCAGGCGCTTTCGCGTCTCCTCGATTTCCAGCGCGAACAGTTCGCTATAGTCGGTGACGCGCTCGACGCAGAATCGCCCGACGTTGCGCCACCTTGTGACCTTCGCATGGATTGACATTCCGTCCTCCTCACGATTCATTTGCGCCGGCTGCGATAAGCAAACACTTCGCTCCTCGGCCGACCGAGCGAAGCGGCACCAGCGTTGAACGCAGCGCAAGAGCCGGGCCCGCGCTGAACGCGATCGCACGCCGCGTGCCCGTAGCCGGATGGATGCCTTCCCGCGTATGCGTTGGCGGCACAGAGCTTGCTCGCACAGGGCAGATCAATTCGCTCGCCGAGGACAGCATGACCCCGCTCCCCCCAACCGATCACACTGACCACACCGCCGGCGCCGGCATCGGCGAGACCGGCTCCGATATGGCTACCCCGGACGGACGCGCGATGCCGGCCGCGCGCGAGGAGCGCGGCTTCCACCACGCGATGCATGACGCGCACCGCGGCGCGCTGATCACGGTGACCACGCATCGGAACTCGCGAGGCGCCTGGATCGCCGACGTGTCGATTTCCCGCGACGGTCGACCGATGGAGATACCGGCCTATCTGGCCAACGTGGAGCCCGTGACGCCGGAATGGCTCACCGAGGAGGAAGCGTTGCGCGCCGGCATCGAACAGGGTCGCTATCTGATCGACCGGACTCTCGGCGAGCACGCCGCCACCCTGTCGGCGTCGCAGCCGCGCCGCGACGACGAGCGATAAGCAAGGCCCGATTCGGAGGAAACTCACATGCTACTGAGCGATGAAGAACTGGCGCGGCTGGAAGGTGTCGAGCCGTTCCTGCGGGAAGAAGCCAGAAGCGCTCTTCCCGCCGACGCCGATTACGAAGTTCTCGCCGAACTGCACGAGCATTTGCAGCCCGGAATACGCATTCGTGTGCCGGCCGGTCCGGACATCGCGATGGAACCGCGAGTGCCGCCCTACCCACTCGATCTGTTCGTCGGCTTGCCGCTGGACGAACTGCGCGACGTCGCCAACGATGAAGGCGCCGCACGCGAAGCGGCGCTCGCACGGTTCGCCACGACATTCGCCCCAAGGCTGCAGCGAGCGATCGCCGCGCTGACACCGCACCGGATCGATCTCGCGGCAGGGGTGCAAAGCGAGCGAGGAACGCTCACGGTGATCCTGGAGCCGGTGCGCTGACGCGTAAGCCGCACACGCGCATGTCGCAACCGCGTTAATCGTCGCTATCGAGCCCGCCTGGCGGCGGCCCGATCGTGATGCCCGCGCCCGAACCTTTGCGGGTCCCCGGCGGATAGGCATCGGTTGCGGTCTCGGGCGGAACGTCCGCGACGCAGCGGCTCGCATCGCCGCCGCGCAGACATTGCACGAAACGGTCCGCCTCCTGCGGCGAGCGAAATTGGTAGATCTTGCTGGCAACCTGCACCTGCGTGTCCGACAGTCGCTTCGACAGTGTTTCCATCACCACTCCTTTTTGCTCGTAGATCTATCGCCATGAGCAACGCGCGCGCCAGCTCTTCATCAGAGGCCTAGCGCGCCGCGCTCAACCGTCTTGCGTCCGCGATGCCGACCGCGGCCCGCAAGTCGTCCGGATGAACCATTAATTCCCGAACCTCGCGCAGCGTCGCGTACTGTTCGAGCACCGTCCGCCATCTCGGCGATTCGAGCAACTGATGCCACACCGGTTCGAGATCCGCGCAGTCGGCGTCGCGTCCGTCCGCCAGCGCACCTGCGAAATCGAGGCTGGCCTGGGCCGACAGCAGCTGCATCCGGCTCGCGGGACTCAGCACGCGCGGCGCCGCTTCGACCGGAGCGTCACAGCAATAGAGCACGGTGCTGCGAAGACCGGTTGCGTCGCTCGTCAGCGCGGCAAGCGACGCGCCGCTCAAATGCACCGTCCCCTGCTGCGTGCGAAACGAGTAGACGGTGTGCGGCTCCGCGTGCGCCAGCAGCGTCAGTCCGCGCACGAGCCGCGGCAGATCGGTGGTGGCCGCGTCGACCGATGCCTTCGCTTCGACGAGCAGGCATACGTCCCACGCCGCTGCGTCGGCCGGGGGCTGTGCCTGGCGCAGCAGCACCACATCCCATTCGGTTTTGGCGCGCTCATGGCTTGCGGGTATCGCGGCCGGCACGCGCATCGAGTTCACGACGCGGTAGGTGGCGACCGCTCCCTGAGCGTCATTGAGGCGCTGCGCGAGCGCGTCGAGTGCATCGGCGGCCAACGCTTCGACCGCGGCGCCGCGCTGTTTCGAACTCAAGCCTCGCTCGACCGCGCTCGAGCTTCCCGGGCGCGGCCCCTGACGATCCCACAGCGTCTGGTAGTGGCGCACGCGCTCGTCGGAGGTCAGCGCGTCAAGGCGCCGTAAGCGCTGCAGCGCGGCACTCTCCAGCAATTGCGCGAGGCCGCGTTGCAGCGCCGCGTCGTGCGCGATTTGCGGCGTATCGATGCAAGTTTGCACGGCTTCGGCCAGTTCGGGCCACGCTTCGGCGACCGCGAGCGCGTGCAGACGCGCCAGCGCGTCGCGTTGCGGACCGGGAAGCAGCCGCTGCTGTTTGGCCGGATGCGCGATCGCATTGACGGCCGCGTAGATCAGCCGGCGATCGACGCTCGCGTGCGCGGCCAGCGACGCGTACTCGCGCACCACCGCGCTGCGATGCCGTAGCAACATCGCCTGAAACACCGGGTCGCCGGCTTCCTCGCGCAGCGCCTCGCGGATCATGCGCGCCAGCGCCTCGACGAAGAAGCGTCGGTTCGCCGCATCCGGCGCTTCGCCACGCGCGCGCGCCTCGCGAGCCTGCTCGATCGCGAGCGCGAGCACGGTGGCGGGACTCGCTTGCGGCGTCGGCGCGCAGACGGCCGCGAGCGCCGGCAGGCGATAGCGGCGCACGACAGCGTCGAGCATCTCGTCGAGCAACGAAGGCGATGGCGTCACGGACATAGCGATATGTCGATAAGTTGGCGAAATAACTTTACCTGAAGGTTCGGTGCGGCGCGCGGACCGGCACGGGCCGCTCGCGGCTGGCGCGCGTCGTGCTGCATCAGCGCTCGACGGAGCCACTTTATCGTCGCGGCAGCGCGAGGCGAGCGTTCGCGCGCTGCCGCAAGCCGAGGAGAGCATGTCAGCACCGCAACCGAAAACCGCAGCGAGACCCGCTCGCTGGCGCCACACGATCAACGTCGCGAGCGACGCCGCCAGCCGCTTTATGTCGGACCGATGCGCGATGCTCGGCGCCAGCATCGCGTTCTATTCGGCGTTCTCGCTAGCGCCCACGCTGCTGCTCGTGCTCGCGGTCATCGGCTGGATTTTCGGCCGCGATGCCGCGCAGGGGCGGCTTTTCGAGCAGGCGCGGCAACTGGTCGGCAACGACGCGGCGCACGCGATGCAGGACATCGTCGCCCACGCGCACTACGCGGGCGGCAGCGGCGTCGCCGCGGCGTTCTCGATCGCGCTGCTGCTGGTCGGCGCGTCGGCCACGTTTTCATCGTTGAATACCGCGCTCGACATCGTGTTTGCCGCGCACCCGCGCAAAGGCATTGCCGGGCTGGCGCTGCTGGTGCGCGCGCGGCTCGTATCGATCGGTCTGCTTATCGGGCTCAGCTTTCTGCTGGTCGTGTCGCTCGTCGTCGATGCGGCGATTCAGACCCTGGGCGGTGCGCTGTTCGGCAATTCGGCGCTGGGCATCGTTGCCGAGGTGCTGCAATCGTTACTCGGTTTCGTCATTCTGGCCGTCGGGCTCGGCGCGCTGATCAAGTGGCTGCCCGACGCGGCGGTGCCGTTGCGCCCCGCGCTCGTGGGCGGCAGCGTCGCGAGCCTGCTGTTCACGGCGGGCCGGCATCTGTTCAGCTTCTATCTCGTGCATGCGGGCACGGCGGGCGTGTTCGGCGCGGCCGGCTCGCTTGCGGTGCTGATGATGTGGCTGTACTTCTGCGCGGCGGTGTTCCTGTTCGGCGCGGAAGTCACCGCGTCGCTGTGCCGGGATGCGGCCTCCCCCGCTCATCCCGGGCTTCGGCGAGCATGAAACCGTTCCGCGCACAAAACGGCATTGCCATAAACTTTATAAAAAATCGGCTCGCGGAAAATTCAGATAAATATTACAAAAACGCCGCCAATAAACCGACAATTACATTTACCCGACCTTTAGCCATGCATGACCGATTCAGCACGAATATTGCTGTGGGCATTAACACGGAGAAAAACGGCCACAACCATGCAAACGCTTAATGCCCGGCGTACACTCGCCGGGAAGCGCTTGCCATAAGGCGCAAGGGCTGCGGTTCCGACCGCGATCAAACGCGGATTTGCGAATACTCAGGAGGCAATCAATGAGCTGGACTCGGGAACAGAGAAACGTCACGATCGCCGCCTATCTAGGCTGGACGCTCGACGCATTCGATTTCTTTCTGATGGTGTTCGTATTGAAAGATATCGCGCAGGAATTCAATACGGACATTCCGTCGGTCGCGGTCGCGATCATGCTGACCCTGATGATGCGCCCGCTCGGCGCATTGATTTTTGGCTGGCTCGCCGACAAATACGGCCGCCGTCCAACGCTGATGATCAACATCGGGTGCTTCTCGTTGCTCGAACTGCTGTCCGGTCTGTCGCCCAACCTGATGACGCTGCTCGTGCTGCGCGCGCTGTTCGGTATCGCGATGGGCGGCGAATGGGGTGTCGGCGGCGCGCTGACCATGGAAACCGTGCCGCCGAAATCTCGCGGCATCGTCTCGGGTCTGCTGCAGGCCGGTTATCCGAGCGGCTATCTGCTCGCGTCGATCGTGTTCGGCGTGTTCTATCAATACATCGGCTGGCGCGGCATGTTCTTCGTCGGCGTGCTGCCGGCGCTGCTGGTGCTGTACATTCGCGCGCACGTGCCGGAGTCGCCCGCGTTCCAGACGCTCGAAAAGAAGGTACGTCCGGGCCTCGTCGCGACGCTCAAGCAGAACATCGGCCTGTCGATCTACGCGATCATCCTGATGACCGCGTTCAACTTCTTCTCGCACGGCTCGCAGGATCTGTATCCGA
Organism: Paraburkholderia sp. BR13439; assembly: GCF_040948805.1. NCBI lineage: Bacteria > Pseudomonadati > Pseudomonadota > Betaproteobacteria > Burkholderiales > Burkholderiaceae > Paraburkholderia > Paraburkholderia sp. BR13439. Next base: position 207,185 of record NZ_JBFPKN010000008.1, on the reverse strand, counting down.
CTTTCCTGCGCGTCCAGCTCAAGTTCAATCCGCACACGGTGTCGTGGATCACGATCGTCCTGAACATCGGCGCGATCTGTGGGGGTCTGTTCTTCGGCTGGGCATCGGAGAAAATCGGCCGCAAGCGCGCGATCTTCATCGCCGCGCTGATCGCGCTGCCGGTGCTGCCGGTATGGGCGTTCTCGACCACGCCGTTTCTGCTCGCGCTCGGCGCATTCCTGATGCAGATCTCGGTGCAAGGCGCGTGGGGCGTGATTCCGGTGCACCTGAACGAAATCTCGCCCGATGAAATCCGCGCGACCTTCCCCGGTCTCGTGTACCAGCTGGGCAATCTGATCGCGTCGGTCAACGGTCCGATGCAATCGAAGATCGCCGAGATGCACGACAACAACTACGCACTCGTGATGGCGGTCGTAATCGGCATCGTCGCGATCGTGATCTGCGCGCTGATTCCGTTCAGCCGCGAGCGCCGCGGCATCGACATGACGCAGTCCGCGCGCGAGATCGTCGGCGCGGGATCGACGGGCGGCGCGGTCGGAGGACAGCGCATATAACCGCTTCGGGCGTTCGAATCAACGCCTCGCGCCCATCAAATCGCAACGCAATACGAGGCCGTTCCGATTCGCCCGGAACGGCCTTTTCATTTCCGACGCGTTATCACGAGCCGCACCTCGCAAGCACGGCTTTCGTCAGATCTTCTAGAGGAGTTAATCGACCCCGCTCCTTGCTCGCACCGTCCCTCCTTTTTTATCCTGCAAAAAACGATTGTTTCAAATATCAATTTGAATCGCGTGTTTGCGAGCCGGCGGCGCCGGCAACTGGGAGACGCAACATGGCAGTTCGCACCACGGGCCGGCATGCCGGCGATACCAAGTCACGCATTCTCGACGCCGCGGAGACGCTGTTCATCGAATGCGGTTATGAGGCGCTGTCGCTGCGCCAGATCACTTCGCGCGCCGAAGTCAATCTCGCGGCGGTCAACTATCACTTCGGCCACAAGGAATCGCTGATTCATTCGATGCTGTCGCGCCGGCTCGATCCGCTGAACGAGGAGCGCGTGAAGCTCATCGACCGCTTCGACGCGATGCTCGGCGCGCGCCTGAGCTGCGAGCACGTGCTCGGCGCGATGTTCATTCCGGCTCTGCGTCTGTCGCGCGATCCGCGTGTCGGCGGCAAAGCGTTCCTGCGCCTGCTCGGGCGTGCGTACACCGATCCGTCGTCGTTCATCCGCGCCTTTCTGAACGCGCATTACGAGTCGGTGGCGATGCGCTTCTTCGACGCGTTCCAGCGCGCGCTGCCGCATCTGCCGCGCGAGGAGCTCGGCTGGCGGCTGCATTTCGCGATCGGCGCGCTGTCGGGCGTGCTCGCCGGCACCGATACCGACAGCCTGATTGGCGAGTTCTCGCAAGGCAAGCCGATGAACGATCTGCAGCTGATCGCACGCCTCGCGTCGCTGATCGTCGCCACGCTGAAGGCGCCGCTGCCGGACGGCACGCAACTGGCCGCATTCGCGGCGGTGCTCGGCGATGCAACCGACGACCACGGCGCGCCCGGCACGTTAGCTAGTGCGCACCGAGACACCAGCGGCGAGGCGGCTGCGTGCGCCGCGGCATGTGACGCATAGCGCGGCTCACAGGTGGCCCGGCGATTGCATCACCACAGAAAAGGCAGCGAGGAAATCAGCAGAGCGCGAGCGGTCCGCGCCCGTGGGACGCACTCGCACGCAGCATCGACAGAGGAGGAAGCATCATGCCGTGGTTCATCCTGGCGCTCGTCGTCGCCGCAATTGCTCTCGTCTACGTTCACGCGCGCGCCTCGTGGTGGCTCGCGGCGCTGATCGTCTGGGTCGCGGCCGCGTACCTGAGCGGCGCGGCCGGCCCGCTGCTGACGACCCTGCTCGCGATCGTGTTCGTGCTCCCCGCCCTCGTGCTGACGATCAAGCCGCTGCGCCGCGCATGGCTCGCGAAACCGGTGCTCGACACGTTCCGCAAGATCCTGCCTGAGATGTCGCCGACCGAGCGCGACGCGATCGAAGCCGGCACGGTGTGGTGGGACGCCGAACTGTTCTCGGGCCGCCCGCACTGGGACACGCTGCTCGGCTACGGCCCTGCCACGCTCAGCGCCGAAGAGCAGGCGTTTCTCGACGTCGAATGCGAGCAGCTGTGCGACCTCGCGAACGACTGGGAAACCACGATGGTCTGGCAGGACCTGTCGCCGCAAACGTGGCAGTTCATCAAGCAGCACGGCTTTCTCGGCATGATCATTCCGAAGCAGTACGGCGGCAAACAGTTCTCCGCGTACGCGCATTCGCAGGTGATCATGAAGCTCGCGACGCGCTGCACGGCCGCCGCGGTCTCGGTGATGGTGCCGAACTCGCTCGGCCCCGCCGAGCTGCTGATGCGCTACGGCACCGACGCGCAGAAGAATCACTATCTGCCGCGTCTCGCGCGCGGCGAGGAAATCCCCTGCTTCGCGCTGACGAGCCCGTATGCCGGTTCCGACGCCGCTGCGATTCCCGATGTCGGCATCGTCTGCAACGGCATGCACGAGGGTCGCGAGACGCTCGGCTTTCGCGTCACGTGGGACAAGCGCTACATCACGCTCGGGCCGATCGCGACCGTGCTCGGCCTCGCGTTCCGCGCGCTCGATCCCGACCATCTGCTCGGCGCGAACGACGAACCCGGCATCACCTGCGCGCTGATTCCGACCAACCATCCGGGCGTGAATATCGGCCGCCGTCACTGGCCGTTGAACGCGGTGTTCCAGAACGGCCCGAACTCGGGCAAGGACGTGTTCATTCCGCTCGACTGGGTGATCGGCGGACGCGCGCAGGTCGGCAACGGCTGGCGCATGCTGATGGAGTGTCTGGCAGCGGGCCGCGCGATCTCGCTGCCGTCGTCGAATGTCGGGATGGCGAAGGTCGCGGTCCGCAGCACCGGCGCGTACGCGGCGATTCGCCGCCAGTTCCGCGCCGCCGTCGGCAAGTTCGAGGGCGTGCAGGAAGCGCTCGGCCGCATGGGCGGCAACCTGTACGTGATGGACGCCGCACGCCGCCTGTCCGCGCTGGCGGTCGATCTCGGCGAAAAGCCGTCGGTCATTTCGGCGATCGCCAAATATCACATCACCGAGCGCGCGCGCAGCGTCATCAACGACGGCATGGACGTCGTCGCCGGCAAGGGTATTTGCATGGGGCCGTCGAATTTTCTGGCGCGCGCGTATCAGCAGATGCCGATCTCGATCACCGTCGAAGGCGCGAACATTCTGACGCGCTGCCTGATCATCTTCGGCCAGGGCGCGGTCCGCTGCCACCCGTACGTGCTGAAGGAAATGACGGCGACGCGCGAGCCCGATCGCGCGAAGGCCTTGCGCGAATTCGACGCGGCCTTCTTCGGTCACGTGAACTTCACGGTATCGACCGTGCTACGCAGCGCCGTGTATGGGCTGACCGGCGGCGCGCTGATCGTGAAGCCGCGCCGCGCGTATGCGCCGCTGCAGGCGTACTACCGCGCGGCAACGCGTCTGTCGACCGTGTTCGCGCTGCTCGCCGACGTGTCGATGCTGATGCTCGGCGGCGATCTGAAGCGCCGTGAACGCATCTCGGGACGCCTCGGCGACGTGCTGTCGCAACTGTTCCTGATCTCGGCCACGCTGAAGCGTTTCGAGGACGACGGGCGTCAGCGGGACGACCTGCCGCTCGTGCGCTGGGGCGTCGAGGATGCGCTGTACAAGGCGCAGCATGCGCTCGACGGCGTGCTCGCGAACTATCCGAACCGGCTCGCCGCGACGCTCGTGCGCGTGCTTGCGTTCCCGTTCGGCCTGCCGCATCGCGAGCCGTCGGACCGCCTCGGCAGCGAGATCGCCGAACTGATGCAGACGCCCGGCGCCGCGCGCGAGCGGCTCGTCGCCGATTCTTACGTGCCGCATCCCGACGTCGACGCGCTCGGCTACGGCGAGCTCGTGTTCGCGCTGAATCCGCAGTTCACGCTAATCGAGCACAAGCTGCGCGACGCGGTCAAACAGGGCCTGCTCGAACCGCTGCCGCAAAGCCTGCCGCAGCTCGCCGCATGGACCGATGCGGCGCAACGCCATGGCCTGATCGACGCCGACGAGCGGCGCGTACTCGACGACTACGCGCGCTACGGCGCGCAGGTCGTCAAGGTCGACGATTTCCCCGCCGACTTCGACCTGCTCGCGAGCTTGCAACAGCGCAAGCAGGCGCTCGAAAAGGCGCTGGATCTGGCGGCCTGACGCGCGCGCTCACGCAGAAAAAACTACCGATGCGGCGCGGCAAACCGTACCCGAGTCACGCAACTCAAGGCACACTGACACACGTCCGGCACCCCTGAAACATCGATGGGGCTGCCCGAAGCGCGTCCAGTGGAGCAACCGATAACATGAACGACTCCTACCTGAAGTTCGTCAACTCGCCGTTCGGCGGCCGTCTCGCGCGCTCGCTCGGCCTGCCGAAGCCCGAGGTGCTGCGACGCTACCGCGCGGACCGGCCCGAGTTCGACGGTCTGATCGCGATCGGCGCGGGCCGCGAGCCGCGCCTGTTCGACGCGCTCGCGAGTCTGATCGCCAGCATCGGCATGACGAGCGTCGCGCACGAAAGCGCCGGGCTGTGGGTGCCGCTCGCCACTCGCCACGGCCTGATGACCGGCCGCTTCGAGCCGGCCGAAGCCGGTGCGCCGGGCAAGCTCGCCGCGCTGCTGTTCGATGCGAGCGGTATCGACGACAGCAGCCAGTTCCAACCGCTGCACGGCTTTTTCCACGACACGCTGCGCTCGCTCGGCAAGTGCGGGCGCATCGTCGTGCTGGGGCGGCCGCCCGAGGCCTGCGCGAGCCCGCGTCAGTGGACCGCCCAGCGCGCGCTCGAAGGGCTCGTGCGCTCGCTCGGCAAGGAAGCGCGTCGCGGCATCACCGCGAATCTCGTGTACGTCGAGGACGGCTCTGAAAGCGCCATCGACGCGACGCTGCGTTTCTTCCTGTCGCCACGCTCGGCCTATGTGTCGGGTCAGGTGGTGCGGATCGCGGGCAGCCGCAACGGAGCGCCGCCGCCCCATGCGCCCGCGTTCGACTGGCGCCAGCCGCTCGCCGGGAAGCGTGCGCTCGTCACGGGCGCCGCGCGCGGCATCGGCGCTGCTATCGCGAGCGTGCTTGCGGCCGAGGGCGCGCATGTGATCGGCGTCGACATTCCGTCCGCCCGCGACGCGCTCGATGCAACGACGCGTCAGCTGAACGGCAGCGCGCTCGCGTTCGACATTGCCGCGCCCGAAGCACCCGCGCAGATCGCAGCGGCGCTCGATGAGCTCGGCGTCGACATCGTCGTGCACAACGCCGGCATCACGAAGGACAAGACCATCGCGAGGATGACCGACGCCGCGTGGCAAAGCGTGATCGACATCAATCTGAGCGCGCAGGAGCGCATCGACGACGCGCTGCTCGCGGGCGGCATCCTGCGCGACGGCGGGCGCATCGTCGCGGTGTCGTCGATCAGCGGCATCGCGGGCAATCCCGGCCAGACCAACTATGCGACCTCGAAGGCCGGCGTGATCGGCCGGGTGCAGAGCATGGCGCCGCAACTGCGCGCGCGCGGCATCACGATCAACGCGGTCGCGCCCGGCTTCATCGAAACGCAGATGACCGCGAAAATGCCGCTCGCGCTCCGCGAGGCCGGCCGCCGCATGAACTCGATGAGCCAGGGCGGCCAGCCCGTCGACGTCTCGCAGACCATCGCGTGGCTCGCGCATCCGGGCTCGGCCGGCGTGACGGGCCAGGTCGTGCGCGTGTGCGGTCAAAGCCTGATTGGCGCCTGAACGGGAGCATGGCTATGGACGAACCGCGTGATCCGTTCGGCAGCCGTCAGCTCGCACCCGCGCCGGGCGGCGACGGCGCGCGGCCGAAAACCGTCGTGATCGAAACACTGCCCGCGCCGGCGAAGCTGTACGGGCGCGCGCTGACGGGCATCGTCAAGCGCGGCCGCGAATCGCGGCTGCCGCCGTTGCGGCTCGTGCGCCCCGCCGTCGTGCTCGAGCCCGGCCCCGCGTGGCCCTATGCGCGCGTGTGCGGCTTCATCCCCGAGCACGGCGTGCCGCTCACCTACCCGCATCTGCTCGCGTTTCCGCTGCATCTGCTGATGCTGACCGACCCCGCGTTTCCGTGGTCCGCGCTCGGTCTCGTGCATCTGGCCAATCACGTGCGGCTGCGCCGGCCGCTCGCCTACAAGGATCTGTTGCGCATCGAGGTCGAATTCGGCGCGCTGCTGCGTCACGACAAGGGTCAGGCGTTCGTCGTGCATACGCGCATCTATCGACGCGGCGAGGCGGTGTGGGACGGCGACAGCATCTATCTGAAGCGCGCGGTGCCGGCGCTCGGCCATCCGCTCGAAGCGCTGACGCTCGGCCCCGACGCGCTGCAACGGATCGCGCGCTGGCAGCTCGCGCCGCAACTGGGCCGCGACTACGCGAGCGTGTCCGGCGACTACAACCCGATCCACCTCAGCGCGTTGTCGGCGAAGGCGTTCGGCTTTCCGCGCGCGATCGCGCATGGCATGTGGACGCTTGCGCGCGCCGCGTCGTCGCTGCAGCCGCCGAAGCCGCTCGCCGAAGCGACGCTCGCCGCCGAGTTCAAGCTGCCGATGCTGCTGCCCGGCGAAGCGTCGCTGTGGAGCGCCTCGCCTTCGCTGCTCGAGCGCGATCTCGAGGTGCGCGATATCGCCGGGGTCAAGCCGCATTTGCGCGCGCGCATGCAGTGGCGGCTGCTGTGAGCCGCGAGCGCGCCGTTCGTAGCGTTTGCATCGTTTGCTTCCACCAATAATCTGGGTACGACCCAAGGAGCCGAGCATGTCCCACCCGCAACCCGCCGTGCGCCGCGTCGCCGTCATCGGGGGCAACCGGATTCCGTTTGCGCGCTCGAACACCGCGTACGCGAGCGCATCGAATCAGGACATGCTGACCTTCACGCTGCAAGGGCTGGTCGATCGCTACGACCTGCACGGCGTGCGTCTCGGCGAAGTCGCGGCAGGCGCGGTGATCAAGCATTCGCGCGACTTCAACCTGACGCGCGAGTCCGTGCTGTCCACCACGCTCGCGAAGGAAACCCCCGCCTACGACGTGCAGCAGGCCTGCGGTACCGGCCTCGAAGCCGCGATCCTCGTCGCCAATAAGATCGCGCTCGGGCAGATCGACGCGGGCATCGCGGGCGGCGTCGATACCACGTCCGATGCGCCGATCGGCGTCAACGAGCGGATGCGCAAGATCCTGCTCGAAGCGAATCGCGGCAAGAGCACCGGGCAACGTGTTGCCGCGCTCAGCAGGCTGCGGCCCGGCATGTTCTTCAAGCCGCTGTTGCCGCGCAACGTCGAGCCGCGCACGGGGCTGTCGATGGGCGAGCATTGCGAGCTGATGGCCAAGCGCTGGAACATCTCGCGCGAGGCGCAGGACGTGCTCGCGTACGAGAGCCATCGCAAGCTCGCCGATGCGTACGCGCGCGGCTTCGTCAACGATCTGATGACGCCGTACAAAGGCCTCGCGCGCGACAACAACCTGCGCGCCGACCTGTCGCTCGAAAAGCTGTCGAATCTGAAGCCGGTGTTCGACCGCGACGCCGGCACGCTGACCGCCGGCAACTCGACGCCGCTGACCGACGGCGCATCCGCGGTACTGCTCGCGAGCGAAGCATGGGCGGCCGAGCGCGGCTTGCCGGTGCTCGCGTATCTGAGCTGGTCGGAAACCGCGGCGGTCGACTTTTTCGACAAGCAGGAAGGCCTGTTGATGGCGCCCGCCTACGCGGTGCCGCGCATGCTCGCGCGCGCCGGCCTCGCGTTGCAGGACTTCGATTTCTATGAAATCCATGAAGCATTCGCGGCCCAGGTGTTGTGCACGCTCGCGGCATGGCAGGATGACGAATATTGCCGCACGCAGCTTGGCCTCGCCGGCGCGCTCGGGTCGATCGATCGCACGAAGCTCAACGTGAACGGCGGTTCGCTCGCGACCGGCCATCCGTTTGCGGCGACGGGCGGACGTATCGTCGCCGCGCTCGCGAAGATGCTGGCGCAACTCGACAAACCGGCTGGCGGCGCACGCGGGCTGATCTCGATCTGCGCGGCGGGCGGCCAGGGGGTCGTCGCGATTCTGGAACGCTAGCGCGGCAGCGGATACCAACATCTCAGGAGCAACCGATGATCGAGCCCACCCAGGCGCCGCAGCACGTGCCGGATCCAGGCGGCACTCAGGTGCCAAACCCGGTGCCAAACCCGGTGCCAAACCCGGCGCCAAGCCCGGCGCCAAGCCCCGCGCCGAACACCGACGGCATCTGGTATGCGTCCTACCCGGACGACGTGCCGCGCGACATCGACGTCACGCAATACGAATCGCTCGATCAGTTCTTCGACGAATGCACCGCGCAGTTCCGCGAGCGCGTCGCGTACGTCAGCGTCGGCGCGAGCCTGACGTACGGCGAGCTGGCCCGCAAGGCGTGCGCGTTCGCGGCCTACCTGCAAAGCATCGGCGTGGAGCCCGGCGAGCGCGTCGCGATCATGCTGCCTAACACGTTCCAGTATCCGGTCGCGCTGTTCGGCACCATCAAGTCGGGGGCCGTAGTCGTCAACGTGAATCCGCTCTATACGGTGCGCGAACTCGCGCACCAGCTAAAGGACAGCGGCGCGCAGACGATCGTCGTGTTCGAAAACTTCGCGAAGACGCTCGAAGACGCCTTGCCCGGCACCAGGGTGCGCAACTTGATCGTGACCGGCCTCGGCGATCTGCTCGCCGACGGCATGAATCTGAAAGGCCACCTGCTCAATTTCATGCTGCGTCACGTGAAAAAGATGGTGCCCGCGTACACGCTGCCGCAGGCGGTGCCGCTGCTCAAAGCACTTTCGATCGGTTACGCGCGGCCGCACACGCCGGTTCGCGCGAGCCACGAAGACATCGCGTTCCTGCAATACACGGGCGGCACCACCGGCGTCGCGAAAGGCGCGATGCTCACGCACCGGAACATCATCGCCAATCTGTTGCAGGCGAAGGCGTGGGCCGCGGGGCAACTGTCCGGCGAAGGAGAAACGGTGCTCACGCCTCTGCCGCTTTATCACATCTACTCGCTGACCGTGAACGCGCTGATCTTCATGGGGCTTGGCGGGCGCAACATCCTGATCGCGAATCCGCGCGACATGAAGCGCGTGATGATGATCCTGCGCCACGAAAAATTCACCGGCATGACCGCGGTCAACACGCTCTATAACGCGTTCCTCGACAACGAGGAATTCTGCCGGCGCGACTTCTCGGACCTGAAGCTCGCGATGGCGGGCGGCATGGCGACGCAGAAGAGCGTCGCGGAGCGCTTCAAGGCGGTGACGGGCAAGCCCATCGTCGAAGGCTACGGGCTGACCGAGTGCTCGCCGATCGTGTCGATGAATCCGGTCGATCTGCGCGACTTCGAAGGCTCGATCGGCTTGCCCGCGCCGTCCACGCAGGTGCGCTTCAGGAAAGACGACGGCAGCTGGGCCAATATCGGCGAGGCGGGCGAGCTGTGCGTGAAGGGCCCGCAGGTGATGAAGGGCTACTGGAACCGCCCCGACGAAACCGCGAAGGTGATCGACGACGACGGCTGGCTCGCAACCGGCGACATCGGCGTAATGGACTCGCGCGGCTTTATCCGTCTGATCGATCGCAAGAAGGACATGATCCTCGTGTCGGGCTTCAACGTGTATCCGAACGAAATCGAGGATGTGATCGCCGCGCATCCGGACGTGCGCGAAGTGGCGGCGATCGGCGTGCCCGATCCCGCGCAGGGCGAGCGCGTGAAGGTGTTCATCGTTCGGCGCACGCCGACACTGACCGCCGAGCAGGTGATCGCGTACTGCCGCAAGAATCTGACTGGCTACAAGGTGCCGAAGCTCGTGGAGTTTCGCGACGAGCTGCCGCAAACCAATGTCGGGAAAATTCTGCGCCGTGCGTTGCGCGACGAGGAACTCGCGAAACAGGGGTCTGCCTGACGGGAATAAGCATTGCTGCAATGCGTTATAGCTTTGTTGCTTGGCGTTATTGCCTTGCATGTTGCATGAGCGGCCGCGTCACTTTCTGGAGAAATTCATGAAGCACCGCATGTCCGCCCGTTCGCATCGTCTGCGACCCCGCTTGCGACCCCGCTTTCTGCCGGGTGCGCTGCTCGTCATGCTCGCCCTGCTTTCGGCACCGATGGCGTTCGCGCAGAACGACGACCGTCCGCCCCCGCTCGACACCGCGAGCGCCGTCAAGCCGCCCACCACGCCGCCCGCGCAGGTCGGCAAGCTGACGCTCGACCAGCAGGTCAAATGGCTGCGTGCCGCGCAGCAAAGCGGCACGCTCGAAAAACTCGACGACGCGCAACTGGTCGCGCTGTTCAAATCGCTCGATCCGCTGACGCTGCCGCGCTATATCAAGGAAGGGCCGAACGGCTACCCGTCGTACGAGTTCACGATGTCGCGCTCCGAGCGCATTCGCGGCATCTGGCCCGACAAGCCCGATCACATGCTCGTGCGCGTCGCGCACGACCCGCTGCGCATCTACGCCAAGTGGCTGCCCGACGGCGCGCACGCGGGCCAGGAAATCATCTACGACGAGTCGAAACGCAGCGACGAAACGTTCGGCCACCTCGGCGGCATCATGAACGTGATGCCGTTGTGGACGTCGCTGACCGGCGCGCTCGCACGCTCGCAATCGAATCACAGCGTGCGCGATCTCGGCACCGAGTACGTGGCCGACCAATACCTGAATGAAGGGAAAAAATACAGCCAGACCGGCTTGCCGCGTTCGGTGCAGATCGAAGTGAAGACGATCGACGATGTGCGCGTCGTCGCGTTCACGTTCGAAACACCGGTCGGCCAGCCGCAGTTCTACGCGAAAAAGGAAACGCTCGGGCTCGATTTGCGGCATCCGTTCTTTCGCACGATCGAGTCTTATGACAACGAAGGCAAGATTTTCGAGCAGATCGTGTTCGAGAGCATCACGCCGAAGACGTTCGACGATTCGACCTTCGATCCGAGCAACAAGGACTATAAGTTCTAGCCGGGTTCTAGCCGCGCCCGCTGCGCGGCGTCAGGGCGAAGGCCACGTGGGCAGGTTGCGTAAGCAGCCCCTCGCGCGCTTCGTGACGATGCTCGACGAAGCGTCCGGTGCGCAGCGCGAGGTGTTGCAGCACGAAGTAGTCGGACGCGCGCGTGAAGCCGATCAGCGCGGGCATCGCCTGCGGGGTCCGGCCGTCGTCTAGCAGGGGCGCGAGGGTGGTGAACCACAGCGCGCCGGCATCGTCGCCGGTTTCGAAGGTCGGCAACCGCAGGTGCGCGGCATAGCGCGCGAACGACGCGCCGCATTCGAGCGTCGAGTCGACGATCGCGAACGCGCGCGCATCGTCGGCGCACGCGGCGGCTCGCGCGAGCCACGGCCATGCGCCGCCCGCTGCCGTCGCGAGCCATGCACCGGTGAGCATGAAAGTGCGTCGATCCATTGGCGTGTACGTTCCATTCACTCGTTGTTCACGCGTTGTTCATGCGCCTGTTCGCGCGCTTGTTCACGTATAGCCTCGCCGGTCGCGCCACGCCGCCGGCCAGATGCCCTGCTTGCCCGGCGCGAGAATGCCGTTCGGGTCGAGCGCATCCTTCAGCGTTTCCGCGAAGCGCAGCGACGCACCGTCGTTGAAGCTGTATTGCGCGGCCGCGAAATCCATATACGCGAGATGCGCGCGGTATTCGCCGTAGCCGGCCGCGCGCGCGTCGCTCATCAGCGAGCGCAGCAGTTCGCCGGCCTGCTCCACCTGGTTCCCGTCGTTGCGGTCGAAAATCGCCGCGAAAATGTGATGCAGATGCCGCGCACCTGCCGTGAAGCCGCCGTAGTAGTCGAAGCCGTATTCCGCGGCGCGTGCTTTGACCATCGTGTACTGGCGCATCGCGTCGCGCCCGGTCGCCGGACAGATCGGCGCGAAGTCGACGTGCGCACCCGCGCCGCCGCGCCAGTCGAGCATGCGAAACGCCGTCATCGCGGGAATGCCGGCCATGTTGCGGTCGCCGCCGCCGGTCGGCTGCGTGTCGCCCGCATAACGCGCCGCCGCGAGCCGCGCATCCGGCACCCGCGCGAACGCGCGTTCGATCAGCGCGTAGCGCGCGTCGATCAGCTCGGGCGTGCCGTATAGCGCGAAATGCAGGTTCCAGCGGCCGACGCCGAGTTTGTCGAGCATCGCCTGCAGCGCGCTCTCGGGCATCGCGCCCGCGCCGACGTACCACTGCCGGCGTGGCGACAGGCCCGCCGCGCGCCGCAAGCCGCCCTCGATCACCGCGTGATTGCGGATCGTGCCGTCGAGCCGCAACGGCCGCAGAGTCTCGACGATCGCCTCCAGATCGGCCTCGCGGCGAAACTGGATTTCGCCGAGCAGATACGCGGGCGGTGCGGGCATCAGCCACACGCCGAGCTTCGTCACGATGCCGTAGTTCGACTGCATGAACAGCGCATCGAACGACGGCCCGTAGCCCGGCCGATACAGCTGCCACGCAGTGCCGATCTCGACGCCGCCCATGCCGGTGCGCAGCAGGTCGCCGTTGGCGAGCATCACCTCCATTCCGCATTGCGCGGCCGCGTGGTCGCCGTAGTCGGTATAGCCGAAGCCGCGCTCGAGCGTATTGCCGACCACGCTGCCCCAGCCGGCGGCCGGTGGATCGATCCACAGCTTGTAGCCCTTGTCGCGCAGATGCGCGTACAGATCGAAATAACTGACGCCGGGCTCGACGAGCGCATAGGCGAGCGTTTCATTCACTTCGAGGATGCGGTTCATGCGCTGCAAGTCGAGCACGACCGACCCGGTCAGACGCGGCGCGGCGCCGCCGTACGCGAAGTTGCGCCCGGTCGACACCGTCCACAGTGGAATCCGGTACTGATTGGCGATGCGCAGCACCGCGCGGATTTCATCGACCGACGCGGGCAGCACCGCGGCGCTCGCGGCGAACGCACCCGGCTCGCCGGGCGCGAACGGATCGATATAGACGGCGAGGCCGGCGTCGGAACTCAGCACGTGCGCGTCCCCGACGATCGCGCGCCAGCCGGCAAGCGCACGGTCGAACTGCGCGGCGCTCAGGTTGGGCGGCAGCGTCTGGGGCAAGGCGTCTCCTTGTCGGTCGGGTAAGCCGAGGGTGCGATCTCGCGTGGGGCAGCAATGCGTGCGTGACCGCCGACGGCCTTTACGACACGCTACCGCCCGCTACTGCTGCCACGTCTCAGGCTTGCCACCGAGCTCGCTGCACACGTCGATCGCGATCTCGCGCAGCTTGCCTTCCGCGATCGCGCCGGACAGCGCGTAGCCCATGCGGTCGCTGATCCAGTAGAAGGTTCGGCGGTTGCCGTCGCGAAACAGGCGGAACTCGGTTTCGTCGCGCGTGACGCCGGTCACGTACAGCGTCAGGCGCGCGCCGTCCTGGTTCTCGTACATGAACTGCGCGGCCGGCCCGGCCTCGCCGGGCAGCAGCCGGCCGCCCACCAGCGAATAACCATACTCCTGCAGCGACGGCACCGACAGCGGACGATTCAGCCGCTTTGACAGCCACGCGATCAGATGCTCCTCTTCGCTCGCCGCGACTTCGACCGGATGACGCCGCTCCGGCGAGTACACCGCGTACGCGACATCCGCGCGCTGCGCAAAACCGGCCGGCTGGCCGCCGAAGCCGCTCCACGCGCCGCCGCTCAGCCGCGGCGCGAGCGGGCCGAGCACCAGCGCGAGCCCGGCGCCGGCCGCGAGCCAGCAGGCGGCGAGACCCGCGCGCTGCCACCACGGCCGCGCACGCCGCACCACGATAAAAGCCGGCTCCTCCGCCTCCGCGGGCTGGCTGCCTGGGTAGCGTCGCTCGCCCGATTCAGCGGCTTGCTGCTCAAAGTCGGCCCCGTGCCCCGCTTGCGCTTGCCCTGCATCGCTGCCCGGCACGCCGCACAGCGCCCGCAGCGCCGCCTTCTGCGCGCGCCACGCCGCGACGCGCGCGGCGGACTGCGGATGCTGGCGAAGCTGAGTTTCGACCGCGGCGCGCTGCTCATCCGTCAATTCGCCGTCGACATAGGCCGACAGCGAGCGCAGATCGGGCTCGTCGGGCAATCCGGATTCGGGGTTATCGTTGTTCATTATCGGTTTCTCACCACTTTCAGCGGCGCTACTTTGTGCGCCGTCCGCGGCGCACGGGGCTGCGGTCCGTGCATTGGCCCCGGTGGCTCCTCGCACAGCAACGCGCGCATATGCTCACGCGCCCGCGACAGCCGCGACATCACTGTACCGATCGGCACCCCCAATGCACTCGATGCCTCCTGGTACGACAACTCCTCCACGCACACCAGCAGCAGCACTTCACGCTGCTCGAGTGGCAGGCAGTACAGCGCGCGCTGCACGTCGCGCAGTACCAGACCGTCGACCTCGCCGTGCGGCGCCTCGAGATTGCGCCACGGCGCGCTTTCCTCGTCGACGGCGATCTCGCGCCGCCCGCGCAGTTGGTCTATGTACAGATGCCGCAGGATCGTCAGCAACCACGCGCGCAGGTTGCTGTTCGGCCGGAATGCCGACCAGCGCGCAAGCGCGCGCTCCGCCGTATCCTGAACGAGATCGTCGGCCCAGGCGCGGTCGCCCGTCAGTGCGCGCGCATAGCGGCGCAGCTGGGGCAGCCACGCGATCACTTCCGATTCGAAGGTCACCCGGTGTGCCAGGCCCGGTCGCGGCTTTAGTAGCCGCCGCTGCTGTTGCTGTTGCCGCTCGAGCTCGACGCGGCGTTGTCGGTGTCGGCCGCGTGAGCAAGGGAGCCGCACGCGAGCGCGAGCAGGACGAAGAGCGCTGACAGAATACGGGATGCTTTCATCATGTTGAATCTCCTCACGGATGCCCAGCGCGCGATCGACCGAGGGGCGCGGCGGGCGGTGGGCGGCAGGCCGCGCAGTGCGGTGCTGCCATACTGGGCTTAACGCTGCGACCGCGCGGTTTATTCCACCGCGGTCGTGGCGCCGTATCGCTGCGCTGCGGTTGCGCTGCTTTCTCCGGAATTTTTGGGTTTTTTCGGGCGCTTCGACGCCGCCGCGGGTGCTCGCGCAGCACACCACTATGTTCTTCCTTTTCCGCCAACCTTGCCGGCAATGCCTGGAGAGACCGGAAGAAGACGCCATTGACCAGCAGATTCGTAACTCAACGTTACAGTCTCGCGGTATCGGATGCTTATGGGCTCACAAGCCGTTATAGTGGACGAAGTTCGCCCTGTCGACGCGTACTGCCCCGCCCGGAACAGAAAGGGTAGAATCGCGGCGAACCACCGTCTATCTAACCTGAATTGTCCATGGCTTCCGCAGAATCGCATCCGCAAAACGACTTCATGAACGCCGCGCGCAAGGAACGAAAGCGCGTCGAGATCTATCTGGTCAACGGCATCCGCCTGACCGGATGCATCGAGTCGTTCGATCAGTACCTGGTGATGCTGCGCACGCCGGTTGGCCTGCAAGGCATCTACAAGCGCGCGATCTCCACGATCCAGCTCGATACCGGCACGCGGCCGGCGCCGCGCACGGGCCGAACGTCGCATGGCGAACATGGCGCGCGCGGTCCGCATGGTTCGCGCGAACATCGCGAGCCGCGCGAGGGGCGTGAACCGTATGGCGCGCCGGCGGCGGAACGCGCGCCGGGCGAGCGCAGCGGCAACTCCGAGGGCCCGGTCGTTGTCACGCGGCGGCGGCGTCTATTCGGCACCGGCGGCGAAGGTGGCAATCATGGCGGCAACCACGGTAGCGGCAGCCCCGGCGGCAATCAGGAATAAATACGAAGAAGCGGTAACGCCCGCGCCTCGCTAGTCCGCTGACAGACCGAGGCGCTGCAGAATTTTCTCCAGTTGGTTCAGCTGCCGCTCGGTCAGCTCGAAACTCCCCTTGACCGCCAGCACGCGGCGCCGCCAGTAGCCGGCGTCGAACAGGTGCAGCGCCGGTTGCCGCGTCGCCCAATCCAGGTGTTCCAGTTCGGCGTCCACGACGTGGGCTGCGAGCACTCGTCGCGTAGCCGCCGGCTTTTTCCCGTTCATGTGGTTCGCTGTCGGATGGATCGATGGAGGTGTCGCTTGTGGCAAAAGCGCGACTCAAGCGCGGCTCAGGCGCGGCTCAAGCGCGGCCGGGACACTCGGAGAACGAATCGATGCGGGCCGGTTTCAAACGACGCGCCTGCGCGATTCGGCCGACGTTCGTCGATAGCCGCAATGCGCTATGCTGAATCATTGATCCTCTACCGATGGAGCGCGCCATGACCAGCAAAAGCCAGCATGCCTCCCGGCCTGCGCGCACGCGCCGGACACCACCGACGTCCGCCGACACGCGGCTCGATGAAGCGCTGATGGAAAGCTTTCCCGCCAGCGATCCGATCGCCGTCGATGTGACGGAGCCGTTTCGCGAGCGGATGCGCAAGACTCAGGCGGATACGCGCAAGCGGCATTGAAGTCGCGCCGTCTTGGGTCGCACGACGGCGCGGCAGCGAGTCATCGTGGCTTGCGAACAATGTCGAGTGGAAATGCCGAAAAGCCCGGCGGCCAGAGTGCGAAGCGCGGGTTGGCGGGTGCGGAAAGCACCAATCAGACTTAACGACGGTAACGTCCGGGGACGGGCCGGACGGCGCATCGAATTGCGCGCCGTCCCGCCCCTCCACCGAGGCTCACATCGCCGTTGCTCAATGCAGCGGCAAGCCGCTCTCGAGCTGACGCTGCAGGTTGCGGACCTGACGCTGCGCGACGCGCAACTGATCCTGCGCGGCGGCCTTCTGCTGCGCCAGTTCGGTCGCCTCGGCGCGCTTCTGCTCCTGCTGACTCGCGACGATGCTCTGCTGCTGACGCGCGACGTCGAGGTCGGCCTGCAGCCGGCTCGCGCGTTCCTGCGACAACGCGACCAGGCGCTGCGTGAACGCCTTCTGCGCTTCGAGTTGCGTACGGCGGATCTCAACGTCCGACAACTGCATCGTCTGCCGCGCGAAATCCTTGTAGATCAGCTCGGCGCGCCCGGCGTCCTGCGTCTTGATCACGCGCCAGAAGTTTTTCTGTTGGAACAGCGCGACGTAGTAGGTCATCTCCTTGCCATAGAACAGCAGGCTCGCGCCATAGCTGCCGTTATACGTGGTGCGCAATTCGCTCAGATCCGGGCCGTGGATCATCTGCTGCAATTCAGCCACGTTCCCGGTGGCGGATTGCCGGCTTTCATCCGGCGTCAGCGCAGTGGTCTCTGCCTGGCCGCCTTGCGACGTGTCAGTCGGCGCGCTCGTGGGACCCGGCTGGGACACGATCGTACCGCTCGCATCACTGTTCTGCAGAGCCTGTGCATTCGCGCCCTGAAGGGCCCCCATTACGATGCATGCGGCCAGAGCAATCTTTCGTAGCTTTGACTTTCGGTCCATGTGACACCTGTTGAACAGATCTTGTTTTAGTAGAAAACGGGGAATTATTACTCAATTTTGCGAGTTCCGGGCTCTTCGTCGAAAATATGGCAATTGCGCGTTTTGCTCCCTTGGCGGCGCGGTACTACAGCCTCGATCTTTTGGTCGCGAAAGCGGTCATGGATGCGCTGGTGGACAGCGCATCAACGCGAGCCTCTTCCGAATAGCTGAATTGACACACCTCCGAAGTACCGCGTGCCGATTAGAAGCTCCTCTATCGACCGTCTTAGAACTGGGCAAAGCCGCGCCGGTATTGGGTTCTGTGGATTTAGAGCGGCGATTCCCCGCAACGATCCCCGCATAACGTTTTCCCACAGCGGCTTCGGGCTTCGGGGATCGAGAGAACGGGCTAGGCTGGGATCGTGCCGGACGCGCACGGCTTCGCTTGAGCCGACCCAAGGCGAACCAGCCGACGCGCCCGGTTCCAGCCCGAACCGATGCATTTACCCCACGCTCCCTAGTGCGTCAGTTGGCTGCTTGCTATATTGCCGCCCAGACCAGCAGCAGATAAGAACACCAACTAGAGAGAAAACCGTGCTTTCATCTAATGTCCGAGCGATCTGCGCCGCCCTCGCCGCGCTTACCGTCCTCTCCGCCTGCGACTCAAGCAACAGTGACGCACCTGCCGCGCCCAAGCCGACGACCCTAACTGCCTGCGCCTGGGATCAGATGGACCTGCTTGGCGTAGACACGCTCTCGCACACAGACGCGGTGACCGTATGCCAAACGATTCAAAACTCGCTTGGTCACGTGCCGTCGCTTCGAATCGCCAAAGAACTCGCCACTGCGATGTCTGCGATGCAAATGAAGGGCGACAAGACGCCGATTGGCGATCAGGCCTATCAATATATGAACATCGTGGAAGCGCGCGGCCAGACCGATAGCGACGACGCGATGTACGACACCTTCAATGTGGTGTTCAAGATTTACAACGGCTCCATGGGTCACGTTACGCCGCGTGACATAAACATGGCGCTTCGTGCAATGGCCCCACAGCAAGCACGAAAGATAAACGACGATGCGATATACACGTTGGGTGCGGTGATCCAAGAAGAGAAGAAGGCGAACGGGGAATAACCGGCAGCCGCGCCGCCGACGCCGGCCAGCGCTCGACACGTATTATGTAGGTGGTGTATAAAAGCGACAGACCAATTTCGGGGAAACACATGGCAGGCCTCAAATTCAAAATCGGTGACATCGTTCAACTGAAATCGGGCGGCCCGGAAATGACCGTTCAGACGTTGCCCTACGAGCGAAATTCTCGCTATCGCTGCCAATGGTTCGCGGGCAAGAAGCTCGAATCTGGCGAGTTTCCCGAAGAATCGATCAAGGCAGTCAAGGCTGTGGCGAGCGCGAAGTGATGGACGCTGCTGCGGCTGCAAAGTGGATGCTCGCGCAACTAGAACGCGAAGGTTGTATTTACCAAGATGACGTTGTTGACCACTTGGTGAAGGCAAAGGCCGATGCTCTTCTGCGCGAGAACAGCGACGGCAATTTAGTCGTTGGCCGCGCCCTGCTCGATGCCTTCAAAAACCTAACGGAAACGACCGTTGTGTGGGTCAAGCCGGATCGCTACTGGCGCTGGCGCGTTAAAGAAGACGAACCTGGCCGCGAAGCGCGCGGTTGAACACTGTGGTCGTGGGCCGGTGGTCGCTGGCCGGATCGACCGAGTGTCTAATATGTATACGGCGGGAGCCGCGAAGCCAAGAAAAAGGCCGCTGCGCCCTTTGGAGACGCGCGGCCTTGGTTCGGTACTCTGGTGATGCTGCGAGGCGAAAAGGTCACTCTTGGTGAGGTCTATTGGCCTGTGCTGGAACGCGAAGAATTTTGTAAACGCGTACCGTATCAACGCCGATCATCGCCAAAATCTCGTTCAGCGCGTTCTTCCTAGTCGTCGGATTCGCGGATGAATCGTTAGCAAGGTCCACGAGCGCGGCAATGGCCTTCTTCGTGCTCCATGGAAGTTCGCGTTCGATGCTCATTTCAGCCTCCCGTAAATAGTGTCGAATTCGTCCACGCTGGCGGCAGAGTCGAATGTGCCGCGAAGGTTACGGTTTTCGAATGCCGCCAGCGTGTCGAGGATATGAACGCGATATCGGAAGGCCGTGCCGCACATGGTCTTCTGCACGTTGCTTTTCGGTGGCGCGGCCTTCACCATCGCGTCAATCGCTTCACGTCGCTGCTTAATGCTCATGGCGGCCATGCTGCCGAAGAGCGTTTCAATCATGGTTGGCTGGTCCATCCGCTCCAACGCGCCGAATAGGCGCTCCATCATCGTTTGGTCGGTCATTACCGTTTTCCTCTTAACCGGTTAATCAGTCGTCGCGCGGCGCGCACGCAGGGTTCGATCAAGGTCATCACCCGTAACGCACCCCACGCAGCGAATAGAAGGTCACGAACGCTGTCGTTAGTCGTCTGGGGCTCCATCAGGCGGCCAGTCGCAAGGCTTCGAGCGAAAGCTCATAGGGCAAATCTTTCGCCGCGCGTTGGCAAAAGTCGTGATAGCCGTCACACGCTTCTTGCCGTGATCGCGACGGGCCGCTGATTCTGGCCTTGTGTTCTGCGACCGTACCCAAAGGCAACTCGCCCGTACTTTCGAGAAAATCCAGCACGCTGAGGAAGGCGCGAATTCGAATCTCTGGCCGACCGTCGTGGTAGGCGAATTGCGAGAGACTTGCCTTGCGCAGTCCGTTGCGAAGCGAAAATGAAATTGAAAAAGGTGATAGCGATGTGTTTGCTCCCACCATGAAACACCCGGAATACATGACGATGTCACTTTTCTGATCGGCGGGAATGGATCGGTTCACACTGGACACCATCCAGATTCGATTGAAGTCGGGCTGGAAGTTTTGCATCGGCATCGAAAGACGAAAAAGTTTTGCCGCAAGGAAGGATTCGAAAATATTCATGATTAGTCTCGAAATTTGTAGAAGAGCCGCGCCGTGATCAATTTGACCGGCGCGGCTGCATCGCTGTTTAAACTCGCGTCGTTTTGGCGTTCCAGAAGAAGTCAATGTCATCCGGCGACAGATTGCGCCGGTGATGCTCGATTTCCTTGGCCAGTTCCGCTTGCAGCTTCGCTACGTCAGCATCGGTCAGCGCGAGAAGCCAATCACGCATGACCTTGTGACGTGGAAGAAACTCGCCGCGCTGCGCGATGCGACGAAGGATAGGAACCGCAGTAACGAGCCGCGCTGCTGCTGCGCGAAATTCCGCCGTCTCTTTCCGAAGGCCAGGAAGGTCGGCAAGTTTGGCGTAGAACTTTCGGGCGGCCGCGTCGAGTTGTTCGCGTGTCGGGGCATCCGGGAAAAGTCGTTGGGCTTGGGGCTGCATCACTTGCCCTCACGACCCAGCGCGAACAGGTCGTCAGCCGTCGCTACTTGATCAGGAAGGCCCATCGCAACGCGAGCCGGGTTGATCGCTCCGGCCAAGGATGCCGCCTTCAGCTTGGCGTCGAATGTTCCGGCCTTGCGCGATGCGCTCGCCGCGTCGTACTCTGCTAAACCTTCCTCTTTCGCGATACGGCGGTTGATCTGCTCGCGCTCTTCTGCGCTTCCTGCGACTTCGTTGCGGGCCGCGCTGAGTCCGTTGCCGCTGGCCGTCGAGGGTTCTTTGGCCACTGGTGCAGCGGCAGGAAGCTCGATGCCGTGCGATGCAAGCAGCTTCGCGAATTCCGCCATCAATTCCTTGTTGCCGAGTACGCGCTCAGCAAGTGCCTTCGCTTCGGGCAGGTCACTATCACGCGCGTCGAGCAATGCGCGCAACACCTGCGGTGCGTCCTGTACCCTTCGCGACGCGCCTTTCATATCGCCAATCTTCTTTTGCATCCACTGCGGCAAATTCGCCACTGCGGCTTCAGCGCTTGAACGCGGGATGCGATCGTGAATCAATCGGGTTGCCATTTTCGTTACTCCAGTTTGTAATGTAGTCCTAAGTGACTACGGGTTGTGAAATCTACGAAATATCTATGCGCTGCTAATTTCTATCGTCCGCCTGCCGTTACCTATTCCGTCCCTGCTTGATTTGATCGACGTTCTCAGCAGCTATCTGGATCGCGTCAGCAAGACGTAGCGCGCCGGGAAAGACGTATTGCGCGCAAGTCGTGTTGGAATGGCGCTTCGCGCCTACAGACTTCATTGCCGTGCCGAGTTCGCGCGTGGTGAACGATGGACACTTAAGCGCGACAGCAGCCGCGCGCAGGTCGTTTGCCCCAACGACAATCTCGCCGGTGTTGCGTGCGCGCTTCGTCTTGGCAACAGCGAGAATTGCCGGCATGGCGCTGAGAAGGTTAGCGTTCATGCCGCGCCTCTCACTGATAAACGTTCTTGCGTGCGTTCGGATCGTAGGCGACAGGCGAGCCGGTTTGACCCTCTGCGCGCTTCCCGTGCCAAAGGTCGTTCTCTTCGTAGTTGACGCCGAACAGGGTCGTGTTGCTGTGCGATGCTGGTTGCGGCGGCCGGTCCCAATTTTCCGCGCGCCGATCCGCAAGTTGCTCGTTCTCCCGTTGATCCACGAGCGCGGCCCACGCTGCTTCGTCGCTGCGCACGGCGACTTCGTTGACCTGCGGCTTGAAATCGACCAGTCCGGCGCGCAGACTCATGGCGGCATCACGAGCCGCAACCGACAGTTCCTCGCAGCGCTTCGCCCACTCGATCTGCAAGCGCTTCGTGCCGATCTCTTCGCAGACTTGCTCATACTCGCGCTGATAGCCGCGCGTCGTTTCGAACGCCGTGGCGAATTCGCACAGCGCGTCCACGTGGCCGCTGATGATCTTGCCGAACGCGACGATGCCCGCTTCGAGCGCGCTGTAGCCGAACGCGCGAATGCACGCGTACAGGCGGCGATCTTCGGCGCTGATGAGGTGATTAACGATGCCCTTAATCGCCGCGTCTTGCGGTTGCAGCGTGAAGGCATCGTTGCCTTTGATATAGATGGCGCGATTCATGTTCTTGATTCTCCGTGTGTAGAACGTTCGACAATTCGGTTAGTTCTTATTTTCGAACGTTCTAGTGTTCGAATACCCGCATCGTTCTTTGTGTCCAGCCGCGCGGCAAACTAATATTTCGATGTCCAAATCAACGGGGCTTTACATGAACGCATTCAACGTGTTTAGCGGAATGGTCGCCGCGCTGACAGAAGGTGGTGATGCTCGTAAGCTGTCGCAGGTGCGCGATGATCGTTTTGTGGGCACGGCGTCAAACGCTTCCGCTGTGGCGGAAACGTGGACCGATCCTGACGTGCGGAAGGAGCGGATGACGCGGGACCGTGTTCAGGTCACGTTGCCTAGCGGCGAGGTGCGAACCTATAGGTCAGTGCGCGACGCGTTCCGTGGCTTGCACCTGCCCGATTCAAAGCACATCCGATTCCGGCTTAAGCTGAAGCAGGAGCGTGTGCGTAATTGGACGCGTGACGATGGCCGCCTGTATCGGTTTGAGATTGTGCCGCTGCTGGCGTAGACGTTCCGGTGCAGAGTCGCGAATCTCTGCCGGACGTTGTGACGCTACTGGCTACCGCACTACGCGAGCGTCAGTGTGGGCGAATTCCCCGCACTAATCCCCGCAAGGCGATTGTAAGCATATCGTCAGACTCCGTCGCCAGAGTCAATGGCCAATTCTCGGTTTTCTTCACCTGCTCCGGGCTGGACTTTCCCAGTGTTAGACTTCTCGCCAGTTAATTGCGGTTTGGAGACCGGTTCAAAATGGATAAGAAATACCAGGTGTTCATCTCTTCCACCTACACGGACATGCGGGTGGAACGTCAGGCTGCTGTCGAGGCGATTCTGGATGCCGGGCACATTCCGGCGGGAATGGAGTTGTTCGCAGCGTCCGACAAAGCGCAAATGGATGTTATCAAGGGATGGATTGATGAAAGCGATCTATTTGTTCTAATACTCGGCGGCCGATACGGCAGCGTGGAACCAGAATCCGGTAAGAGCTATATTCAACTTGAGTACGAATATGCCGTTTCAAGCGGCAAGCCCTTTTTCGCGCTGTACCTAACCGACAGCTTCATCCAGGAAAAGACTAAAGGCCCGCTTGGTCTCGATGCGATCGAGCGTAGCGACACTAAGAAGCTCAACGAATTTCGCGCCTTGGTAAAAAGTAAGTTGTGTAGCGAGATACATGATGTGAAGGATGTGCACATCCAAATCCCGAAGTCGATTCGGAGTTTGTCCGCAACACGCAATCTGGGCGGCTGGGTACGTGCCTCCAGCGTTCCCGATTTGGGGGCACTTCTCCAAGAAATGACAGACCTGCGGGAGCAAAACACTAAGCTGAAGCAGAGTCAAAAGGCATCATCCGTCAACGTTTTATCTGCGGATGATTTCGATGGCGCGCCTACTATCGATCTGGAAATCCCACTCACTCTCACCTACTCGTACGGAGAATTCGACAACGCGGAGCTCGAAACGTACCATTACGAAGACGAATGGGAAGGAACATACAGCGAAATTTTCGTTCGGATCGCGCCGAAGATTCTGCAAGAACCAATCGAGACTGTGGTCGGAAGGTATGTAGACGCAGCGATTAGCGAGGTGGTGGGAAAGCAGAAAGCGGAGGTCGCTGATGGTGATTTTCAGAAATTGAAAATTAAGCTCGTCAAGATGGGGCTAATCAATTTGCGTAACTCCTCACGCGGTCTTCACTGGTGTTTGACCGACGCTGGAAAGGCAATCTTGGTTGCTTCGGTCTAGCTGGTTGGTGATTTCGCCCGGACGACCTGGTGTTTGTGCTGGAGATTCTGCCTTAGACGTACTAGGCAGAGTCGCTAGTCTCTGGCAGAAGCGCTGACGGTACTGACGGATACATCGCCGCGCGCACGTTAGGTCCGAAATCCCCGTTTAAAAACCCGCAGAGGCTGGTGCGAGGTGCTGAAATGGACGATAAGACAGTAACGATTGTGAACATCGCTGTCGGGGCCGTAAACTTCGTGCTGATCGCCGTCAATGTGTACATGCTGGTGCGCGCGCGGCTTGTTTCACTGAAGGTCGTGCCGACCATACCGCAAGATCGACCGGCGCTTGCCGGAGACCGCGACACATATGAGATACGCATCGAAGTGACTAACCTCAGTCAGTTCCCCGTATACATTCGTGAGGCTGGTGTGCGGCCAAGAGATTCAAACGATGAGCCCGTCAAGTTTGTCGCGCCTGAAGGATTGACTTTTCCGTTTGAGTTGAAACCCCGCGAGTCTGCGCGGCTCCTTCCTGCACGAAACGATGATATGCGCGTGTCGGCTGGACGATTCCGTTGCGCGTATTCGAAAACAGCCTGCGGTCGCACGAGAAGCGGCACGAGTCCGTCATTGCAGCAGCAGGAGTTGAATGTGTACAAGTCGAGGCACGCGAGCAAGCTTGGAGCCGCGTGGTTGCACGTGCGTCACTGGTGGGAGCGGATAAGGTACTAGGCGTATGCGCTTGTTCAGCGCTTCATAAACGACATTAAGCGTTCAAGCCCGGTTCGTGCTCGTTCCTCTTCGGCCTGTTTGCGTGCCGCCCTCTCCCGCTCGCTCATCGCACTCCAGCCGCGTGCACGGTGGGTGCTTAGCTCTGTGAGCGGATCGGTATAGCGGTTGGAAAAGAATGTCCCGGCTGGTTCCTGCCGCGCGGCTGAGGTCGGAGCTTGCACTGCGGGCTTCGGGCCTTCCTGTGGTGCGGCTGGCTTCCCTGCACCGAAGAACGTTGAGGTTTCTGCCGGGTCTTTCGGCTCCGCCGCGCCGGTGTTACGTTTATTGAGTCCCATTTGCAAGCCTCTCTATCCATTGTTCATCTCGCACTGCGAACTCGCTCGCAATCTGCGCTTCGTTCGGCACCATGTGATTGGCGTCCGGTCGTGGCCAGCGACGTTCGAAAAGCACGAACAGCACGAAGCTATCAACGTTATTCGTCGTCTCTTCGAACTCACGCCACTCTTCGCTCGCGTCACCAAACGATGCATAACCGAGCACCAAGTCACGCATGTATTTATATTGCGCACTGGTCGCCGCATTCAGTTCAGCGACCCAATCGCGCGTCGTGCCTTGGATCTTCAAAGCCGCGTTGATGAAGTGTTGCTCGCTGTCGGTCTGGTAGAAGTCGCGAAAGCCGGTAACGTCCAGCAGCGTTGCGTCGTCAGCGGAGCGTGTGCGCTCGTCTTCTGGCAAGCGTTCCTCGTTTCCGTACATGGCGTAGAAGTCACTAAGCGCGAAGTTGACCTTGCCTGCTTTCTTCGTCGTCGCGTAGAGCCAGCGGTTGGCGACGCGGCGCCCGAAGTCGCTGGCAACGCTCCTATATTCGTGTTCTACGGCGTCCGTTCGCATCGCCCCTTACTCCGGTATTCCGTGACTCGTCGTTGGCTCGTATCGAGCCTCAGTGCCGCGTCGCTTCGTTCGTTTCAGGAGCCGTGCCGTACTGACGTTCAACTCGCAGCGCGTAGAAGTCCGTGAGCGACTTGTCGATGAGCTTCTGTTGGCCGGCGTCGGTCAACTCCGTGATCCCCAGCAGGAGATTCAGCTGGCCGATAGCGTTGAGCCGCGCAGACTCCCTGTTACGCTCGTCCATGACGATCTGAAGGAGCTTGTGGGCCGCGAGCCTGCTGTGCCAAAGGTCATCCGGCTTCGATGCCTTGATCCGCTCTGCGACCTTCGTGGCGATGACGGGGACAGACAGCAGCGCCTGCGACAGAAGGTCCGCGTTGCCCAGGTGCTTGCCATACTTGATCATCTCGAAGGCTCTGATCACCGCAACGTCACGCGGAGTGCCCTTCACGTAGAGGTCGATGAAACAATCGACGTTCTTTGCGAGATCAGGGAACAGCCATTCGGCGTCGGCAAAGTTTCGTGGATCGTGGCGCTGTACGTCTTCACCG
This sequence comes from Paraburkholderia sp. BR13439, assembly GCF_040948805.1. Lineage (NCBI taxonomy): Bacteria > Pseudomonadati > Pseudomonadota > Betaproteobacteria > Burkholderiales > Burkholderiaceae > Paraburkholderia > Paraburkholderia sp. BR13439. Next base: position 180,894 of record NZ_JBFPKN010000008.1, on the reverse strand, counting down.
TCGTTGTATCGGCTCATGGTTCGGTATCCTATGCTTACTTGCGCCCGAATGTACTAGCGTTCGGTGTCGGAGTCGAGCGCGCGGAAGCTAGTTGCGGGGATTGATGCGGGGAGTGCGTCGGCGCGCTGGCGATTGTGAGTGTATGACTCAAGCAGGGATTGGGTTCGCCGCGCGCGGTCTACGCTTTGGGGCAGAACTTCTAAGCTCGTTTCACGTTCGGCGGGTGGCTGGCGGGCCGGTGCTGGTGTGGGACGGATCGAGCCGCCTGCCGGTGAGGTGATAGAGCATCGCCGCGCCTGTGGTTACTCCGGTTACTCCTAGTCCTATCGACGCGTAACCAAGCAAAGCCGCGCCCTATCTAGCGGTTACTCCAGTTACTCCGGTTACTCCTAAAAATATATAAGAGGGTATCAGCCGGGCCACTAGCGCATAGCACTTTGTTTGTTTGTTTTTTCTTATTAACCAACCACGCGTTTGAATGATACAAAATCATCTTCTTTCTCTATTTCTCTCTCTATCTCTCCGAAAACTGGAGTAACCGGAGTAACTGGAGTAACCTCCTTGATTTTAAAGCGTTTTTACGAGTAACCAGCGCTGGGGTTACGAGTAACCGGAGTAACCAGCGCCGGGTTTCGAGTAACCAGCGAGGCGGCGAGACCAAAGAAAAAGGCGTCACAGTGGACGCCTCAGTGTTCAAACCGCTCACTAGCCGAAGAACCGTGCTACCCGTTCAACGCTTCCCGCACTTTGTCTAGGTCAACGTGATACATCCGCACCGACCCTTTCCCCGGCACTTTCTTTGGCTTAGCTGCACGCCCATCTTTCGCCTGTTCAAACAGTGAGTCAGCGGACAGCAGAGCTTTCGTCACGCGCTTGGCGTCAAAGCCCTTCGTCACCGCTTCGAGTCCAGATGACGTCAAGAAGTAACGCCGCCGCACATTGCCCTCGTCAAACGCTTCCAGACCCGGCGCGGTGTCCTCTTCAGCCACAGGCGTATCGTCCTTAATCGCTTCCCAATAGCCATACCTGTCACCGCTAACTCGATGTGCGACAGACTTGATCACCTTCTCGCCGTTCTCAACAACCTCCAACTCCCGGAGTTCGCCATAGCGAATATCCGAAAACTTCGTGTCTTCGGAGCGTTCAATGCCGTCGAGCAGCAATTGAAGAATCTGTGCATCTTCGGAGTTTGCCAAGTTCGATGCAGGACGATAAGACTTCCACGCCTTGAACGAAGCAAGCGCGGCGGCGAGCGCGTCCCCATCGCCCCACGGCGTAATACCGTACTCGGTCGCCATCTCGCCAGCCAGAGCGCACATAGCAAACGCCCTCGCAACCCTGCGCTCTTGCCCGTCAGCGGCTTCGAACTTCGGCATCAGGGCATCGAGCCGTTCGCCCAGCTTCACACCAGCGGCGAGACCGACAATCAAGCGCTCTACGAACGCCACGCCAGCCCACCCGTAATTCTCTGCCGCCAAACGTGAGACTTCATCGGAGAACGCCGCGCCCGACGAACGGCCGTGAAGCTCATCGAACGCACCAAACTTCCTCGACGCTGGAACATCGAGCAATCGCACTTGCTGCCCCGCCTTCGCTTGCAGGTCGTCTTGTTGAAGCAGTGCGCTCATCGTGCCTTCGCCGTTCGACATCAGGAACACGCGCCATGTCTTCGACTCTCGCACGTCGCCGTTTTGCTGGGCGCGGCTTCGACCGGAGCCGTTAATCAGCGCGTAGGCCGCTTCGTACACATCGCGCATATCGCGGGCCTGCCCCATCTCGTCCAGAGCCAGCAGCGTGTCCGTATGCGTGACCGCCGCGCCTTCCAAGCCGTTCGCCGTCGCGTTCCACGTCCGCATAAACTTCGAGCCGCCCCACGTCGCGACCGCAGCACGCGCGATAGTGGATTTACCGGTCGAGCTATCACCGAAGAAGTGCAAGCCCGCGCCGGACACGTGTAGATGCTTCAGCAGCGGCCCAGCAAACGAAGCGCTAATACCGAGCATCAAGAGCGGATTCCCGCGAGCGAGCGCGGCCATGCCCTTCCATCCTTCGAGCGAGCCGCCAGAGCCGTACGGCGCGACGACTGAGCGCGACTGAAAATAAATGTCATTGCCGCCGATCACCCGCTCAGGCAACACGAACGAAGCCGCCCCATCCCAACCGGTCGTAGAAGCGCTGAACAGCTTTCGATCCGACTGGAACATGCGGAAGTACTTCACCAACTCTTTCTCTTCGTCAGGGTTGATCTTCAGCCCGTTCTTTGTGAGTTCGCGCTTCGCGTCGGTCGCGTCACCGACAAGCATCGCTGAGGGCACGCACCACTTCTTCCATCCCTTCTCCGTCTTAAACTCGATCAAGATGCCATAGTCAGAATCGTTCCGGTCGCGCGTCTCAGCAAGAATCCGCAGCGGCGAGCAAAGATGAGGGTTGAAGTTGGTAGCGTTATTGTCCTTGTCGTACTTGACGCCGTGGAAGTATAGGCCCGCAAGGTACTTGCGCTTCTTCATCTCAAACGGCTCGTTGTACACGCGATAGCACGGACGCTCTTCGGCCTTCGGGAAGTAGCCGTTGCCTTCGGCGGTCGCGCCCGGTTCCACGCCCAGCTTCGACTCCAGAGGCTCTTTTTCGGACACTTCGTCGCCGCCGCTTTCCGGCGCATCGGACTCCGCTACATCGCCGAGGTGTCCTGATTCCCCCGATTGCGCGGTAACTTCGTCGGCAATCATCCGTTCCCACTCGTCCGTATCAGCCCATAGCGCGTTGACTGCGCGCAACTCTTCTTCGTCCTGACTCTCTTCTGCAGCGATGGCGGCCCGTTCCTGCGGCGTGATCATCGAGTCAACATTCATATCGCGCACTACTTCAAACCACCGATTCTTGCCGCCTTCGCAACTCGTGTGCGAGCAGCAATACCTATAAGCGTGCTCGGCCTCGTCGCGCGGACCCGACAGATAGGCGCTATTTGCGTGCGTGTTGTCGTATAGACAGTCGATTCGCCAATGATCGTCGCCGGTCTCGATGACGCGGCCGGCCTTCTCCGCTGCCGCGAGCAAGATACGAAGGCGAGCATCGTCCAACGCGTTGCGCCGTCCCTCGACACGCCTAGAAGGGCGCGGCACAGGCTTCGCGGTAACAAAGCCGAACGCGGCTTCAATCTCTTCCTTCGAGTAGCGCAGCGAGTAGTCTGCCGACTCAAGGCGCACTTCCCAAAGTTGATCGCCGTCAGCATACTTGCGCGCGTCGGAGTTCTTTTCACGCTTGCTGTTTACGCCGAACGGCAGACGGAAAACGCGCGTGGGGTCTTTCAGTCCGTCGCCGCCCATCTCGTTGACCTTGCTCACAGCGCTTTGCAAAAACGATTTCGCCAGATCGACATCGAGAATCGGCTCACGTAGAAAATACACGCACTGGTAGTTATTTGGCGAAGTCTCCACCACGGCGGTCGGCGGAAGAATCGCGCGCAAGCGCTCCAGAGGGAGATTGCCCTTTGAGCCTTTACCCGTGCCGATGTCATCGAGCATTAATGCGAGTAAGCCGCCCACATACTTATCTTGCCTGCGATAAACCCTCTTTTGAGGGTTATCAGGATAGTGCGAGGGTTTAATAGCGCTGATACAGACGTAGACGTTTTTGTCTTCGCTAAAGTTAAACTGAACGTCCGGGCTGGGGTTGAAGTGCCTGGCCTTCCATTCGCGCACATCTTCTTCTGTTCTGGACTCTGCTTCTGTCGGTTGACAGATCACGACACGCGTGTCAGCAGGCGCGGCTTTGGAGAGTTCACGCGCGAATTTGTCCGCGATTTCGCGACGCTCGATTAGCTTCATGTCGTTGACTTTAAACGACTTATCTAATACGATCATATCCTATTCCTTCGTTATACTTATCGGCTGCAACCGGTAAGCGGGTCTTGGTGAGAGTGTTAAGCCGCTGCTAGTCACAGCGGCTTTTTCTTTTCGCCGACGCGCCGACCGTGCGTGATCGGACGGCCACGACGCGCACCGCTACTATCCGGGAACGGATTGACGCGCGTTTTCGCCAGATGGATAGTTGCCCTACGCAAATACTCCGATAGCGTCAGACCGATTTCAGCCGCAGCCGCGTTCGCCTGTTCGAGAAGCGCCGGGGTCAGTCGGCACGCAACTTTTGCTGTGTTGTCCATGTGGACCTCCTGTTAGTTACGGGTTCTATTTTCGGCTGTCGGAGTGTCCAAACTCGCTCAACGAAAGGCCTACAGGCGGCTCGATCACCGGCTCTGCGGGCGGCCCCACGAGCGTCACGGCATCACGTCGCTCAAGCACAGCGCATTGCTACCTTGCGGACGCGCTGAAACCTCTTTTCGATGGAATCCAAGTCAACTTTGGCGTCCGGGTCGAAGTTCAGCGCGGCACCCTCCACACGCCCGACATTCAACAGCGCGATGTGCACCGGTACAAGGTTGACCCACGAGTATTCGAAGTGCTGTTCAATTCCTGCGGCGGTCGTAGTTCCGTTCCACGCAACAGGATCGCCATTGATCGAGACCGACAGGTCAACTACGTGGTGTACAAATATTTCTTTGGCGATTGCATTCGTGGTCATCGTCAGGTCGGCAACCACCCACTCACCGTCAAAGCGCGCGGCGGATGATTTGCCCTCAATGTGCCGCGCCTCGACTTCGTTCAAGTGCCCCAAGATGACGGGCAGGCCTTCGAAGGCTTTCAGAAAGGGCTCATCGCTCAGAGCGGCCGCCGAATAGTAGGTGTTGAACCACTTCCGTTTATCAGCGACAGCGGACAATCCAAGCTCGAAGCCCGAACACTCGATGACGCCCGCCCTGAACAGGCGGCAATCAGTGAAGACCACACCACCTCCTGGCCTGATTTGAAGAGCCATCACGCCGCTCCAGACTCAGCAGCCTGCGGATGTGCCGCCAACCAAGCATCCGGCCCAACGCGCATCCACTCACGAAGGTCCGCGACGTTCCACAAGCGCAGGCGCGGCGACACCCGCAACGGCTGAGGGAACCGGCCATCCTTCACCCACCGCCAAATGGTCGCGTCCGATACCGGAACGATGCCCTTGAACTGCGAACGCCGCACCAAGCCGGTCGGCGGCAGTTCCTTAGTTATACTTATTTGATTGTCGTTGTTGGTGTCGCTCATTTTTGAAAAGTCCTTGGTCGGTCTAAATCGTCGGTCCAAAAGAAAAGGCGCGAAGACCGAACGCTCATCGCTGAACGTTTGGGCCTCGCGCCTTTCTCCGCAAGGTACTGCTCTTTCTCTGTAGGACGCTTTCACGTCCGTTGCCGTTGCTAAAAATCCGTTCTCGTCGTTAAAAATCCGTGACTCGCCGCGAGAATACCGGCTTCCAATGACGTCACCTAATAGAATTCATTGATTGCAGCCAAGAGTCAAATTGCAAGTCGCTATGCCGCCTTCGGTCGGCGCGGCTTCAGCACAGACACTTTCTCGCTCGCCGCCAGCTTGTCGATCAGGTCGGCGTAAAACTGGAGCGCTTCGCGGCGTTCTTCTACTAGCTCGTGATGGTGATACGCGCCCGCTACGCCCTTCTCCGTGTGCGCCAGCAGTAGCTCTACAACGTCGCGGCGGTAGCCGTGCTCACGAAGGATCGTTGCGCCCGTACCGCGCAGACCGTGCGGCGTGAAGTCGGACGGTACGCCTTCGAGCCGCTTGAAGAAGAAGGTCATCGTTGCAGGCGAAGTCGGCACGGCGAGCTTAGATGATGTCGTAAAGACCCAGCGGCCAGCGCCGGTTAGCGCGTATTGGGCGTCGAGCACGGCGACCGCCTGACGGCTCAGGAACACGCGGTGGGGCTTACGCATTTTTGTCCGCTCTGCCGGGATATTCCAGACGGCCTTATCCAAATCGAATTCAGTCCACTCGGCCTTGAGCACCTCAAGCTTGCGGCAGAGGGTCAGCGCGATAATCCGGGCAGCAGCGATAGTCGAAGGATGGGCCGCGCCGTCTACTTGCCGCGCGACCGCGCGCCAGAACGCGCCAAGCTCCGTTTCGTTGAGGTGACGGTGATGCTTCGATGGCGGCACCTTGATTGCACCGCGCATAGCGGCAGCGGGGTTCGCGCCGCTCTCGACGCGCAGCAAACGAATAGCGTGATCGAATATCTGTTTGGTCAGCGAGCGGAGCTTTTCCGCCGTTCCCGGGATGTCGCGGGCCGTTTCCATGATCGCGAGAACATCAGCCGGTCTAACATCGATCAGCGCCTTACGTCCAATCGACGGCCAGACGAAACGCTCTAACAGTGATCGCATCTTCCGCTGGTAAGCTGGCGTCGCGTCGCCTAGTTGCTCGTTCAACCACTTCTCGGAGAACGCCTTGAACAACCGGTCATCAATCGCAGCTTCGCGCTTCTTCTCTTCGCGTTCGGCCTTCTTCGCTGCGGCAGGATCGACACCTGCGGCGAGTTGCTGACGGGCGGCGAAGTGCAGTTCACGCGCGGCCTTGATGCCGACTTCGGGGAACTGCCCAAACGTGACCTCTCCGCGCTTACCGGTCGCCGCCGTATAGCCGTAGCACCATGTGCGCGTTCCAGCCGAAGAGACACGAACGAACAGGCCGCCGCCGTCCGCGAGCTTGTAGGGCTTTTCCTTGCCGCGCGCGGCGTTGAGCTTCGCCGTGGTGAGCGTGTAGTTAGTCGATCTCATAGTCCGTTCCTTTCGTTTATCTTACTCAGTAAGGTTTAAGGGAGAGCCGCCCGCAATCCCCGTTTAATTCCCCGCGTTTCCCCGCGATTGTAAGCTAAATGACAGGAAACAACGAGAAACGATAACCTCACCTTAAGTTCTTGATTTTACGTACTTTTAATGTGCAGAACGAGCGACGGCAAACAACCGGAAACAACGAGAAAGAAGGATTAGAAGCTCCTCTATCAAACGGCGCATGCACTTTCGCGTATTCTGCGCTGGCGATGCAAACGGCACGCCGTTAGCATCGTCCCGCATCGCGAAGACCGGTGCCGCAGATCCGACCACGATGCCCATAATGCCGCGCGACCACGATCGCGCCGTCTCATATCAAGGAGGAAGGTAATGACTCGATTCACTCAACGTGCGCGCGCGCTCGCGCTGCGCACCGCCCGTCACGCCGCGCTCGCCGGCGCCCTGCTCGCCAGCGCCGTGACCGCGATGGCGCAGACTGAGACACCGATCGGCACGTGGCAAACCATCGACGATCATACGGGCCAACCGAAAGCGCTCGTGCAGATCACACAAGACGCCAATGGCGAATTGAACGGCAAGGTCATCAAGGGTCTCGGCGCGAGCGACCAGTCGGATCGCCGCTGCACTGCATGCACCGACGCGCGCAAGGACCAACCGATCCTCGGCATGACCATCATCAACAGCATGAAGAAGGATGGCGACGCGTGGGATCATGGCCAGATTCTCGATCCTGAAAACGGCAAGATCTACAAGTGCAAGATGCATCTCGAAGACGGCGGCAACAAGCTCGTGGTGCGAGGCTATATTGGCGTCGCATTGCTCGGCCGCTCGCAGACGTGGATCCGGCAGCAGTGAGCTTCGACGGGGGGCCCATGTGCGGCGCCTGGCACATTGCCTGAATGAGCGCCTCATGCCGCAACGATGGCGCGCTCAGCCCCAGCAGGTACAGCATAAAAAACGGCCGGCGATCAACAATCGCGCGGCCGTTCTTCATTGGGGCAAGTTGTTTGCGAGGGTCATGCTGCCTGCTTGAACGATGCAGCGTAACCTAACGGCGTCGCCGGCACCGACGTGGCGGATACCTGGTCATACACGGCGGGCGGAACACGGAACGCCGCGGCTGCGCGACGGGCCGCGGCGCGCTTGTGCTGCGCGCTCGCGTGCGTGCGCATACGCGCTTCCATCAATCTGCAAAGATCTTCGCTCGCGGTACCGAGCAGTTGTTCCGTGACGTGTTTGAGCACGCCCGATTGGTACCAGGACTTGAAGCGGCGATGACAGGTCTGATACGACGGGTAGCGGCGCGGCATGGTGGACCAGGTGGCGCCGCTATACATGACCCAAAGCACGCCGTTGAGCACTGAGCGGGTATTGGCAAGCGGACGGCCACGCATTTCGGTACGCGGCCGGAGTTCGGGCAGCAGTGGCGCAATGCGCTGCCATTCTTCATCGGTGATTTCGCGGTACGAGTTCATGCTTCCTCCTTTGTCAGAACAACGACAAAAGATAGCCAGTCACCCGCGCGCGGAATATAAGACCACTCCGATTCCTAAAAACTGTCGTACGCCGATGCTCAGGTTAGAGACGTGTCGACGATCCGGCGAGGTGTATCGAGATACTCCTTCGACTGCATCTCGACGATTCGCGACACCGTCCGCGTGAATTCCTTGGCCATCGGGCCATCGACGTACAACTCCTCCGGCGGCACCGCGGCCGACATTAGCAGCTTGACCTTGTGGTCGTAGAACACGTCGATGAGCCACGTAAAGCGGCGCGCTTCCGACGCCATGCGCACCGACATCTGCGGCACGTCCGACAGGATCACCGCGTGAAACCGGGTCGCGAGTTCGAGGTAGTCGTTCTGCGAGCGCGGCCCGCCGCACAGCGTCGCGAAGTCGAACCAGACGACGCCGTCCGCGCGGCGCAGCGCCTTCAGCTCGCGCTTCTCGATATGCAGCAGCGGACTTTCGTCGGGCACCGCGGCGAGGCGCGCGAAAGCGTCGCGCAGCGCCTTGCCGGCAGCGGCGTCCAGTGGCGTGTGATAGACCTCGACCTGGGCCAGCGTGCGCTGGCGATAGTCGATCCCCGCATCGACGTTGACCACGTCGAGCTTCTGCTTGATCAGCTCGATCGCGGGCAGCATGCGGTCGCGATGCAGGCCGTCCGGATACAGCGTGTCGGGCGCGTAGTTGGACGTCATCACGAACTGCACGCCGTTCTCGAACAGCTTGTCGAGCAGGCGATACAGGATCATCGCGTCGGCGATGTCCGATACGTGGAATTCGTCGAAGCAGATCAGCCGATAGCGCTTCGCGATGCGGCGCGCGAGTTCGTCGAGCGGATCGGCGCGGCCCTTGAGTTCTTCGAGCTCGCGATGCACTTCACGCATAAACTCATGGAAGTGCAGACGGGTTTTGCGATGCAACGGCACGATCATGTAGAAGCTGTCCATCAGGAAGCTCTTGCCGCGGCCCACGCCGCCCCACATGTACACGCCGCGCGGCAGATCCGGGTGAATGATCAGCTTCCTGAACGCGTTCGAGCGGCGCGCCTTGTATTCGGTCCACTCTTCATAGCACCGCTGCAGGCGGTCGACCGCCGCGCGCTGCGCCGGATCGGATTGATAACCCCGCGTCTGCAGTTCTTTTTCGTAGTATTCGGTGACGTTCATCGTGTTGCTGCAAAAAGAAAGGCGGGAGGGAGTGAACCCCGCCCGCCTTTGGTGATGCCAAGGTTGCGTTTCGGTCGGGCGTGCGCGCTTACATGTTCAGCGCGCGCTTGTCGACGGCGAGTGCCGCTTCACGCATGACTTCCGACAGCGACGGGTGCGGATGGCAAATCCGGCCGATGTCTTCCGACGCCGCCTTGAACTCCATCGCCACCACGGCTTCCGCGATCAGGTCCGATGCGTTTGCCGAGATGATGTGCACGCCGAGCAGTTCGTCGGTCTTCGCGTCGGCGATCATCTTGACGAAACCGTCCGCCTTGTTGATGCCGAGCGCGCGGCCGTTCGCCATGAACGGGAACTGGCCCGTCTTGATCTCGCGGCCCTCGGCCTTCAGCTGCTGCTCGGTCTTGCCGACCCACGCGATTTCCGGCTCGGTGTAGATCACCCACGGAACGCAGTTGTAATCGATGTGCGGCTTCTGGCCGTCGATCACTTCCGCGACCATCACGCCTTCGTCTTCAGCCTTGTGCGCGAGCATCGGGCCACGCACCACGTCGCCGATCGCGTACACGTTCGGCACAGCCGTCGCGCAGTGGTCGTCGACGTCGATGAAGCCGCGCTCGTTGGCCTTCAGGCCGATCGATTCGAGGCCGAGGTTGTCGGTGTTCGGCACGCGGCCGACCGACACGATCAGGCGGTCGGCTTCGAGCGTCTGCGCGTTGCCGTCCTGGTCCGTGTAGGCGATCGTCACGCCGTTCGCGCCCGTCTTCACTTCGCCGACCTTCACGCCGACGTGGATGTCGAGACCCTGCTTCTTGAACTGCTTGGCCGCTTCCTTCGACAGCGCCTGGTCAGCCGAACCGAGGAACTCCGGCAGCGCTTCGAGCACCGTCACGTCAGCGCCGAGACGGCGCCACACCGAGCCGAGCTCCAGACCGATCACGCCCGCGCCGATCACGGCGAGCTTCTTCGGTGCCGTGTCGAACGACAGTGCGCCTTCGTTGTCGGCGATCAGCTTGTTGTCGACCGGGATGCCCGGCAGATGACGCGCCTTCGAACCCGTCGCGATGATCACGTTCTTCGCCGTGACGACTTCGGTTTCACCCTCGCCGCTCACTTCGATCTGCACGCCGGCGTCGGTCTTGCCGGTGAACTTGCCATGGCCCTTGAGCCACGTGATCTTGTTCTTGCGGAACAGGAATTCGATGCCCTTGGTCATCTTCTCGACGATGCCGTCCTTGCGGGACATCATCTTCGAGATATCGACCGAGACGTTTTCGACCGAGATACCGTGGTCGGCGAGGTGATGCGACGCGTTTTCAAACTCTTCCGACGACGCGAGCAGCGCCTTCGACGGAATGCAGCCGACGTTAAGGCAGGTGCCGCCGAGCTTCAGCGCGCCGGCCGGGTTCTTCCACTTTTCGATACATGCGACGGTCTTGCCGAGCTGCGCTGCGCGGATGGCGGCGATATAACCGCCGGGGCCTGCGCCGATCACGACGACGTCAAATTCTTTGGACATGACAATCCCTTTGATGGCGGAACGGCGCCGGGCCACCCGAGGTGGCGCGCGCCGTTCCTGTACTGCGGAATGCTAAAGACGTACTGACTAGATGGCGCCGGCTTGCGATTTCACAAGCCGGCGCCATCCGAGCGGGCGCTTAGAGGTCGAGCAGCAGACGTGCCGGATCTTCCAGCGCGTCCTTCATCGCGACCAGCGACAGCACTGCTTCACGGCCGTCGATGATACGGTGGTCGTACGACAGCGCGAGGTAGTTCATCGGGCGGATCACGATCTGGCCGTTTTCGACCACAGCGCGTTCCTTGGTGGCGTGCACGCCGAGAATCGCGGATTGCGGCGGGTTGATGATCGGGGTCGACAGCATCGAGCCGAATACACCGCCGTTCGAGATCGAGAACGTACCGCCGGTCATTTCTTCGATCGACAGCTTGCCGTCCTTCGCCTTCTGGCCGAATTCGGCGATCTTCTTCTCGATGTCGGCGAGGCTCAGCTGATCTGCATTGCGCAGGATCGGCACCACCAGACCGCGCGGCGAACCGACCGCGATACCGATGTCGAAGTAGCCGTGATAGACGATGTCGTTACCGTCGATCGACGCGTTCACGAGCGGGAACTTCTTCAGCGCATGAACAGCCGCCTTCACGAAGAACGACATGAAGCCGAGCTTCACGCCGTGTTCCTTCTCGAACTTGTCCTTGTACTTGTTGCGCAGATCCATGACCGGCGCCATGTTCACTTCGTTGAACGTCGTGAGGATGGCGTTGGTTTGCTGCGACTCGAGCAGACGCTCGGCGATACGCGCACGCAGACGCGACATCGGCACGCGCTGTTCCGGACGGTCCTTCAGCCACTGGTCGGCCGATGCCGGAGCCTTGACGTCCGGCAGCGACGGCTTCGCAGCCTTCGGTGCGGCAGCCGGAGCCGGAGCCGGTGCAGCCTTGGCAGCCGGAGCGCCTGCGGTCAGCACGTCGCCCTTGGTGATGCGGCCGTCGCGGCCGGTGCCGGCGACGTCGCCAGCAGCCAGACCCTTCTCGGCCATCAGCTTGCCGGCAGCCGGCGAAGCAGCGGTGTTCGAGCCTGTTGCGGCGGCAGCCGCAGTTGTCGACTGAGCCGCCGGCGCGGGAGCCGCTGCGGCGACCGGAGCCGGCTTCACTTCGGCTTCGACAGCGGCGGCGCCTGCGGTGCCTTCGGTGTCGATCTTCGCGATCACCTGGTCCGCCGTGACCGTGTCGCCGTCGTTCGAGATGACTTGCGCGAGCACGCCTGCTGCCGGAGCCGGCACTTCGAGCACGACCTTGTCGGTCTCGATTTCGATGAGGATTTCGTCCTGAGCGACAGCCTCGCCCGGCTTCTTCTTCCACTGCAGCATGGTCGCTTCCGAGACCGACTCGGAGAGCTGGGGAACCTTGACTTCAACAATAGCCATTATGAGTATCCTGAATACGTATCGGGTGACGGCGCTTCATCGCGACCGCCTGCGAACCACGAGCGCCGCGCCTGAATCTCATGGGATCGTTCGGCGCGGCGCGGGAAAACGCACTGCGTTTTCCCGGGCTCGTCTGTTTCTTTACTTGGCGATCGACGCGCTCTTGAGGCGGCCGAAAGCGCCTTCGACCAGCGCCTTCTGCTGCTCGTAGTGCTTCGCGTAGTAGCCCACCGCAGGCGAAGCCGAAGCCGGACGGCCGCTGTACGCCAGCTTCTGTCCTTCCTTCATGCCTTCCTTCAGATGGTGCTCGATGTAGAACCACGGGCCCTGATTCTGCGGCTCGTCCTGCACCCACACCACTTCGGTTGCGTTGTCGTACTTCTTCATTTCCGCTTCGAACTGCTTGTGAGCGAACGGATACAGCTGTTCGATACGGACGATCGCGACGTCGTTCACCTTCGCTTCGCGGCGATGCGCGACCAGGTCGTAGTACACGCGGCCCGAGCAGACCAGCACGCGCTTGACCTTCTTCGCGTCGATGGTTTCGTCCACTTCGCCAATCACCGGCTGGAACGAACCCTTCGCGAGTTCCGACAGATCCGACACGGCTTCCTTGTGACGCAGCAGCGACTTCGGCGTTGCGACGATCAGCGGCTTGCGGAACAGACGGATCATCTGGCGACGCAGCAGGTGGAAGATCTGCGCCGGCGTGGTCGGCTGTACGACCTGCATGTTGTGGTCTGCGCACAGTTGCAGGAAACGCTCGATACGCGCCGACGAGTGTTCCGGACCCTGGCCTTCGTAGCCATGCGGCAGCAGCATGGTCAGGCCCGACACGCGGCCCCACTTCACTTCGCCCGACGAGATGAACTGGTCGATCACGACCTGCGCGCCGTTCACGAAGTCGCCGAACTGCGCTTCCCACGCGACGAACGTATTCGGTTCAGCGGTCGAGTAACCGTATTCGAAGCCGAGCACCGCTTCTTCCGACAGCACCGAGTCGATCACCGTGAACTTCGCCTGACCTTCGGCGATGTTCTGCAGCGGCACGTACGTGCCGTCGTTCCAGCGCTCGCGGTTCTGGTCGTGCAGCACCGCGTGACGGTGCGTGAACGTGCCGCGGCCCGAATCCTGACCGGTCAGGCGCACCGCGTAACCGGATGCGACCAGCGATGCGAACGCGAGGTGCTCGCCCATGCCCCAGTCGAGCTTCGCTTCGCCGCGGCCCATGGCGCGACGGTCGTTGATCACGCGCTCGACGAGCGGGTGAACCTTGAAGTTTTCCGGAATCGTGGTGATGCGCTCGGCGAGGCGCTTCAGTTCCGCGAGCGGCACGGCCGTGTCGGCCGCGTCGGTCCACTTGCGGTTCAGGAACGGAACCCAGTCCACCGCGTACTTGCTCTTGTAGTTCGAGAGCACCGGGTCGATCGTGTGATGGCCTTCGTCCATCGCCTTGCGGTAGGCCTTGACGAATTCATCGCCTTCGTCGGCCTTGATGACGCCCTGCTGCACGAGCTTTTCAGCGTACAGCGCGCGCGTGCCCGGGTGCTTCGAGATCGTCTTGTACATCAGCGGCTGCGTGACCGCCGGGGTGTCCTGCTCGTTGTGGCCGAGCTTGCGGAAGCAGACGATGTCGACGACGACGTCCTTGTGGAACTGCATGCGGAAGTCGATCGCCATCTGGATGGCCAGTACGACCGCTTCGGGATCGTCACCGTTCACGTGCAGCACCGGCGCTTCGATCATCTTGACGACGTCCGAGCAGTACAACGTGGAGCGCGAATCGCGCGGGTCCGACGTCGTGAAGCCGATCTGGTTGTTGATGACGATGTGCAGCGTGCCGTGCGTGCCGTAACCGCGCGTTTGCGCGAGGTTCAGCGTTTCCATCACGACGCCCTGGCCTGCGAACGCCGCGTCGCCGTGGATCTGCACCGGCAGCACCTGGATGCCGTTTTCGTCGCCGCGGCGGTCCATACGCGCTTTCGCCGAGCCCTCGACCACCGGGTTGACGATTTCGAGGTGCGACGGGTTGAACGCGAGCGACAGGTGAACCGGACTGCCTTCGGTCGCGACGTCCGACGAGAAGCCCTTGTGGTACTTCACGTCGCCGGCCGGCAGATCGTCGACGTGCTTGCCTTCGAATTCGGCGAACAGGTCGGCCGGCATCTTGCCGAGCGTGTTGACCAGCACGTTCAGACGGCCACGGTGAGCCATCGCGATGACGATTTCCTGAACGCCGCGCAGACCGCCGTGACGCACGACTTCGTCCATCGCCGCGATGAAGCTTTCGCCGCCTTCGAGCGAGAAGCGCTTCTGGCCGACGTACTTGGTGTGCAGGAAACGCTCGAGGCCTTCAGCGGCCGTCAGGCGGTTCAGGATGTGCTTCTTTTTGTCGTTGCTGAAGTTCGGCGTCGAACGGATCGATTCGAGGCGTTCCTTCCACCAGCGCTTCTGTTCGGGATCGCTGATGTACATGTACTCGGCGCCGATCGTGCCGCAGTACGTGTCGCGCAGGGCTTTGACGATCTCGCGCAGCGTCGCGCGCTCGAACCCGAAGTACAGATTGGTTGCGCTGAACTCCTGGTCCATGTCGGCTTCGGTGAAGTCGTAGAACGCGGGTTCAAGTTCGGGGATCGCGGGACGTTCGCGGCGCTTCAGAGGATCGAGATTGGCCCATTGCGAGCCGAGGAAGCGATATGCGCCGATGAGGGACTGGACGTAAACCTGTTTGCGGGCGGTTGCGAGATCTTCGCCGCCGGTAGTTGCGCGCGGCAGGAAGGCATTGGCCTTGGCACGCTGTGCAAACGATTCGACGATCGGGCCGTGGGCCACGTCGTTGGCGTTGCTGCCGTCCGATGCGGGGACGTTCTGCAACGCATCGAAATAGCTGCGCCAGGTCTCGGGCACTGACGCCGGATTATCGAGATACGCTTCGTACATTTCTTCAACGTACGGAGCATTGCCGCCGAACAGATAAGAGTTCGACTGGAATTGCTTCATCATTTTTACGCTCACCTTTCTTCGAGTTTCTCGAGAAATAGCGGGTTACAGAACCTTCCGCGACACGGCCTGACCGTTTAGCGGATTGCGCGAATCAAGTCTTGCTTGGAAGGACCTAAAACTTTGCACCCGGGAGCATAGCACAGAACGAATAGCCCAGATAGCGGACAGCACGCGCGGCAAAGCCAGTGATGGCGGGCGTTTCACGGGTGACGGGGTGCTTCTTCACAGCGCGCAATAGTGTTCTGTGGAAAATGAGAAGGCAAATTGCGCAATAGGTGTCTACACCTGTGCCGCCCGGAAAGTGCCGGGCATCATGCAGCGCCACAAGTGTCGATGCGCCGAAAACGAAAAAGCCACCCGAAGGTGGCTTCCGTTGCCTGCTATCCAGACGGATTCGAAACCCGCTTATTCGCCGGCAACCTTGTTGCGGCTCGCGCTGCGGCGCTCATGTTCCTTCAGGTAGCGCTTGCGCAGACGGATCGACTTCGGCGTGACTTCGACCAGTTCGTCGTCGTCGATGAACTCGACCGCGTATTCGAGCGACAGCTGAACCGGCGGCACGAGACGCACGGCTTCATCGGTGCCCGACGCGCGCACGTTGGTGAGCTGCTTGCCCTTGATCGGGTTCACGACGAGGTCGTTGTCGCGGCTGTGGATGCCGATGATCATGCCTTCATACAGCGCCTCGCCCGGCGACACGAACATGCGGCCGCGATCCTGCAGCTTCCACAGTGCGTACGCGACTGCCGCGCCGTCGTCCTGCGAGATCAGCACGCCGTTGCGACGCTCGCCGACCGCGCCTTCCTTGACCGGCTGGTATGAATCGAACGTGTGGCTCATCAGACCCGTGCCGCGCGTCAGCGTGAGGAATTCCGACTGGAAGCCGATCAGACCACGTGCCGAAATACGGTACTCGAGACGCGTGCGGCCACGGCCGTCCGACGCCATGTCGAGCATTTCGCCCTTGCGGCGGCCGAGTTCTTCCATCACGCCGCCCTGGTGGGTGTCCTCCATGTCGACGGTCAGGTTTTCGTACGGCTCGTGCTTCTCGCCGTTGATTTCCTGCATCACGACACGCGGACGCGACACGGCCAGCTCGTAGCCTTCGCGGCGCATGTTTTCGACCAGAATGGTCAGGTGCAGCTCACCGCGGCCTGCCACTTCGAATGTGGTTTCGTCGCCGGTATCGCGCACGCGCAGCGCGACGTTGTGGTTCAGCTCTTTCATCAGGCGATCGCGAATCTGACGGCTCGTGACGAACTTGCCTTCGCGGCCCGCGAGCGGCGACGAGTTGACGAGGAAGTTCATCGTCAGCGTGGGTTCGTCGACGGTGATCATCGGCAGCGCTTCCGGCTGCTCCGGCGAGCAGATCGTCACGCCGATGCCGACTTCCTCGATACCGTTGATCAGCACGATGTCGCCCGCTTCAGCCGAATCGACCTGCACGCGATCGAGACCCTTGAACGACAGCACCTGGTTGATCTTGCGATTGAGGATTTCGCCTTCAGGGCCCGAGCGCACCGCGACGGCCATGCCCGGCTTGATGCGGCCGCGCGTGATACGGCCAATGCCGATACGGCCGACGTACGACGAGTAGTCGAGCGACGTGATCTGCAGTTGCAGCGGACCTTCCGGGTCGGCCGGGCGCACCGGCACGTGCTGAAGGATTGCCTCGAACAGCGGACGCATGTCGCCGTCGCGCACGTCAGGCGTAAGACCCGCATAGCCGTTCAGCCCCGATGCGTAGACGATCGGGAAGTCGAGCTGCTCTTCGCTCGCGCCGAGCTTGTCGAACAGGTCGAAGGTCTGGTTGATCACCCAGTCGACCCGCGCGCCCGGACGGTCGACCTTGTTGATCACGACGATCGGCTTCAGGCCGAGCGCGAGCGCTTTCTTCGTGACGAAGCGGGTTTGCGGCATCGGGCCTTCCACCGCGTCGACGAGCAGCAGCACCGAGTCGACCATCGACAGCACGCGCTCCACTTCGCCGCCGAAGTCGGCGTGCCCCGGCGTGTCGACAATATTGATGTGCGTGCCTTCGTACTCCACCGCGCAGTTCTTCGACAGGATCGTGATGCCGCGCTCTTTTTCGATGTCGTTCGAGTCCATCACGCGCTCGGCGATCTGCTGGTTCTCGCGGAACGTGGCGGTCTGACGGAGGAGCTGATCGACGAGCGTGGTCTTGCCGTGGTCGACGTGAGCAATGATGGCGATGTTGCGTAGGGCGCGGGTCATAGGAAACCTGAAGACGGTTGAGTGCGCCGCTTGCTTATGCTGCTGGTTGACGAGCCAATCCACGACAACAAGCCCAAAGCGCACTTTTGGGAACCCAAAATTATAGCACGCGCGGATGATCCTTTCTGGTATTCCCCGATAGACCGTACGCCCTCCGCGTCCCCGCTGACTTCGCGAATACCGCGTCGCCCGCGCCCTACGCCGATCCGTACGGCATCCGACTTGAGCAGGAAATAATCCTTGCATAAGCTGTATTTACGCTTGTCGTGTCAATCAACAGCCAGCTATACTAATGCCTAGTCAACCATTGCAATCGCACGAGAATCATGACGGAGCCGTCCAACGAACCCACGCCGGATCTCAGCGAGTATCAACTCGGCGAAAGCGTCGGTTATCTCATCTCGCGGGTGAAATCGACTCTGCACAATCTGGTTACGCAGCGCAGCATGGCCGAACTCGGCATCACTAGCCAGCAAGGCAGCATCCTGTTCATGGTGGCGAGCGGCAAATGCCTGCTCGCGGCCGAGTTGGCGCGTGAATATGGTATCGACGCAAGCGCCGTCACGCGCCTGATCGACCGGCTCGAAAAGCGTGGCCTGCTCAAGCGGGTGCGCAGCAACGAAGACCGGCGCGTCGTGCGCCTCGCCTTGACGCCGGAAGGCAATGCGATCGCGGCCCGCATGCCGGCAATTTTCAACGGCGTGCTCGATACCCTGCTGAACGGGTTCACCCCGGAGGAAGTGGGCTTCCTGAAGAGCATGCTGCGCCGCGTGCTCGCCAATTCCGGCGAACACACGGGACTTTCCCGCGATGCCTCAAGCCATCCCGATAACAAATCGTAATAGCTTGCTTGCTGCGTCCATCAATACATTCCACTCAAAGAAGAGTCGAGCGATGAAATCCCTTTCCCTGTCCGCGCCCGCGCTGTCGAGCCGGGCTGCTGTCGCCGCCGCGGTGACGGCGCTCGCCCTCACAGGCTGCGCGAACTACTTCGGCGTCAAGAGCGACAAGCAGATCGCCTCGCCGACGCAGTATGAGTCGACGCAGAGTCTGCCCAACGAGGGCGGCCAATGGCCATCGCTCGACTGGGCCAACCAGTTCGGGGACCCGCAACTGCCGAAGCTGATCGCGGAAGCGCTCGAGGGCAGCCCGTCGATCGCCCAGGCGCAGGCGCGGCTCGCGAAGGCTTCGTCGTATATCGAAAGCTCGCGCTCGGCGCTGTTCCCGAAGGCCGAACTAAGCTATTCGTGGACCCGCGAACTGTACTCGGCGAACGCCCTCTTCCCGCCTCCGTTCGGCGGCACCTGGTTTAGCGAGAACAACGTGCTCGCGAGCGCGTCGTGGGATCTTGACCTGTGGGGCAAGAATCGTCAGCGCCTCGGCCAGGCCGTGTCGCAGCAGAAAGCCGCCGAAGCCGACATGCAGCAGGCGCGCGTAACGCTCGCCGCGTCGGTCGCGAGCACCTACAATCAGCTCGCGCAGTTGTACGCGTTCCGCGACATCGCCGCGCGTGAAATCGCGAACCGCCAGGACGTCGGCCGTATCACGGATAACCGCGTGACGGCCGGTCTCGACACCAACGTCGAGAAGCAGACCGCCGCCGGCAACATCGCGACGAGCCAGTCGAACCTGACCGACCTCGACGGCCAGATCACCGTCGTGCGCTACCAGTTGGGCGCGCTGCTCGGCAAAGGCCCGGACCGGGGCCTGCAGATCGACAAGCCGGTGCTCACCGGCGGCAACGTGGTCGCGCTGCCGGACAACATCCCGGCCGACCTCGTGGCGCGTCGTGCGGACATCGTCGCCGCGCGCTGGCAGGTCGAGGCCGCGATGCACGACGTCAAGGAAGCGAAAGCCGAGTTCTTTCCGGACGTGAATCTCGCGGCCGGCTTCGGCTTCGACGCCTTCGGCTGGGGCCGTTTCCTGACCTCGTCGAGCCGTCAGATCCAGTTCGGCCCAGCGATCCATCTGCCGCTCTTCGACGCCGGCGCGTTGCGCGCGCAGTTGAAGGGCCGCTACGCCGACTTCGAGGGCGACGTCGCGAACTACAACCAGACGCTGATCAACGCGCTGCAGGACGTGTCCACGCAGGTGTCGTCGATCCGCTCGATCGACCGCCAGGAAGGCGACGCCCAGCGCGCGCTCGAGGCGTCGAGCAAGGCGTACCAGCTGGCCGTGATCCGCTATAAGGCCGGGCTGTCGCCGCAACTGCAGGTGCTGACCGCGGACGACAACCGCCTCGCCGCAGAGCAGACGGTCACCGGTCTGCAGATGCGCCGCCGCAGTCTGCAGATCGGCCTGATCAAGGCACTGGGCGGCGGCTTCGACGCGACCCAGACCGGTCTCGTCGTGCCGACCGATGCTCCCGCATCGGCCAACGCCGCGAACCACGCCACGAGCACCGCCGCGAACTGAGCGAGACCGCCCGCGCCGACCCACACGCATACACACGAACACCCGAATAAACGACGTCGTTCAAAAGAACCCGGAGCACATCAATGAGCACCCCCCAGCAGCCCGCCACTCCACCGCAAGCGGCCAACAACGGCAAACGCAAGCGCATGATGACGCTGCTCGTCATCGTGATCCTGATTGCCGCGGTCGCGTACGGCCTCTACTACTTCCTCGACGCACGCTTCCATGAAGACACCGACGACGCCTACGTGAGCGGCAACGTCGTGCAGATCACGCCGCAGGTCACGGGCACCGTGATCGCGGTCAATGCGGACGACACCCAGGTCGTCAAGGCCGGCGACCCGCTCGTCGTGCTCGACCCGGCCGACGCGCGCGTCGCGCTCGAACAGGCCGAGGCCAATCTTGCGCAGGTGGTGCGCCAGGTGCGTGGCCTGTTCGCCGACGACAGCCAGTACGAAGCGCGGGTCGCAGCGAGCCAGGCCGACCTGTCGCGAGCACAGGACGACCTGAAGCGCCGGATGACGGTGGCGCAGACCGGCGCTGTATCGCAGGAAGAAATCTCGCACGCACGCGACGCCGTGAAGAGCGCACAAGCCGCGCTCGACGCCGCCAAACAGCAACTCGCGGCCAACCGCGCGCTGACCGCGAACACCACGATCGCCAATCACCCGAACGTGCAGGCCGCCGCCGCGAAGCTGCGCGACGCGTACCTGAACCACGCTCGCAATACGCTGCCCGCGCCGGTCACCGGCTATGTCGCGAAACGCTCGGTGCAGGTCGGCCAGCGCGTATCGCCGGGCACGCCGCTGATGGCGATCGTGCCGCTGCACGACGTGTGGGTCGACGCGAACTTCAAGGAAGTGCAACTGAAGCACATGCGCATCGGCCAGCCGGTCGAACTGACGGCCGACGTCTACGGCTCGTCGGTGCCCTATCACGGCAAGGTGATCGGCTTCTCGGCCGGCACGGGCTCGGCGTTCTCGCTGCTGCCAGCGCAGAACGCGACCGGCAACTGGATCAAGGTCGTGCAGCGTCTGCCGGTGCGTATTTCGCTCGATCCGCAGGAACTGGAGAAGCATCCGCTGCGTATCGGCCTGTCGATGCAGGCTGACGTGAACATCAAGGACGACACCGGTGGCCAGCTCGGTCAGGCGCCGTCCACGGCTTACCAGACCAACGTCTTCGACAAGTACGGCGCGGAAGCCGACGCGGAAATCGCGCGGATCATCGCGGAAAACGCTGGCCAGAACGCGAACGGCGGCGCGCAGAAGTCGACCGCGGCGAGCGCCGCGGCTGCCACGAAACCGGCAGCCCATAAGAGCTAAGGCTCCGCCCGACGATTCCTAGAAGGCTCTTTTAATGGCTCAGGCTCAGGCGCAAGTCCCTCACCCGCCGCTCGAGGGCGCGCAACTGGTGATCGGCACCATCGCGGTGTCGCTCGCCGTGTTCATGAACGTGCTGGACACGTCGATCGCCAACGTGTCGATCCCGTCGATTTCCGGCGACCTCGGCGTGTCGTCCGACCAGGGCACTTGGGTGATCACGTCGTTCGCGGTGGCCAACGCGATCTCGGTACCGCTGACCGGCTGGCTCACCGACCGCATCGGCCAGGTGCGGCTGTTCATGGCGTCCATCGTGCTGTTCGTGCTGTCGTCATGGATGTGCGGGCTGTCGCCGAACCTGCCGTTCCTGCTCGCGTCGCGCGTGCTGCAAGGCGCGGTGGCCGGCCCGATGATCCCGCTGTCGCAAACGCTGCTGCTCGCGAGCTATCCGCGCGCGAAGGCGCCAATGGCGCTATCGATGTGGGCGATGACCACGCTGATCGCGCCGGTTGCCGGTCCGATTCTCGGCGGCTGGATTTCCGACAACATCTCGTGGCCGTGGATCTTCTACGTCAACATTCCGGTCGGCGCGGTCGCGGCGGCCGCGACGTGGATGATCTTCCGTAACCGCGACTCGGTGATCAAGAAGGCGCCAATCGACGGCGTCGGCCTCGGTCTTCTGATCGTCTGGGTCGGCTCGCTTCAGGTCATGCTCGACAAGGGCAAGGACCTCGACTGGTTCTCGTCGACGACGATCGTCGTGCTCGCGCTCGTCGCGGTGATCGCGCTCGCGTTTTTCATCGTGTGGGAGCTGACGGCCGAGCATCCGGTGGTTGACCTGTCGCTGTTCAGCCGGCGTAACTTCACCGGCGGCACGATCGCGTTGTCGATCGGCTATGGGCTTTACTTCGGCAATCTCGTGCTGTTGCCGCTGTGGCTGCAGACCGATATCGGCTATACCGCGACCGAAGCGGGACTCGTGATGGCGCCCGTCGGCGTGTTCGCGATCCTGTTGTCGCCGATCACCGGCAAGGTGTTGCCGCGCACCGATCCGCGCTATATCGCGACGCTGTCGTTCCTGATTTTCGCGCTGTGTTTCTGGATGCGCTCGCGCTATACGACGGGCGTCGATACGTACTCACTGATGCTGCCGACGCTGATTCAGGGAATCGGCATGGCCGGCTTCTTTATTCCGCTCGTGTCGATCACGCTGTCGGGTTTGCCGGGCCATCGGATTCCGGCGGCCTCGGGGCTGTCGAACTTCGTGCGGATCATGTGCGGCGGTATCGGCACGTCGATTTTCCAGACCGCGTGGGATCACCGCACGATCATGCATCACGCACAACTGACCGAGCAGGCGAACGCTTACAACCCGGTGTTTGGTCAGTCGATTCATCAGATGGGCGCAGCGGGCCTGGATCAACAGCAGACCTATGGTCTCTTCAATACCATGGTCACGCAGCAGGCCGCGCAGCTCGGCGTGAACGATCTGTTCTTCATTTCGGCCGGTATTTTTGTCGCGCTGATCGCGCTGATCTGGATCACGCGGCCGGAACGGGCGGGCGGTGACTCGGGAGCGGCGGCGGCTGCGGCGCATTGAGTGGGTTGCTCGCGGTGTTGCTTGAGTTCGACCCGCTCCACTGTAGGGCATAAAAAAGCGGGATCGCACGATGGCGTTCCCGCTTTTTTATTGTCCGCGCCGTGCTGGCAAAACGGCGGCCTCTAGCTCTCCGTCGTCACGACCAGACGTTCGGGTGCGAGCACGCCTTCGCCCGGTTTCGCGACCCCCAGAAGCCGACCTTGCGCCGAGTACACCCTCACGCGCGGGGCCTTCACGGCATCGGCGGCGATCGTCAACGACGACAGCTTCAGGCGCTGGCCGTGCAAGAAGCGACGCGTGTCGTCGTCGTTCAGCGTGACCTGCGGGAACGTCGACAGCAACGCGTCGACCGGTTGCAGCCATGCGTCGCGTTCGGGTAGGGTCGCGTCGCTCAACGCATCGAGCGTGACCGAATGATCGAGCGTCAGCGCGCCGACGCCCGTACGGCGCAGCGCGACCAGATGCGCGCCGCAGCCGAGCGCCTCGCCGATATCCTCGGCAAGCGTGCGCACGTACGTGCCCTTGCTGCACGTCACGCGAAACGTGACATCCGGCAGCGCGCACGCAATCGGCTCGAGCGCGTGAATCGTCACGTGCCGCCCTTCGCGCTCGACCGTTTGGCCGGCGCGCGCGTACTCATACAGCGGCTTGCCGTCGCGCTTGAGCGCCGAGTACATCGGCGGAACCTGAACGATCTCGCCGATGAATCTCGGCAAGGCCGCCCGCACCGCCGCTTCGTCGCAGTCGACGGCGCGGATGTCGAGCGCCTCGCCCTCGGCATCGCCGGTGGTCGTGCGGATGCCGAGGCGCATCGTGGCCTCGTAGGTCTTGTCGGCTTCCAGCAGGTCTTGCGAAAACTTGGTCGCCTCGCCGAAACACAGCGGCAGCAAGCCGGTAGCGAGCGGATCGAGCGTGCCGGTGTGGCCTGCCTTTTTGGCCAGATAGAGACGTTTCGCGCGAACCAGCGCGTCGTTGCTCGACAGGCCGAGCGGCTTGTCGAGGAGCAGCACGCCGTCGAGCGCGCGACGCGGCACGCGGGGGCGTTGAGGTGCGGTCATGTCGAGGGAGGCAGAACGTTCGGGAAACACGAAAAACGGGCGCCGCGCGCTACACGGAACGCGACGGCATGGCAGACGCTCAGTCGTCTTTCGCGCGCGTGGAATTTGCCTCGTCGATCAACCGCGACATCTCCACGGCGCGCTCGATCGTCTTGTCGTAGTGGAAATGCAGCGTCGGCACCGTATGGATATGCAGGCGCTTGAACAGCAGATTGCGCAGATGGCCGGCCGCGTGCGTCAGCGCTTCGAGCGTCTGCTGCGGGTCGCCCGTCAGCGTCGTGAAGTAGACCTTCGCGTGCGCGTAGTCGGGTGTCAGCTCGACGCTCTGAAACGTGACGATGCCGATGCGCGGATCCTTGACCTCGCGCAGTAGCTCGGCCAGGTCGCGCTGGATCTGATCGGCGATCTGCACGTTGCGATTAGGAGTAGTACGTTTCTTAGGCATGGTGTTAAGTGCTCCGCTATAACGGATGCAAAAATTGGTTCGCACGAGCCGTGTTCGTTTTCTGTTCGATACGACGGCGTCGCGCTCGCCGCGGCCAGTGAGAGTCCATTTGCGACGAACGCGGCAACGAAGCCAGCGACAAACTCGACGCAGCGGGCTCAAAAACAACGGGCGGAGCGGGCGTCAAGCCCGTTCCGCCCGTTGTGCCGTGTCGCGTGGATTACAGCGTACGCGCGACTTCGGTGACCTCGAAGACTTCGAACTGATCGCCTTCGACGATATCGTTGAAGTTCTTGATCGACATACCGCACTCGAAGCCCTGACGGACTTCCTTCACATCGTCCTTGAAGCGCTTGAGCGAATCGAGCTCGCCCGTGAAGATGACGACGTGGTTGCGCAGCACGCGCACCGACGACGAGCGCTTGACGAAACCGTCCGTGACCATACAGCCCGCCACCGTGCCGACCTTCGGTACCTTGAAGACCTGGCGCACTTCGACCGTGCCCGTCACGACTTCGCGCTTCTCCGGCGCCAGCATGCCCGACATCGCCGCCTTCACGTCATCCACGGCGTCGTAGATGATGTTGTAGTAGCGGATATCGACGCCATTGGCTTCCGCGAGCTTGCGGGCCTGCGCATCCGCGCGGGTGTTGAAGCCGATGATGACCGCCTTCGACGCCGTCGCGAGGTTGACGTCCGACTCGCTGATGCCGCCGACCGCGCCATGCACGATCTGCACGCGCACTTCGTCGGTGGAGAGTTTCTGCAGCGACTGCACCAGCGCTTCCTGCGAACCCTGCACATCGGCCTTGACGATGAGCGGCATGTACTGCACTTCGCCTTCGCCCATCTGCTCGAGCATGGTCTCGAGCTTCGCGGCCTGCTGCTTGGCGAGCTTGACATCGCGGAACTTACCCTGACGGAACAGCGCTACTTCACGCGCCTTGCGCTCGTCCGGCATCACGATCACTTCTTCGCCTGCCTGCGGCACTTCCGACAGACCCTGGATTTCGACCGGGATCGACGGACCCGCGGACTTGGTCGGCTTGCCGGTTTCGTCGAGCATGGCCCGCACGCGACCGTAGGCGCTGCCTGCCAGCACGACGTCGCCACGGTTCAGCGTACCCGACTGGACGAGGATCGTTGCAACCGGACCCTTACCCTTGTCGAGCTTCGCTTCGATCACGAGCCCCTTGGCCGGCGATTCGACCGGTGCCTTCAATTCCAGCACTTCGGCCTGCAGCAGCACGTTTTCGAGCAGATCGTCGATGCCCGCGCCGGTCTTTGCCGACACCGGCACGAACGGCGAGTCGCCGCCGTACTCTTCCGGCACGACGCCTTCCGTGACGAGTTCCTGCTTCACGCGCTCCGGATTCGCTTCCGGCTTGTCGATCTTGTTGATCGCGACGACGAGTGGCACGCCGCCAGCCTTCGCGTGGGAGATAGCTTCCTTTGTCTGCGGCATCACGCCGTCGTCGGCGGCCACCACCAGAATCACGATGTCGGTCGCCTTCGCACCGCGGGCACGCATTGCCGTAAAGGCTTCGTGACCCGGCGTGTCGAGGAACGTGATCACGCCGCGCGGCGTGTCCACGTGGTAAGCGCCGATGTGCTGCGTAATACCGCCCGCTTCGCCTGCCGCAACCTTAGCGCGGCGGATGTAGTCGAGCAGCGAGGTCTTGCCGTGGTCGACGTGACCCATCACGGTAACGACCGGCGGACGCGGCAGCGCTTCGGCATCGCTCGCTTCGCCTTCGACCAGCATGGCTTCCGGATCGTCCAGCTTCGCCGCGAGCGCACGGTGGCCCAGTTCCTCGACGATGATCATCGCCGTTTCCTGGTCCAGCATCTGGTTGATCGTGACCATCTGGCCGAGCTTCATCATCACCTTGATGACTTCCGAAGCCTTCACCGCCATCTTGTGCGCGAGATCCGCCACCGTGATGGTTTCCGGCACGTGCACTTCACGCACGATCGGTTCGGTCGGCGCCTGGAACGTGGTGGTCTGCTCCTGATGCTTGCCACGACCCTTCGGACCGCCGCGCCAACCGCGATCGACGCCGCCGCTCGAATCGCCGCGCGTCTTGATGCCGCGGCGCTTCGCTGCGTCGTCCTGCCAGTTGCCGCCGCCCTTGCCGCCGGCGCCGGGCTTCTTCTTGTCGCCCGCGGACGGAGCGCTTGCGGGTGCCGGAGCCGCGGCTGCCGGCTTCCTGGCTGCGGGGCGAGCCGGTGCTTCGCCTGCCGGACGCGCCGGCTTGTGCAGCGTACCCTTGGCTTCGGCCGCCTTGGCAGGCTCAACGGGCTTCGGTGCCGGTTCCGGCGCCTTCACCTGCGCCTTGCGCGGCGTGTTCATCATTTCGCGAATCGCGCGCGCTTCGGCTTCGGCCGCGGCACGGCGCTTGGCGATTTCCTCCTGTTCGGCGCGCGCCTTTTCGGCAGCCACGCGCGCAGCGTCTTCCGCTTTCTTCGCAGCTTCACGTTGCGCGGCGCGTTCCGCTGCCGCGCGTTCGTCGTCCTGATCGCTTGCCTTCGCGGCAACCGGCGCAGCGGCTTGCGCCGCCGCCTGCTGAGCCTTCTCTCGAGCCGCCGCCTCGGCCGCAGCCGTTGCGCGCTTCTTCGCTTCTTCTTCCGCGCGCTGACGCTCGGCTTCCGCAGCCTGCTCGCGCGCCTGACGCTCGGCCTCTTCGCGCTCGAGTTGCTCCTGACGCGCCTTTAGCTCCTGCGCCTGCTTTTCCAGCAGCTCGGCTTCGTGACGTGCTTCTTCCTCGCGACGCTGCAGTTCGAGATCTTCGACGTCCGCGCTTTCGGCCACATGATTCGATGCATCCCCGCCTTCCGCGACGGTCTCGTCGCGGCGGACGAACGTGCGCTTCTTGCGCACCTCGACCTGAATGGTGCGAGCTTTGCCCGTCGCATCGGACTGCTTGATCTCCGACGTATGCCGGCGCGTCAGCGTGATCTTGCGCTTGTCGGCATCGTTCGAGCCATGCGACTTGCGCAAGTGATCGAGCAGACGCGCCTTGTCCGCCTCGGACAGGTTGTCGTCTTCGCTCGCTTTCTGGACGCCCGCTGCCTGCAGCTGCTCGAGCAGCACGCCAGCAGGCATTTTCAGTTCCGCGGCAAATTGGGCTACGTTGTTACTCGCCATTCATTCCTCTTAATGCAAGGACCGATTCCTTGCGGTTAGCATCGGGTCATGCGGCCTCGCGGCCGCGTTCAATTCAGTGCGCCATGGTCATTTCTCACTGGAACCAGTGTTCACGTGCTTTCATGATCAACGCCTTAGCGGCATCCTCTCCCATCCCAGTCATCTCGACCAGTTCATCCACGGCCAGCTCGGCGAGTTCGTCGCGCGTCTGGATCTGATGTTCGGCCAGTTTCGCGAGCAGGTCGGCGTCCATGCCGTCCAGGCTCTTCAGGTCGAGCGCTACATTCTCGACCTTTTCTTCGTTCGCGATCGCCATTGTCAACAGCGCGTCGCGCGAGCGGTTGCGCAGTTCGTGGACGGTGTCTTCGTCGAATGCCTCGATTTCGAGCATTTCGTTGAGCGGCACGTAGGCGATCTCTTCCAGGCTCGTGAAGCCTTCGTCGATCAGGATGTCGGCAACTTCCTCGTCGACATCGAGACGCGCCATGAACAGGTCACGCAGGACGCCGCGCTCCTGATTCTGCTTCTGCGCAGATTCGTCCGGCGTCATGATGTTGATCTGCCAGCCGGTGAGCTCGCTGGCAAGTCGCACGTTCTGGCCGCTGCGGCCGATCGCGACCGCGAGTTCGTTCTCGTCGACGACGACGTCCATCGAATGCCTTTCTTCATCGACGACGATCGACTGCACGGCTGCCGGCGCGAGCGCGCCGATCACGAACTGGGCGGGGTCTTCCGACCATAGCACGATGTCGACGTTTTCGCCACCGAGCTCGTTGCGCACTGCCTGCACACGCGAGCCGCGAATACCGACGCAGGTGCCGATCGGATCGATGCGCTTGTCATAAGCGACCACGCCGATCTTCGCGCGCACACCCGGATCGCGAGCCGCCGCCTTGATCTCGAGCAGGCCCTGCTCGATTTCCGGCACTTCCATCTCGAACAGCTTCATCAGGAATTCCGGCGCCGTACGCGACAGCTCGATCTGCGGACCACGCGCGGTGCGGTCGACCTTCGCGATATACGCGCGCACGCGGTCGCCCACGCGAAGGTTTTCCTTCGGGATCAGCTGGTCGCGGCGCAGCAGCGCTTCGACGCGGCCCGACTCGACGATGAAGTTGCCCTTGTCGAGGCGCTTCACCGAGCCGGTCATGATGTGTTCGCCGCGCTCGAGGAAGTCGTTCAGGATCTGCTCGCGCTCGGCATCGCGCACCTTCTGCAGGATCACCTGCTTGGCGGCCTGCGCGCCGATACGGCCGAATTCGATCGACGGCACCGGCTCCTCGATGAACTCGTCGAGCTGGATGTCGGGCTGCTGCTCGCGCGCCTCGAACAGCAGGATTTCCTGATCCGGCTCCTGCAGACCGGCTTCGTCCGGCACCACTTTCCAGCGGCGAAACGTTTCGTGCTCGCCGCTTTCACGGTCGATGTGGACGCGGATATCCGCATCTTCTTCGAAGAGTTTCTTGGAGGCCGAAGCGAGAGCCGCTTCGAGCGCGGCAAATACCACGTCCTTGTCGACATTCTTCTCGCGTGCCAGCGCATCCACCAGCATCAACACTTCGCGACTCATTGTTTGCGGCTCCTAAAGTCAACTTTCGGAACAAGGCGCGCCTTGTCCATGTCCGCGAGCGTGAAATCGAGCATCGCGGCGCCTTCTTTTCCTTCAAATTCCAGACCGATCGTCTCGCCCTGCGGAGCATGCAAAATACCCCGGTACGATTTCCGACCGTCCAATGGCTTTTTCAGTGTGATAACCGCTTCGCTGCCCGCGAAACGTTCAAAATCCGCCAGTTTTTTCAGCGGGCGGTCGAGACCGGGCGACGAAACTTCGAGCCGCTCGTAATCGATATTTTCGACCGTCAGAACGTGCTGGAGCTGACGCGTGACTTTCTCGCAGTCTTCGATTGCGATGCCGGCTGGCTGGTCGATATAGATACACAACATGCCGCGCCCGGTGCGCTCGAGATCGACGAGCTCGTAGCCGAGTCCCACGACCGTGGTTTCAATCAGTTCCGTCAGTTGCACAGTGCCCTCTTAGATGTTCGCGCAGCGAGCCTCGCCTCTTCTGCAAACAACCAATGCGGGCCGCGCGCCAAGCCGGCGCACGTTGGTGCGAACCCGAGATGCCGAACCACGATGAACTGAGCGGCAAAAAAAAATGGGCTGAACGCCCATCATCTTATTGCCGGTGGTCGCACCTGAGCCGCACATGAAACCGTACGCCCAGCGACTTCGCGATTGTAGCCATTTTTCGGCCCAAAGGCAATCCGCAGAACGACGGGCGATGCGCATTTCCACTTGATTTGATAGGAATCTTTCGACAATGTGGCGGCAAATCCGGGGTTTTGCAAGGTCGCGCGAGCCGTGCGGAAAGGGAGCCGGACAGGTTACGTCAGCGCGTTGCGGTGAATCGTGCTTATGGCATTCGGCGCCGTCTCGCACGGAGTTTGACGGATCGGAAAGCCGCTCGCTTGAGGGCGGCGGCATCAAATCGGCAAGAACAAAAAAACGGCTCGTCCGGCAAGCATTCCGCATTGACGTGCGTCGCGTTTGCCGAACGAGCCGCCTGAAGCGGCTGTAGCCTTGCAGGTCGTACGAACTGCACCGAAGGGTATGACCGCATCGGTACAGCGCCCCGCTTAACGGCCTCGCGAGCGACCGCGCGCCGTGCCACCACCACGATTCGCACCACCCGGACCCGCGTTACCACCGGCGCGGTTGGTGTTGCCGCCACGATTGCCACCCGGCCCGCGATTGCCGCCGCTGTTCCCGGCCGGGCCGGCACGCTTGCCGCCCGTGCGCGCACGATTGCCGTTGGGCGACGGCGCGCGATTGCCGTCGACGTCGCGGCCGCGCGGCCCCCCGCTGCCACGATTGCCTGCGCCGGCACCGAAACCAGCGCCGCTCCCCATGCCCGCACCGAAGCCGCCGCCCGCCGCGCCGCGGCGGCCCTGGCCGCGCGGCTGCTGCTCGAAGCGGCTATGCGACATCAGCACTGGCTCGCGGCTGATGAAGCCCATCGACGTCTGCATCGGATCCGGCTGACGACGCTCCGGCGCCGCATTGCGGCTACCGCGCTCCTCGGTCGGCGCCTTCAGCCCGACCGAGGCCATCAGCGCGCGCACCTGATTGTCCTCGAGCTCTTCCCAGCGGCCGCGCTTCAGACCACGCGGCAGCGAGATCGGGCCATGACGCGTGCGGATCAGCCGGCTAACCATCAGGCCGGCCGCTTCGAACATGCGGCGCACTTCGCGATTCCGCCCTTCGGCGAGCGCGACGTGGTACCAGTGATTGGTGCCTTCGCCACCACCGTCGCGGATGCGCAGGAAGTTCGCCGGGCCGTCCTCGAGTTCGACGCCGTGCAGCAGTTTCTGGCGCATACCCTCGGCCAGTTCGCCGACGACACGCACCGCATATTCGCGCTCGACGCTATAGCGCGGATGCATGAAGCGGTTCGCGAGATCGCCCGATGTGGTCAGCATCAGCAGACCTTCGGTGTTGAAGTCGAGACGCCCGACCGCAACCCACTTGGCGGTTTTCATCGGCGGCAGCTTGTCGAACACCGATGGACGGCCTTCCGGGTCCGCGTGGCTGACGATTTCGCCGGTCGGTTTGTGGTACAGCAGCACGCGCGGCGGCTTGCTGGCGAGCTTGCGCTTGACCGGCTTGCCGTTGATGCGGACCTGATCGGTCGGCATGATGCGCTGGCCGATGTGCGCCGGCTCGCCGTTCACCGACACGCGGCCGGCAATGATCAGCTCTTCCATGTCGCGGCGCGAGCCCATGCCCGCCTCGGCGAGCACCTTATGCAGCTTCGGCGCGTCGTCATCGGGCGACAACACCCGCTTCGGGCCCGCTGCCTTGCCACGGCGCAGCATCGGCGCGCGTACGCCGCCAGTCGTGGTGTTGTCGGCATCGAATGCAGGCGACGTCACGTACGAGAACAGATCGTCCTGAGCCGATTCGGTAGCCGCGGCCGCATCGGCGCCGCGTCGATTCTGGCGCTGGCCCTCACGTTGACCTTCGCGCGGCTGGCCCTCACGTTGACCTTCGCGCGGCTGACGCTCGCGCTGGCCTTCGCGCGGCGCGCCCTCGCGCTTCGCCGCGCCGCCGGCATTGCGACGTCCGCCCTGTTTCGCGCCCGCGTCCTTGTGCGGCGCACGCGCCTGGGCGCCAACCTCGCCGTCCGGCGGTGTTTCGGCGACGACCGGCGCGCCCTCGGCTGCCTTCGTCTTCGCGCCGGCGCGGCGTCGCGCGATCAGGCTGCGCGGCCCGCGACGCAGACCGCGGCGGGGGCGCTCTTCGCCCTCTGCTTCCGCGCCGTGAGCCGGGCGCTCGCCCTCGCCTGCCGACGCTTGCGTAGTGCGTTCGTCGGTCCGCGCCGACGGCACGGGGCGCTCGGATTCGGACGAATCGGTGTCGTGGGTATGTGTCAAAACAACCTCAAAATGTCAGGTCGCGCGCGCCCGTTGCGGGCGCGGCAAAAAAGTTCGGTTACGTCAGGCGCTGCGCGACTCGGTTTCGTCGTCGGTCAGAAAACCTGCGTCCTGCGCGGCATCGCGGCGATCCTCGGGACCGTCGTGCGCCGCCTCGATCGGGTTCGGCTCGGCGGCGTGCTCCGTACTGCGAGCCACGCCCGAGTCGTGCGCGGGTGTTGCCGGATCGGTCGGGGTGACCGGATCTTGATGCTGTGCCGAACCGGCGACGCTGGTCTGCGTTGCCGTGGGTGCCGGTTCGGGCTGTTGTTGCGTGCCGTGCGGCGCGCTCGACGCGTCTGATGCACTTGACGCATTCGTCGTGCCGGACTGCCCAGTCGCTTCTGCACGGGGCTCCGACTCGAACGTCGACGCGGCTACGGTCTCGGGCGGCGCTGCTGCAAATCCCGACGCCGACTGCTGCCCCGCTTCCGGCGAAGCCGGCTCGCCCGCGTCACCCGCCATGTCGAGTCCTGCATCCTGATCTGGCAGCGGCACGCTATGCGCGTCGCCTTCGGCAAATTCGATTGCGTGCTGACCCAGCAGATCCGCGTTCAGTTGCGCGGACGGATCGGCCAGCGGCGGCAATTCGTCGAGCGCTGTTAGGCCAAGGTCGTCGAGGAACTGACGCGTGGTCGCATACAGCGCTGGACGCCCCGGCACGTCGCGATGACCGATCACCTCGATCCAGCCGCGATCCTCGAGCTGCTTGACGACCTGCGTATTCACCGTCACACCGCGAATTTCTTCGATATCGCCCCGCGTCACCGGTTGCCGGTAGGCAATGATCGCGAGCGTTTCGAGCACCGCGCGCGAATATTTCGGCGGTTTTTCCGGATGCAGTCGATCGAGATACGAACGCATCGCGGGCTTGCTTTGAAACCGCCAGCCCGACGCCAGCCCGACCAACTCCACACCGCGCCCGGACCAGTCCCGCTTCAGGTCTTCGAGCAAAGTCCGAACAGTGTCTGCCGACACGCCGTCGGCAAAGAGCTTGCGCAATTCGCCGAGCTTTAACGGCTCCTGCGCGCAGATCAAGGCAGTCTCGAGGACGATCTTCGCCTCTTGGGTATTCATGCAGCTAGGTCAGACCCTGTGGTCAAAGAACCGGATCAAACAGACGATGTGGAACTGAAGACGCGCTCGCCCGATTCTGATCGGTCATATTGATGGGAGCACGCACCGGGGGGTGGCGAACAGACTTATCGAGCCAGACCCAGCCGGACGGAGCGGCGATATTCCTGAAAGGATTCGCGTGAACTGAGCGCCATATTACGCAAAAACGACCGGGGCGTAAAGCCGCGATCCTCCGTGCATCTTCTGCCGCGGCGGCGACCGGTGTGCCCGCGCTCGCCGGGACCGGGTCGCCAGTGAGAAGATTTCCACGATTCGCGGCCTTTCGCCGCTTGCGGCGCGCCAGGTCAATACGCGACGGACGCGCGACGCCATGCGCTCACGCGCCGGCGCGGCGCGCCAGAAACCGCATCAAGCGCTCGACGCCCGCATCGAGCCGCGCCGTATCGCACGCATAGCACCAGCGCACGAACCCCTCGCCTTGCGGCCCGAACGCGCTGCCCGGTGCCACGCCGAGCCCGACCTCACGCACCATCGCCTTGCACAAATCGAGACTGCGCGTCGAGCCCGGCATCGCGAAGAACAGATACATCGCGCCCAGCGGAGCCTTCACGTCGACGCCGGGAACTGTCGACAGCGCGCGCACCAGATGATCACGCGAGCTCCTCAGGTCGCGCACCAGCTCCTGCGTAAAGCGCTCGCCCTGTTCGAGCGCCGCGATGCCCGCCTGCTGCACGAACGACGGCGCGCATGACGTGTTGTACTCGACCAGCTTCGCCAGGTCATCCATCAACGCGGTCGGGGCGACGATCCAGCCAAGCCGCCACCCGGTCATCAGCCAGGCTTTCGAAAACGAATTCACGCAAATCACGCGTTCGTCGCGCGTCGCGAGATCGAGAAACGAAGGCGCCGTGCGCGCGCCGGCCGCCTGCGCCGCGTCATCACCGGGATAGTAGAGCCGCTCGTAGACCTCGTCCGCGACGATCCAGATACCGTGCCGCCGGCAGTGTTCGAGCACGGTGCGCTGGTCGTCGCGATTCATCACCCAGCCGGTCGGATTGTTCGGCGAGTTGATCATCAGCATCTTCGTGTCGGGTGTCAGCGCGGCAAGCAATTGCCCGACGTCGAGCGCCCAACCGCGTTCACCGTAGCCGAGCGCGACAGTTTCGACCTGCGCGCCGAGAATCTTCGGAATCTCGACCAGATTCGGCCATAGCGGTGTCACCGCAACGACCCGGTCACCGGCGCCGACCACCAGTTGCGCGGCGAGCATCAGCGCGTTGACGCCCGCGCTCGTAACCGCGATGTGCTCCAGTGACGTTGCGCCATGCAGCTCGCTGACGTAGCCCGCGAGCGCCGCGCGCAACGGCGCGATGCCGAGGTTGTGTGTGTAAAACGTCGCGCCGGCGGCGAGCGCGGTGCTCGCGGCGTCGCGGATGAATGCGGGTGTGACGCGGTCGGACTCGCCGAACCAGAACGGCAGCACGTCGCCGACGCCGAAACCGGCGTTCGCGACTTCCCGGATTTGTGATGGACGCAGCGCGCGCACGGCGTCGCGCGCAATCGGGATGGAGGGCACGGGCAGGTCCAATTCGCTCATCGAGGCTTCCGGGAGGGTGGAGGATAAGGGGCTCTGGGCGCAACCGCGAAGGCGTGCGCGATGACGGCGGTAGTTTAGCGCGCCGGGTGACCGGACAGCGGCGGAACGCCTGGCGGGTGCAGGACGGGCGGCGGGTCGCGCCTGGCACTACCCCACCAGTTGGACAGACCGCACACGATCCGGCCCGTTAATTCAACTCCTCGGCCCGCCCGGGCAACTGCCGGATCAGATTCCACACCGCCTCGGCCGCGGGCGACAGCGACCGGTCGCGCCGCCGCACCAACTCGACGCGGCGCTCCGCGCGCGGCACCAGCGGACGCGCGACCAGCGACGCCCCCGCCGGCAGCGGCAGCGCGAGCCACGGCAGCACGCTGATGCCGACGCCCGCCTCGACGAGCCCGAACACCGTCGCCGAATGGCCGAGTTCCTGCACCACGGTGGCGTTCACGCCCTGCGCCTGCATCACGGCGTCGATGAGCGGGCGGCTGCCGGACGCATAGTCGAGCATCACGAGTTGCTCGCCGTCGAGGTCCTTCCACGTAACCTGTTTGCGCGCGGCGAGCCGGTGATCGTCACGCGACACAATGCAGAACGAGTCGGTCATCAGCGTCTCGCTGAGCAGGTCGTCGTCGGAGAACGGACCGATGATCACGCCGAAGTCCACTTCACCCGACTTCACCTTGCGCACCACGTCGCTTTGCACGTCGTCGCGCAGGCTGAGCGTCACATAAGGAAACTGCTGCCCGCACGACGCGACCACACGCGGCATCAGCCGGCACGCGACGGTCGGGCTCGCCGCGACCACCACGCGTCCACGGCGCTGCTCGCCGATTTCGCGGATCTCGCGCAATGCGTCGTCGAGATCCGACAGCAGCCGCGACACGCTCGACACCAGATTGCCGCCGACGTCGGTTAGTTGCACTTCGCGCGTCGTGCGATCGATGAGCTTCAGGCCGATTTCGCCTTCGAGCTCGCGCACGCAGCGACTGACCGCCGACTGTGTGAGGCCGATTTCATCGCCGGCCCGACTGAAGCTTTGCAAGCGCGCCACCTCGATGAAAACCCTGAGCTGTCGCAGCGTGACATTCATTTGTCGACCTCATCAATAAGGCAATTTAATGCACATTGTAGGTTAAATCCGCGCGGCACAGCGCCAGTCACAAGGGTCCCCGCGATGCAGCAAAAAGGCGCGAACGCCCGCTGGCCGGGCCCATCTGCACAAGATTGGTGATTGTCCCGATTTGCGAGATGGGCTTTTTGGATTCATATACGGCCCTGGTTGGCGCCCGCGTTGGCCCGCCGCCACGGGGCTTTCAGGCAATCGATATCAAATTGGCACACTTCGTGCGTTATGAGACGCGCAGGGTCGGCGCCATGATTTCCGACTGAAATGGCAATCCGTGGCAAGCCCGTCCCCTTTGGCACTCGCCTATCGAGTGCATGAAGAGTGCGCGGCGCGGGGCAGCGCACCGGAGTTAGCTTCGCTGAGGTGATACATGATGCTGTTCGACGATTTGAGAGATAACGAGTGGGCGCTGGTCGAGGCTTTGTTCTGTGCCGAGCCGGCGCGCAGCGAACGGCGCGGTCGACCGCGCGTGGAAGCTCGGGCGGTGGTCAACGCCGTACTTTGGGTGTTGTCGACGGGCGAAGGCTGGTCCAAGCTGCCGGGCCGCTATCCGTCCCCGCCGACTTGCCGCCGGCGTTTCGACGAGTGGCAGGCCGATGGCACGCTCGCTGAAATTGTGAAGCGGCTCGGCACCAGCGGCCGTGAAATCTCGTTGCGCGGCAGGATCGGCGCAACGGCCGCGAAACCGCCGGCACCACCGAGCCGCGACCGTATGCGCGGCGCGTTCTGGACCAATCCAGAATCGTGGCGCGCGCCGGTCAAGATGGCCTGACGCGAAACTACGTTGTCACCGGGCGCCTGCGGGCGCCCGGTTTTTTTATCCAGCCGCCTTATTCTCGATTGCGTGCACGCCACGACCCGCCAGCATTTGACGGTCGCCGCGGGACGCCCCCTGGTTTCGCGCCCGCTTTCGGTGCGCCATCCGCACGGAGTGATCATTGCGGTCCGCCTCAGACTCGCAAACTGCCCGATAGCTCCGGGTGAAACATCCATTTACTATTAATTACAGCACCCTTTCTTACCCCGGCATAACTTAATACCTATGCAAACAGGCCTTGAGTCGCGACGGGCTCGAGGTTGAGGGGGATTTCGGAATGAAACCAATGTCACTGCTGTTGTGCGGCATTGTGATTTCATCGATGGCCGCGCCGGCATTTGCCCAACAACGCCCGCAAGGGTGGAACTGGCGCCCGGACCGTCAGGCTACGCTGGAAGCGTGGCAGCAAAGCGAGGCCCACAGTCGCGACTTCACGCCGCCCACGCCGCGAGGCGATCTGCGCGGCGATATCGCCAGCAATGTGCGGGCACGGCCCGATGCGCCGCGCGCGGACCAGCGACGGCGTTGATGTCGTGTGTCGCCGCGTGGATGGAGCGTCGGGCGACGCGGCACCAAGTCTCTCGCATTGCGTATGCACGATCGGGGAACCACCGGACGCGGCACCAGTCTGACTCAACGCCATTAGCACAGCGTGGCAGTAGTAATTCCGGTATGCCCGTATCCTCGTGATACGGGCTTTTTTTCGCCCCCGTGGCGTTGATGGCATGACAGGCGCGCAACGGCAAACGGTCGGCGCGGAACGCGTCACCGCATCGTCGATTGGGGAAGCCGAGAGTCGCCCGCGGACGCGCACAGCGACCGGCCGACGGTAGAGACCGCCCGCCGTGGGGGTGACAGGCCCGGGCGGACAGTGATTCAGATAAGCGATGAACCTTGAGCTAAGGCCTGACTTCGGCTGTCGCCGCGGACTGCGTTTCAGCCGCGCCGACAACGTAATCATTCATGCGTTGCGCTGTCCATGTGAGCAGACGCTCGTCGTGCTCGAGCCGCGCAAACTCCGCTTTGCCGCGTTCGGTGAGCACGGCGATGTCGACGGGGGCATGAAAGCCCGGCGCCGGTGCGACGGTTCGCTGACGAACGGTGTCCATCAGCCCCAGCGCGCGAAGATATTGGAAGACACCCGGCCTTCTGGCCCAGGGAACCTGGCGATATTGCGCTCGCCGCAGCGCTTCAAGTACCGCTTCGTTGGAATACGTGGTCATCTCACTTCTTTCTTAAAGTGCAGCTATGACACATTCATGCCCACGCGTCGCTGCGCCACCGGCGACGCGCGTAGCACCCGCTCCTGGTCAGAAGCTCGCCGCCTGTTCGACAGCGGATTTCCGCCAGATGCTGCCTGGTCTCGTTTTCGGAACCCCCGTCAGAACGGCATGTTAGCGTTCTCTCCCCGAACCGACGATGCAACCGCCGCGGCGCGATGGCAGGCCCGTGGATTTATCCCGAAAGACATACGTTACCCCATTTAAATTGATTCTATTCACTTTATTAGCGCTTTTTTTTGCAGCAATCGTGCTATGGAAACGTGCGCGACGGCCGCTCATCGTCTGCATGATCGCGCTGTTCTGGCTGCTCGCGGCCGGCTGGCTGAGCGCGCCACTGCTCGATCTCGCGCAGCCGCAACGACAGAGCGCCGAGGCCGCCACCTTCGCGCCACGCACCGCGATCATCCTGCTCGGCGGCGGCACGGTCTACGACCACGACCACGTGCTGGTGCCACCGCGTGACGTGCTTTCGCGCATCGAAGTCAGCGCCCTCAACTATGCGGCCTGCAAGCGCACGGCGATCGTCTGCCAGGTGATCGTGAGCGGCGGCAATCCTCAGCGGCACAGCGCGACGGAAGCCGACACCTACCTGCCCTATCTGCTGCGTCAGCAGGTGCCGCGCTCGGACATCGTGCTCGAGAAAAGCAGCCGCACGACCTACGAGAACGCGCGCAACGTCTCGGTCATTGTCGGCCAATCACATTACGACACGTTGATACTCGTCACTTCCGCGTATCACATGCCGCGTGCGCTGCTCGACTTTCGCCGTTTCGGCGTCGAGCCACAGCCGCAGATTTCGAGCGCGCGGCGCGTGCGGCTCGGCGTGCTGCCGCGCTTCGGTAATCTCGTGGCGGCGGAGATAGCGTTGCATGAACTCATCGGCCTCGCGCAGTTTCACCTGTATCGCGCGATCGGCTGGTTCTGACGAACGATGTAGGCCGACCCGGTCTCGCAGATCGATGAAGTCATTACAAAACGTAACAAATGTTGAGCGCGGTTACAAAGCCATCGGCTGCAGCGGAGTTTGCTCGATAGAATGTCCACCACCACTCTATGGAGGTAACGATGAAGAAAGTGTCCATGGCGATCCTGGTTTCCCTGTGTGCCGCGGCCGGCGCAGCTTACGCGCAGGACCAGGGCATCACGACGAGCACCGATCCGGCCAAGGCCGCCGACGTCGAGCAGCGTGCGCAAGCTTTGCAAAACCGCGAGCAGTCGATGGAAAGCGCACCCGCCGCCCCGGCCAAGCATCACAAGATGGCTCCGCATCATCCGAAGAAGGGTGCGGACACGTCGGGTACCTGAGCGACTTCGCGGATCTCGCCTCGCGGCCTCGTCGTGAAGGTGAAAAAGCCGAAGCCGGCAGCGCCGGTTTCGGCTTTTTTATTTGCGTGATCGGCTCGCTGCCGACGAGGCACTCCGAACGCGCATCGGTCTGGCGAAGCCTCCGGCGCACAGCATTCTGTATGCTAAAGTCGCGCACCGACCGGCGAGCCGCCGGCATCCCCTAACCCGTGCGCACCCTGGTGCGGAGGACAGCATGAGCAACATCCAGCTTGATATCGAATGGACCGAAGCAGCATCTCGCAAGATCGAAAAACTGATGCCGCGCGGCGGTCAGGAAGCGTACCTCGCGCTGCCGCCCGTCGAATGCCTGCCGATGGAAGGCGACGTGCTGTTTCTCGGCCCGGCGGGCAAGCAGCAGCCGTTCATCGTCGCAGAGCGTCAGTATCACCATGACGGCGACGCCGACTGGACCATCATCCTGATTCTCGATGTCCCGCAAGCAACTCACTAATCGCTGACGGCGCGCCGGCGGCCGCGGTGCCGCCGCACCTGGCCGGCGTGTTGTCCGCGCGCCGCTGACGCCCGCACCCGGACTCAGGCGATCTTCGACACTACGCGAATCTCCGCGTGCTCGATCCAATCCGCGGCCGCTTTCTTATAAGCCTGGATATGCGCGGATTTCGCATGCGCCGCGAGCGCGTCCTGGCTTTCCCATCGCTCGACGAACACGAACCGGCGCGGCTCCTGCACATCGCGGTGCAAGTCGTACTGCAGCACACCCGCTTCTTTGCGCGTCGGCCCGACGATGCCTTCCAGCGCCTCGCGCAACAGCTCCTCGTGCCCCGGTTTCGCCACCGAAATTGCGACCACCGCGATTTCCGCCATGCCTGATCTCCTCCTTAAGAAAACCAGCAGCATACCCGCCGGTCGCCGAACCTGCCGACGACGGCGCCAACCAGCCGGGCGACGCATGAATCTCGCCTCTGCCCGCCATGCCGGACCACCGTCGCGTCAAGCCAGAATCCGCCCGGCAAAGCAGTGCCAAGCCCGCCGCCCGAACCGCCACATCAGCCCGCGCACCGGCGCTAACATGGGTGCACCGTCGGCGCCTGGAGTTTGGCGGGCGACCACTGGGCGCCCTGCTACCCTCGGCGTGGTATGGCAACTGATTGCGATTGAGAATCGGTTTCACGCGTGGCAAGCGCGCGAAACGCTCCGGCGCATGACCGCAACGGGTTGCCGCACGGCCGTTGGCAGCCGTTTTGCGGACTATTTTCGCGCTTATGCCTTTGTGATAACCCGCACATTGATCCGCGCTGCAAACTGCTAGACTCATTTTGACCAATTCGCCGGAGTCCAGCGTAGCTGGTACTGCCCTCCCTGTTCGCGGGACGCATTCCTGACGTCCCGGCGACGCTTCGGGTGTGCGAACGCTGCGCGCCGAATGGGTTTGCGAGCCCCTTCACCCCTTGCCGCAACAATCCCATGTCAGCTCTGATGCCCGCTTCTATGCCATCCGTCAGCGAATTGACCGTGAGCGGCGTGCTCCCGCACCTGGTCCGCGGCGAGTCGGGCTGGACCGCGACCTGGCGCGCATTGACATTGCACAGCGTGTTCCAGCCGGTGCTGTCGGTCACGCATCAGTGCGTGGTCGGCTACGAGGGGCTGTTGCGCGCGTTCGATCCGGTCGGCCTGCCCGTCTCGCCCGAAGTACTGTTCTCCGGCACGCGCTCGGCCGCCGAAGCGCGCGAACTCGACCGCATCGCGCGCTGCCTGCACGTGGCGAACTTCATGGAGCAAGGCATCAGCACCGGGTGGCTGTTTTTGAACACGCGCCCGCAGGTATTCGAGACCGGCTGGCCACAGCGCGCGTTCATCGACGAGTTGTCCGCGCATTTCGGGCTGCCGCAGGAGCGCATCGTGATCGAAGTGCTCGAGCAACCCGCCGACGATGAATCCGCCGTCGCCAGCATGCTCGCCGCGTCGCAGCCGCGCGACTTCCTGATCGCGATTGACGACTTCGGCACCGGCTTCTCGAACTTCGACCGCGTGTGGCGCTTCCGCCCCGACATCGTCAAGCTCGACCGTTCGCTCGTTGCGCGCACGGGCAAGCGCGAGGGCGACGAATCGATGATCAGCCATCTGATCGCGATGCTGCATCAGTCGGGCACGCTCGTGCTCGCCGAAGGCGTCGAAACCGATGAAGAGCTGATGATCCTGATGCAGGCCGACGTCGATTTCGTGCAGGGCTTCTGGTTCGGCCAGCCGAAGAGCAGCGTGCGGGCCGCCTGCACGAAAGTGCCCGCGCTCGTCGAGTCGATCTGGAGCAAGTTCGCCGACTACGAGCGCGCGCACGCCGGCCACCAGCGGCTAGGCTTCGAGGGCTTCGCGGAAGCGGTACTGGCCGCCGCCGACACCTACAAGGCGACCGGCAACCTCGAACAGGCTGCGCAAAAGGTCTGGCATCTGCCCGAGGCGCGCCGCGTGTTCCTGACCGACGGCCAGGGGGAGCAGACCCGGCCTTCGGTGACGGCCGCCTCGGTCTCGCCGCCCCCGAAGCGGCTCGCACCGCTCTATACGGAGACGCGCAGCAACTGGTCGCGTCGTGCGTATTTTCGGCACGCGCTCGCGGCGCCGGGCCGCGTCGCGATGATGGGGCCGCACTATTCGCTCGCCGATGGTCAGGACTGCTACACCGCGGCGATCGCGTTCGAGCGCGACGGCACGAACGTGCTGTGCGTCGACTTCGTGCCGGAGGCATCGCCGCCGGATGTGCGCACCGGCAGACGCGGCGCGAAGCGTTAGCGACCCGCGCCGC
This sequence comes from Paraburkholderia sp. BR13439, assembly GCF_040948805.1. Classification (NCBI taxonomy): domain Bacteria; kingdom Pseudomonadati; phylum Pseudomonadota; class Betaproteobacteria; order Burkholderiales; family Burkholderiaceae; genus Paraburkholderia; species Paraburkholderia sp. BR13439. Next base: position 138,896 of record NZ_JBFPKN010000008.1, on the reverse strand, counting down.
TACTCGTGCACGCGGCCGCGCCCCGACTTCACCTCGCTGCGCTTGGCCTTGCTGTCGAGCCGTCGCAGGTTCGACGCGCGGGTCGGCCGCGTCGCGACCCGATGCTTGCGGGTCACGCTGACACTTTCGATCAGTTCATCGAGCCGCGCGAGCGCCGCCGCGCGGTTCATCTCCTGGGTTCGATGCTCCTGCGCCTTGATGACCACGACGCCGTCGCGCGTGAGCCGATGGTCGGACAGCGCGAGCAGACGCATCTTCAGCACTTCGGGCAGCGAGGAGGCGCGCACGTTGAAACGCAGGTGGATCGCGCTCGATACCTTGTTGACGTTCTGCCCACCCGCCCCTTGCGCGCGCACGGCGGTCAATTCGATTTCGTTCGGCGGGATCGGGTAGCGGGATGTCATGGGCGGTCGGGAAGAGAGATGCATCAGTGTACAAGCGCTCGGCGCGAGATGCCCGAGGTCGCCGGAGCACGCGAGAGCGCCAGGTGCAGTGCTCGGCGGCGCCGGCTTGCGATCGCGTTACGAAAAAAACCATTTGCGTCGGCGCGACCGGCTCATCGATACTGGCTCTTTCGCTTACGGCGTAAATTCAAATGAAAATCCGTCCCGGTTTCGTGCTCGAACTGGCGGTCAACTTTCTGCTGCCGTGGCTCGCCTACCGTCTCGCGTTACCGCGGGTAGGCGAGACCGGCGCGCTGATCGCGTCCGCCGTGCCGCCGCTCATCTGGAGCGCGATCGAGCTCGCGCGCTTCAGACGCGTCGATGCGCTCAGCGTGATGGTGGTTGCGGGCATCGTGTTGTCGGTGGCGGCCATGGCGCTCGGCGGCAGTCCGCGCATGCTGCTGTTGCGCGAGTCGCTGGTGTCCGGCGCGGTCGGCGTCGTGTTCCTGCTGTCGCTGCCAATGCGCCGGCCGCTGATCTTCTACCTCGCGCGCGCGACGGTCGCGCGCGAAATGGAAGGCGGCGCCGCGCATTTCGAGGCGCTGTGGCGCGAACGCCCCGGTCTCGCCCCCGCGATGCGAACCATGACGCTCGTGTGGGGCGTCGGCCTGACCGCCGAAACCGCGCTACGCGCGTGGATGGCGCTGACGTGGCCGATCGAACGTTTCCTCGTCGTGTCGCCCTTTATCGGCTACGGTATCTACGCGGGACTCGCGCTGTGGACGCTGTGGTATCGCAAGACGATGCGCAGCCGCGTCGAAGCCATCGAGCGGGCGAGCGGCATGGCCGGTTGAGCGCCGCTCGCACTATAGGGCCCCCCCGCTCCGCGTGTTCCGCCTGCCTCGCGCGATCAACGCGACGCCTCCGCAATTCGCGCGGCCAGCCCCGAATCACGCTGCGTCGGCGTCGCGATCGCCTGCGCGAGCACGGCCCGCGCGCCGATCACCTCGACGCGTTCGCGCGCGCGAGTAATCGCCGTGTACACGAGCTCACGCGACAACACCCGGCTGAACGCCGACGGCAGCACCAGCACCGCGTGCTCGAACTCCGAACCTTGCGACTTGTGGACCGTCAGCGCGAACGCGGTGTCGTGCGGCGGCAGCGCGGCTGGCGACACCGCGCGCACCCCGCCGTCGCCGGTGCGGAAGTACACGCGCAGCGCGCCGCCCGCACCGGGCAACGCAATGCCGATGTCGCCATTGAACAGCCCCAGCGCGTAGTCGTTGCGCGTAACCATCACCGGACGTCCAGCAAACCACTGCGCGCCGACCGCGAGCGTGACGCCCGCAGCACGGCGCACCTGGGCCGCCATCGCCGCATTGACCTGATCGACGCCACGAGGTCCGAGCCGCGTCGCACAGAGGATGCGGAAGCGGTTGAGCGCGTCGAACAGCGGCAATGGATCGGGCGTATCGGTGGCGAGCGCCGCCGCAAGTGCGTCGGCGTACGGCGCGAAGCCGGCGGCAAGTCGCGTGACGGTGCGCTCGGCGAGCGTCGTGTGCGCGTCCTCATGCAGCGCCGCGGCGCAGTCCTCGGTCGGGTCGGTCCGCAATACGTCGAGCGCCGCGCTCGCTGAGCCGTTGCGAATCGCAACCGACAAACGCCCGATCGGCGACTCGAGGCCGAACCGGTAGTTGCGCTCGAGCCAGACGACGCAGTCCGCGAGCGGATTGCGTTCGTTCGCCAATTGCATATCACGACCGGCCTGCTCGTCAGCCGCCGCCGTCGCGAGACCGGCGAACAGATCGCCCGATGCATCCGGCTCGAACGTGTGCAGCGCCTCGGGTGGCACAAAAAAATCATCCACCGGCGCTTCATCGTCCTGACGCGACGCACGCGGCAAAGCCCGCGCGAGCCGCGCCTCGTCGATGTCGAGCGCCTGCGCGACCCGGCGCAATCCGCTCGCGCTCAACGCCGGCCGCGCACTGAGTTCGGCGAACACCGCGCCAGCTTCGACCGCGGCGAGCTGGTCCTTGTCACCGAGCATCACGAGCCGCGTTTGCGGCCCGATCGCGTCGAGCAGATGCGTGGCCATCGCAACGTCGATCATCGACGCCTCGTCGATCACGACCACGTCATACGGCAACGGATTATCGCGATGATGCCGGAAGCGTCCGCCCGGCCCCGAGCCAAGCAATCGATGCAGCGTGTACGACGTCTGCGGCAAACGCTCGGCGAGTTCTGCCGGAAGCTCGCCCGCGCGCGCGAGCAATGCTTCCTGCATCCGTTGCGCCGCCTTGCCGGTCGGCGCCGCGAGCGCAATGCGCAGATCGGCGCGCGCATCGAGCAGACACGCCAGCACGCCGACCACGGTCGTGGTCTTGCCGGTGCCCGGACCGCCGCTGACGATGGTCAGCCGCCCCGACAGGGCCATCACGGCCGCGACGCGCTGCCAGTCGACTTCGTCGTCTTTCGGCGGGCCGAAGTAGCGCAGCAGGCGTTCGCGCAACACGGTGGGCGCGGAGTCGGCGTTAACATTCGCAGTGTTCGCGTCGGCCGTCGCCTGTGCGACCAGAGCGTGCGCCAGGCGCCGCTCGTAGTCGTAGTAGCGCGCGAGATAAAGACGCCCCTGGGCGTCGATCACGAGCGGCCGCAACGCCGCCGCGCCCGCCGCGCCGGCCGCGTCCGCTGCGCCATCGCTTGCCATGCCGCTCGCGAGCAGCGCCGCGCGCACCTCGGCGCTCGATGCGTCGAAGCGGCGCGCAAGCGCCGCGAGCGGCACGCATACGTGCCCTTCGGCGGTCGCACGGCTCGCCGCGAAGGCGCCGCGCGCGGCCCATTTCACCACCTCGGTCGATGCACCACTGCGCCGCGCCAGCATGCCGATCCGACGCGCGAACCCTTCGGCCAGCGCGATGCTGAAATCGGCCGGCGCGGGCAGGTTGACGCCGATGTCTTCGAGCCCCAGCGGCGCGGCCGCGCGCTCGTCAAGCGTGCCGCGCGTACTCATGCGCCACCTCCGATCATCGCCGCGTCGAGCAGCGCCACCAGTTCGAACGGCGCGCGCCGCCTATGCACGCCGGCGGCGCCGTCGACATCGCGCCAGTCCGGCCGCACGCCGCGAACGAACAGATACAGATAGCCGCCGATATGCGTGTCGTACGCATAGTCGCGCACGCGCGTCTTCAGATAGCGATGCAACGCGACCGTATAAAGCAGCGCCTGCAGGTGATACGCGTGGCTCGCCATCGCCGCTTCGAGCGACGCAGCCGCGTAATCGGCCGCGCTGTCGCCGAGATGGTTCGATTTCCAGTCGACGATCCAGAAGCGGCCGTCGTGCTCGACGATCATGTCGATAAATCCTTTGATGTACCCACGCAGCACGCCGGGCTCCAGCGCGACGTCGGGATAGCCGTATTCGATCAGCAGCTCGCGCAGCGCGGGAAAATCAAGCGACGGCGCCGCGAACAGAAATTCGAGTTCGTTCAGGCGCCGACGCGGATCGAGCCGCGCGAGCGTCATGCCCGGCACCAGTTCGGTCGAGACGACGTCGGCGATCAGCCGATGCATCATCGCGGGCAAGCGCGCGGCGAGCTCGGGCGCGGCCGGCGCCGGTCGCTCGCGCAGCGCGCCGCGGATCGCGTCGGGCCAGCTGCGCGCGTCGCTGAAATCGGCGAGCTCGAACATCCGATGCAGGCAATCGCCAGCCGCCGCACCGCGCGGGAACGCGAGGATGTCGTCGTCGGCATGCGCCGGGGCGTTGGTCGCGGCGACCGGCGCGAGCAACGGCGCGGCCTGTAGCGCGTCGGCGATCTCATCGTGATCGGGCCGCACGTCTTCCTGCAGCGCATGCGCGTGCGCATCCCCGTTCCTCGCGCCGGACGCGATCAGGCCGCTGAAACTCGCCATGCGCCACTGATCGCGCAACGGCCGCCGATTCGCGCGCGCGTGCAGATGCGCGCCCTTGTCCTGCAGACTTTCGAGCGGCACGCGACGCGTCACTTCGGGCAGCGCCCGCAACGTGACCGGTCCGCCCGCGAGTGCATGCCAGCTCGCCGCGAGCGCGGCTTCATCGGGCGGCTCGGCGAGCCATGCGTCGAACGTATGGCCGTTGCCGCCGACGAGCCAGTTCAGCACGCTGCGGCGCGACTCCTTGGTCGAGCGCGAAGACAGATAGGTGCCCGCGACCAGGTAGCAGCGATACACCGCGCGCGTGAGCGCCACATAAACGAGCCGCGCGCGTTCCGCTGCCTGCTCGCGCACCGCGTAACGCGACGCGCGCTCGGCTTCCTGTTCGTCGCAACCGTAGTGCAGCACCGCGTCGCCGCTGTCGTCGTGATACTCGCGCGCATCGGGCAAGCCCGACGACGGCGGCTCGCGCAAACCACCATCGTTCAGGAACGGACAGAACACGACCGCGTATTCGAGTCCCTTCGATTTATGGACCGTGACGATCTGCACGAGATTGCGATCCGACTCGAGCCGCAGTTGCGCCTCTTCCCCGCCGCCCTGCTCGCGCTGTGCGGCGAGCCAGCGCAAGGTCGGCGCGATGCCGGGCTGGGTGGCCGCGCGCGCCTGTACGAGCTCGGCGAGATGGTTCACGTTGGTCAGCCGACGCTCGCCGTCGACACCCGCGACGAGCCGCTGCGCAACGCGCAGCTCGCGCATCAGCGTGCGCCACATCACCGCGAAGCCGCGTTCGTGCCACAGCATCCGGTAGCGCGAAAAACGCTCGACCCAGCCCATCGCGTCGGCGGGATCGAGTGTTGGCGCGGGTTCGTCAAAGGCCTCAGGCGCTGGCGCCTCGGCGACCTGCGTAAGACGCCACAGCGCGGCGGCGTCGAGCCCGAGCCAGTCGGTAGCGAGCGCGGCGCGTAGACGCCGCAGATCGCCGGGCGTGTCGATGGCGGCCAGCACGCGCTCGATCTGCTCGGCATCCAGCGTCGCGAACACCGACGCCTGCGCAAGCTCCACGCTGCCGACGCCCCATGCCGCGAGCACGCGTTTGACGAGGCTGCCCTGCTTGTGCGTCTGCACGAGCACTGCGATATCGCCCGGCGCGAGCGGCTTGTCGCCAATCGTCACGACGCCTTCACGCGCCCCTCGCAACAGCCGCACGATCTCGGCCGCGCACGCTTCGCTCGCCGCGCGCTGCGCGTCGCGTTTGCTCAATGCGGTCTCGCCTCGCGGCAACGTCCAAATGCGGAAATCGCCGCCGGCCGCGTCGGGATCGGCGAACGGGGCACGCCGCCGCTCGCCCGCGCGCACCGGCTGATAGTCGAGCCCGTCGAGCACGAACGCTCGAGGGTTCGCTTCGAAGATCCGGTTGCACGCGTCGACGATCGGTGCGGTCGAGCGCTGGTTGACCGCGAGCGTGTAGCACGCGGACGCCGCCTCGCGCGCCGCAAGGTACGTATGCAGATCCGCCGCACGGAAGCTGTAGATCGCCTGCTTCGGATCGCCGACGAGGAACAGCGGCCCGGCCGGCGCGAAGATGCGGCTGAAGATCGCGAACTGCAGCGGATCGGTGTCCTGGAACTCGTCGATCAGCGCGGCCGGATAGCGGTTGCGCAACGCGTCGGCGAGCCACGGATGCGCGGCCAGCGCGCGATACAGATTCGCGAGCAGATCGTCGAACGACACGACGCGGCGCGTGCGCTTGCGCGTCACCAGCTCGGCCGGCGCGAAGTCGAGCCATGTCTGCACGAGCCCGAGCCAGCGCGCGCGCTGCGCGGCCTCGGCGGCGACCACGGCCGCGGCCAGCGCTTCGGCATGCTCGAAGAACGGATGCGCGGGCGGCTCGAACTTGACCTTGGTCGCCTTCTTCAGCGCCGACGCCGTCAGCTTCAACGCCGCGCGCGGCGGCGGCGCATGGCAGTCGCCCCGCGCGAAGTAGTCGGTCCACGCGGCGATCGCGGCGCTGACGTGATCGGGCTTGTGCGTGGTCTTGCTCAGGCGCTCCTGGGCCTCCGCTAGCAGCGCGACGATCGCGTCGCGCTCGGCCTGCCAGATCGCGCACGCGACATCGAAGCCGGCCTGCGGATCGGCGCTGGCGCCGTCCGCGTCGACGCCGCCCCAGCGCAATTGCGCGAGCGGCTTTTTCAGGCGTCGCGCCAACTGTTCGTCGAGCGACGCGGGACCGGCGCGCCTCGCCACCAGCCACGCGGCGAACGCCGGATGCGCATGCGCAACCGGCTCGACCTGCTCGCGCCAGAAGTCGGCGGCGAGTTCGAAGCGCAGCGCCGCGTCGTCGGCTTCCATCTCGAACGCGAACGGCATCGCGGCGGCGAACGGCGCTTCCTGCAACGCGCGCTGACAGAACGCGTGGATCGTGTGGATCGCGGCCTGATCGAAGGTGCGCAGCGCACGGCGCACGACCTTCAACGCCGCCTCGCGCTCGATACCGTTCTCCGGCGCGAGCGTCGTTTCGAATAGCCGGCGGATGAACGGATCGTCGCCGTCGTCGTCCATCTCGATCGCGCGATGCAGTTCCGCGAGACGGCCGCGAATGCGCTCGTGCAACTCCGCGGTCGCGGCCTTCGTGAACGTGACGACGAGAATCTGATCGGCGTTCAGGTTCTTTTCGAGCAGCAGCCGCACGTACAGCGCGCAGATGTTCCACGTCTTGCCGGTGCCCGCCGACGCTTCGATCTGGTTCACGCCGTCGAGCGGACACGCGAACACGTCGAGCTCGTCGGCGACGAGGTTTTGATGGCGCAGCGCTTCGCTCATGAGGCGCTCCGCACATGCTCGATCAGTGGTTTGAAGACGATCGCGGCGAGGCTGCCGAACGGTTCGGCGAGCGTGAGCGGCGTGCCGCGCAGCGCGATGCGCAACGCGGGGTCGTCGGATTCGCCGCGTACACGGTCGTTGATCCATACGCCCTGTGCCGCCGATTCGCTTTCGCTGACTCTCGCCCATGCGCTCTTCGGAAAGAAGCGCAGCGGCAGCCGGCGGCCGGCATTGAAGAGCGCCGCCAACGGCGCGAGTTCGTCGAGCGGCGCCGCGACGGGCGCGAGCTCGAAGCTCTCACCGCTGCCGTGCCACACGGTGCGGCGCGGACCGTCCGGCTGCGCCGCGCAATAGACCAAATGCGCGAGCCACGCGGACAGATAGTCGCGCGCGCTGGCTTTGGCATAACGAAAGATCACTTGTCCCGTTCCGGTCAGCAGGTTCAACGTGCCGCGCATTTGCAGCGGCGTTTCGGCGGACTCGCGCAGCAGCGCGTCGTAGTCGCCGAACAGCGAATTGGCGCTGTCGGTGCGATCACCGTCTTGCGGCCAGCGCGGCATGATGTCGAGCACGAACGGCAAGCGCTCGACACCGGCGGCCACTTCGCGCCGCACGCTTTGCGCCAACTGCCGCAGCGCGGACAGTTCGCGCGCGCGCCACACCGCGCCGGTCGCGCCGCCCGGCAACTCGGGGCTCGCCTCGGCGACGCGCTGCACGCGGCTGTACATCACCTCGTCTGCGGTGTCGGCGTCGAGCAGCACCGGCAGCAGGCGCTCGGCGAGCGCGTCGCGGCCCGCATAGTCGAGATCGAACGGCTCGGTATCGAGCAGCTCGCCCTGCGCATCCGACAACGCAATGCCGAGCCGGTCGCGCAACAGCGCGCGCGCCGGATGACGCCAGAACCGCACGAAGTCGTCGAACTGCACCTCGTGCATATCTTCCGGCGGCAGCGGTTGATCGAAGAACGGCGCGGCGGCGGCATGCTGCGGTTCGGCGAGCAATGTGGCCAGCTCGGCGCGATCGGCGTCGTAGGTGAACAGATCGGGCTTCGCCGCAAAATAGTCCGACGCGAACGCCTGCAACGGATGCTCGACGATGAACTCGCGCCGCGCGCTGTCGACCTCGGCCGGACTCGCGTCCTCGCCCGCCGACACCTGCGCGAGATGATCGAGCAGTTCGTCGACGAGCGCGGCCGGCGGCAGCGGCGCGTTATCGCGAATGCTGCGGCCCGTGTACGCGATGAAGAGCCGCTCGCGCGCGGCGAGCAGCAGATCGAGGAACAGATTGCGCTCGTCGTCGCGGCGCTGACGGTCGCCGGCCTTGCCGAACGCGGCCATCAGATCGAATTCGTCGGCGCGCGCGAGCGACGGCAGCACGCCGTCGTCCATGCCGAGCAGGCAGACCACACGGAACGGCAAACCGCGCAGACTCGTCAGCGAAGAAAACGTCACGCTGCCCCACGGCACGCCGCCGCGCGCGGGGTCGTCGAGCGCTTCGGTGAGCGCGGTGCGCACCACCGAGGCCGGCAGCAACACATCATGCGCGCCGGCCTGCATCGCGGCGCTCATCGCATCGAGCGCGTCGCGCACGTCCGCGAGCGAATCGGCGAACTCGACGCCGCCGTCGAAGCACTGCCCGAGCGTTTCGAGCAGCAGCTGCGACCAGTCGGCGGGCGTGCGCTCGATCGCGCAGCTCGCCGCGAAGCTGTCGATATCGTCGACGAAGCGCGACAGACGGCCGAGCAATTCGGCGTCCGAACCGTCCGCGCCTTCGACCGGCAGCCACGCATCGACCGGCTCGCCGCCGGCCGGCATCGCATAGCCGAGGTACAGGCGCGTCAGCGCATCGGCGAACGTATGACGCGCGACCGGCACATGCTCGCCGACCGGTTCGAGCGGCGCGAGCCCGCGCCGCGCGCCGGCGGCCGCGAGCCATTCCTGCGCGGCTTCGAGCGAATTCGCATCGATGCCGTAACGCACCGCGACCGCATCGACACGCAGCCATTCGATCAGATCCGGCGCGCCGACGCTGCGCTCGGGCAGCGCGAGCCAGTCGAGCAACAGACGCGCGACCGGATTGGCCTGCGACGGCGGCAAGCCGGTGATCCGGTACGGAATGCGGCGGGTGTCGCCGGCGGGCGTGGTGCCGAACACCGCATCGATCAGCGGACCGGCCGCCGCCAGATCGGACACCGCGACCAGCACGTCGGACGGCTGCAGATCGTCGAACTCGTCGAACCAGCCGAGCAGGCGATCGTGCAGCACTTCGAGCTGCCGTGACAGGCTATGGCAAACGTGTACCTCGATACCGCGCTCGATAGGCAACTCGTCGGCATCGGCTTCATTGCGCAGATCGAGGATGCCGTTCTGCACGGCGGCGAGCCAGCTCGGCTCGGGGTTCCCGGTGAAGTCACCGGTCTCGGCCGATGCCGCGCTTTCGGTCAGCTCGTGCAGCATATGCAGCTGCGCCTGAGTCTGCCGTCCCCATTCGGCGAGCAGCGGATGACCGACTTCCTGATAGTCGAGCTGCCCCGCCGCATCGAGCGCCTGCACGCGCCCTTCGCTGACCACGTCGAACCAGAACTCGCGGCATGGGTTCATCACGTACAGACGCACGTCGATCCAGCGCGACAGCGCGCGCAGCAATGCGATATGCAGCGGCGGCATGGTCGGCAGCGCGAACACGCTGACCGCCTCGGGCCATCGCGCGTTCGAGATTGCCTCGAGATCGAGCGAGCCGAATTCATCGAGAAACCGATACGCGGGCGGCAGCGCGGCCGCGGATGTTTGCGCATGACCGCCGGCTTGCGCGAGCTCGGCGAGCACCGCGCGCCACAGCGCCGCTTGCCAGCGCTCGTCTTCGCGGGCCGCATCGCTCGCGCCGGTCAGACGCGGACCGGTGTCATCAGCCGCGCCACTCGCGAAGATCGAGCCGCCCTTCTGCCACTGCAGCAGCCATTCGGGGCGATAGGTCAGATAGTGGTCCAGCACGGTCGCGACGCGCCGCGCGAGTTCGTAGCGCATCGACGCGTCGGCCGCATCGAGATAGGTGCGCAAACGCGGCGACGCATTCCACGGCAGCGCCTCGTCCGTGTCGTCGAGCAGCCGGTAGCAGCGCCACACGAGGCGGTCCGGCGCGAACGGCGAATGCTTCGGCACCTCGATCACGCCGCCGATCTGCGCCCACAGCCATTGCGCGAGATAACCAAAGTTCACGTTCGCGCAGATGCCCTGGCGCGCGGCGATATCGAGTTCGAGACGCCGGCGTACGGCCGCGCTCGGCACGATCACGGGACGCGCGGTCCAAGGGTCGGACGGCGCTTGCGCGAGGTCGTCGAGCAGCGCGTCCACCAGCGTTTCGTAGCGGTTCGAGTAGAAGAGCTGAAGCATGGATTCCAGATCACATTTGGCACGCTGATGGCCCGCGAGTGATGCTCGCGAGCCGCGGCGGACATTGAAGCGACAGCATAACAAACCGATCCCCCAGGGCATAACCTGGCCGAATGGGCGAGGTCAGAACGCGCGCAAAATCAGTTAGACTCGACGGCAGTTTCGCGCTGTCTTTCCAACTGCGGTTTTCTCGATGAATGGATTCAGGTAGTCGATGCGCTATTCGGTCGAAATAAGAAAATTCCTTTATAGCCAGTACTTTTATGGCGGCCTGCGCATCGCGGTCGGCGTGTCGTTACCGGCCATCCTGTGCCTGATCGTGTTTCACAATCGTGAACTCGGCTTCACGATCGCGACCGGTGCGCTCGGCGCCTGCGTCGTCGACATGCCGGGCCCGCTCAAGTACAAGCACAACGAGATGCTGGCCTGCTCGGTGATCGGCTTTCTGTCCGCGCTCGCCACCGGCCTCGCCACCGTCAATCCGATCGCGCTGTGGTGCACGGTCGTGCCGCTTACGTTCGTGCTGTCGCTGATCGTCGTGTACGGCAACCGCTGGCCGCAGATCAGCTTCGCGACGCTGTTCATGATGATCATGACGCTGGAGGAGCACTTCACGCCGCTGCAGGCGCTCGTCAATGCGTCGTGGATACTGCTAGGCGGCCTCTGGTACACGTATTGGTCGACCCTCGTGAGCCGCTGGATGGTGCATCGGATCGAGCAGCAGGCGCTCGCCGAAAGCGTGTTCGCGTGCGCGGACTATCTGCTTGCGCGCGCCGCGTTCTACGATCTCGACAACGACCTCGACGAGTGCTACCGCAACCTCGTCGACAAGCAGATCTCCGCGGTAGAGCGCCAGGACGCCGCGCGCGACATCGTGCTGCGCAACCTGCCCAGGCTCAAACGCGGCAAGCTCGAACCACGCCGCGCGATGCTGTACAACCTGTTCATCAATACCGTCGATCTGCACGAGCTGTTCGTCGGCGCGCAAACCGATTACACGCTCGTGCGCAGCACGTTCGGCGGCTCCGACCTGCTGGTGTTCTATCGCGATCTGATCCGCAAGGCTGCCGAAGATCTCGAGGAGATCGGCCTCGCGGTGCTGCAGAACCAGGCGCCGCGCAAGCGCGTGAACGTGAAGGCCGAGTTGCGCGCGATCGAGTATGAAATCGAGCTGATGCGCAAGCAGGAATTGCCGACCCAGAACCCGGAGGCATATTCGGCGGTGTCGTCGAATTTCCGCCGCATCTGGAGCGCCACGCGGCTGATCGACAAGATGCGCCGCAGCCTCACCACCGAGCCGAGCCCGACCGAAACGGAACTGCGCATCGATCAGGCGCTGAGCCGCTTCGTGACGAGCCGGCGCGTGCCGTTCGGGCAGATCTTCTCGAATCTGACCATGGCCTCGCCGAGCTTTCGCCATGCATTGCGCGTGACGATCGCGGTCGCCGTGGGCTTCTGGCTCGGCCGCCTGCTGCCGCTGACCAACGCGTACTGGATCGTGATGACCACCGTCATCATCCTGAAGCCCGGCTACTCGCTGACCAAGCAGCGCAACGGGCAGCGGATCATCGGCACGCTGATCGGCTGCGCGGCGAGCATCGCGTTGATCATCTTCGTGAAGGAGCCGCACATCCTGATGGTCGTGATGTTCGCGTCGATGGTGATGAGCTACAGTCTGCTGCTGTTCAACTACACGGCGAGCGTCGTGTTCACGTCGTCGTATGTGCTGCTGCTGTTCCATCTGCTTGCGCCGGGCAGTCTGCGCATCATCGGCGAGCGCGCGATCGACACCGTGGTCGGCTGCGCGATCGCGATCGCGGCGAGCCACCTGTTCCCTTACTGGGAGTACCGCTTGATGGGCAAGCTCGTCAACAACATGATCAGCGCGACGCGGCAGTACCTCGAAGCGAGCTGGTGGTGGAGCGGCAAGCCGGCCGCCGCGGTGGTCGCGGCCGTGACCGAAGCGGGCGCGCGTGCGCCGGCGGCCGCGATGGCGGATCCGGCGCTCGGCTTTGGCGGCCCGGCGCTCGCTGTCGCTGGAGCCGAAGCCGAAGTGGAGAGTGGCGCCGGTGCGCGCCGCGCGGAACGCGCGAGCCGTGCACCGCCGCTCGCCGACGCTAGTGCAGAGGCGAACGCGGGCGACGCAGCCCAAGGCACCACCACGATCCGCAATCCGACCGCGCGCCCGGCAAGCGGCGCATCGGCTGCCGCTGCCGCGGCGGCGACCGCGCTCGACCGTGATTACCGCTATCGGCTCGCGCGCAAGAACGTTCACGTTGCGTTCGCGAATCTCGGCCAGGCGTTCCAGCGCATGATGCTCGAACCGAAGTCCGCGCAGAAGTTCGTGCCGGAGTTGAACGGTCTGCTGGTGCGCAGCCACGTGCTCGCGTCGCAGATCACGGCCGCCGCGCCGCTGCTGCGCACCTCCGCGCAACAGCAGCAACAGGTCGAGGACATCTCGCTACAGCCGCTGCAGCGCGCATTGAGCCTCGTGCGCGACAACCTGAGCGCCGCCGAAGCAGGCACCGCGTTGCCCGCCGAGCAGAGCGAGCAGATCAAACTGATGAGTCGCGAACTCGATGCGATGGTCGTCAACACGGAGAAATCGCCGGACTATACGGCCGATGCAGTGCACGACACGAAGCTGCTCGCGCATCAATGCAAGCAGATGCTCGCGGCGTCCGCGCAGATTCGCAAGGACGCGAGCATCATCCGGTTGCCGGAGGAGTGAAGCTGCGAGGCGCGCGGGCGTTATTGCGCTGCGCCGCTCGCCGGTTTCAGTGCGTTGACTGCCGCGGCTGCCTCCGAGGCCACCGGCGGCACCTGCGTGGGCTGGCTCTCGAACTCGTGCTTTTGACGGATCGCGTTGTAGATCAGCGTTGCGATCACGAGCAGAATCGCCACCACGATAAAGACGGCGATGCCAAAGGTCGGGTTCTTCTTGCGCGGCGGTCTGGTCATGAAGCGGGCTCGGTTCGCGTAGCAGTCGCGGATGGGTCGGAGAAGGCGGCATTCTACGCCCAGTGAGCTTGCACGCGGCTTGCAGCCGACGGGAGCGGTATGGATGCGCCGTGGCGCGTTTGCTATCGAAACAGCAAGCGGCGCTCCTGGCACTCACGGATGCTCCACAAGCATCACGTTACCGCCGACGAACGCACCGGCAACGCCGTCGAATACTTGATCTGCTCCATCGCGAAGCTCGAACTCACGTCGTACAGCGGCACGGCCGTGATCAACTGCTTGTAGATCCGGTCGTAGTCGTCGATATCGGAGACCACCACGCGCAGCAGATAGTCGGTCTCGCCGCTCATCCGGTAGACCTCGACCACTTCGGGAATATCGCGCACCGCTTGCGTGAACGCGGCGGCCCATGTCTCCGTGTGCTGGTTCGTGCGCACCGCCACGAACACCGTGGTTCCGACGCCGAGCTTGCGCGCGTCGCACAGCGCCACCTGCGCGCGAATCACGCCCGCCTCCTTCAGGCGCTGCAGCCGCTTCCAGCAAGGCGTCTGTGACAGATTCACGCGCTGCGCAAGTTCGGCGATCGGCATCGTCGCGTCCGCCTGCAGCAATTCGAGCAGCTTCCGATCGATGATATCCATACCCATACCCCCACCTCTCATAGGAAATTATTCTACTTTTCTGACGGTCGAGGGAATTATATGGAAACTCTTTCTCCGGGCAAACCGGTATAAATATCGATACCGAAAATTGCCGACCAGCAGCGCCCGTGCTGCATCAACACCATGAGCGACGACCTTCGCGCCACCGCTATCGAGCACATTCCCGACTACCTGAAGTCGCTGCCGGACCCGGCCCGACTCGAAGCGGCCGCGTTATCTACGCACACGCTGCGCGATATGAAGCGCACACCGCTCGAGCGCCTGTGCGACACGCTCGACGCGATGTTCGAAGCCTGCGCGAAATTTCCGGAACCGTCGCATTCGACGTTCTTCGCGCGCAGCATGCGGCTCGCGCTCGCCGAGGCGGCCGCCGATCCGGCGCTGCTCGCACCGATACAACGCGAAGGCTCCGCCGACACCTATCGGCGCCATCTGCTCGTCGCCGATCCGCAAGGCCGCTATGCGATCGCCGCGCTGGTCTGGCAGCCCGGCCAGGCGAGCCCCGTGCATGCGCATCACACGTGGTGCGGTTACGCGGTGGTCGAGGGCAAGCTGAGCGAAACGGTCTTCGAATGGGACGACGCGCAGCAATGCGCGAGTGCGCTGCGCATTCAGATACGCAAACGCGGCGCGGTGTCGTACGTGCGCGGCGGCCGTGCCGCGATTCATCGGCTCGGCAACAGCAGTGATGCGCCGGCGGTGTCGCTGCATATCTACGGCGTCGAAGGCGCGCGGATCGGCACGCACGTGAACGACATCGTGCGCACGTCCGACGCCGCGGAGATGGTTTAACAACGGTTGCACGTCACTGCGACACGTGACGTGATGTGATGTGACGCGTTCGCGCGACTACGAAGTCATGCGAGCACACAAGCACGCGACCGTCCTCGCACGGTCGCCAACAAACCCCCGCCTCAACTCTTCCCGCCGACATCGCCCGCCGTCGGAATTTGCGGCGGAATCGGCGCGGTCTGTCCGGTCGGCGGCGGCGCCGGACGCGGTTCGTGCGACACGTCACGCGCGGGCGCAAGCGGCACTTGTGTCGATGCGCGCGCCGACGGGCCGACGGCGCCCACTTCATACTCCGCTTCGCGCAGATGCTCGTGCGCCGCTTCGCGGGTTCGTTCGCGCGCGGGTTCATGCGCCCTTTGATGGTCTTTGCCGTGCGCGCCATCGCGCGGCCGCTGGTGCGCGTCGGCCCCCGCATCCACAGGCGCGACGAACCCGGTCATCTCATCGTCGCGCAACGGCTCGCCGTCGCTATCCTTCGACGACGTGTACACCCGCATCTGCGCGACCGGAATCTCGATGCCCGCCTCGTCCATCTTGCGCTTGAGCCTTAAATTGAACGCCCGCGCGACGCTCCATTGCTGCAGCGGCCGCGTCTTGATCTGTCCTTTGACGACCATCCAGTTCGGATCGAAGCGGTCGAGACCCCACACCTCGATCGGCCCGAGCATCTCGCGCCGGTAGCGGAAGTCGGCCATCAGCTCCGCGCCGACTTCGCGGATCAGCTGCGTGATCTCGTCGACATCGGTCGAGAACGACATGCGCACCTCGAACACCGCATACGCGAAATCGCGCGACAGGTTCTTCACGATCTTGATCTGCGAGAACGGAATTGCGTGGATCGCGCCCTGCCCGTCGCGCAGCCGCACGGTGCGGATCGACAGATGCTCGACCGTGCCCGCATGGCCGCCATCGACGTCGATCCAGTCGCCGACCGAGATCGTGTCCTCGATGATGATGAAGAGCCCGGTGATCAGGTCGGTCACCAGCGACTGCGCCCCGAAGCCGATCGCCAGACCGATCACGCCCGCGCCGGCGAGCAGCGGCGTCACGTTGATGCCGAGGTTCGCCGCGGTGACGATGCCGCCGATCGTCATGATCGACACGAGCAACACGTTGCGCACCAGCGGCAACATCGTGCGGGCGCGCGTGCTCGGGCTGCGCGCCTTGTTGCGCGGGCTGCCCGGATTGAGCGTTTCGGTGATCGCGGTGTCGACCAGAATCCACAGCAGCCACGCGATAAATACGGTGGCGACGATCGCCGTCATCGCATGCGCGATGCCGCGCGCCGCCACGTTCCTCTCGATCACCTCGGCCAGCGACACGTCCCACAGCCGCGCCGCGAATTCGAAGAAAAACAGCCAGATGAACAAGGTCAGCAAGGTGCCGCAAAAGCGCAGCAACCGCGTCAGATATGGCGAGCGGCGCCGCGCGCGGGCACTGCGCGGGCGCGTCATGCGCAGCACGATCGCCGACAGGAAAAACGCCAGCACCAGCAGCAGCGCGGTGACGATCGAGATCTGCAGCACGTTTTCGCTGGAGCCGGAGCCACCCAGCGTCGCGACCACCGACGCGGCCGCCAGCACCAGCACCGGCACGTGCCACATCGCGGCAAGCACCTCGAACGCATCGGTCGCCGCCCTGTGGTCGTTGCGCTGCTCGTACGGCCGGTTGCGTATCAGGTGCGCGACCGGCCGGCGAAAAGCGAGCGCGAAATAGCCGGTCAGCACGGCGGCCGTCATGTTGGCCGCGGTCGAAATCAGCGCGGCGAGGTTGGTGCCGATCTGATGCTCGACGTCGTAATTGACGGCCGCGTCGCCGAGCGCACCGCACACGCCGATCACGAACAGCACGCGGCGCGCGTGATCGATCAGCAATCGCACCGCGACGCGTCGGTGGCCCGAGCCGAACAGCGAGAACATGATCAGGCAGATCGCGGAAAACACCGCGCCCGCGACGATCGCATACGCGACCACCATGCCGAGCGTGCGGCCGAGCGCATCGGGCATCGCGCGCATGAACAGTAGCGCCGCGATGAACGCGATGATCCACGGACCGACGCGGCGCAACGCGAAGATCAGCAGCTCGCGCGTGGTGGGATTGGGCCGCAGCACCAGCTCGACGCCGAAGCGCCGGTGCAGCCGATGCTGCAGATAGATCAGCGCGCCGGCACAGGCGCCCCAGCCGGCCAGCATCCCCAGCATCGCCAGCAGGATCGTGCCGAGACCCTCGCGCCCCTGGCCGGAGACGATCGTGTACAGCTCATTGCCGGCAGCGGTCACGCGCCCGCTCCAGTAGCGCACTGGCGTGCGGCCCTGATGCACGTCGGATTCGAACGACGCGATGCCCGACGCGATCGCGCCGAGCAGGCCCGGGCTAGGTTGCACGGCCATCGGCGCGGGCGGGCCGACGGTCTGCGCGGCGCTTTGCGATACGTCGCGCAACTTCTTCAACTGGGCGACGAGCGCGCTGCGCTGGCGGTCGTTGTCGAGCGTGGCGATCACGCTGTCGAGCGAGCGCGCAAGCTCCGCCTGGCTCGCGGGCGACGGCGCCGACGCCGCCTCGGGCGCCGACGCACCCGAGGCCGCGGACGCGGGCGTCGCGTTCACCGTCGCGCTGTTGATCAGGCTCTGCAATGCCGGGATCACCGGCGTGCCGCCGCCGACCGCGGGGCCGGCGGCCTGCGCGATGCGCGGCAGCGCGCCGAGGCACAGAATCAGCGTGGCGCACGCGAGCGCGGTCAACCAACCCAGCACATATGCGCTCGCGCGCGGGTGGGCGTCGCCGCTGGCAGTGCCGCGAGCGGCGTGATCGGAGGAGAGATGAGGGGCGGTGAGAATCGCCGGCTGCTGCCCGCCGCCAGACGGCGCAGCCTCGGACTCACGCCGCGACGGGCATGACTGCATGGCAATCCGTGAGAAAACGGCAGACGCCAGTGTAGCCGCAGTTACGCCCGGCGCGCCCGAACATGCGTAACCGAATGTTAGTACGCTTGCGCGGCCGGCAAATTCGATGCGCCGGTCGTCAGTACGCGACCGTCGCGATCTGGCGGACGAAGCGGCCCTGCTCCAGTTCGTCGACGAACGCGATCGCGTAGTCTTCGGCCGAAATGCGGCTGTTGCCGTCCGCATCCGCGATCAGCGTGTTCGCGCCCGTGCGGAACTTGCCGGTGCGCTCGCCCGGCGCGATCAGCGCGGCCGGCGCGAAGAACGTCCAGTCGAGATCGGTCACGCCGCGGTAGTAGTCCAAGGCGTCGCGATGCGCGAGCGCGATGCCCTTGTACGCCTGCGGAAAACTGTCGGTATCGACCAGTTGCTTGCCCGGCGCGACTTCGAGCGAGCCCGCGCCGCCTACCACGACGACGCGCTTCAACCCCGCCGCGCGCACCCCTTCGACCAGCGCGCGCGTGGCCTGCGTCAGCGTGGCGAGATCGCCTTGCGGCGGCGCATACGCGCTCGCGACCACGTCCTGACCGCGCACCGCCGCGCCGACGCTCGCGGCGTCGAGCAGATCGGCCTGCGCCGCATGCAGATTCGCAACGCCGTCCGGCACGCGCGCCGGATCGCGCACCAGTGCCGTCACCTGATGCCCGCGACGCGCGGCTTCCGCGGCAATCCGCGAGCCGATCATGCCGGTCGCGCCAAACAAGGCGATCTTCAGTTGCTTGCTCATATCAGCGTACTCCTCAGGTTGTTTTATATGTAACACTGATAGTTACATATAACGAGAAAAAAACGGGGCTCTCACCCCGTTCATTGGTTAGTCACCGTCAAGCCCGGCGCTTGCGCTCGCGATGCTTCTCCGAGCGGACCACGTCGGCGGTCGCATCGGCGAGCGTGCGTGCGGCCAGCGCCGCTTCCATCGCCTGCTGCGCTTCGCCGATGATCCCGCTCAACACGCTCTGGATATTGCGCCCCACCATGCACGCGGGATTCGGCTCCTCGCGATGCAACGCGAACAACTGCGCGTCCTCCACTGCGCGATAGACGTCTAGCAGCGTGATCTGTTCCGGCCGCCGCGCGAGCAACGCGCCGCCACCGGCTCCCATCTGCGACGTGGTGAGGCCGGCCTCCGAGAGCATGGCCAGAAGCCGGCGGATCAGCGCGGGATTCGTGTTCACGCTGCCCGCGATCATCTCCGACGACAACGGCACACCCCCTTGTAACGACAGCAGTGCGAGCACATGCACGGCAAAGGCAAACCGGCTACTCGTGTTCACGGCAGATCCGTCCCGCAACGACAATGTGTAACCATCGTAATTACATATACCTCTAAAGTCAAACGGCGAAAGCCGGATCGAACCGCGCGCGGGTCATTTGTCCATCTGCTTCTGCGCGTCGGCGGACTCGGCCGATGCGCTCGACGAAGCCGACGAGCTCGCATTCTGCGCCGACCACGCCTGCAGCTTGCGCCCCGCCGTTTCGAGGCCCTGGCCCGTGATCGACGCGGCCCTGCCGAGCTGCGCGTTGGCCGCGCTCGCCGCGTTCTGCAGATTGGCCTGCGCGCTCGACGCGAGCGCGGCCGGGTCGATCCTGATCGACGGCGCGGAGGCCGAGTCGAGGTTCTGCTGTGCGGCGTCCTTGGTCGCGGTGACCTGTTGGCCGACGTAGCTCGCGGCCTGATCGAGCTTCTGACCGGCAAGCTGCGCGGCGTCGTTGAGCTTGCCCGCGACCTGGCCGGCCGAAGCGTCGTTTTTCTGGCACGCGGCCAGCGCGCCGAACACGAAGACCACGACCGCCGCGCGGCGCAATAAGGATGAGGAAACAGATGAAATCATGATCAGAAGGAGCCGCACCGAGCGGCTCGCACTTGCGAAGATGTGCCCATGATACCGCCGTTGCGCCGCGCGGCCGCTTCGAGTCACCCCGGCGAGCCATCGACGATTACGACGAAACCTCGGGTGCGGTTCGCCGCAAGGCCATGCAACTTAACCACAACCCCGCGTCGACCAATGCGATCATCGCCGGGCCAGGAAACGGAAGCGTGGAAACAGCTGTCTTCATCGACCGACTTCGCTGCCTAAGCGAAGAAAGCAGCGGTTCGGCATTTCGCCGAGCCGCTGCTCGCCCGAATCGCCGTTGCGCGAATATCACCGAGCCAGTTAATTCGCCGGCGTCAGTATCGGTGCGCCGGCATCCTTCAGCAGAAAAACCAGGAATTTAGCAGGCTTGGTCTTGCTGGCATTGCGCCCGACCGTGTGCACGTCGTTCGGCCCTTCGTAGAAGGTTTGCCCCGGCTTCAGCGTGACGGTCTGGCCGCCGCGCACGCCCATCACGATCGAGCCTTCCAGCACATAGATGAAGCCGTGTGCATCATGCCGATGTACCGGGTCCGCACTGCCGGGCGGATACTCGACCGAGAGCACCGTGACTTCCTTGCCCGGATAGTCTTCCAGCGCCCTGGTCATCAGCGGCGTAACTTGCGCTTGCGGCGGCTCGTGCGCGTGTGCGGCGCCTGCTGCCAGCAGCAGCGATGCGATCAGCCATCTGGAAATATCCATGACGGTGCTCCGTTGCGCGTCGCTCAGGCGAGGCCCGACTTGTCCACGCCAAAGGCTTTGTCGTAGATGCCCGGCGGGATGCGAAAGCCAATGTTGACCCGATTCCACGCGTTGATCGACATCACCTGGAAGGTCAGGTCGGACAACTCCTTCTCCGAGAACTGGGTCCGCACGCGATCGTAGATTTCATCGCTCACACCCAGCGGCGAAATCTGGGTCAGCGCCTCGGTCCAGGCTAGAGCGGCACGCTCGCGCGGCGTGAACAGATTGGACTCGCGCCACACGGCCACGTGATGAAGGCGCAACGGACGCTCGTCATGGATCGTGGCCTCCTTCACGTGCATGTCGACGCAGAACGAGCAGCCGTTGAGCTGCGACGCGCGGATGTCGACGAGATGGCGGATGGTTTCCTCGATTGCGGACTTCTTGAGCACGAGGCTGAACTCGACGAACTTCTTGAACAGTTCCGGGGATTGCTGCTGATAGTCGATGCGCTGGGTCATGGCATGTCCTTGGTGCGGTTGGAGAAAGGAGAAACGTTGCGGGAATGCGGTTCAGTCCTTCGCGACGGAGCGGCTGAGCCAGGTGTGGAAGCGCGTCGGGCCGATGCGATGACCGCCGCCGGCGACCAGGGTGCGGTCGTCCAGCTCTGCGCCGAAATAGCGAGCGTGGACATCGGCGATCACCGTGCGTGGATCATTGTGCGCGGCGAGGAACTTGCGGGCGAGTTCGTCGAGTGGGAAGCGGTCCGGACCGGCGAGTTCGGTCATGTCGTTCAGCGGCATCCCCGCCGCAAGATCGGCGAGCACTGCGCAGACGTCGTCGGCGGCGACCGGCTGGATCAGCGCGGGCGAAAGGCGCACCTCGCCTCGCTGGGCGCTGGCCTCGATGATGCCGCCGACGAATTCGAAGAACTGGGTGGCACGCAGCAGCGTGTACGGGACGGGCGACGCCTTGACCAGCGTCTCCTGCGCAGCCTTGGCGCGAAAATACCCGCTTTGCTGCAGGCGTTCGGTGCCCACGACGGACAGAGCAAGATGGTGCTCGACGCCCGCCGCGTGTTCGGCGGCCAACAGGTTGCGGCCCGCCGTCTGGAAGAAGCTCATCACGGCCTCGTCCTCGAAGGACGGCGCGTTGGCGACATCGACGACGACATGCGCGCCTTCGAGCGCTTTCGCCAACCCGTCGCCCGTCATCAAGTCCACCCCGGTCGACGGGGATGCGGCCACCACGTCGTGACCATCGCGGCGAAGCCGCCGCACCACGTTCGAGCCGATCAGTCCGCTGCCACCAATGACGACCACTTTCATGTTCCTCTCCCTCCGGTTCGGTTGACGAAGCGCTTGCTGCTTGATCCGATGGGTGCAGTATCATTTCCAGCCGCCGGCGCCGCTTTGTCGGCGCCTTGTATTTCCGTCCAAAATTCCTCCATCCGCTTCATCAGCGCGCCGGGTAGCGCATACCTGTCGGCTTTCCCGTCCTGGAGTCCCCAATGCAATGGGTTTTCGCTGACTGCACGCTGGACCTGGAGCGTCGCGACTTGCGCCGCGCTTCCCAGGAGGTCGCCACGACGCCGAAAGTGTTCGATCTGCTGGTTTATCTGGCGAGCCATCGCAACCGGGTCGTGGGCCGGGATGAGTTGATCAATGCGGTGTGGGACGGACGCGTGATTTCCGAATCCACCATGGCCAGCCACGTGAACGCCGCGCGCAGCGCGGTCGGCGATGACGGTCAGCAGCAACGGGTGATCAAAACCGTGGCGCGCAAAGGATTCCGGTTCGTCGCCGACGTCATCGAACATCCGGCATCGGATCAGGCCAGCGAGAAAACATCGACGCCAACCGAGAGGTCATCGCCGGATGCGGCGCAGGCCAGCAAGCCTTCCATCGCCGTCTTGCCTTTCGTCAATCTCAGTGGTGACCCGGAGCAGGACTACCTGGCCGACGGTGTGATCGAGGACGTCATCACCGCGCTGTCGCGATACCGCTGGTTGTTCGTCGTCGCGCGCAACTCGAGCTTCACTTACAAGCATCGCAACGTGGATGTGAAGCAGATCGGGCGAGAGCTCGGCGTGCGCTATGTGCTCGAAGGCAGTTGGCGGCAGGCACAGGGCCGCGTTCGCATCACCGGCCAGCTCGTCGATGCGGGCACCGGCGCGACCCATTGGGCTGGCCGCTTCGAAGGCGTGCTCGACAATATTTTCGAGTTCCAGGATCAGATCGCCGACAGTGTGGTCGGCGCGATTGCGCCGCAGGTCGAACAGGCCGAGATCGCTCGCGCGCGGTTCAAACCGACCGAAAGTCTGCGTGCCTACGACTACTACCTGCGTGGTATGGCGCAGCTTCATCGAGGCAGCCGCGAAGCGATCGACGAAGCGTTGCCGTTATTTCAGCGCGCATTTGCGTGCGACGCTGAGCTTGCATCGGCGTATGCGATGGCGGCCTGGTGTCATTGCTGGCGCAAGGTCAATGGCTGGATGCACGATCGCCCAAGAGAAATGGCGGAAGGCGCCCAGTGGGCGCGTCGTGCCGTGGAGTTGGGCAAATACGACGCCGTCGCTCTCGCGCGCAGCGGTCATGCGCTATCGCATCTGGCCGGCGACCTGCTCGAAGGTATCGCCTTGCTGGATCGGGCGCTCGAATTGAATCCCAATCTTGCCGCCGCGTGGTTTCTCGGCGCATTTCTCCGCTTGTGGCATGGCGAAACTGAACAGGCGATCAGGCAATTTGCCCATGCGATGCAATTGAGCCCGTTGGATCCAGAGCGTTATCGGATGCAGTTTGGCTTGTCGGCTGCGCACTTGTTCATGGGCAACTTCGTCGAAGCCGCTGCGTGGGCCGAGAAAGCCATCCGGGATTTGCCGAGTTTCGGCCTGGCCTACGCAACGCTCGCCGCGAGTCAGGCCTGGCTCGGCAAACCAGCAGAAGCTCGACAAGCTGCGATTCGCTTACGCGAGCTGATTCCCGACTTGCGCCTCGGCAACTTGACCGACTGGATGCCGATCCGGCGCGACGAAAACCTTGCCGTCTTCACGGAAGGCTTGGCCAAGGCGGGATACGATTCTGAACCCTGCGAGGATTGATCCAATCCTGCAGCGGGCGTCGGCATGCAGCGGCGCTCGCCTCGACATCGTTCAACGCTCTCCCACATTTCAGAATCTTCCGACGGTTGTAGACGAAACACCTCCCTATAGTCGCGGCTGCTTTTAGGGAGTGCTGTTTCGATGAAACTGATCGACTGGATCGTCACCCTCGTCATCATGCTGATGGTGATCGTCTTCTTCTGTGCGCGCCGGCCGCCCAACTGGTCGCACGACTCCCGTGCCCGGCATATGAAGGGAACCCGTCTGCTGATGCAGGCCGCGTGCGCGCTGTGGGCGGCGCTGCTGGCTGTCACGAACGGCCTGTTTGCCGTCGAAGGGATTGCCGGCGTTCGGCCAACGCCAGCCGAGTCGTCCGCCGGCATTGCCGTGCTGCTGGCATGCAGTTGCTACTGGTCGGTGCGCGGCCGGAGACTGCTGAAGCCGCGACGGATTTTCGCCGGTTGAGGAACGGGCGGGCGCCACCCGCACCGCACGCACGATCGAGCGCCCCTACCGCGTAGTGATTCCTCGCACCGCATCGATCGAAGGCGCGGGCAACCCGCTGCCAGCGCTAAAGCCTGCCCCCGCGGCGCCCTGCGCGCTCTCGCGCGCACCGCGCGCCGCCGGAGCCGGAGCCGGAGCCGGAGCCGGAGCCGCCACGACGAGCGTTGGCGCGCCAGCCGCGGCCGGTTCCGAGCCCGCGGCACCCGCCGCCTCTGGCAGCGACAGATAGAACGTCGTACCCACCCCCTCCTTCGATTCCGCCCACACTCGCCCGCCGTGTCGCTCGACCATCCGCCGCACGAGCGCGAGGCCAATGCCCTCGCCGGCCGCCGCGTTGCCATGCAGGCGCTGGAACGCGGTGAACAGCCGCGGCAGCGCGATCGCCGGGATGCCGAGGCCGTTGTCGCGCACGTAGAAGATTCGCAGCGAATGCACGCCCGGCGGCGCGGGCGTCGTGCCGATTTCGACGCGGCCCTCGCGCGCCGGGTCCAGATAGTTGACCGCGTTGCCGATCAGGTTCGCGAAGATCTGCTCGAGCGCGGTCGGATCGCCCCATACCGCGGGCAGTTCGCCGACCGTCACGCGCGCGCGCCGCACTCGGATCGACCCCTGCATCGCATCGACGACGCGCTGCACGATGTCGCGCACATTGACCTTCTGGCGCCGGTACTCGACACGCCCGACGCGCGACAGCCGCAGCAGCGCGTCGATGATGTGCGACGCGCGCATCACCGCGGTCTGCAGATAGTGCAGCGCCTCGCCAATGTCCTCGTCGACGATCCGCTCGATCCGCTCGCGCGTGCTGGTCGCGAGCGACGAGCCGCGTACCGCGTCGCGCAACTCGTCGCAGGCGCGAATCAGCTCTTTCGAAAAACCCTGCAGGTTCACCAGCGGCGCCCGCAGATCGTGCGACACGCTGTAGATGAACATTTCGTTTTCCTGAGTCTGCTGGCGCAGCGTCTCGTTGATGCGGGCAAGCTCGGCGGCGCGGCGTTCGAGGTCCGCGTGAAAACGCGCCTCGATGCGCTCGGCTTCGAGCAGACGGCGGCTCGTCTCGTGCAAGGTCAGATCGAGCCGCGCGATTTCATCGCCACCCGCGCCGAGCGGCGCGAGCGGCTCGTTGCCGGCAAGCCTGGCCGCGTTGTCGGACAGCAGCGCGAGCCGGCCGCGCACGCCGCGCGTGAACATCCCGATGGCGAGCGCGACGAACAGCAGCGAGCCCAACGCGGCCGCGACGATCAGCGTCTGTTCCCGCTCGCGCACGGCGGCGACGGCATTCGAGCGCGACATGTCTAGACGGCGCTCCTCGGCCTGGAACGCGCTCACCTGCAAGCGGAAATGATCGAGCACGTCGGCCTGGGCGAGATCGTGGAAGCGCGCGAGAATCTCGGCGCGCCGCCCGGCGCGCAGCATGTCCTGGATGCGGTCGGACCACTGGCGGTATGCCTGCACCGCCTGGCGCACCTCGACCACGCGCTCGACTTGCGCGGGATTGTCGCCGACGAGATCGACGAGATCGTCGATGCGCCGGTCGACGTCCATCCATACTGCGATCGGGGTCGTGAAGCGTACGTCGTTGGCAAGTACCGCGCCGCGCAGCGCGACCGATTCGGACAGCACCGGATCGAGAATCGCCGTGCTCTGGCGCAGTACCTCCTCGCTATGCATCGCCCGGCGCTCGGCCATTGTCGCGTCGGCCTGCGCCTTCACGACGCCGCTGAGCAGCGCGAGTTCGAAGACGGCCGGGATCGCGATCAGCAGCAGGCCTTTAGTGGTCAGTCTCATGCGTGCCCAGGGAAGGGGTTGGCCGGCGAATCGGGTACGAGGTCGGCACATTATGTCGGCGTTTGCGCGGGAAAAGAAAGAGGGACACGAACCCGTCGACCACCGTACCCCCGCTGGTCGAATGCGCGCCAGGATTGGGCATCGACAGCATCTCGTTGCGTCGGATTCCGACTAGATATGTAATTTAAATCGAATACTTCGCCCTTTTCTGGGTCATCCTGCGTAGCCGTGACGATTTATGCACTTTCGCTGTGCCTCGCCTCTCTGTTCAGGTGCATGGCGCGCTCGGACGGCGCATCGCTCGAAACCATCCAGATTCCCATCCCGGTGCCCGATTGCACCGGGCCGACGCGGCCAGCACAACTATGGCCCGCTTCTTGCTCGCATAGCGCACTTTTTTGGCACAAGCGGGACATATCGATGGAAAGTCTGAAATACGGCGCCGATACCGAGTTTCTTTTGATCGGCGCCGCCATGGTGCTGGCGATGCACGCAGGATTCGCCTTCCTGGAGCTCGGCACCGTGCGCAAGAAGAACCAGGTCAATGCACTGGTCAAGATTCTGGTGGACTTCGCGGTGTCGACGATCGCGTACTTCTTCATCGGCTACACGATCGCATACGGCGTGCAGTTTTTCGACGGCGCCGCGACGCTCGCCCAGCATAACGGCTATGCGCTCGTGCGCTTTTTCTTCCTGCTGACGTTCGCCGCCGCGATCCCCGCGATCGTGTCGGGCGGCATCGCCGAGCGCTCCAAGTTCAACCCGCAGTTGTTCGCGACGTTCGTGCTGGTCGGCTTCGTCTATCCGTTCTTCGAAGGCATCGCATGGAACGACCGTTTCGGCATTCAGGACTGGCTCACGCAGGCGTTCGGCGCGCCATTCCATGACTTCGCGGGTTCGGTGGTGGTGCACGCGTTCGGCGGATGGGTCGCGCTGCCGGCAGTGCTGCTGCTCGGCGCGCGCCACGGCCGCTATCACCGCGACGGCGGCATCGCCGCGCATCCGCCGTCGAACATTCCGTTTCTCGCGCTCGGCGCATGGGTGCTGACGGTCGGCTGGTTCGGCTTCAACGTGATGAGCTCGCAGACCCTCGACAAGATCAGCGGCCTCGTCGCGGTCAACTCGCTGATGGCGATGGTCGGCGGCACGCTGAGCGCGTGGTTCGCGGGCCGCAACGACCCGGGCTTCACGTACAACGGCCCGCTCGCCGGACTCGTCGCGGTGTGCGCGGGCTCGGACATCATGCATCCGCTCGGCGCGCTGGTCACGGGCGGCATCGCCGGCGTGCTGTTCGTCTATATGTTCACCTGCGTGCAGAACCGCTGGCGCATCGACGACGTGCTCGGCGTGTGGCCGCTGCACGGCCTGTGCGGCGCATGGGGCGGCATCGCGGCCGGCATCTTCGGCGCTCACGCGCTCGGCGGGCTGGGCGGTGTGTCGTTCGCCTCGCAGATCATCGGCACGCTCGGCGGGATCGTCGTGTCGGGGCTCGGCGGCACGGCCGTGTACGGCGCGATCCGCATGACGGTCGGCCTGCGGCTCGACCAGGAAGAGGAATACAACGGCGCCGATTTGTCGATTCACAAGATTTCGGCGACGCCGGAGTGAACCAGGGCGGCGCTCGCGGGGAACGGGAGAGACGCGGCGAGAGGCGCGGGAGAGTCGCGGGCCACATGCCTGTCCCCAAAATCCGCGCGCCGATGTTAGACTTCGCGGCTGGAGATGGCGTTCTCCATTAACCGCCCATGGGGCTGATGATGCCTGCTACGCCCGGTTATGCGGACGCGGCATCAATTCGCCCGCATCAACCGGTTTGTCGACGTTCCCGGTTCGATCCTCTTCCATGTATTGGTCTTTTCTCGCTGTCGCGATTGGCGGCGCACTCGGCTCGCTGTTTCGCTGGTTCCTCGGCTTTCGACTGAACCCGGTCTTTAGCGACCTGCCGCTTGGCACGCTCGCCGCCAACGTGATCGCCGGCTACATCATCGGTGTGGCGGTCGCGGGCTTCGCGCGGGTGCCCCAGCTCTCGCCGGAATGGCGGCTGTTCGTCATCACCGGTCTGATGGGCGGGCTGTCGACCTTCTCGACGTTCTCCGCGGAAGTGGTGCAGCGCCTGCAGGACGGCCGGCTCGGCTGGGCGGCTGGCGAAGTGGCGATTCACGTGAGCACGTCGCTGATCATGACGATTCTCGGCATCGCGACGGTTTCGCTGCTGGCGCGCTGAGGCGCGTTGATGCTCCTTGGCATTGCAGCAATGTTCGCCGTTCCGTATCACACGCTCTTTCACGTGTCCAGCGCCGTGCTGTTCGGAACCGGCTACGGCCTCGCCTATCCCGTGATCACATTGCCGAGCCGTCTCGTCCAGGCGGTCACGCGCGGCGACGCGCTTTGCAGCGCGCTCGCGCAAAGGAAAATCACCACAACTTGCCGCCCCGCATCGCCATCAGCATCGCCCACTTGGAGCGCATCGACAGTAGCCGTGGCGCGAGCGCCGGAAACAACAAGAAGAAAAAGACAGCGTCGACAACAACCACGACGGAATGTTGAATGACAAATAAAGGGAATTCCACGCCTGCAACACCAGGAGCTGTAAAGCCGCATTGACGGCTACCTCCACATCGCTCGTGGTGTGCACGATCGGCGGCGCTGAATCGATGTTGCTCAGCTCAGTGTCAAGTGGGAGTTCACAGCCATTAATGCAGCGCTCAGAGCTAGCGCAATAACTTGAATCGGATAAATATGCGCAGTTGATAAAAAAATTCCGCGCCGAGACCGTACGACAGATGCAATCCCGACATGATAAAGAAGAAACTCGTCGCGCAGCCGCTGAGTTTTCATAGCTCGGCCATTGGTATCACTCTTGCGTCGGGGCACATGACGAGCGTGCGAAAGCGGAGCATGATTCGTTTAACCGCGCTAAACCGGCATGGGCACTTTCTCACCATTTACGTTTGCAAATAAATTCACAACCAACTGGATATTAAACGAGACAGTAATTTGCCGGTAATTGTTGCGCATCGTCCTTTTGGCGGAGACGGAAGTCTCTTGAGATTTCAGAAGGCGTGATCTAACGCTTGCATTTGGGTGCCGATTTTTTGCGAACTTTCTCGTGCGGAATACTACGGTGCGTTGACATTAGAATGTCGGCTGTTGTGCGGTTATATGGCCAAAAAAAAAAAGGCATCACGTTGCCGTGACGCCTTAAAAGTTCTAGCCATTCCGAGGGCCGTGCTAGAACCTGAGAGAAGGTATTTCGAAAGGCGCAAGCGCCATGGACGGGGCAATCGATCCTGGATTCCGGGATTTTCCGCTTGCGTGCACCAAATTGCAGCGAAAAGATGCGACTTTCGAAATGAGGTTCCATTTTTTATGGTTATCCTGACTAAGTCAAGCAAAAAGATATAGTCGCTCATCGATCGGCAATTTCTTCCGATACAATGATTTTCCCAAAATATATGAAATGGATGCCCCGGTTTGGAGATGCCCCCCGCCCCGCGCGGGCGGTCGTCAATGGGTTAACGAACGTACAACCTGAAATACTGTTCCAAAAAAAAGCATGAACCGATCCACACCCAACCAAGCCGTCGCCGCCAGAGCCGCCGCGAGCAAAGACCGGGACGGCCCGGGCGATGAAGTCACCGCGCTCGCGCGCGGCCTGACCGTATTGCGCGCCGTCGCCGCCGCGCACGCACCGCTCAGCAATCGCGAACTCGCCGAGTTGACCGGCATCCCGAAGCCCACCGTGTCGCGCATCACCGCGACGCTCGTGGGCACCGGTTTTCTGCTGCGACTGCCCGAAAGCGAGCGCTTCGTGCTGACCTCGTCGGTGCTCGAACTCAGCAACGGCTTTCTGCGCAATTTCGACATCCGCTCGCGCGCGCGGCCATTCCTGATCGAACTCGCGGAACGCACCGCGTTGTCGGTGCATCTCGCGGTGCGCGACCGCTACGACATGGTCGTCATCGACGCGATCCGGCCGCGTTCGGCGGTGCTCGTATCGCGACTCGAAATCGGCTCACGCATGAGCTTGACGCGCACCGCCGTCGGCCGGGCGTATCTCGCCGCGCTCGCGCAAGCGGACCGCGACCGCCTGCTCGTCGGCCTGCAGACGGCCGAGGGCGATGATTGGGGCTATATCGGCAGCCGTCTCGTCACTGCGATCCAGGACACGCTCGAACGCGGTTTCGCCATCGCCACCGGCGAGTGGTACAACGGGCTGAACGCGATCGCGCTCGGCTTCGTCGGGCCGTCGGGCGAGCGCTACGCGGTCAATTGCGGCGGCTCGGCCGACCAGTGTCCGCGCGACTGGCTGATCTCGGACGCCGCACCCGCGCTGCTCGAATGCATCGACAAGATCGTGCTTGAGATCGGCGGCACGCCGGGGCGCCGGCTCGACGAATAGCCGGGCGGCGGCAATGAGCGCCAACGTGCAGTGACGAAGGCATCCCGCCCACCCTTGCCCTACAATTCGCCAACAGCCTGTAACCTTCGTAATTAACCGAAAAATACGCGGCTGGACTGTTACAGACACCGCAACGTACGATCACGCATCCCCGTCGCGGGACCGCGCCGCGAGCCGCGAGCGCCGTCAAAAAGGCCTCGCCGATCCGTGATGATTCCGCATTGCGTTAACATCTCTGTCCCGCGCCTCGGATAGCATCGCGCTAAATATTGCGCGGCGCGCGCCGCCACGACCGCCTGACACGCCGCCCATATGCCGGCCCGCCGTCTTTCGAACGGCGGCGACCGCATCGGCGGCTCACATCACAAAGCCAGCCACCTGACCGAACCGATGGACGAACAACAAAAGCACCCGGAAACCCAACGCCCCGCCGCTTCCCAGCCGTCCGCGAGCGGCGCGCAATCGAGCGCGCCCGGCGCGGTGAAACGCCACCGCGGCCGCACTGTCGCGCTGATCGTCGCGGCGCTGGTCGTGCTCGGCGTCGTACTGTGGCGCTGGCATCCGTGGGGCAGCCCTGGCAGCGGGGCGAGCGCGCCGGGTGCCGCGAGCGGCGCGCGCAGCGGCAACCTCGGCCGCGGCGGTCCGAACGCGATGGCCAACATGCCGCAGCCGGTGCACGTCGCCGCCGCGACGCAGGGCGAGATGCCGGTCGTGCTGACCGCGCTCGGCACGGTCACGCCGCTCGCCACCGTCACGGTGCTGCCGCAACTGAGCGGCGTACTGCAGGACGTGTATTTCAAGGAAGGCCAGATGGTCAAGAAGGGCGACGTGCTGGCCCAGATCGACCCGCGCCCGTATGAGATTTCGCTGCGCAACGCCGAAGGCACGCTGGTGCGCGACGAGGCGCTGCTCGCCACCGCGCGTCTCGATCTGAAGCGCTATCAAACGCTGCTCGCGCAAGACTCGATCGCGAGTCAGCAGGTCGACACGCAGGCGTCGCTGGTGCGGCAATACGAAGGCACGGTGAAGGCCGACCAGGCGAACGTCGACAGCTTCAAGCTCGACCTCGTGTACGCGCGCATCACCGCGCCGGTGTCGGGCCGCGTCGGTCTGCGTCAGGTCGACCCGGGCAACTACGTGACCTCGGGCCTCGCCAACGGCATCGTCGTGATTACGCAGCTCGATCCGATCAGCGTGGTGTTCTCGACCTCCGAAGACAATCTGCAGCAGATCATCCTGCACACGCGCAACGGCGAGTCGCTGTCGGCCACCGCGTACGACCGCAGCAACACGCATCCGCTCGAAGTCGGCTCGCTGAAGACGATGGACAACCAGATCGACACGACCACCGGCACGATCAAGCTGCGCGCGATCTTCGAGAACAAGGACAACGGCCTGTTCCCGAACCAGTTCGTCAACACGCGCCTGCTCGTCGATACGATCAAGGACGCGGTGATCGTGCCGACCTCGGCGGTGCTCAACGGCTCGATCGGTACCTTCGTGTACATCGTGAAGCCCGACGACACGGTCACCGTGCGCCAGGTCAAGGTCGGCCCGGTCGATGGCGAGCGCACCAGCATCCAGTCGGGTCTCGCGGTCGGCGAGCGCGTCGTGATCGACGGTTCGGACCGGCTGCGCGAAGGCTCGAAGATCACCATCCCGGCCGAGCGGCCGCGTGGCGCGTCCGGCGCGCACGGCGCGAGCGCTCCGGCGGCCGCCTCGGGCGCGCCAGCGCGTCGCGGCCGGCGCGCGCCGCAAGCATCGCAATAAAGTAAAGGCACGGCACTTACCGCATGAATCCATCCCGCGCATTTATTCTGCGTCCCGTCGGCACCGCGCTGCTGATGGCGGCGATCATGCTGGTCGGCCTCGTCGCGCTGCGCTTTCTGCCGCTGTCCGCGCTGCCCGAAGTCGACTATCCGACGATCCAGGTGCAGACCTTCTATCCGGGCGCGAGCCCGGACGTGATGACGTCGTCCGTAACGGCGCCGCTCGAGCGGCAGTTCGGGCAGATGCCGTCGCTGAATCAGATGTCGTCGCAAAGCTCGGCCGGCTCGTCGATCATCACGCTGCAATTCAGCCTCGATCTGCCGCTCGACATCGCCGAGCAGGAAGTCCAGGCGGCGATCAACGCGGCGGGCAACCTGCTGCCCTCCGACCTGCCCGCGCCGCCGATCTACGCGAAGGTCAACCCGGCCGACGCGCCGATCATCACGCTCGCGATCACGTCAAAAACGCTGCCGCTCACGCAGGTGCAGGATCTCGCCGACACGCGTCTCGCGCAGAAGATCTCGCAGGTCGCGGGGGTGGGTCTCGTGAGCCTGTCGGGCGGGCAGCGCCCGGCGATCCGCATTCAGGCGAACCCGCGCGCGCTCGCCGCGTACGGCCTGAATCTCGACGATCTGCGCACCACCATCTCGAACCTGAACGTCAACACGCCGAAGGGCAATTTCGACGGCCCGACGCGCAACTACACGATCAATTCGAACGATCAGCTGACCGACGCCGACGAGTACAAGAGCGCCGTGGTCGCATACAAGAGCGGCCGCCCGGTGATGCTGACCGACGTCGCGAGCATCGTGCCGGGTCCGGAGAACACGAAGCTCGGCGCGTGGGTCGACAACACGCCCGCGATCATCCTGAACGTGCAGCGCCAGCCGGGTGCGAACGTGATCCAGGTGGTCGACAGCATCAAGGCGCTGCTGCCGCGCTTGCAGCAGTCGCTGCCCGCCGCGCTCGACGTCGAGGTCGTCACCGACCGCACCACGACGATCCGCGCGTCGGTGCGCGACGTGCAGTTCGAGCTGGCGATGTCGGTCGTGCTGGTCGTGCTGGTGATGTACCTGTTCCTCGCCAACATCTACGCGACGATCATTCCGAGCCTATCGGTGCCGCTGTCGCTGATCGGCACGCTCGCCGTGATGTACCTGTGCGGCTTCTCGCTAGACAACCTGTCGCTGATGGCGCTGACCATCGCGACCGGCTTCGTCGTCGACGACGCGATCGTGATGATCGAGAACATCGCGCGCTATGTCGAGGAAGGCGACAGTGCGCTCGAAGCCGCGCTGAAGGGCTCGAAGCAGATCGGCTTCACGATCATTTCGCTGACGGTCTCGCTGATCGCGGTGCTGATTCCGCTGCTCTTCATGGGCGACGTGGTCGGCCGCCTGTTCCATGAATTCGCGATCACGCTCGCGGTGACGATCGTCATTTCGGCGGTCGTGTCGCTGACGCTGGTGCCGATGATGTGCGCGAAACTGTTGCGCCACACGCCGCCGCACGACAGTCACCGCTTCGAGGCGAAGGCGCACCGCTTCATCGACTGGGTGATCGCGCGCTACGCGGTCGCGCTCACCTGGGTGCTGAACCGTCAGCGCTCCACGCTGGTCGTAGCTGTCCTCACGCTGGTGCTGACCGGCCTGCTGTACGTGTTCATACCGAAGGGCTTCTTCCCGGTGCAGGACACCGGCGTGATCCAGGCGATCACGCAGATGCCGCAGTCGGTGTCGTTCGCGTCGATGGCCGAGCGTCAGCAGGCGCTCGCCGACCAGATCCTGAAGAACCCGGACGTCGAAAGCCTGACCTCCTTCATCGGCGTGGACGGCAGCAACATCACGCTGAACAGCGGTCGCATGCTGATCAACCTGAAGCCGCGCGACGACCGCGGCAGCACCGCGAGCGAAGTGATCCGCCAGTTGCAGAAGGACGTCGCGCATATTCCGGGCGCGTCGCTGTACATGCAGCCGGTGCAGGACCTGACGATCGACTCGACGGTCAGCCCGACGCAGTATCAGTTCATGCTGACCGATCCGAACATCGGCGAATTCGCGACGTGGGTGCCGAAGCTGGTCGAGCGCCTGAAGCAGTCGCCCGAACTCGCGGACGTCGCGACCGATCTGCAGGACAACGGCCGCTCGGTGTTCATCGAGATCGACCGCGCGACCGCCGCGCGCTTCGGCATCACGCCGGCCACGATCGACAGCGCGCTGTACGACGCGTTCGGCCAGCGCATCATTTCGACGATCTTCACGCAGTCGAACCAGTACCGTGTGATTCTCGAAGCGCAGCCGACGATGCAGCACTACACCACGTCGCTGAACTCGATCTACCTGCCCTCTTCCACGTCGGCGGGCGGCCAGGTGCCGCTGTCGTCGATCGCGAAGTTCATCGAGCGACCCGCGCCGCTGCTCGTCACGCACCTGAGCCAGTTCCCGGCCACCACGGTGTCGTTCAACCTCGCCCCGGGTTCGTCGCTCGGCGCGGCCGTGAAGGCGATCGAACAGGCCGAGAAGGACATCGGCCTGCCCGCGTCGTTCCAGACGCGCTTCCAGGGCGCGGCGCTCGCGTTCCAGGCGTCGCTCGCGAACGAGCTGTTCCTGATCCTCGCGGCGATCGTCACGATGTACATCGTGCTCGGCGTGCTGTACGAGAGCTTCATCCATCCGATCACGATTCTGTCCACTCTTCCGTCCGCCGGCGTCGGCGCGCTGCTCGCGCTGCTGATCACCGGCCACGATCTCGACATCATCGGCATCATCGGGATCGTGCTTTTGATCGGTATCGTGAAGAAGAACGCGATCATGATGATCGACTTCGCGCTCTATGCGGAGCGCGAGGAAGGCAAGCCGCCGCGCGAGGCGATCTACCAGGCGTGTCTGCTGCGTTTCCGGCCGATCCTGATGACCACGCTCGCCGCGCTGCTCGGCGCGCTGCCGCTGATGCTCGGCACCGGCGCGGGCTCGGAACTGCGCCGGCCGCTCGGTATCGCGATCGCCGGCGGCCTGATCGTGAGCCAGTTGCTGACGCTGTTCACGACGCCGGTGATCTACCTCGCGTTCGATTCGCTCGGCCGCCGGCTGCGCGAGCGCTTTAGCCGCGGCGATTCGTCCGGTAGCGCCACGCCGCCCGCAACCGATGCAGGGAACTGAGCGATGAACCTGTCGCGTCCGTTTATTTCCCGCCCGGTCGCCACCACGCTGCTGGCGATCGGCATCGCGCTGTCGGGCGTGTTCGCGTTCACCAAGCTGCCGGTGGCGCCGCTGCCGCAGGTCGACTTCCCGACCATCTCGGTGCAGGCGACGCTGCCGGGCGCGAGCCCGGAGACCGTCGCGACCAGCGTCGCGAGTCCGCTCGAGCGGCATCTCGGCTCGATCGCCGACGTCACCGAGATGACGTCGCAAAGCTCGGTCGGCTCGACGCGCATCACGATGCAGTTCGGCTTGAACCGCGACATCGACGGCGCCGCGCGCGACGTGCAGGCGGCGATCAACGCGGCGCGCGCCGACCTGCCCGCGAGCCTGCGCAGCAATCCGACCTACCACAAGGTCAACCCGGCCGACGCGCCGATCCTGATTCTCGCGCTGACGTCGAGCACGCGCACGCCCGGCCAGCTCTACGATTCGGCCGCCACGGTGCTGCAGCAGTCGCTGTCGCAGGTGCAGGGGGTCGGCGAAGTGGACGTGAGCGGCTCGGCGAATCCGGCCGTACGCGTCGAGCTGATGCCGCATGCGCTGTCGCACTACGGCATCGGCCTCGAGGACGTGCGCGCGGCGCTCGCCTCGGCCAACGCGAACAGCCCGAAAGGGGCGATCGAGTTCGGCGAGAATCGCGTGCAGCTGTACACCAACGACCAGGCCACCAAGGCGTCGCAGTACAAGGATCTGGTCATCGCCTATCGCAACGGCGCACCGGTCAAACTCTCCGACATGGGCGAGGTCGTCGATTCGGTCGAGGACCTGCGCAACCTCGGCCTCTTCAACGGCAAGCACGCGGTGCTCGTGATCCTGTACCGGCAGCCGGGCGCCAACATCATCGAGACCGTCGACCGCGTGAAGGCGATGCTGCCGCAATTGCACGCATCGCTGCCCGCAGACGTCGAAATCTCGCCGACCTCGGACCGCTCCACGACGATCCGCGCGTCGCTGAAAGACACCCAGCGCACGCTCGTGATCGCGGTCGCGCTGGTCGTGATGGTCGTGTTCCTGTTCCTGCGCAACTGGCGCGCCACGCTGATTCCGAGCGTGGCCGTGCCGATCTCGATCATCGGCACGTTCGGCGCGATGTACCTGATGGGCTTCTCGCTCGACAATCTGTCGCTGATGGCGTTGACCATCGCGACCGGCTTCGTCGTCGACGACGCGATCGTGGTGCTCGAAAACATCTCGCGCCACATCGAAGACGGTGTGCCGCGCATGAAGGCCGCGTTCCTCGGTGCGCGCGAGGTCGGCTTCACGGTGATGTCGATCAGCATCTCGCTCGTCGCCGTGTTCCTGCCGATCCTGCTGATGGGCGGCATCGTCGGGCGGCTGTTCCGCGAGTTCGCGCTGACGCTGTCGCTCGCGATCGCGGTGTCACTGATCGTCTCGCTGACGCTCACGCCGATGATGTGCTCGCGCCTGCTGCGCGAGCCGCACGAGAAGCAACAGGAAAGCCGCCTCGGCCGCTGGCTCGAACGCGGCTTCACGTCGATGCAGCGCGGCTACGAGCGCACGCTCGGCTGGGCGCTGCGGCATCCGCGGCTGATCCTGCTCGTGCTGCTGCTGACCATCGGGCTGAACGTCGCGCTCTACATCATCGTGCCGAAAGGCTTCTTCCCGCAGCAGGACACCGGGCGCCTGATCGGCGGCATCCAGGCCGACCAGAGCACGTCGTTCCAGGCGATGAAGGACAAGTTCTCGCAGATGATGGACATCGTCAGCAAGAACCCGGCGGTCGACAGCGTGGTCGGCTTCACCGGCGGCCGGCAGACCAACTCGGGCTTCATGTTCCTGTCGCTGAAGCCGAAGAGCGAACGCAAGCTGTCCGCCGACCAGCTGATCCAGCAGTTGCGCGCGCCGCTCGGCGACGTGGCCGGCGCGCGCACCTTCCTGCAGGCGGTGCAGGACATCCGCGTCGGCGGCCGGCAATCGAACGCGCAGTATCAGTTCACGCTGCTCGCGGACTCGACGCCCGATCTGTATAAGTGGGGGCCGAAGCTCACCGAGGCGCTGCAGGCTCGCAAGGAACTCGCGGACGTGAACTCCGACCAGCAGCAAGGCGGTCTCGAGGCGATGGTGACGATCGACCGCGCCACCGCCGCGCGTCTCGGCATCAAGCCCTCGCAGATCGACAACACGCTGTACGACGCGTTCGGCCAGCGCCAGGTATCGACGATCTACAACCCGCTGAACCAGTATCACGTGGTGATGGAAGTCGCGCCGCGCTACTGGCAGAGCCCGGAAATGCTGAGCCAGATTTACGTCAGCACCTCGGGCGGCAGCGCGAGCGGCGCGCAGACCACCAATGCGCCGGCCGGCACTGTAACGAAGGCGACCAGCACGGCGGCCACGACGAGCGGGGCCGCCGGCGGCGCCGCAACCGGCGGCACGGCAGCCACCACCGCGACGAGCGCGGCCAGCATCGCGGCCGACTCCGCGCGCAACCAGGCGATCAACTCGATCGCGGCGAGCGGCAAGTCGAGCGCGTCGTCGGGCTCGCCGGTGTCGATCGCGAAGGAAACGATGGTGCCGCTGTCGACGATCGCCAGCTTCGGGCCGGGCACCACACCGCTGTCGGTCAATCACCAGAGCCAGTTCGTCGCCTCGACGATTTCGTTCAACCTGCCGCCGGGTGTCTCGCTGTCCACCGCCACGCAGGTGATCTACGACACGATGGCCGAGATCGGCATGCCCGCCACGATTCACGGCAGCTTCCAGGGCACCGCCCAGGCGTTCCAGCAGTCGATGTCCGATCAGCCGATCCTGATCCTCGCCGCGCTCGCGGCGGTGTATATCGTGCTCGGCATCCTGTACGAGAGCTACATCCATCCTCTGACGATCCTGTCGACGCTGCCGTCCGCGGGCGTCGGCGCGCTGCTCGCGCTGCTGCTGTTCAAGACCGAGTTCAGCATCATCGCGCTGATCGGCGTGATCCTGCTGATCGGCATCGTGAAGAAGAACGCGATCATGATGGTGGACTTCGCGATCGACGCGTCGCGCAAAGGGCTGTCCTCGCGCGACGCGATCTACCAGGCCTGTCTGCTGCGCTTCCGGCCGATCATGATGACCACCTTCGCCGCGATGCTCGGTGCATTGCCGCTCGCGTTCGGCAGCGGCGAAGGCGCGGAGATGCGCGCGCCGCTCGGTATTTCGATCGTCGGCGGGCTGATCGTCAGCCAGATGCTGACGCTCTATACGACGCCGGTCGTGTATCTGTACATGGATCGCATCCGCGTGCGCTGGGAGGCGAGAAAGGCGCGCCGCACGGGTGGCGCGGCGCCGACCTCGTCATGATGTCGTGAAGGTGGTGTTCACAGCTTCTGCTCGATGGCCAGCGAGAAGATCCGCTGCCATCGGCGCGCCACCCGTTCGTTCGACATCGGCACGAGCCACTCGCCGCGCCGTGCGTCCTTGACCTTCACGGCGAGCCGCGCCTGCGCGTCGCGGCCTTGTGCTTCGGCGCCGAGAAGATCCGCGAAGATATACGCACCCTGCTCGTCGCCGACGCGAATCTCGCAGAGCCGCTTGCCCGCCGCGAGCCGCACCAATCCCCAACTGCCCTTCAGCTCGTGCGTCCAGTCGCCGTCGCGCACGTTCGGCGCGACTTCGCGGCGCCGCTGCCGCCAGTAAGCGAGCGCACCGGCAATCAGCAACGCAACCAGGACCGCCACGCTTTCCGCCACCGCCAGCCCGAAACCGGCCTGCAGCGCATCGAAGGCGCGTACCGCGCCGTACCCCAGCGCGACCAGCGCAATCAACGCAACGAGAATCGGCATCGCAAGCTCATCCGGTAAATGGGTTTAGCCTGGCACGGGCCTGACACGAGCAATGCGCGATGCCGGCGCGTGGCCCCTTCACTGCCCCTTGTGCGCGGCCGCCCATTCCTTGAGCGCGTTCAGCGTGTTCTCGACATGCTTGTCGGGCTGCAGGCTCGTGTACTCGTAGATGATCTTGCCTTCGGGCGAGATCACGTATGACACGCGATTCGCCATGCCGGCCTTCATCGGCATGCCCGCGTCGTATGCGTTGATCACCTTCGCGTCGGCGTCGGCCGCGACCGGGAATTTGCTGCGGCATTCGCTGACCGAGAACTTCGTCAGCGTATCGATGTTGTCGTGCGATACGCCGATCACCGTCGCACCGTACTTCTTGTATTCGTCGACCGCATCGGCGAATTCGTGCGCCTCGATCGTGCAGCCCTTCGTGAACGCGGCCGGATAGAAGTACAGCACGACCGGCCCCTTCTTCAGCTGATCGGCCAGCGAATACGTGTAGGTCTTGCCGCCGAGCGAGGCCTCGGCGGTGAACGCCGGCGCCGTATCGCCGGGCTTCAGGGTTGCCGAGGCGAGCGGCGAATGCATTGCGAATCCGAACGCCATGACGGCGGCCAATACCGCCGGTATGTGTTTTGTCTTCATCTGCTCCTCCATGCGTGAGCGCACGCAGTTGATCCCGTCCATCGAAGACAGCTTCGGCCGGCGTCACAGGCCGCCGCTGAACGTTCTATTGGACCACGGATGCGCACGCGGCGTCCG
Organism: Paraburkholderia sp. BR13439; assembly: GCF_040948805.1. Classification (NCBI taxonomy): domain Bacteria; kingdom Pseudomonadati; phylum Pseudomonadota; class Betaproteobacteria; order Burkholderiales; family Burkholderiaceae; genus Paraburkholderia; species Paraburkholderia sp. BR13439. Next base: position 99,196 of record NZ_JBFPKN010000008.1, on the reverse strand, counting down.
TCGCCGCCAGGTCCACAAGCAAATCGAAAGGATGCGGCGCGCGGGCCCGGCGCATCAAGCGTCCGACTCCGCCACGTGCGCGCCGAACCACGCCGCCGCCGACAGGTTCAGCTGCGATAGCAACTCGGGCGTCAGCGCGTGGAAGCCCGCCGCCGTCGCGACCGGCGCCGCGTCGCCGCCCTCGCCCGCGACCTCGGCGATCAGCAGCAGCGCGCCCAGCTCGCCCTTGCGCGCGACGATCGCCTCGCGGATCTGCGGCGCGAGGCCGAGCTTTTCGAGCACCGCGTCCGGGGTGCTGTCGAGCACGATATGCACCAGCGAGAAAATCCCGGTCATGAACGCGGCATCGGCGAATTCGCCGTCGGCCGGACGCAGCCAGTTCGCGGCAAGCTCCATGAAGCGCGAGCGCGTCGCGGCCAGTTGCACGAGCGGATCGGCGCGCCACGGCAGGTCGCCGGTATCCGCGTACAGCAGCAGTTGCGCCCAGCGCGCGATTTGCCGCGTGCCGGTCGCGATGATCGCCTCGCGCAGCGACGCGATGTTGCGTCCGAGGCCGAACGCGCTCGAATTGACGAGCCGCAGCAGTTGCACGACCACGCCCGGATTGACCTTCAGCTCCGCCTCGAGCTCGACGATGCCGGCGTCGCGCGACAGCAGCGCGAGCAGCCGCAACAGGCCCGGGCGCAGCGAGCGGTTGCGCGGCGCGGCCAGCACCTGCGGCCGCGCGAAGAAGTAGCCCTGGAACAGGTCGAAGCCGAGCTCGTGCGCGAGCGCGAAGTCCTCGCGAGTTTCGACCTTCTCGGCGAGCAGCGTCTTGCCGTAGCCGCGCAAGGCCGACGCGAGCTCGGCGACCTTGCGGCGCGGCGTTTGCAGGAAGTCGATCTTGACGATATCGGCGTACGGCAGCATCTCCCTCAGCTCGTCGGTCAGGTCGTGCACGTCGTCGAGCGCGACCTGGAAGCCGGCGCAGTGCAGTTCGTCGAGCCGACGCGCGAGCGAAGCGTCGTAACGCACGGTTTCGAGGATTTCGAGCACGAAGCGCTCGGGCGGCATCAGATGGACGATGTCGCTAAAGAGCAGCGCGCGGTCGATATTGACGAAGCCGCGATGCTGGCCGAGCACGGCCGGCACGCCGATACCGCCGATCGCGCGCGCGACCACCTGCGCGGTGGCCTGCGCGTCGTCGCTGATTTCGGCGTAGTTATAGGTGCCGGCGCGGAACAGCAGCTCGTACGCGTGAAGCGCCCCATCGCGATCCAGAATCGGCTGGCGGCCGACGTAGACATACTGCGGGACCGCGTCCGGGTCCCCGCGCTCAAGATAGCCGGCCGACGCGCCGGCGACGACATCACGCACCTCGGCATCCCGCGGGACGGGCCATGGGGCGCTGGCGGACCTGATGACGGAGCGTTCGAAGATGGATCATCGGTGCAAGGTTCGGAAAGTCTACGCAGCGCGACGCCATCAGCGTCGCCAAATTAAGGGAGATTCGCCGTATTAACGGCCGCGAAGCGGTGTCACTTTAACCGAATCGTCCCGGCGACTGAACCGCGCGTCTCCTTACCGGATGTTTTTCTCGGCGCGCAGCTAAAGATTTCCCCGCTTGCGTCGTTATCTCGTTCTGATGGGGCGGCCTGCTATCTCCCGGCCGCCCGGACTAGCGGACAAGCAGTCCCGCCCGCGGACGAACCCAGGTTGCCAGCGACGAACATGGAAGCGAACACGATCACCGCGCCCCGCCGGGGCTCCTTGCGCACGGTCATCGACCGGCTGCGGGCGTTCGGCCGGCGCGAGGACGACGACCGGCCGAGCAGCGCGAACCGCCCGCCCCCACTGGAACAGGTGGTCGGCGCGGTCGACCTGCTCGCGCACGTCGACGATGCGTTGCGCTTCATCTACGTGTCGGATGCGAGCCTGCGCTTCATCGGCTATCACCGCGAATACCTGAAAACCGCGACGCTGCACGATCTGGTCGCGCCCGCCGACGTGCCGCGCCTCGATGCGCTGCTCAAGCAGGCGGCGGCTTCGGGCAACGTCGAGAAAGCGACGCTCGGGCTCCTCAAGTCGCTGACCTATCCGATCACGGTCGAGCTGCGGGTCGTGCGCAGCAATCACGACGGCGTCGATGGCTACGCGATCGCCGGCTTCGACGTGTCGTCGTGGCGCGCCACCGAAGAGCGGCTGACCCAGGCGCTGCATCTGGACCGGCTGACCAGTCTGCCGAACCAGTCGGGTTTGGTGCACGCGCTGCTCGATGCACAACAGAAGGCCGATGCGCACGGCACGCCGGTCGCGCTGCTGCTGCTCGATCTCGACGACTATCAGCGGGTGAACCGCGCGCTCGGCTACGACGCCGGCGACGAGATGCTGCGCGACACGTCGCGGCGCCTGTTGAACATGACGAGCCCGAGCGAAACGATCGCGCGGATCGCCAGCGACGAGTTCGCGATCCTCGTGAAGCCGGCCGCGAGCCGCACCGACGCGGCGGCCGCCGCCGAAGCGCTGGCGCGGCGTCTGTTGACCGCGATCCAGCAGCCGTATGTGTTCAAGGGTCAACAGGTGCACCTGTCGGCCAGCATCGGCATCGCGCTGTACCCGGACGTGCGTCACGCCAACGACACCGGCGGCCACGACACGCACCTGCTGCGCTGGGCCGACCACGCGTTGTTGCAGGCGAAGGCCGCGGGCGGCAACACGCTCGCGTTCTACGTGCCGGACGACAACCCGGCCGACGCCGAGCGTCTGAAACTCGAGGCCGACCTCTACGACGGCGTACGCAACGGCGAGTTTTCGCTACACTTCCAGCCGATCACGAGCAGCCGCACGCGGGGCGTGGTCGGTGTCGAGGCCTTGATCCGCTGGACGCATCCGGTGCATGGCCTCGTGCCGCCGTCGATGTTCATTCCGCTCGCGGAGTCGATCGGGCTCATCAACTTCCTCGGCAACTGGGTGCTGAAGGTCGCGTGCATGCAGCTGATCCAGTGGGACGCGAAGGGCATTGCGCTGCAGTACGTGGCCGTCAACGTGTCGCCGCAGCAGTTTCGCGATCCGCGCTTCAAGGACTCGGTGCGCGAGGCGATCGAGCTGACCGGCATCGATCCGCGCCGGCTCGTGTTCGAGATCACCGAAAGTCTGCTAATGCACGACCCGGCGCACGCGAAGGGCTTGCTCGAAGACCTGACCGCGATGGGCATCCGCTTCGCAGTCGACGACTTCGGCACCGGCTATTCGAGCCTCGCGTACCTGCAACGCTTTCCGCTCGCGAAGCTGAAGATCGACCGGAGTTTCGTCGAGAATCTGCTAACCTCGCGAAACGATCAGGCAATCGTTAGCGCTGTCGTCGGCCTTGCGCAGACGCTCGATCTCGAACTGGTTGCCGAGGGCGTCGAAACGGAAGCGCAGCGCACCCTGCTCACCGAGATGGGCTGCGATCACATTCAGGGCTGGCTCGTCTGCAAGGCGCTGCCGTCCGAAGAGCTTGCGCAGCGCTTCGAAACGCGCGAGCTTCAGCTGCACGGCGCATAACGGGCGATGCGGACACGACGCCCTGGCAGCGCAACAAGCCGGCTTGCGACCGGCACGGCATTCACTGGAACACGTATGGCATTTGCGGGACACACATGGTAAAGGCGGCAGTGCTCGACCGGCTCTGGACGCGAATGAGCGAGCGCGGCGATTTCCCTATGCTGTCGCAATCGCTGCGCACCACCATGGCGGCAGTGACCAACGACGACCTCGACTTCACCGGCCTCGTGCAAGTGGTGCTGTCGGACTTCGCGCTCACGCAGAAGGTGCTCCGGCTCGCGAACTCGGCGATGTACATGGCGTTCGGCGGCAATATCACGACCGTGTCGCGCGCGCTGATGGTGCTCGGCATGGATGCGGTCGGTCACCTCGTAGTCGGTCTGAAGATCGTCGATCACTTTCATCAAAGCGCGCCGCGCCGCATCGACGCGAAACTCGAATTGAACCGCACGCTGCTGTCGGGCTGCGTCGCGCGCAAGCTGACCGAGCGCGGCGACCTGCGCGCCGGCGAGGAAGCGGTGGTCTGCACGCTGATGCGGCAGATCGGCAAGCTGCTGGTCGTGTTCTATCTCGACGCCGAATGGGATCAGATTCGCCGCCATATCGACGGCGGCGCACTCGAAGCCGACGCGTGCGTGCTCGTGCTCGGCGTCACCTTCGATGAAATCGGCGCCGAAGCCGCGGTGCGCTGGCGCCTGCCCGACACGATCCGCTCCGGCATGGGCGAGTTCGATCCGGAAGACGTGACGCAACCGCGCCAGGTGCAGTGGCTACGCGCGATCACCAACTACTCGACCGCGGTCGCCGACGTGCTCACGCAGCAGAACATGCCCGAGGGGGAACGCGAGGCGCGCATCGGCGAGCTTGCGCACGAGTACTGCAGCGCGCTGAACACCGACCCCGAAGTGCTGCTGCAGATGAGCGTCGCGCTCGCGCGCGAGGATGGCGGCGACAGCGTGATGCGCGAAATCGTCGAGCTGCGCGCCAATGCCGATGCGATCGCGCGCGAGGCGCTCACGCCCGAGGCGCGCATCGAGGTCGGGGTAAAGGATCTGCGCGACCTGCCCGAAGGCAGCCCGCTCGCGCCGGCGCTCGCGATGGCCGCCGAAACCGTGCTCGCGGCGCTCGGCTTCGCGCGCACCGTGGTCTACGTCAAGCATAGCAACGGCACGTTCAAGGCGCGCATCGGCTTCGGGCCGAAGATCGACGCGGCGCTGCCGAAGCTCGCGTTCAGCACCGCGTTCGAGCCCGATGTGTTTCATCTCGCGATCGCGAACTCGGTTGGCATCTTCATCGAGAATGCGCGCGATCCGAAGATGGTCGCGCGGCTGCCCGAGTGGTTCCGGCGCTCGTTCGACGACGCGCGCGCGTTCGTGCTGCTGCCGATCATCGACGAAACCGATCAGACCGTCGCGCTGCTCTACGGCGACTGGTCGCATACGCAGGAGGCGCGCCGCATCTCACAGAAGGAGATGGGCGTGCTCAACGAACTGGCAAAGGAGTTGGGACGTTTTTTCGGCCAGGGGCAGATGCGGGAAATGGAGACGATGTGAAGACCTGGCGTGATCGCTGATCACTCTGCTTCACCTTGATTCTTTCCGTGTTTGCCCGAAAACGATTTTATCCGGGCATCTGTGGGGCTTTCACCCCACTCAATCCTCGATCCGCTCCAGCCCTTGCGCGCTGCGATCCGCGACACCGGCCCATGCGCCGGCCGCGAGACCCATCTGCGCGACCTCTTCCAGCGTCAACGGCGCAAGACGTTCGGACAACGTGGCGACGCGCTCCCATGCGCCGCCTTCGAGCGCCTCGACCGCGCTCAGCAGCAAGCCCAGCCTGCCCTCGCGATGCAGGATCGCGGCCTGGATGGGCCGCGACAGCGTGAGGATGTTCAGCGTTTTTTCGAGCGAGCCACCGAACACCGCATCGACGAACGAAAACACGCCGGTCAGGAAGGCCGCGTCGGCTTCGTCGCGGCCCGCTTCGGGCATGCGTTCGATCGCGAGCTCCATGAAGCGCGCGCGCGTGGCCGCGAGTTGCAGCAGAGGGTCGTCTTCGAGCGCGACCTTGCGGCCGTCGGCGTAGAGCAACAGCTGCGTCCAGCGCGCGATGCGATCGGTGCCCGTCGCGTTGATCGCGTCGCGCAGCGTCGTCACCTTGTGACCGACCGCGAGGCCGCTCGAATTCGCGAGCTTCATCAGATGCATGACGAGCACCGGATTCAGCTTCAGCTCGGCTTCGAGCTGCGCGACCGTCGGGTCGCCCGCGAGCAGTTGCAGCAGATTGAGCAGCGCGTGGCGCGGCGCGCTGACGCTGCGACTCGATGCGCTTTGCGCCCGCGCGAAGTAATAGCCCTGGAAGCGGTCGAAGCCGAGCTCATGCACCGTTTCGAAGTCGGCCTGCGCATCGACACCCGATGCGAGCAGCAGTTTGCCCGCCGACTTCAGCACGCTCGCGAGCTTCGGCAACAGCGCGCGCGGCGTGCGCGGGACGTCGATCTTGACGACTTCGGCGTACGGCAGCAGCTTCGCGAAAGTCTCGTTGGGCTGCGTGACGTCGTCGAGCGCGAAGCGATAGCGGCGGCCATGCAGATACACGAGACGTGCGATCAACTCGTCATCGACTTCGAGCGATGAAGGCAGCTCGAGCATGAAGCGTTCCGCGGGGAGTCGCAGGATCGCGTCGTCGAGCAGCAGCTCGCGGCTCACGTCGACGTAGGCCGGATGGCCAGTCAGCGCGCCGCGTACGTCGCTTTGCACGAGCCCGCGCACGATCGCGCGCGCGACGCGTTGCACCGGCGTCGGCGCGCGACCCGGCAACGCGTCGGCGTTGGGATGAAGATCGGTATGGGTTCGTGGGGCGCTGAGGTCCGCGTCGGCGAGCGGCAGCTCCGGCGCACGCACCTTGATCTCGTAACCGCACAGCATGCCGTCCCGATTCAGAATGGGCTGCCGCGCGTAGCTGGCGACGAGCGACGCGTCGTCGGTCGTGCCGCCGTGGCTCAGAGTCTCGATTGCGATGGTGGTCATTCCAGTCCCCCGCTCGGCGCCGCTGGCGCCTGGCCGCTATGTTCTGTTTTTTCGCTGCACGTAAGCGCGTTTCCATGACGTTGGAAGCTCGTCGACGCGCGGCAACGTGCGTCGCAATTTTATCGCAGCGTCATTGGGCACGAACAGGCTTGCAAGGCAATATCTCGAAATATTTGTTGAACGTTTGCGACCCGCGTGCAAAAAGCAAAACGGCCGCATCAGCGGCCGTTTTGCACATTTCGATGCAGCGTTACTTCAGCACGACTTTCACGTCGAAGTATTTGGCGGCGAGGCGGTCGATCGTGCCATCGGCCTTCAGCTCCTTCAACGCGCCGTTCAGCGCATCCTTGAGCGCCTTGTCGTTCTTGCGCACACCGTAGCCGACACCCGCGCCGAGCAGCTTGTCGTCGCTCACGGCCGGACCGGCGAACTCGAAGCCCGCGCCCTGCGGTTTCTTCAGAAAGCCCTTCGATGCCGCTTCGGCGTCCTGGAACGACGCATCGAGACGACCCGACGCAAGGTCCGCGTAAATCTGATCCTGGGTCTGATACGGCACGACATCGACACCGGCCGGCGCCCAGCGCGCCTTCGCATAGGTTTCCTGGATCGTGCCCTGCAGCACGCCGACGTGCTTGCCCTTCAGCGATGCGGGCGTAGGCTGCAGAGCGCTGCCCTTCTTCGCGATCATCTGATTCGGGATCGTGTAGATCGGATCGGTGAAGTCGATTGCCTGGCGACGCTGGTCGGTGATCGTCATGTCCGAGTTGATCGCGCTGAACTTGCGCGCTTCGAGCGCCGGGATCAGGCCGTCGAACGAATTCTCGACCCACACGCATCTGGCCTTCAGCTTCGCGCATACGGCATTGCCGACGTCGATATCGAAGCCCTGCAGCTCGCCCGCGGGCGACTTCGATTCGAACGGCGCATACGAAGCCTCGACGCCGAAGCGCATTTCCTTGATCTCAGACGCCGACGCTGTGCCTGCCGTCAAGGCCGCCGTCGCGAACAGCGCGAGCGCGGCCAGGTTGGGCCAATTCTTCTTCATTACGGGTGTTCCTTTACGGTGTTGACTGAAACGGAGCCGATTCGGCGCGCACAGGCGGATTACGCCGGCCGCGCTTCGGACTCGCGCGGCCGGCGTAACCGGTAGATGCGTCAGCCGCGAAGCCCGCGATTGTACACGGGACCTGTCTAGACAAGCTTGGGCAGCGTCTCGGCGGTGGTATCGATGACGAGCAGACCGGCGCGCAGGCCGGGCTTGACCGCCGGGTTCGGAAACACGATGCGCTCTTCGTCGCGCTGCACCGTGTATTGATAGTCGCCGTCGCGCGCGAGCAGGGTGCCCTTTGCGAGCGGCGTGAAGTTCGGCACGTCGGGCGCGAGCAGCAGCTCGAATGCGTCGCTTTGCTTGGTCAGCTGATCGACGACGGTGAACACGCGCGGCAGCGTAGCTTGCGCGTCGCCTCGTGCGTTCATTCGCGTGCCGGCGAGCAGCGCGCGCACCGCGAGATCCGCGCCCTCGAAGCGCGTCAGGTCGTTCTGGCCGAACGGCCGCACCTTGCCGAGTTCGAGCGTACACGCATCAGCGCCGCACGCTTGCGCGGTAAAGTGCGAATAGGTGTTGCCCTTCGTCGTGTGCAGCAGCACCGCACTGATGCGCGCGTCGCCGAGCCATTTAAACATCGCGCGCGAAAAGGGCTTGCCGGTATGCGGCAGCAGCGCGAAGCGCTCGAATACCGACGCGCGGATCGCTGTATGCATGTCGATATGCCAGCGCGCCCCGGGCGCGTCGGACGCGTCCGCGAAAAAGCGCGTCGCGGCCTGTTCGAGCGCGGCCGCGCGCGGCGCTTCGTGACTGTGCGGCAGTTGCAGATGACGGCCGCTGAACAGCCGGTTCAGATCGTCGTCGCGATAGCGGCCGCCGTCGCGCATCGCATCGATGTTGCCGAGAATCACGAGCAGCCGGCACGCGAGCGCCGCGCGGCCCTGCGCGATATCGGCGACGATGCGCGACAGCAGTTCGATCGGCGCGGTCTCGTCGCCATGCACGCCGGCCGAGACGAGCACGCTGCGGACGCCCGCATGCTGCTGCGCGGGCTCGATGACGAGCACGCCGTCGCCCTGCCACGTCCAGCGCACACCGTTCGCACACGTGCCTTGCGCTTGATGCGCGGCAGGCCGCGAACCCGCGAGCGTCCACGCGAGAAAATCGTCGAGCATCGCGCTCGGGGCGGACATTGCGTAATCAGCGCTGGAAGTCATACAGCGAGCCCAGAGCGAGGATTTGCGTCAGCTCATCGAGCGCGGTGCGCGATTCGACCAGCAGTTGCGGATCGCTGAGATCGGCCGGCGCGAGTCGATCGCGATAGTGCTTTTCGATCCACGCATCGAGTCGGCCGAACAGCCTGTCGTCGATCCACACGCCCGGCGCGACCGCCGCCCGCTCGGTGTCGTCGAGTACGACGCGCAGACGCAGACAGGCGGGGCCGCCACCGTTCTTCATGCTCTCGCGCAGATCGAACACGAGCACTTCGTCGATCGGACCGCTGTGCGAAGTCAGCTCATCCAGGTAAGCGGCGACGCGCGGATTTTCGCGGCACTCCTGCGGCACGACCAGCACCTGCTTGCCATCGGGCCGAGTCAGCAGCTGGCTGTTGAACAGATACGACGTCACCGCATCGGCGACGCTGACCTGCGCGTCGGGCACTTCGATCACGTTAAAGCTCGCGTGAAGGTTCGCGAGCTTCGAGCGCAACTCGTCGTACACCGCTTGCTGATCGACGAACGCGAGCTGATGGCAGAACAGCGTGTTGCGATTGCCGACCGCGATCACGTCGTTATGGAACACGCCCGCGTCGATCACTTCCGGGTTCTGCTGTGCATAGACCGTCGCCGCGTCCTGCAAGCCATGACGATGCGCGACCGCGCGGCTCGCCTCGAACGTCTGACGCGCCGGATAGCGCTTCGGCTCCCGCCCGCGACGATACTCGCTGCGGCCATACACGAAGAATTCGACGCCGCGCGCCCGGTATTGCTCGCAAAAGCGCGTGTGATTCGCCGCGCCCTCGTCGCCGAGCGCGGGCGTGCCGGGCAGCGCCTCGTGCACCACGAAGCGGTCGGTGTCGCTGAACATCGCCCGCAGCGTGCGGCGCGTCGATTCATGCTCGATCGCGCGATGCAGCTTGCTGCACAGATTGGCCGGCGTGAAATGCACGCGGCCGTCGTGCGTATCCGCGGACGGGCTCACCGTCGCCGCGTTCGCGGTCCACATCGCGGATGCTGAACTCGCCGCCGCGAGCAGTTCGGGCGCGTTCTTCGCGACGCGCTCGATCACCGAAGCGTCGTCGCCGGAAAAGCCGAGCTCGCGCAACAGACGCATCGACGGACGCTCTTGCGGCGGCAGCACGCCCTGATGAAAGCCGAGGTCCGCCAACTGCTTCATCTTGCGCAGACCCTGGCGCGCGGCGGCCTTCGGATTCGCGACCGACTTCTCGTTGCTCTGCGACGCGACGTTGCCGAACGACAAGCCCGCGTAGTTGTGAGTCGGGCCGACCAGGCCGTCGAAATTGGCTTCAGTGGCTTGCAGCATCGTCGATCCTTAGAATTGAAGACCCGGCGAGACGCTCGCGGGCATGTTCAGTTGCGCGCTTTCGACAGAGGCCATCGGGTACGCGCAGTAATCGGCCGCATAGTACGCGCTCGGCCGATGATTGCCCGAGCGGCCCGGGCCACCGAACGGCGCACCCGAAGAAGCGCCATTGGTGGGCCGGTTCCAGTTGACGATGCCCGCGCGTATCGTGCGCTGGAAATGCGTCCACAGCGCTTCGTCGTCGGCGAGCAGGCCCGCGGACAGACCGAACTCCGTATCGTTCGCCTGTTCGAGCGCGTCGTCGAAGTTGCGGTAGCGGATGATCTGCGCGAGCGGGCCGAAGTGCTCCTCGTCGGGCAGGTCCTTCACGTCGGTCACATCGAGAATCGCGGGCGTCACGAAGCCGAGTTGCGGATCGCGCTGCTCCATCTTCAACAGCGCCTTCGCGCCGCTCGCGAGCAGACGCTCCTGCGCGGCGATCAAACGCGAGGCCGCGCGCGCCGACACCACCGCGCCCATGAACGGCTGCGGCTCGGCGTTGTATTCGCCGACGCCGATGCGCGCGGTGACTTCCGTCAGGCGCGCGAGGAAACGCTCGCCGAACGCATCGTCGGGCACGAAGATGCGACGCGCGCACGTGCAGCGCTGCCCCGCCGACAGAAACGCCGATTGAATCGTGTGGTGCACGGCGGCGTCGAGGTCAGCGACCGGGCCGATCACGAGCGGGTTGTTGCCGCCCATCTCGAGTGCGAGCACGATCTCTGGACGGCCGCCGAACTGTTTGTGCAGCAATGTTCCCGTATCCGAACTACCGGTAAAGAACAGCCCATCGATCTGCCGGTGATTCGCGAGCGCGACGCCGGTGTCCTTCTCACCCTGCACCAGATTCAGCACGCCGGCGGGCAGTCCCGCATCGCGCCAGATTTGCACCGTGAGCGCCGCGACGCCGGGCGCCAGTTCGGACGGCTTGAACACGACCGCGTTACCGGCGATCAGCGCGGGCACGATATGCCCGTTCGGCAGATGGCCCGGGAAGTTGTACGGCCCGAACACCGCCACCACGCCATGCGGACGATGCCGCAGCACGGCGGTGCCGTCCGCCATCGCCGAGCGCTTTTCGCCGGTGCGCTCGTTGTACGACTGGATCGAGATCTCGACCTTCGCGGCCATCGACGCCGCTTCGGTGCGCGCTTCCCACAGCGGCTTGCCGGTCTCCCGGCCGATCGCTTCGGCGAGCGCTTCCTTGCGCTCGGTCACGAGCGCGGCGAAGCGGCGCACCACCGCGCAACGCGCGTCGAGCGTCAGCGCCGACCATGCGGCGAACGCGCGGCGCGCGCTGCGTACCGCGCGATCGACGTCGTCCGCCGATGCGCTATTGCCTTGCCACACCACCGCGCCCGTGCCGGGATTGTGCGATGCGAATACGGGTCCTGTGCCGGCGACCCATTCGCCGGCGATGAAAAGCTCGCTCATGATCATCCTTGTTTGTGTTTCACCGGCAGCACCCGCAGCGGATCGCCTGCCTTTACCCGAAGCGCGTCGGCTTCGGCCGCGCTGAGGCGGAACACACCGTTGCGCGCCACGCCCGCCACGACGCCGACACGAAAATCGCCGAGCGACGTATTCGATACCATCGACTTCAGTCCGTCCTGCGCGGCCGGCTCTGCCGCGTCGCCGATCTCAGCCGCTACCAGCACGCTCTCGCGCACGGTGCGCAAGTCGGCGATATGGCATTCGAGCACCGGACCCGCATCGAAAATATCGACGTGGTTCTCGTAGCGCAGCCCTTCGGCTTCGAGCATCCGGCGCGCGGGGATCGTGTCGCTATGCGTGAGACCGACGCAGCGCTGCGCTTCTTCCGGCAACAGCTCGACGTACACCGGATAGCGCGGCATCAGCTCGGCGAGAAACGCCTTGCGGCCGTGCGAGCTCAGATAGTCGGCAGCGTTGAAATCGATCTGGTAAAAGTGCGAGCCGACCGCGCGCCAGAACGGCGACGTGCCCTGCTCGTCGAAATGGCCGCGCAGTTCCGCGCACAGACGCTGCGGAAAGCGCTCGCGAAACTGCGCGAGAAACATGAAGCGCGAGCGCGACAGCAAGCCGCCGACGCCGCTCGTGCGATAACGCGGGCTCAGGAACAGCGAGCACACTTCCGCATAACCGGTGAGGTCGTGCGAGATATTCAGCGCGTGCATGCGGGTCCAGATGCCGAGATCCTGGCTCGCGTGCACGACCGTGCTCACGCGATAGTTGTAGAACGGCTGCTGCAGCCCCACCTCCGCTTCGATCCCGCAGACACCCGCCACGTCGCCGGTGGCCGTGTCTTCCATCACGAAGAAATAGCCGGCCTCGTGCGGTTCCGCCTGATCTTCCATCGTGCGGCGCGCGCGTTCGACCCGCGCCGCGAGCGCATCGCGATCCGGCTTGAATGTGGTCAGGCCCGGCCCGGTTTCCTGCGCGAGCCGCATCAGCGCATCCACATCGCCTCGTTGTACTACGCGAACGACGATCATTGCGCGTCTCCCGATTGTTCGTCCTGCGGCTGATGCAGCGGCACGCAGCGCACCGTATCGCCTTCCCGTACCCCGAGCGCGGCGAGCGCCGCCTGCGACAACACGGCGCCCGACTCCTTGCCCGGCGCGAGTTCGCCGAGCACGCAACGGAACTCGCCGGCGGCGCCGTTGTGCGCGATCAGGTACGTGGCACCGTGCGGCGCCGGTGCCTCGCGCACGACGCGCGTTTCGTTGTGCTTCACGCTGACACTGCGATCCATCTGCGCGGTCAGCACCGGACCCGCGTCGAAGATGTCGACGTAGCGATCGGTCTCGAAGCCTTCCTCGAGATGAATCTCGTACGCGAGCAGCGCGTTCGCATCCGGCTCGCCCAGCACGCGCTGCGCCGCTTCGGGCAACAGTGGCACATACACGGGATAGGTCGGCATCACTTCGGCGATGAACGTGCGGCTGCGGCCGCCCGATTCGACTTCGATGTCGGCGAAATCGCGGCCGAAGAACTTGCGGCCCACCGCTTCCCAGAACGGCGACATGCCGTTTTCGTCGGTGACGCCGAGCAGCAGCGAGAACACCTCGGGCGTGAAGCGCTTGCGATTCGCGGCGATGTACATCATCCGCGCGCGCGACATCAGCTGCGCGGCCGCGTCGCCGCGCAGCGACGGGTCGATGTAGTAGCCCGCGAGCCGGCTCTTGCCGGTCAGCTCGTGCGACATCGTCAGCGCGTGAATCTTGCGATTCACATGCAGCTCACGCGACGCATGAATCAGCGCGTCGTTGCGAAACACGTAGAACGGATCCGCGTAACCGGCCGCCGCGACGATGCTCGCGGTGCCCATCAGCTTGCCGGTGTCCGAATCTTCGAGCACGAACAGATAGAACTCCTCGCCCGGAAAGTCGACCTCCGCGCGAAACGAGTCTTCCGACAACGCGACGCGCGTTTCGAGCGCGCGCCGGTCGTGCGGCAGGGAATGCAGCACCGGTTGCGCGGTGCGCGCCATTTGCTCGAGCGCATCGAGATCGGCAAGGCGGGCGGGACGTACGAAGTACATCATCGTTCCTGTTGAATGTGACGCGTGAATCGCCGCATCGGCGTGGGCGTGCGGAGCTGTCTGAACATCAATGCGACGCCGCCTGCGCATTCGCGCCGACGAGTTCGCCGAACGCCTTCTCGAGACGCGCGAAACCTTCGGCCATGTCGTCGAGCGGCATGATCAGCGACGGCACGAAGCGCAGCACGTCCGGGCCTGCCATCAGCATGATCACGCCGTGCTGGCCGGCCGCGGTGACGAAGTCCTTCGCGCGTCCCCGATACGCGTCGTTCAGTTCGGCGCCGATCAGCAGACCCTTGCCGCGCACTTCGCTGAAAAGCCCTAACCGCTGGTTCAACTTCGCGAGATGGCCTTTCAGCACTTCGCTGCGCGAGCGCACGCCTTCGAGCAGCTTCGGGTCGCTGACGAGTTCGACAACTTTTTCCGCGATCGCCGAGCCGAGCGGATTGCCGCCGTAGGTCGTGCCGTGCACGCCGACCTTGAAGTGCGCGGCGAGCTCTTTGGTGGTCAGCATCGCGCCGATCGGGAAGCCGTTGCCGAGCGCCTTTGCGGTGGTCAGGATGTCGGGCGTCACGCCGGTGTCCTGGTACGCGTAGAAGTAGCCGCTGCGGCCCACGCCGGTTTGCACTTCGTCGAAAATCAGCACCGCGTTGTGCTGATCGCACGCTTCGCGAAGTGCTTTGAGGAACGCCGGATCCGCCGGGATCACGCCGCCCTCGCCCTGGATCGGCTCGACGATCACCGCGCAGGTCTGCGCGCCGATCGCCTTTTTCGCCGCTTCGATGTCGTTGTACGGCAGATGCGTGATGCCGGCCGGCACCGGGCCGAAGCCTTCCGAATACTTCGGCTGGCCGCCCACGCTGACGGTGAACAGCGTGCGGCCGTGGAACGACTGCGTGAACGAAATGATTTCGGCTTTCTGCTCGCCGTAACGGTCGAACGCGACGCGGCGCGCGAGCTTCAGCGCGGCCTCGTTCGCCTCGGCGCCCGAGTTCGCGAAGAACGCGCGGTCGGCGAAGGTGAGGCTTTCGAGGCGCTTCGCGAGACGCAGCACCGGTTCGTTCGTGTAGCCATTGCCGATGTGCCACAGCTTGCTGCCCTGCTCGTGCAGCACCTTCAGCAGCTCCGGATGCGCATGACCGAGCGCGGTGACGGCGATGCCGCCGGCGAAGTCGATATAGTCGCGGCCTTGCGTGTCCCACACGCGCGAGCCGAGACCGCGATCCGGTACGAAGGCGGCGGGAGCAAACACCGGCACCATGACTTCGTCGAAGGTCTGGCGTGTCACAGTCAGGTCGTTCATGGCTAATCCTTTTACGGGTGACAGGTAATACAGCTAGTGTAGGAAACCGTGCGCGGCGCGTCTTGCGCATACGCGACGCTTTCTATGAGGTTCCGCGCGTCGTCGCGCCACGGCGGGTACTGCGGGCACTTTTCGAGCAGGCGTTTCGTTCGTACTCTGTGAGCGGTTCGTGTCGGGTTTGTGTCGCGCTCGTGTCCGGCTTGGGCGGTGCAGCCGCGCAGCCCGCGCAGCCCGCGCCGGACGTGCCCGGCTTCGCTTTCAGACGGCTTCCAGCTCTCGCACGAGCCATGCCTGATTGCTCGCGCCGCTGTGCATCAATCGAGTTCGGGCCGCTCGATCAGCGCGGCCGGCCGCGGTTCGCTCGCGCCGCCGTGTGCGCCGGTCTGCCGCTCGATCCAGTTGCGGCGATCCTCGCGCGGCGTGACGCCGAAGCGCTCCCGATAAGCATTCGAAAAATGCGCCGCCGACGAAAACCCGCACGCGAGGCTGATCTGCACGACCGATTTGCTGGTGCGCTGCAATTGCATGCGCGCCTTCGACAGCCGCAGCCCGAGATAGTATTTGGACGGCATCGAGCCGAGATACTGGCGAAACAGGCGTTCGAGCTGCCGCCGCGAGACGCCGACGAGGCCGGCGATTTCATCGGTGGTCAGCGGGTCCTCGATATTGGCTTCCATCAGCAGCAGCGCGTCGTTCAGGCGCGGATGACGCTCGCCCGGCGCGGTCACGAACGGAATGCGCTGACGCTCTTCGCCGGCGCGCAACGTCCCGACGCCGAGCGTATCGGCGATCCGCTCCGCCAATTCGGGCCCGTGCTCGCGGCCGATCATCGCGAGCATGAAGTCGACGGTGGCCTGACCGCCCGCGCAGGTCGCGCGATCGCGGTCGATTTCGAAGATCTGCTGCGTGACGATCGAGCGTTCGAACTGTTCGGAGAACTGCTGATAGGTTTCCCAGTTCACGCTGACGCGATAGCCGGACAGCTGCCCCGCCATCGCGAGCCACCACACGCCGTGATGAATGCCGGTGACGAGCGGCGTGCGCTGGCCGACGCGCGCGAGGCTCGCGAGAAACAGACGGTAGTCGGCGAACTGCTGGAACCGCTCGCTGACGATGATCAGCCAGTCGCACGCGATCGCGTCGCCGAACGCGGCATCGGCGGGCCATTGCGCGCCGCCCGACAGCGGCACCGCGCGGCCGTCCCACGAACAGACCTGCACGCGATACAGCGCGCGGCCGTCGATTTCATTGGCGAGATTGAGCGCGTCGACGATCGGCCCGACGCCCGACATCGACACGGGCGGCAATGCGACGATCGCGACCTGGGTCGTGCGAGCCGGGCTGGACGTGCGGGCCATCGGGTGTCCGTGAAAAGCGGGCCGCGCGTTACTTCAGGCTGCCGGACAGGAACTGCTTGAGGCGCTCGCTGCGCGGCGCGCTCAGCACCTCGGCCGGATTGCCCTCCTCCTCGGTGCGGCCCTGGTGCAGGAACATCACATGGTTCGACACATTGCGCGCGAAGCCCATTTCGTGTGTGACGACGATCATCGTGCGGCCTTCCTCGGCGAGCTTCTGCATCACCTTCAGCACTTCGCCGACGAGTTCGGGGTCGAGCGCGGAAGTCGGTTCGTCGAACAGCATCACGTCGGGATGCATCGCGAGAGCCCGCGCAATCGCCACCCGCTGCTGCTGGCCGCCCGACAGATGCGATGGATACTGCTTCTCTAGACGCGGCGCGAGACCGACCTTCTCCAGATATTCGCGCGCGCGATCTTCGGCTTCCTTGCGCTTCAGACCGAGCACATGAATCGGTGCCTCGATGATGTTCTCGAGCACGTTCATGTGCGACCACAGATTGAAGTGCTGGAACACCATCGCGAGCTTCGTGCGGATGCGCTGCAACTGCTTGTGGTCGGCGACTTCGAGATTGCCGGCGCGATCGGTCTTCGTCTTCACCGCCTCGCCATCGACGATGATCTGCCCGGCGTTCGGCCGCTCGAGAAAATTGATGCAACGCAGAAAGGTGCTCTTGCCCGAGCCGCTCGCGCCGATGATGCTGATCACGTCGCCCTTGTTTGCGTTCAGCGACACGCCCTTGAGCACCTCGTTGTCGCCATAGCGCTTGTGGATGTCCTGTACGGCGAGCTTGCAAGCTTCGGTTTGAGTGGTATGGAGCAAGATGCTCTCCCTGAGAAGATACGGATCGGTCTGGTGCGCACGCCGCCGTGCGCTAGCGCGCGGCGCCCGCTGCAATGTCGACGCGCGCTCAATGCGTGCGCACCGCGAGATGCGCGAGCCAGCGGCGCTCGGCGCGCCGGAACAACGCAACCAGCGCAAACGACACCACGAGGTAAATTAATGCCGCGAGCCCGAACGCGTTGAACGACTGGTAGGTCGCCGAGTTCACATCGCGCGCGACCTTCAGGATGTCGGGCACCGTGGCCGTGAACGCGACCGTGGTCGCGTGCAGCATCAGGATCACTTCGTTACTGTACAACGGCAGCGCGCGACGCAGCGCGGACGGTATCACAATGCGCCGGTACATCGTGAACCAGCTCATGCCATAGGCGCGCGCCGCCTCGACTTCGCCATGCGAGGTCGAGCGGATCGCGCCCGCGAAAATCTCGGTCGTGTACGCGCAGGTGTTCAACGCGAACGCCAGGATCGCGCAGTGAAAGCCGCTGCGAAAGAACGCGTCGAGCAGACTGTGCGAGCGCACGAACGCGAGGCTGTACACGCCGGTGTAGATCAACAGCAGCTGCACGTAGAGCGGCGTGCCGCGAAATACGTAGGTGTACAGACGTACCGGCGTCGACAGCCAGCGCTTCTTCGACACGCGCGCGACCGCGAGCGGCACCGCGCACACGAAGCCGATCGCTATCGACGCGACCAGCAGCCACAGCGTGACCGCGAGACCAGACAGGCGCTGCCCGTCCCAGAACAGATACGCCTTCCAGAATTGATTGAGGATATCGATCATGACGTTCAGAGCTCCGCGTGTCGCACGCCGATCGAATAGCGGCGGTTCAGCCAGATCAGCGCGACGTTCGAGACGGTGGTGATCGCCAGATAGATCAGTGCGGCGACGAGGATGAAGAAGAACATGTTGAAGGTGCTCTTGCCGGCGTCCTGCGCGGCTTTGACGACGTCGGCGAGACCGATGATCGACACGAGCGCGGTGGCCTTCACGAGCACCTGCCAGTTGTTGCCGATGCCGGGCAGCGCGAAGCGCATCATCTGTGGAAACAGGATGCGTGTGAACACTCGCACGCCGCTCATGCCGTACGCGCTGCCCGCTTCGAGCTGGCCGCGCGGCACCGCGAGAAAGGCGCCGCGGAAGGTTTCGGTGAAGTACGCGCCGTAGATGAAGCCGAGCGTCAGCACGCCGGCCACGAATGGATCGATGTCGAACTGCGGCAGATCGAGCGCGTCGGTCAGATCGTTGACCGCCATCTGGATGCTGTAGAACAGCAGCAGCATCAGCACGAGGTCGGGCACCGAGCGGATCAGCGTCGTATAGCCGGTCGCGATGGCCCGCAGGGGCCGGTTGAACGAGAGTTTCGCCGCCGCGCCCGCGAGGCCGAGCAACACAGCGGCCGCCAGCGACAGGACGGACAGCTCGATCGTCTGCAGCGTGCCGGCGAGCAGCACGGGACCAAAGCCGTATAGGAACACGCGTGTCTCCATCCAGGTTCGTTGAATTGGCGCGGATGGCGGCAGCTTCGGGGGCGGCTCGCTGCTCCGGCATGGCGCGGAGTCTCGCAAGCGGAAATCAATTTCTCAAATACCGGGCGGGTGGCTTGCTGCGACGCAGCATGGCGCTGCCGGCGCGCGCGGAACGCTCGTAGCGCTTGGTATCACGAGGGTTATCGTTTTGTCAGGTGTGCGGCGCGCGCCTGGCCGCGCCGCGATTTCGCAAAGTTCGGGTCGCTTTTTCGATAGGCCGCGGCGACGAACAAGCCGCGCTCATTCGAGCGCGAGCCGAGCGCGAATCGCCGGCAGCATGTGTTCGACCGCCGCGCGCCCCTCCTCGATGGCCGGCGCCGCGCGATGAAAATCGAAGATGCCCATGCCGCCCAGACGCGGCTGGATCAGGATATCGGCCGGTTCGCCCGCGAGCCGGCTGCGCGTGATGCGCACCTGCATGATGTCGATGCTTTGCGCGATCGAGCTCAACATCGACGGCACGTGCGCGCTCGGCTTCGGCGGCACGCGCACGTCGTCGCTGGCGCTCGCTTCGGCTGGCGCCAACCAGCGCGGCCAGGGCTTGCCGTTGCGGCGCAGCGCGACGGGCGGCGGCGCGGTGGGATCGAGCGCGGGCGTTTCGATGACCGGGCCGCCGAAGTCGCGGCCGTTCAGGATGTCGTTGTTCAGATCGATCGCGATCACGCAGTCCGCGCGCATGCCGCGCGCGACCGACACCGGCACCGGGTTGCACAGCCCACCGTCGACGAGCCACACGCCGTTGTGCCACACCGGCGTGAAGATGCCCGGAATCGCAATCGACGCGCGCACCGAGTCGACCGTGCTGCCGTCCTGCAGCCAGATTTCGCGGCCCGTGTCGAGCTCGGTCGCGACTGCCGCGAACGGCATGTTCAGTTGCGCGATCGAGCGGCCGGCGAATTTGTCGGCGAATAGCTGGATCACCTTGCGCCCGCCGAGCAGACCGCCCGAGATACGCAGATCGAGCAGCCGCACCACGGTCTGCCACGTGAGACGCGACACCCACTCCTCGAGCCAGTCGAGATCGCCGTTCGCATAGACCGCGCCGACCAGCGCGCCGATCGACGTGCCGCACACGACGTCGGGCTTGATGCCCGCGTCTTGCAGCGCGCGAATCGCGCCGATATGCGCCCAGCCGCGCGCGGCGCCGCCCCCCAACACCAGCCCGATCCGGCTGTATCGACGTCGACGTATCATGCGTACCCCGCTCTTTCGGCCCGCTTGTCCGGCCGTCTTCTATTCGACATTTCCCCCGCCTATCGCCCGCGAATCACGTCCGAGCGTGACGTGGTGTACACCCTTTGGTTTCGGTCGAAGTGAACGTTGAAGATGCCTTCCTCGGTCACGCCGCCTTCGCGCCATTTCCAGCTCCACACGGTTTCCGGCTTCAGCGGAAACACCGCGACCTGTCCAGGCTTACCAAGCAATCGACGCACCTCGTCCTCGGTCATGCCGGAGCGGATTTTCGCGAAGTTGTCCGCCGTCAGCACCTGCGTGATCGCCTGCAGCTTGCCGTCGCGATCGATGTCGACCATGTAGGTGTTCAGGCCTTGCGGACCGCGCGGATACTCGAAGCGCTTCGAGCCGTCGGTGAAGGTGCGGGTGGTTTCGGGCTTGCCCATCTGCGCGAGGACTTGCGCTTCGGTCGTGACGCCCGGCGTCATATTCTTGAGCAACAACGCGTCCGGTTTGACCGCGTTGAAAAAGTCCTTGAGTTTTTGCACGGCTTGATCGCTCTGCTGTTGGTCGCAGCCAGTCAGCGCAACGCACGCTATTAGCAGCGTGACGCCCAGCGGTTTGAGGCTCACTTCGATTCCTGTCCGGATGCGCGGCATCTAAAGTTGCTGCGCATGACCGGTCTGTAGTGTGTACTACAAGGATAACCGCGCGCGGAGAAAACCGCGAGCAACACAGTCGCGACGAGTGCGGCTACGCACGCAACGTGTTGCGCGCAGCGCTAAAAGATCGGCTGGGATCGGTCGAAATGGGCAAGCCAGAAGCAAAAAGGCGACGCTGTGT
The DNA here is from genome assembly GCF_040948805.1 of Paraburkholderia sp. BR13439. Lineage (NCBI taxonomy): Bacteria > Pseudomonadati > Pseudomonadota > Betaproteobacteria > Burkholderiales > Burkholderiaceae > Paraburkholderia > Paraburkholderia sp. BR13439. The sequence goes on along the minus strand of NZ_JBFPKN010000008.1, from coordinate 78,446 downwards.
GCAGCGTCGCCATGTCGGTCGATACGATCAACCGGAAGTGACGGCGGCTCATCAGCCGCCTTGCGCGAAGCACCGCGGACGACGCGCAGCGGCCTGCTCCAGACGAAGCGATGAGCAACCTTGGCTACTCACCTTGCGCCATCGCCGAATGACAAACCGCTGCCTTTTATGGCCGCCCTGGTCCCTCGATAAGCCTTCCAGATGCCGATAATCTAAACGCATCGGAGGCTTTCGACGAGAGCGCGTTTACACCGAATTGGCAGAAGATTCGCGCGGTGCGAAAGGGGCGCAGGCTGGCCGGCCTCCGGATGGCCGGCCTCCGGATGGCCGGCCCCCCGATAGCCGGCCTCCGGAAGGCCGGCCCCTTCAAATCACCCGGAAGCCGTGCGTGCCGTCGCGCGCCAGTTGCGCGACGAGCCCATGCTCCCATTCCAGATACGCGCTCATCGCTTCGCGCGCGTTCTCCGTGCCCTCATATGGCCGCTGATAACGATCGATCCGCGGCGACGCCATCCGCGTGCCACCCGACTCTACCGGCAAGCCCGCGTCGATCCATGCGCGCGTGCCGCCGCGCAGCACCTGCACCGGCCGCTCGGTCGCCGCGGCGAGTTCCGGTGCGACGAAGCGCGCGAGCACGTCGCTGCCGCACGTCACCACATAGCGCTTCGCATCGGGCAGCGTGCGCAGCGCGTCGGCGAGCTGGCTGCGGATCACGAACCATGCGCCCGGAATGTGCCGCTTCAGATAATTCGTGCTGCTCGTGAAGTCGAGCACGACGGTTCCCGGCGACTGCAGCAGCGCCGCAAGCTCGGCCGGCTCGATGTCGTCGACGTCGGGTGGCGTGACCGCGTTGCGCGCGAGCGGCGCCATGCCCTTCTCGGCGAAATCGCCCGCCGTCAGGCCATCGACCACGAACACCTCGACGTTCATCTGCGCGAGCCACGATGCGGTCATGTTCGCGCGCACACCGTCGCTGTCCGCGAGGATCACACGCGCGCCGCGCACCGTCACGAACAGGTCGGTTTCCTGCACGAGCTGGCCGCCAGGCGCGCTGCGAAAGCCGGGCACGTGGCCCGCCTCGTATTCCTCGGGCGTGCGCACGTCGAAGCGATACACGGTGCGCACCGCCTCGTCGGCCCAGCGGCGCGCTTCGTCGCGCGAGGTGCGGCGCACGCGCGCCCGGTCGGCAAGCGCGCGCGCGCCGTCGGCCGCCGCGAGACGGGATACGTCGTCGACCGCACCTTCGACGCGCCGCGTGCTGCCATGCGCGAGCGGCTGGCCGGCGAGCGTCCAGCCCATCGTGCCGTTGCGCAGCGCGGCCACCGGATTGGGCACGCCCGCGTTGATCAGCGACTGCGCGCCGATGATGCTTCGCGTGCGTCCCGCGCAATTGACGATGATGCGCGTGGCCGGATCCGGCGCGAGCTGCCGCGCGCGCAACACCAGCTCCGCACCCGGCACGCTGATGCTGCCGGGGATGTTCATGGTCTGAAACTCGTCGAAGCGGCGCGCGTCGAGCACCACGACATCGGCCTCGCGATCGAGCAGAGCCTGCACCTGCTGCGCGGACAGCGAAGGCGTATGACGCACGCTTTCGACCAGTTCGCCGAACGCCTTGCTCGGCACGTTGACATCCTTGAACAACTCGCCGCCCGCTTCGCGCCAGCCCTGCAGACCGCCTTCGAGCAATGCGACGTTGCTATAGCCGAGCTCGTCGAGGCGCTCGGCCGCGCGCCTCGCGAGCCCTTCGCCGGCATCGAACACGACGATCGGCACGGCGAGGCGCGGCAGCCGCAGCGGCGCATCGAGTTCGAGCCGCGACAGTGGCAGATTGGCGGCGAACAACGGATGACTGCGCGCGTGCGGATCTTCCTCACGCACGTCGACGAGCGCGATCTCCTCGCGATCGAGCAATGCGTGGCACACGTCCTGGAACGACCGGGTACGAAACTCTTTGACGAAATTCATGGGATCGGGAACTCCTTCGCTACATTCCAGATTTCGGGCGACGCGTCGCGTCACCGTACCGAATACTTAAACCGTACACTCGAATTCCGATCGGCGCACGGTCACTCGTTGGATTGCTTATTCGACCGCACTGCGAATGCGAAGCACCGCCGCGCGAACACGCTACGCAAGCGCAATTTCCGCGCCACGCATCGCCTCTCGTCGCGGCTCGTCGCGCCTCACCAGCGCTGGCGACCCTTCCGCCGTCAGGGACATCGCCGCGCCGCCAGCAGAAAAGCCGCCGCTTTGCCACAATGCCCCATCGCGCGAAAGCGCCGCCCATCGCTATGAATAGACAATGATCCCCTTCTCGGTTCTCGATCTTTCGCCGGTCACCGCGGGTGCCACGCCCGCTGATGCGTTCAGGAACACACTGTCACTCGCGCAGCACGCGGAAAAACTGAATTACAAGCGTTACTGGCTCGCCGAGCATCACAACATGACCGGCATCGCGAGCGCGGCGACCTCGGTCGTGATCGGCTACGTGGCCGGCGGCACGAAGACGATTCGTGTCGGCTCCGGCGGCATCATGCTGCCGAACCATGCGCCGCTCGTGATCGCCGAACAGTTCGGCACGCTCGCGTCGCTGTATCCGGGCCGGATCGATCTCGGCCTCGGCCGCGCGCCCGGCACCGATCAGACCACCGCCCGCGCGCTGCGCCGCGACCTGCAGGCGAGCGCCGAAACCTTCCCCGACGATGTCGTCGAATTGCAACGCTACTTCGCCGAACCAGTCGCGGGCCAGCGCATTCGCGCGGTGCCGGGCGCGGGCCTGAATGTGCCGCTGTGGCTGCTCGGCTCGTCGCTGTACAGCGCGCAACTGGCCGCGGCGCTCGGGCTGCCGTTCGCGTTCGCGTCGCACTTCGCGCCCGATTACATGATGAGCGCGCTACAGGTGTATCGCTCGCAGTTCCGGCCGTCCGCGACGCTGGCGAAACCGTATGCGATGGTCGGCGTCAATCTGTTCGCCGCCGACACGAACGACGAAGCCGCGCGCCTCTTTACGTCGCTGCAGCAGCAGTTCATCAATCTGCGGCGCGGCACGCCGGGGCAATTGCAGCCACCGGTCGAGCGGCTCGACGCATCGGAGATGGAGCTGAACAACGTCGCGCGAGCGCTCGCGTGCACGGTGCTCGGCGATCGCGACGCGATCCGCGAAGGTCTGCAATCGATCATCGAGCAGACCGGCGCGAACGAGTTGATGCTGACCGCGCAGATTTACGATCACGAAGCGCGGCTGCGCTCGTTCGAGATCGGCGCCGAGGTGCGCGATGAATTGATGGCGGTCGAATAAGCGCTTCGCGAACCGATCGGCCGACACGGCCACGCACGAAAAAAGGGCGGCTCATGGCGAGCCGCCCTTGTTTTTTGCACTGCGTTGGACCAGTCGCATGAGAAGCCGGCCCCGGCGCCGGCGTGGCTCTAGAAGGCGCTCTTTACAACGCCCCCGTCGGCCCGCAACGCAGCTCCCGTGGTGGCCGACGAAAGCGGACTCGCGATATAGGCCACCAGCGACGCGACTTCCTGCGGCGAACCAAATCTCTTGATCAGCGAGGTGGGACGGACCTTCTCGAAGAACTCTTTTTCGAACGCTTCGAACGATTTGCCGTCGGCCTTGGCAAGGGTCTCCACGAATTCACCGACTCCCCGCGATTTCGTCGGCCCCGGCAACACGCTATTGACTGTAATGCCGGTGCCGGCAACGGCTTCGGCGAGTCCGCGCGCGACCGCCAGCTGCGCGGTTTTCGTCATCCCGTAGTGAATCATTTCAGCTGGGATCTGCACCGCGCTTTCGCTCGAAATGAAAATGATGCGCCCCCAGTTGGCCTGCCTCATCGCAGGCAGATACAGGCGAGCGAGGCGTACCCCGCTCAACACGTTGACATCGAAGAACCGCTGCCAGTCCGCGTCGGGGATCTCTTCAAACGGCTTGGGCTCGAAGATGCCGAGGTTGTTGACCAGAATTTCCACGCCGGGGTAGCGTCGCGCGAGTTCTTCTGCTGAAGCGGCGGTACCGAGATCGCCGGCAAATCCCTGCACGTCGCCGCCCGTCTGCGCTTTCAACTGCGCGACTACGTCATCCACGGATGACTGCAAGCGGCCGTTCACGATTACACGAGCGCCCTCCTGCGCCAACGTGCTGGCGATAGCGAGACCGATGCCGGCTGTGCTGCCGCTCACCAGTGCGAGTTTGCCTGTCAGGTTCAAGTCCATGGGTGATTTCCTTTCAATGGATGAATTAAAAATCGCGACGTCGGGTACAGCCTCGCTTTCGAACAGCAAAAAGACTAGATGATCTGACGGAAATGGCAACGCACATGAGTGACAGGCGGACCGTGACGCAGGCAGGCCTGAAGTACCGTGTACGAGCAGGAAAACGAGGCCATGTCAGCGATTTTCCGACTTCGTTTGGCCAAGTGATGGTCGCGCCCAAACTCGCATCATCGTGATTCACTTTGGGATGCGCTCTGCACAGACTACGCGCGGATGGCATGACATGTGCGTACCGTGCTGCAAGCAGCCGGCCGCTTGAATGTTCTACAACCCTCTTGTTCTTGTTCGAGGAGACACCCCATGAACACACTGACCATCGACGACATCCAGAACTGTGCGGAACTGGATCACCAGGAGATGACCACCATTCAAGGTGGCCGGATGAAACTACCCGGCCAGCACGTCGGCTCGATTCTCACGAGCGCTGATGGCGACCCTGTCGGCGTCTATGTAGACGGCGTGCTGCAGAACTCCGTTACCGACGGCTTCTACCACGGCTGACAGCAAGGCGGCGCGCAGCCCTGCGCGCCCCGATGCCGCGGATGTGGCCAGTGCGTGCGTGAAAAAGCGCTCGTCACCTGTCGTGGAGATGACTCACCAGGTAATCGATCAACGCACGTGCTCGAGACGGCAAAAATCGATTCGGCGGATAAAGCAGCCAAACCGGGCCCATATAGGGACGCGCCTCGAACTCCCAGTCGCTCAGCACCTGGACGATGTCGCCCGCGGAAATCGCCTGCGCAGCGACAAAATCGGGCAAGCTCGCAATGCCCAGGCCATGCAGCGCGGCATCCAACCGCGCGCTCGTATCATTGGCGACGTAGCGCCCCTTCACTTCGACCGACCGTGTCTCAGAGTCGCGGCGGAAATGCCATCGATTGTCGTCGACCGTCTCTCCTAGATACATGCATGCGTGCCGCGCCAGGTCGCGCGGCTCGGCCGGCGTCCCGCGCTCCGCAAGATAAGCAGGCGACGCGCACAGAACCCATTTGACCGCTCCGAGTCGCCGGGCAGCAAGACCCGGCGGAGGCGAACGCGTGAGCCGGATCACCAGATCGACATCGTCACGTAGCGGATCGACGTCGTGGTCGGCGAAGACCAGATGGACATCCACGTCGGGCCACATGCGCAGAAACTCCGGAACAAGCGGATGGATGACAGATCTCGCATATGAAATCGGCGCACTGATGCTGACCTTGCCTCGCGGATCACCCGCCCCTTGTCCAGCGACGTCGACGGCGCCCGAGGCCGCGCCGACCATATCCCGGCAGTACCGGTAAATCTGCGCGCCCGAATCCGTCAACCGGATGCTACGGGTCGAGCGCTCGAGCAGGCGCGTGCCCAACGCATCCTCGAGGCGTTTGATCTGCCGACTGACAGTCGACGGTGTACTGCCCAGTTGCCGCGCGGCGATGGAGAAGTTGCCGGCGTCGACGACCCTCGCAAACATCGCCATGTCGGGTAGCAACGCAAAAAGCTCATTCGGATTCATCGCGATCCTCGCACCTGCCTTGGCATTTGTGCATTTCAAACATAAAAGATGTTCCGCCGCCGTGGATTATAGTTTTCGGCGCAATACCCGACAATTCCGACCGTAGGAATGAAAACAGAAGGTCCGTCATGTCGAAGCAAAAGAGCGCGTTATGGATATCCGACCTGATGCTGCTTGCGGTCGCGATGGTGTGGGGCACGAGTTATGGGGTCGTGAAAGACGCGCTCGCGATCTATCCGGTGCTCGGTCTGCTGGCGTTGCGCTTCGGACTGACGTTCGTCGTCTTGTCGCCGGCGTTGCGCTCGCTTCGACACGTTAGAGCGTCCGCCTTGCTGGGCGCGCTCGGCTCCAGCGCAATCCTGCTCAGCATCTTTTTGGCGGAGACATTCGGGATCGCGCACACACGCGCGTCGAATGCGGCGTTCCTTATCAGTCTGTGTGTCGCGCTGACGCCGCTGGTCGAATGGGTGTTGCTGCGACGAAAGCCGTCGAGTGGCGAATGGATCGCTGTGGGCTTGTCACTGATGGGCGCCGCGTTCGTCAGCGGAGGCGCGATCATTCCAACCGCAGGCGATGCGCTGATCCTTCTTGCGGCGTTGCTGCGCGCTCTGATGGTGTGCGTGACCAAGCGCGTGATGCGCGAATCGAATCTTGCCCCGCTGTCGGTAACGGCGGTCCAGGCAGGCGTCGTTGCACTGGGCAGTGTGCTGGTGGCGTTCGTGTTGCCGTCACAGCATTGGCAGGCGCTGCCGTCGCTCAGTGGGCACGGTGACTTCTGGGCGAGCATTGCTTACCTCGTGCTCGCCTGTACGTTGTTCGCATTCTTCGCACAGAATTTTGCCGTCAAGCGCAGCAACCCAACGCGCGTCGCTTTGCTGATGGGCAGCGAGCCCGCGTTCGGTGCGCTATTCGCCTACGTATGGCTCGGCGAGCATCTTTCGGCCTCGGCATGGTTTGGCGGAGGTCTGATGGTGCTTGCATCGGTGCTGGCGGCGGTGCCACTCAAAAGAGAAGCCAACGCGAGGCTCGGCATGCGCCCCGCTACTTCGGTCGAGGGTTAGCCGGTTTTTTGGGCCAAGCGTTGTTTCGATGCCTGCCCTCGCCTAGGCTCAAGGTCCGGCTCGAGTAACAGATTTCATGCAGCACGCACCGGCCTCTTGCACGGACGGGCACTTGACCGAGCCATACGAACAGAAGGCGCAGCAGTCGCCGGACTTCGGAGAAAGCAAGGCTTTGCACCGCGGGCATTCATAGAAGTAGACGCAGGCGTCGGTAGGCATCGTCACGACTGTGACGTACCCGCAGTGCGGACAGGTCAACGCGGACTCCAGGATCGGTGAGGTTTGCATTGATCGCGTCTACATCCGTATTCCTTGCACCTGTCAATGTTAGCGCCGGCAAACGGTCGCGGGGCTTGCGCAAAGGCCGTACCGCACCGAAGTCCAGCATCCGGACGCGATACGTGTCACAAATAGCCATTGCGGTGGAATAAAGGCGAGCCGTTGGCGTTCATAGATTAGGCGTCGCGTGAAAGAGCGCGTAGCCGTGGAACCGCGAAACGGAATCGTCGGCCGCGCACAGCGGTTGCTTGCCCGCTTTGCAGAAGGTTTGCCTGATCTTTTTGTAACCGCCGCCGGCGTCGCGGGACTTGCCGCTAGCGATCCGCGACTCCCCGGCTCAACGCGTGGCCGCGCGGCAAGTCAGTCCCGTTGGCCGTGCAGGAGAGTTCTACATGAAAGTATCAAGACTGTTATCGGCCGTATCCGTGATCATCGCGCTAGGAGTCGCATCGTTGTCGTTGGGCGCGTGCCAGTCCACGGGCGACATGAGCTCGTCGGGTAGCAACAGTAGCAGCGGCAGCAGCGGCGGCTATTGATGCGCGCTCACGCGGCCGTCAGCGTCGCGTGAACTTCGATACGGAAGTGATATCGCGGCTCCCGTGGCCGCGGCGCTATGCGCGTGCGCTGACGTGCCCTCGGTCAGGGCGGTCAGCCTGACCGGAACAGCCCGATCGGCTTACGCTGATCGGGCTGTTTCCTTTTTGGGAGGTAGTCATGGACACGGGACAGAAATTCGTTCGAACCCTCAGCGGTTCGTCGGCACCGCCGCCAACCCGTCCAACAACGCCTTATGAAACGCATCCGGGTACTGCATCTGAGGCGCGTGACCAAGCGCCGCAAACTCCATGAGCGTCGCATGCGGAATCGCCTTCGCGGCCGCGCGGCCTAGTTCCGGACAATGGCCGAGCTTCGCGCGCACTTCGGGCGGCGCGGCATCCTTGCCGATCGCGGTGGTGTCGCAGGGGGTACACCGTGACGCTTCGTGCTCCGGCAACGTCAACCCTTCTTCTCAGTCGTTCGTTGATCCGGTACGAGGCTTGCCTCCGGTGCAAAGCGCGAGGCACTCGTTCGTTCAATTCATGACGCACCTCCACCCATGTCCAGAAAATCGATACTTACTGCGTCGATCGTCGCTGCGGCCAGCCTTTCGGCCTGCGTCGCTCAATCGGCGAACAATTACGCTGGCGGAGACCGGCAACACGCTCCGGTGGCCGTGCAAGCCCCATCCGATATCGAAGCGAAGCCGTTCGCACATCCTGGACTGCTGCACAGCGAGCGGGACTTCGAGCGTATGCGAGTCAACGTGGCGCAGGGCAAACAGCCTTGGCTACAAGGGTGGCAACGCTTGATCGCCAACCGCCACGCGTCGCTGGGCTGGACCCCGCGCCCGCAGGATGCCATCTATCGCGGCAAGAACCCCGAGCATGCCGAGAACTATTCGCTGCTGTTCAACGACGCGGCGGCGGCCTATACGCTCGCGCTGCGCTGGAAAGTCTCTGGTGACGACGCCTATGCCGGCAAGGCCATCGATATCCTGAACGCGTGGTCGGGCAGTCTGAAGATGATCGACGGGAACTCGGACAAGTTCCTCGCCTCCGGCATCTACGGCTACGAGCTGGCGAATGCGGCGGAAATCCTGCGCACGTCGCCGCAATGGAAAGCGGCGGATTTCCGGCGCTTCCAGTCGATGATGCTCACCGTGTTCTACCCGATGAACCACAACTTCCTGACCCAACACAACGGCACGAAGGTCGATCATTACTGGGCCAACTGGGATCTCGCCAACATGGCGTCAATGCTGGCGATTGGCGTGCTGACCGACCGCCGGGACATTTATGCGGAAGCGGTCGAGTATTTCAAGCACGGCCCGGGCAATGGCTCGATCGAACACCTCGTCTGGAAGCTGTATCCGAACGGGCTCGGTCAAGTCCAGGAAAGCGGCCGCGACCAAGGGCACACCATGCTCGACTTCGCACTGGCGGGTGCGTTTTGCCAGATGGCCTGGAATCAGGGAGACGATCTGTTCGGATACGACAACAACCGTCTGCTGAAGGGTGCCGAATACGCCGCGCAATACAACCTCGGCCAGGATGTGCCCTACACCTTGTATTCAGACAGCCTGGCGACGCAGCCAGAGATTTCGCCAGGATCAAGAGGTGATACCCGGCCGATCTGGGAATTGCTCTACAACCACTACGTGGTGTTGAAGAAACTCAAGGCGCCGGGCGTTGCCGCATATGCGCAGCAGGTGCGCCCGGAAGGCGGCGGTGGCGACTATGGTTCGACCAGCGGTGGCTTCGACCAACTTGGGTATGGCACGTTGACGTACACCCTCAAGTAGCAGATCTGCTCGGGTGCTCACTCCCAGAACGGGGGGTGACTCAAAGGGACGCGACCATTATCAGGACGCCTGCGTCATCCTGAGCGGCGAACCTTGGAAGCACTTTTCGGCGTGCGCTCTGACCGGAACGGCCGCGACCTCGCTCAAGAAGCTGTACGTCGCGTGTTCGTGGCGAATTCTGTCAGTTCCATATTGTTGACGATTCACTTGCCTTTTGTCGAACGGCCGCAATTGGCCAGAAAGCGGTTCGAACTTTCAGCGATTCGTCTGCACCGCCGCCAGCCCCTCGAGCAGCGCCTTATGAAACGCATCCGGGTCCTGCACCTGCGGCGCGTGACCAAGCGCCGCAAACTCCACGAGCGTTGCGTGCGGAATCGCCTTCGCGGCCGCGCGGCCCAGTTCCGGATAATGGCCGAGCTTCGCGCGCACTTCGGGCGGCGCGGCATCCTTGCCGATCGCGGTCGTGTCCTTCTGACCGATCAGCAGCAGCGTCGGCATGCTGAGTTGCCCCAGTTCATAGAAAACCGGCTGCGTGTAAATCATGTCATCCAGCAGCGCGGAATTCCACGCGACGATCTGCTTACCCGGCCCTCGATACATGCCCGCGAGCATCTGCACCCACGGCTCATAGTCCGCGCGCCATTGCCCCGCGTAGTAGGTCGCCTGTTCGTAGCGGCGAATACCGTCGGCGCTGGTCTTCAGCTCACGCTGATACCACTGGTCGACCGATAGCGACGGCACGCCCTTCGCCTTCCAGTCCTCGAGTCCAATCGGGTTCACGAGCACCAGCTGCTGCGTTTCGCGCGGATACATCAGCGCATAGCGAACCGCGAGCATGCCGCCCGTCGAATGGCCGACCACCGTCACTTCGCTGATGCCGAGCGACTCGAGCAGCGCATGCGTATTGCGCGCGAGCTGCTGGAAGCTGTACTGGTAATGCTCGGGCTTGCTCGATTTGCAAAAACCGATCTGATCCGGTGCGATCACGCGATAACCGGCGTCGCTCAGCCGGCGAATCGTCGTATCCCATGTCGCCGAGCAAAAATTCTTGCCATGCAGCAACACCACGGTGCGCCCGTTCGCATGCGCGGGCTTCACGTCCATGTAGGCCATCTGCAAAGGCACCCCCTGCGACGTGAATTCGAAGCGTTCGACCGGCGCCGGATAGCTGAAGCCCTGCAGCTCCGGACCGTAGGCCGGGCCGGAATCGTCGACTGAGGACGCGCCGCTTGCGGCGCCCGGGCTTGCCTCGCTCGCCGGCGTGGCGGCCACGGCGACAGTCGCCGCGCAGAGCACGACACAGGCGCAGATACTCGACAGGACAAGCAGGAACGGGGGGCGAAGATTCATCGGGATGGGTCTGGAAAAAACGCAGCAGGGATGCACGAGGCGCGGAGCGCACGATTCTACGATGTACCGACGAATTCTGGCGCCAGTCGCGCAGCGCGGACACGGCACGCGGCAGAACCGATTGGGCATGCATATTGCACCTTCGTGCTCGAGCATCGTCCGGACACGACCTTGCGGCCAATGTGCTGCGCCGCACCGAAAAATGCGCCATAACAGGTGATCGTTACAGGATGGTCGGCCACGCGGCCCCCGCAATAAACATTTATTCACTCGGGTCCAATCGGTGCTAGAACTGACAGACGGACTCGCGAAAAACAGGCAGCAAAGAACGGCAATGCGGTACGACTGCCAGGCAGCCCAAATCATCAGCGGAGAGGACGCGGCCAGATCATTCCCGGGGGTATACCAATCAGGCAACCATCTTGCATGAGGTCGGCGTGAGTGCTGAAGGGCTCGCGCCGATCGACAGGAGACAAATATGAATACTCCGGCACGGCTGAACGACTTACAGCGCACTACCCTGGCGATCGTCCTCGCCGGCGGACGCGGCACCCGGCTCGGGCCGCTGACGAACAAGCGTGTGAAACCGGCGGTGCACTTCGGCGGCAAATACCGGATCATCGACTTTGCGCTTTCCAATTGCCTGAATTCCGGCATCCGCCGCATCGCGGTGGTCACGCAGTACAAGGCGCATTCGCTGCTGCGGCATTTGCAGCGCGGCTGGAGCTTCCTGCGCGGCGAGATGGGCGAGTTCATCGACCTGTGGCCCGCGCAGCAGCGCGTCGAAGGCGCGCACTGGTATCGCGGCACCGCCGACGCGGTGTTCCAGAACCTCGACATCATCCGCTCGATCCGTCCGAAGTATGTGGTCGTGCTCGCGGGCGACCACATCTACAAGATGGACTACACGCGCATGATCGCCGATCACGCGGACAGCGGCGCCGACTGCACGGTCGGCTGCATCGAGGTGCCGCGCATGGACGCGGTCGCGTTCGGCGTGATGGCGGTCGACGAAAACCGCCGCGTGACCGGCTTCGTCGAAAAACCGGCCGACCCGCCCGCGATACCCGGCCGTCCCGACACGGCGCTCGCGAGCATGGGCATCTACGTGTTCAACGCCGACTACCTGTACAAGCAGCTCGAAGAGAACATCGCCGCGATCGATACCGACCACGACTTCGGCAAGGACATCCTGCCGCGCGTGGTCACCCAGGGCGTGGCGATCGCGCATCCATTCAGCATGTCGTGCGTGTCGTCGGACCCGAGCGTCGAGCCGTACTGGCGCGACGTCGGCACGATCGACGCGTACTGGGCCGCGAACCTCGACCTCGCCTCGACGATCCCGACCCTCGACCTGTACGACGAGTCGTGGCCGATCTGGACCTACCAGGAGCAGTTGCCGCCCGCGAAGTTCGTACGCGACATGAAGGGGCTGCAGGGTTCGGGCAACAACCTGCTCGTCTGCGGCGGCTGCGTGATCTCGGGCTCGCAGATTTCGCGCTCGGTGCTGTCGTCGAACGTGAAAGTGAGTTCGTTCTGTAATATCAATGAGGCAGTCTTGCTGCCGCAGGTCACGGTCGGCGCGAGTTGCCGCCTGCAAAAGGTGGTGATCGACCGCGGCTGCACGATTCCGGAAGGCACCGTGATCGGTGAAGACCCGGCGCGCGACGCCGAGCGCTTCTATCGCACCGACGATGGCGTCGTGCTGGTCACGCAGGAAGCGCTGCGCAAGCATCCGAAGTAGCGCGCCCGCCGCATGCATGCACCGGCGGCCACGGCGCCGCCGGCCATGCCTTTCCTCGCTTCATCCGGCTTCGCCCGCAACACCGCTGACCATTTACCAACCCGAGCAACCCTGCCAACCCGACAGAGACCCGGTCTATGACGATTCGCGCCCTGCACGTCGCAAGCGAGCTGTATCCCCTTCTCAAAACGGGCGGTCTCGCCGACGTCGCGGGCGCGCTGCCGTCCGCGCTGATCGAGCGCGGCGCCGATGTGCGCGTGCTGCTGCCCGGCTTTCCGGCGGTACTCGCCGGCTTGCACGATCTTCAACCGGTCGCGCAACTGGGCAACCGCTTCGGCGCGCCGAACGTGACGCTCGAACGCGGCACGCTGCCCACCAACGGGCTCGCGGTCTACGTGATCCGGGCCGCGTCGCTGTACGACCGTCCCGGCAACCCGTATCTGAACGACGAACACGTGCCGTACGGCGACAACGCGCAGCGTTTCGCGCTGCTCGGCTGGGTCGCCGCGCAACTCGCGCAGCAGATGGATCCGACGTGGTCGCCGCAGATCGTCCACGCGCACGATTGGCACGCTGGGCTCGCGCCTGCCTACCTGAAAGCCGCCGAACGCGAGCACGGCCGCGCGCCGGCGCACAGCGTGTTCACGATCCACAACCTCGCGTACCAGGGGATCTTTCCCGCGCATCAGTTCGGCCTGCTCGGCCTGCCGCACGATTTCTTCAACATGCACGGCGTCGAATTCTACGGACAGCTGTCGTTCCTGAAGGCGGGGCTCTATTACGCCGACCGCATCACGACCGTCAGCCCGAACTATGCGCGCGAAATCCAGACGCTCGCGCACGGCGGCGGGCTCGATGCGCTGCTGCGCCATCGCGCGCACGATCTGAGCGGGATTCTGAACGGCGTCGACTACACGGTGTGGAATCCCGCCAGCGATACGCTGCTCGCGACGCGCTTCAGCTCGTCGCGGCTGGCCGGCAAGCTCGCCTGCAAGGAAGCGCTGCAAAAGCGCTTCGGCCTCGCGCAACGAAGCGACGCGCTGCTGTTCGGCGTGGTGAGCCGGCTGACCGAACAGAAAGGCCTCGATCTGCTGCTCGGCGCGGTGCCCGAGATCGTCAAGCGCGGAGGCCAACTGGTCGTATTCGGCACCGGCGATCCGGCGCTCGAGAATGGCCTGAGGATGGTCGCCCAAGCGCATCCGGAATCGGTCGCGGTCGAACTCGGTTTCGACGAAGCGCTCGCGCATACGATCATCGCCGGCAGCGACGTGGTCGCGGTGCCGTCACGCTTCGAGCCGTGCGGGCTCACGCAACTCTATGCACTCGCCTACGGGTCGCTGCCGCTCGTGCACAGCGTCGGCGGTCTCGCCGATACGGTCGCCGACGCATCGCTCGAAAACCTCGCCGACGATCTCGCCACCGGCTTCGTGTTCGACCGCTTCGATCCGACCGGACTCGCCGCAGCGATCCGCCGCGCATTTGCGCTGTACGGACGCCGCACCGAATGGAAAGCCGCGCAGCGGCGCGCAATGCGCCAGGACTTCGGCTGGGGCGCCTCGGCCGACCGCTATCTGGCTTTGTATCGCGAACTCGTCTGAAGCATCGGCCACGCGGGAAACTGTCAGATTTCGTCAATGTTCAGGCGCGTTTGATGGTTCGGCGCAACAGCACGGGGACGGATCAACTCGCGGCGGTCAAACTCCTGTATCGTTTGCTGACTTGCCGGCTATGCAGTTTGTGCGTTTTTCCTGCACCATCTGTATCAGGCATGTCTGCCGCGCGGCGCCGGGGCCATCTGCCCGCCCGCGCGAGACTCCCTTCCCGCTTTGTTGATCGCGCATGACCGGTTGCGCGAGCCTTACCATGACGAAAAACGTTCTGAGCATCCAGTCCCATGTCGTGTTCGGTCACGCCGGCAACAGCGCGGCCGTGTTTCCGATGTGCCGGCTCGGCGTCAACGTGTGGCCGCTCAATACGGTGCAGCTATCGAATCACACGCAATACGGGCACTGGAGCGGCAGCGCGATCGACGCATCGAAGATGGAAGATCTCGTCGACAGCATCGGCGCGATCGGCATGCTGCCGCGCTGCGACGCGGTGCTCTCCGGCTATCTCGGCACGACGGAACAGGCGCAGGCGGTGATCGACATCGTCAAGGCCGTGAAGGCGGCCAATCCCCGCGCCTGGTACTTTTGCGATCCGGTGATGGGCGCGATGGGCGGCTACAAGGTCGATCCCGGCATCCAGGAATTCCTCGTCAATGAAATGCCGCAGGTCGCCGACGGGATCGCGCCGAATCACATCGAATTGCAGCGCCTCGTCGGCCGCGAGATCGAGACGCTCGAGGAAGCCGTCACCGCGTGCCGCGAGGTGCTCGCGCGCGGGCCGAAGCTCGTGCTCGTCAAGCATCTGCTCGATCGCAACAGTCCCGCCGACCGCTTCAACATGCTCGTCGTCACCGAGCGCGAAGCGTGGATGGGACAGCGCCCGCTCTATCCGTTCGCGCGCCAGCCGGTCGGCGTCGGCGATCTGACGAGCGCGGTCTTCGTCGCGCGCACGCTGCTCGGCGATTCGATCCGCTCGGCCTTCGAGCACACGCTCGCCGCGGTCAACGCGGTGGTCAAGGCGACCTGGCAGGCCGGGCGCTATGAACTCGAACTCGTGGCGATGCAAAATGAAATCGCCCAGCCGCGCGAGTGGTTCGATGCGTGGGTTGCGGAGACGGCTTAGGTCGAGCTCAAGTCACTGACGCGAGTCACCCGTTGCCGGGCGCCGCCACCAGCGTCGCGCCAGCAGCCGTCCTATAATGCGTGCCGCGTGGAACGGGGCTTGCGCCCGCATTCCACGGGATTTTTCAGCATTCGGCATTCAGCAGACGAGGCATTCGATGGACGGTCATATCCGCAGCGAGCGGGAAGAATTTTTTGAGCAGTTGTGCATCAGCGTCGACGCGGACGAAGCGCACGAACAGGAAGCGATCGAGTACTTCGAGAACCAGTTCGACCAGCCCGACTTCGATCCCGCGCAATGGCTCGATATCGCGCTCTACTACTCGCCTGCCGTCGCGCGCGGCATCGTCGAGATGGTGACGGCCGACGACAAGGCACGCAGCAACATCGCCGAAATCATCGCCGACAATCTCGACATTTCGTACGGCGAGGACGAGTGCCAGCAATTCGCCGAGACGATCGAGTTCGCACTGAACAACGGCGTACCGGTCGATCTGGACGTGGTGCTCGACGGCTGCCAGCGCGCAATCGACGATCTCGACACGTGGGCCGACGAAGACACGAAGGCGCCGCTCCTGCGTCTGCGTGAGGAATTGCTGCGTCAGCAAGGCGAGCGCTAGGCGAAAGGCTCGAATCTCTGCGCCCCAACGCTAACTCCGCAACACCGCAACACCGGCCGGCGCGCTCGCGCCGGTTTCTTAAGCGTATGCCGTAATCCGCAGCCGCAGCGGAACTTCTCGCGGCAAGCCAGCCTGGATGCCTCACGCACGCTCCTTGTGGACGTGATGCGCACACGGCCCGCTATGCCGAAATGCTCATCCAAAACGCCACGAATTGCCAAGACGACGGCAATTTGGCTTTCTATATTCGCCCCAGATTGACCCGCGAACACGCTGCGAAGCGCAACGCCACTGCGTGTATTCCAGCATTGTGAGCGGCGACCGATCCTTCGTAGCCTTGCGATGCGCGAGGGCTTCCCTCGGCCTCACGTGTCGTACCGCTTTTGTCGCACCGCTTTCATAACAACCGTCGATGCAAGGAGAGACCATGAGTCTTCGCAACACGCTGAAACCGCTGGCCATGCTCGTGGGTGCGATGTTTGCCGTCGCGCCTGTTGCCAGTTTCGCCGACGACCTGCCGGTCAAGATCGGTTTTGCCGCGCCGCTGACGGGCGCCAATGCCGGCTACGGCAAGGATCTGGAAAACGGTGTGCGGCTCGCGATCGACGAGGCCAACGCGCAGAAGATCAAGATCGGCGACAAGGTCGCGCACTTCGAGATCGTCACGCAGGACGACCAGGCCGACCCCCGCGTCGGCGTGCAGGCCGCGCAGAAGCTGGTCGACTCGGGCGTCGCGGTGGTGGTCGGCCACTTCAACTCGGGCACGACGATCCCGGCCTCGCAGGTCTACGAGCAGGCCGGCATTCCGGTGCTCGATCCCGCCGCGACGAATCCGATCATCACGGGCCGCGGCTTCGCGAACACCTTCATGGTGATTTCGACCGATGCGCAGAACGCCGGCAACGCAGGCATTTATGCGGTCGAGGTTACGAAGGCCAAGCGCATCGCGATCATCGACGATCGCACCGCGTTCGGCCAGGGCGAAGCCGACGAGTTCGAGAAGGCCGTGAAGGCGCACGGCGGCACGATCGTCGCGCGCGACTACACCGACAACCACGCGGTCGACTTCAGCACGCAGATCACCAAGTTCAAGGGCGCCAATGCGGACCTCGTGTTCTTCGCCGGCCTCGACAGCCAGGCGGCGGGCTTCGCGCGGCGCATGAAGCAGCTCGGCCTGAACGCGCAACTGGTCGGCGGCGGCGGCGTGATGGACGAAGACTTCATCAAGCTCGCGGGCGATGCGTCCGACGGCGCGATGGCCTGGGAATACGGCCGCCCGCTCGCGCAACTGCCGGGTGGCAAGGACTTCAACGCGAAGTTCAAGAAGCGCTTCGGCGCGGATGTGCTGTCGTATGCGCCGTTCGGTTATGACGGCGCATGGGTCGCGATCAAGGCGATGCAGCAGGCCAAATCCGACTCGCCGAACGTGTACCGCGCGGTGCTCAAGTCGATCGACTACGACGGCGTGACCGGCAAGATCTCGTTCGACAACACCGGCGCGTTGAAGAGCGGCGCCTCGACGCTGTATCAGGTGAAGAACGGCGCATGGGTGCCGGTCGTCACGAAGAGCGGCACCTGAGCTCGCCGTCCAGTGAATCGTAGCGGCCCTGCCCGGCTTACGGCCGGCGCGGGGCGCGCTACTGCTTCGCGGCCGCCGCCCTGACGACCACCTCGGCATCCAGATCGCGCTCGATGCGCACGAGGTCGTCGCGAATCGCCGCGAACTCGTTAGCCGTACACATCTGGTGGCCGAACGCGGCGCGCAGATGCCGGTTGACCTGTAACGTGCGCGTCGCCGGATCGAACACGTAGCGCGACGCAAATGAGAGCAGCGGGTCCTCAACCGTGCTGTCGGTCGGCAGGTCCGTCACGCGCACGAAGCGCGGCAAACTTATTTCCAGCGTTTCATCGAACTCCCCGCCGATGCATGCCCACGGCTGCGTTCTGACGGGTTCCGCGAGCCACGCCTCGACCTGTGAGTTCATGCCGCCGGCGAGACTCGTCAGCGCCGGCACGGCGGTTGTGCCGTCTGGCCAGATCAGATGCGGCACGCTGCCCTGCATCGACGTCGCGAACGGTCCGCCGGTCACGGCGACGTCGTCGGTCTGCAACTGCGCGGTGCCATGCAAGCCCGTTTTGAGCAGACGGCTCGCGGCAATCTGCTGCGCGCCCTCGCGCGTCGCGCGTCGGAACGTGTTGCGTTCGATCTC
The DNA here is from genome assembly GCF_040948805.1 of Paraburkholderia sp. BR13439. NCBI lineage: Bacteria > Pseudomonadati > Pseudomonadota > Betaproteobacteria > Burkholderiales > Burkholderiaceae > Paraburkholderia > Paraburkholderia sp. BR13439. Next base: position 60,339 of record NZ_JBFPKN010000008.1, on the reverse strand, counting down.
CGCGGGATAGCCCCGGTCTTCGACGCGGTACGCGTAATGCGCGGTGCCGTTTTCATCGATGTCGATCTGCACGCGCGCGTTGCGTTCGTGCCGTTGAGTGGCGGGCGTGCGCGCGAGCATGCCGGCGTCGACGAGCAGCACCGGCCGGTCCATCACGCCGCCAGGCAGATAGCCGAACGCGGTGCCGCCCGCCGTCGTGTCCGCGAATTGCGCCAACTCGGGAATCCAGATGATCGCGTGATTGATCGCGCTCGCGCCGTAGCCCGGCACCTCCGGCAACGTGTAGTACGGGCCGAGATTCAGCAGCACCGGCTCGCTGCGAATGCCGACCGCCGCGAGCAACGCACCGTAAAGGGCGACGTGGTCCTTGCAGTCGCCATAGCGGTTGCGCAGGATATCGGCCGCCTTGTGCGGAATCGCCGCCGTCTCGCCGAGGAAAAGCGCGACGTAGCGGATGTTCAGACGCATCCAGTCGTATAAAGCGCGGGCTTTGTCGCGCGGATCGCTGAGGCCGGCCGTCAGTTGCTGCGCAAGACTGACGATCGCGGGATCGTCGCGGGTCGCGTCGTTATCGGCGGGACCGCGATAGCGCGCGGCGAAGCTCGCGAAGTCCGGTACCGTCGACACCATCAGCCGGTCGCCCCAGTTCGCGTAGCCGACCGCGCCCGCTTCCACGCGCGGATACGGGCCGTGCCGATAGTCGAACTCGTAGCGGGTGCGGCCGTTCGCGGTGACGGGCGGCAGCGCGACGTAGCCGCGCGCGTCCGCGTAGAGCGGCACGTCGGCGGGCAGATCGAAGATCAGACGCTGCTCGGCGACGGGTTCGAGCGACGGCTCGACCAGATAACCGAAAGTGCCCGCCTGCAGCGGCTTCGCGCGGGTCTTGCGAAACGCCAGATGCACGCGCGAGCCGTTCGTGACGCCGGGGAAGATCACGGTGCGCAACACTCCGTCCTCGAAGCTCGGCGCACCGGACGAACGCGGCTCCTGCACGTCGCGGATCGCCTCGGGACCGACGGCATGCGCGGTGCCGTCGGGATCGATCGTTTCGGCGGCCAGCAGTTGCACCTGCTCGATGTCCTTGTTGAACCACACGTAGCGTTGCGCGATTGCGTCGACACCGCTGGCCGTGTCCGCGCGCATCACCGTGTCGTCGTGTTCCTCGATGGAGCCGTCTTTCTGGATCACGAACAAATGGACGTCACGCTCGATCGTCGCAGGGGTGCGTTCGTTGGGGGAGGTAGCGATTTCGGCGGCGGTCGCGCGAAGGGGGAAGGCGATGCCGCTCGCGGCAGTTAGCGCCGCAAGCAGCGCCGCGGCGCGCACGCTTCGCGCGAGCGACGCGTGCGCCAACCTGACGACGATGTTCCCCAAGATCCACCTCGGCAAGATTCGTGTCGTCGTTGTAGCACATCGCCGGCCCGCGCGTTTCGGACCGGGGCCGCCGTCAGTCGCGATCACTCGCCGTCGTCGAGCTGGCTCAGCAGCGCCTGCAGTTTTTCCACGTGCCGAAGCAGCATGTGCCGATGCTTGTCGATCTGTTCGAGCCGGCCCTCGAGATCGGCCTGAATGCGGTCGTCGAGTTCGGCCGCGGCCATCACGTCCTCGACCTTCGCACGCATCGACGCGAGTTCGACCGGCGCATGCAGCAGATGCCGCTCGAAGCGCCGCACTTCCTGCGTCGCGACATCGCGTACCTTGCGAAAATGCACATGACGGCGGTGCGCTTCGACATCGAGCGTTTCTTCCTCGACGCGACGCGCGGGCCCCGGTTGCCCGAAAATCGGCTCGGGTCGCAGCACCGTCTTCTTGCGCACCGGATGCGCGGTGCCGCGAAAGCGCGCGAGCGGCTGCTCGTTGTCGATCGCCTCGCGCGCATTCGGCGGAATTTCGTGACCGCTGTGCGGCACGTTCATCCAGCCGCCCGGCAAGCCAGTGACCGCCTCGACGCCGCGCACGAATTCCTCGCTGAATTCGCGTTGGCCCGACAGCATCAGCTTCAGATAGCTCGCGGAAAACGTCATCATGCGCGCGAGCCGGGTCGCGGCGCCAACCTCGCTGGTCAGCAACACCAGGTTCGCGCGCCAGACTGGCAGCAGCAATTCGTCGGAATCTTCCATCGCTGGGTCTTCCATCTTTTCGCCTGATGAATCGATGACCGCGTCGCGCATGTCATCGTTTTGAAAGGGTAGTCGTCTCGCGGTGTCGGGTGCAATGCCGCTATGCCGCCTTGCGTGCGGTGGGGCCCAGATGCCGAAGGTACACGCATCACATGGTACGCACCGGCCAATTCAGCGCAAAGCGCGCTAAAACAGGGCTTACAACACAACGCGTGTTGCATTGACACACGTATTTGCGCACCGTTCCTATTCGCGGGCGCTCGATGTGGCATGCTTACACGCCGATGCGGCACGGGTCGTGCTGCATGGGTCGCTCCACAACATTGACTTAAGGGTTTTGTAATGAAGAAAATCGTTCTCGCCATCGCCGCAGCCGTCGCCACCCTGAGCGCGATCGCTCCCGCTCAAGCTTATGAACATCACCACGAGTGCCATAAGGTGAAGGTTCATCATCATTGGGAAAAGCGCTGCCACTAATGGCGGTGAAACCGTGTCCAACGGACGCGGTGCACATAAAAAGCCCCGCTTTCGCGGGGCTTCTTTTTCATGGCGCGCCGCGTCGTGAAACAGCCGGCGCACGATACGCTTTGCGCGCTCGACGCCCAAACCATTCCATATGATCGCGCCGATATGCAATCACGGACACATGCTGTTACACCTTCGCGATCCGCTAAGCGATGCACGCCGACGCCGCCTTCACGGCCCCCGTCAGGTCACCTTTGCGTCAGGCTGCTTTCACGCGAGCGAGAGCCGTCGTCACCAGCGCTTCGAGCAACGGCGCGACCTTCGTGGCGAGGTCTTCATCGTATGCATAGGGCAAGCGCTCTTCCATGTACGTGATCTGCGACAGTTCGAGTTGCACCGCATGCACGCCCTGCTCGGGCTGACCATATTGGCGCGTGATATAGCCGCCCTTGAAGCGGCCATTCGCGACCGCCGTATAGCCACCGTGGCGCTCGACCAGCGCGGCCAGTTCGTCGCCTAGTCCCGGCGCCGCGCTCGCACCGTTCGACGTGCCGAAGTTGAAGTCCGGCAGACGTCCGTCGAAAAATCGCGGAACGCGCGAGCGGATCGAATGCGCTTCCCACAGCAGCACCTTGCCGTGCTTCGCCTTCAGCGCCGCGATCTCGCCGGTGAGCGCGTCGTGATACGGCTTCCAGAACGCATCGCGCCGGCGCGCGACTTCGGCGTCGTCGGGCAGATGGCCGTCGCGATAGAGCGGCTCCTTGTCGAACGTATCGACCGGCAAGAGACCCGTGGTGTCCTGCCCCGGGTACAGGTTCGCGCCGTCGGGCGGACGGTTCAGGTCGATCACGTAGCGCGCGTAGGTCGGCGTCAGGAACGACGCGCCGAGAACCTTCGCGAATGCGTACAGGCGATCGAGATGCCAGTCGCAATCGTCGGTGCGTTGCGCGACCGGCGTCATCGTCGCGGCGATGTCGGCGGGGATTTGCGTGCCCAGATGCGGGATCGAGATCAGCAGCGGCAGGCTTCCCTGATGCAGCGAGAAAACCGGCGTGTGGTTCGAAGCAGTCATGTCAGTCCGGAATCAGTGGGATCGGAGAATCGGTTCGTGGTCATCGCCGTTATTTGAGCAGTTCCGCGAGCGCCGCGCGATAGCGCGCATATGCGCGCTCTTCGTCGCGATGCCGGCGATCGTCAACGACCTTGATGCCACCCGCATAGACGTCGCGGATCGGCGTATCGCCGTGCTCGCAGAATACAACGCCCGACAGCCACGCTTCTCGCTCGTGCTCGGCGATGCTCGAATGAGCGGCGTCGAGCACGAGCCAGTCCGCGCGATGGCCGGGCTGCAACGCGCCGACCGCGCGGCCGGTCGCGCGCCCACCGCCGTCGAGCGCGGCCGCATACAGGCGGTCCGCGACATGCGGAGCCTGCGCCGACGCCAGCACGTTGCGCTGCCGGCGCGTCAGACGCTGGCCGTATTCGAGCAGACGCAATTCGGCGCGCCAGTCGACGCCGATATGGCTATCCGAGCCGACGCCGATGCGGCCGTGCGCGTCCAGATAGTCGTGCGCGGGGAAAATGCCGTCGCCAAGATTGGCCTCGGTGGTCAGACACAGACCCGCGACCGCGCCGCTTTTCGCGAGCGCGAGCGTTTCATGCGGATCGACATGGGTCGCGTGCACGAGACACCAGCGGCTATCCACCTCGAAACGATCGAGCAGCCATTGCACCGGCCGCGCGCCTTCGGTTTCGATGCACGCGTCCACCTCGGCGGTTTGCTCGGCGATATGGATATGCACGGGCGCGCTCGCATCGATGCCGCCAAGCAGCGCGCGCAACGATGCTTCCGATACCGCGCGCAGCGAATGCGGCGCCACACCGTAGCGCAGTGCCGCATGTTCGGGGCGCGCAGCGCGCAACGTGCCGAGCAGATCGAGCAGGCTCTCCGGCGTATTGATGAAGCGCCGTTGATCCTCGCGCGGCGCGCGCGCGCCGAAGCCGCTGTACTGATACAGCACCGGCAGCATCGTGATGCCGATGCCGCTCGCCGCCGCCGCATCGACCACGCGCTGAGCAAGCTCGGCCTGATTCGCGTAGCGCTGGCCGTCCTGCGCGTGATGCACGTAGTGGAACTCGCACACCGACGTATAGCCCGCCTTCAGCATTTCGATGTAGAGCCACTGCGCGACGCTCGCGAGGCCTTCCGGCGTGATGCGCGCGGCGAAGCGATACATCAGGTCGCGCCACGACCAGAAGTTATCGGTCGCGTTGGCGCGATATTCGGTGAGCCCCGCCATCGCGCGCTGAAACGCGTGCGAGTGAAGGTTGGGCATGCCAGGCATCAGCGGGCCAGCCGCTTTCGGCATACCGGCCGGCGCTTCGGGTCGATCCGGCGTGACGGCGCTCAGCGTGCCGCGCGCGTCCCATTCGAGCAGCACGTTGCGGCGCCAGCCCTCGGGCAGATACGCGTCGGCGGCGAACAGCGATTGATTGGATTGCGTCATCTCTCAGGTTCCGGTTCGGTTCAGGTCACACTCGACCCGCGCCGCGTATAAACGGTTTTGCCCGCGCGCACAACACGCGCGCACACCGGCCGGCCAATCCAGTAAGCGAGCTCGGCCAGTGAATCGACCGACCACACCGCGAAGTCGGCCGCGCGACCCACCTGCAGCGCGCCGTGCCGATCGCTGTTGCCGAGCGCGCGCGCCGCATGCGTGGTGACGCCTTGCAGCACCTCGGGCACGGTCATGCGAAACAGCGTGCTCGCCATGTTCATCATCAGCAGCAACGAAGTCGCCGGCGACGTGCCCGGGTTGCTGTCGGTCGAGATCGCGATCGGCACCTCGTAGCGCCGCAGCAGTTCGAGCGGCGGCAACTGTGTCTCGCGGATGAAGTAGTACGCGCCCGGCAGCAGCACCGCGACGGTGCCCGCTTCCTTCATCGCGGCGACGCCGGCTTCGTCGAGAAACTCCAGGTGATCCGCCGACAGCGCGCCGTGCCGCGCCGCGAGCGCGGCGCCGCCGCCATTCGACAACTGCTCGGCGTGCATCTTGACTGGCAGCGCGTAGTGCGCGGCCGCGTTGAACACTCGCTCGCTTTGCTCCAGCGAAAAACCGATGCGCTCGCAGAACACGTCAACCGCATCGACGAGGCCTTCATCCGCTAGCGCGGGCAGCATCGTGTTGCAGACTTCGTCGATATACGCGTCGGCGCGGCCCGCGAATTCGGGCGGCAGCGCGTGCGCGCCGAGAAACGTCGTATAGACCGTGACCGGATAGCGCTCGCCGAGTTGTCTCGCGACGCGCAGCATCTTGCGCTCGCTCGCGAGATCGAGACCGTAGCCCGATTTGATTTCGATCGCCGTCACGCCTTCGGCGAGCAGCGGTTCGAGCCGCGCCGCCGCTTGCGTGAACAGCGACGCTTCGTCCGCCGCGCGCGTCGCGCGCACCGTCGACACGATCCCGCCGCCCTGTCGCGCGATTTCTTCGTAGCTGACGCCCGCGAGGCGCTGTGCGAATTCGTCGGCGCGCTGGCCGCCATACACGAGGTGCGTATGACAATCGATCAGGCCCGGCGTCACCCACGCGCCGCGCAGATCTTCGCGCGGCCATCCGGCGTATTGCGCGGGTAACTCGGCGAACCCGCCGAGCCACGCGATGCGGCCGTCTTCGACGGCGATCGCGGCATCGGCGAGCGTGTGGCGAGGATCGCCCTGCGGGCACAAATTCAGGTGATGCCAGACGGTTTGCTTCATCGCGTGCTCTTTGCCGCTCGTTGCGTGTCTGTGGATGGGTTGGCCGTGATGGAGCGCTTGCAATGCCGCATCACGTATGAATCGTTATCGCGTGTAGCGGATCGTGATTGCGAGCACCGCGCCGTCCCCCGTTAGCGTGCAAGCGAGTGCGTTCGGCCCGTCGACGCGCAGCGTATCGCCGGTGTCGAGCCGCACCGCTTGCGCGTAGTCCGCCGCGTGCGCGACCGTGACCGCGCCGCCCGCGCAAAACAGCAGCGCCACGTCGCCGTCGAGCACGCGCGGCGCGTCCTGCTTCGCGCCGACACGCCACACGTCCAGCTCGCCCTGCGCCACGTCGCGCCGCACCATCAGATTGAAGTCGCGCGTCGCGCCAGCGACGAGACGCGCGTCGATGCGCGTCTCGCCGCTAAAGCGCGCGACGTCGAGCGGCTGCCGCAGCACATGCGTCGACATGACGCCCGCGTCGCCCAGCTCATCGAGCAGCATGCCCGCGCCAGACAGCAGCACGAGCGTCCGGTCGACGCCGTCGAAGCGCGAGAACGGCCCGGCCTGCGCGACATCGGCGACGCTCACACGCCACACGAAGTCGGCGCCCGCACCCTGCCCGCCGCCTGGCGACGGAAACGCCGCGACTTCGCGCGTGACGCCGCCGCCGTTTTTCCACGGCGCCGCCACGAGCTCGGCGCCGCGAATCAGCGTGACGCTTGCCATGTCGCCCGCGTGGTGGGCCCGGGTCACGATCAGCGTCCCAGCATCGGCAGATTGAGACCCGCCTCGCGTGCGGTCTGCTGCGCGAGTTCATAGCCGGCATCCGCGTGACGCATCACGCCGGTGGCCGGATCGTTCAGCAGCACACGGCCGAGGCGCTGGTGCGCGGCTTCGGTGCCGTCCGCGACGATCACGACGCCCGAGTGCTGCGAGAAGCCCATGCCGACGCCGCCGCCGTGATGCAGCGACACCCACGACGCACCGCCCGCGGTATTGAGCAGCGCGTTCAGCAACGGCCAGTCGCTGACCGCGTCCGAGCCGTCCTTCATCGATTCGGTTTCTCGGTTCGGGCTCGCGACCGAGCCCGTGTCGAGATGATCGCGGCCGATCACGATCGGCGCCTTCAGCTCGCCGTTCCTGACCATTTCGTTGAACGCCTGGCCGAGACGATAACGATCCTTCACGCCGACCCAGCAGATCCGCGCGGGCAGACCCTGGAACGCGATGCGTTCGCGCGCCATGTCGAGCCAGTTGTGCAGATGCGGATCGTCGGGGATCAGCTCCTTGACCTTCGCATCGGTCTTGTAGATGTCCTCGGGGTCTCCCGACAGCGCGACCCAGCGGAACGGGCCCTTGCCTTCGCAGAACAGCGGGCGGATATACGCCGGCACGAAACCGGGGAAGTCGAACGCGTTTTCCACGCCCATTTCAAGCGCCATCTGACGGATGTTGTTGCCGTAGTCGAGCGTGGCCGCGCCGCGTTCCTGCAGCGTCAACATCGCTTGCACTTGCCTCGCCATCGACTGTTTGGCCGGCGTGACGATGCTGTCCGGCGCGGTCTTCTGACGCTCGCGCCAGGCTTCCACCGTCCAGCCTTGCGGCAGGTAGCCGTGGATCGGATCGTGCGCGCTGGTCTGGTCGGTCACGCAATCCGGCGTGATGCCGCGCGCGACGCACTCGGCGAACACGTCGGCGGCATTGCCGAGCAGGCCGACCGAGATCGGCTTGCCGGCCTTTTTCGCTTCGTCGAGCATCGCGAGCGCTTCATCGAGCGTCTTCGCTTTCCTGTCGACATAGCGCGTCTTCAGACGGAAGTCGATGCGCGTCTCGTCGCATTCCACCGCGATCATCGAGAAGCCCGCCATCGTCGCCGCGAGCGGCTGCGCGCCGCCCATGCCGCCGAGGCCGCCGGTCAGAATCCAGCGGCCCGCAGGCTTCCCGTCGAAGTGCTGGTTCGCGACCGCGAAGAAGGTCTCATAGGTGCCCTGCACGATGCCCTGGCTGCCGATATAGATCCAGCTGCCCGCCGTCATCTGGCCGTACATCATCAGGCCCTTGCGGTCGAGTTCGTGGAAGTGTTCCCAGGTCGCCCAATGCGGCACCAGATTCGAATTCGCGAGCAGCACGCGCGGCGCGTCCGCATGCGTGCGAAACACGCCGACCGGCTTGCCCGATTGAATCAGCAGCGTTTCGTCTTCGTTCAGGTCCTTCAGCGACGCGAGGATCTGGTCGAAGCAATCCCAGTTGCGCGCGGCGCGCCCGATGCCGCCGTACACGACGAGCGCGTGCGGGTGCTCGGCGACCTCGGGGTCCAGATTGTTCTGGATCATCCGGTACGCGGCTTCCGCGATCCAGGTCTTGCAGGTCTTTTCCGCGCCGCGCGGTGCGCGGATCGTGCGAGTCGGATCAAGACGCGGATCGATGTGTTTCGGATTGTTCATGGTGTCCCTCGGAATGCGGAAGATGTTCGATAAAGATTCGGCGGAAACGAGAAGGCGCGAAAAAGCGCGAGAAGGCGCGAAAAAGCAAATTCAGAAATGCCCAGTGAAGCGGTAACGGGTGCCCGGATGCCACAGATTCGCGATCGAGGCGACCTCGCCTTGCGACCACGTACGCCGGTGCAGCACCAGACACGGCTCGCGTTCACTCATGTTCAACAGCTCGCGCGTGATGTCGTCGGCGGCGAGCGCCTCGATGCGGTACTCGACGCGCTGCAGCGGCGCGACGCGCACGAGGTACTGGTTCGGCGTGGTGTTCGTGAAGTCCTGCAGCCCGTATTCGGGCGCGACGGCCGGATTGACCCAGCGTTCCTCCAACTGCACCGGCTCGTCGTTTTCGAAATGCAGCAGACGCGAATGAAATACGGGGCTGCCCGCGCTCACCTGCATCTCTTCGGCGAGCGCCGCATCGGCGATGCTGGCGCCGATGTTCAGCACCTTCGCCTGATAGCGGTGACCGCGCGCGACGATTTCATCGGAGATGCTGCGGATCGCCACCAGGGTCGACTCGTACTTGGGCCGGGCGACGAACGTGCCCGAGCCTTGTACGCGTGTGAGCACCTGCTCCGAGGTCAGCTCGCGCAACGCGCGGTTGACCGTCATGCGCGCGACGCTGAACTCGCGCGCAAGCTCGTTTTCGGAGGGCACCTGGTCGCCTTCGGCCCACTCGCCCGCATGAATGCGCGCGAGGATGAAGTCCTTGATGCCCTGATAAGCGGGTGCGTTCATTGTCGTGATCCGCGCTCTCGACGACTCATTGTTCCGACACGAACGAGAACGGGCTCAGCTTCGCGACCGCGCCGGCCTGCACGAGCTTCGTGACCGCCGCGATATCCGGTGCGAAGTAGTGATCGAGCTCGTAGTGCGCGACGTCCTTGCGCACGAGGTCCATCACCTTCTGCAAGCTCGGGCTGGTCTTGTGCGGCGCGCGCAGATCGACGCCCTGGGCGGCGGCGAGCAATTCGATCGACAGGATGTTCGCGGTGTTGTCGGCGATATCGCCGAGCTTGCGTGCGGCGAACGTCGCCATCGACACATGGTCTTCCTGGTTCGCCGATGTCGGCAGCGAATCGACGGAGGCCGGATGCGCGAGCGTCTTGTTCTCCGACGCGAGCGCGGCAGCCGTCACGTGCGCGATCATGAAGCCGGAGTTGACGCCGCCATCCTTGACGAGGAACGGCGGCAGGCCCGACAGCGTCGCGTCGATAAGGAGCGCGATGCGGCGCTCGGCGAGCGCGCCGATTTCCGCCGCGGCGAGCGCGAGGTTGTCCGCCGCGAACGCGACCGGCTCGGCGTGGAAGTTGCCGCCCGACAGCACTTCGCCGGTGTCCGGGAAAATCAGCGGATTGTCGGAAACCGCGTTCGCTTCCCTCAGCAGCGTTTCGGCGGCCTGACGCATCTGGTCGAGACACGCGCCCATCACCTGCGGCTGGCAGCGCAGGCTGTACGGGTCCTGCACCTTGTCGCAATCGGCGTGCGACACGTTGATCGCCGAGCCTTGCAGCAGCGAGCGATATGCGGCCGCCGCGTCGATCTGGCCTTGATGGCCGCGCAGTTCGTGGATGCGCGCATCGAACGGCTTGACCGAGCCCATCGCCGCATCGACCGACAGCGCGCCGGCGACGAGCGCCGTGCGGAACAGGTCTTCGATCGCGAACATGTTGTAGAGCGCGAGCGCGGCCGACGCCTGGGTGCCGTTCAGCAGCGCGAGACCCTCCTTCGCCTGCAGCGTGAGCGGCTTCAGGCCGACGAGCGCGAGGCCTTCGGTGGCCGGCATGCGCTCGCCCTTCGCGAACACTTCGCCGACGCCGAGCAGGATCGCCGACATATGCGCGAGCGGCGCGAGGTCGCCCGATGCGCCGACCGAACCCTTGACCGGGATCACCGGCAGCACGTCGGCGTTGAACAGCGCGATCAGCGCTTCCATCACTTCACGGCGGATGCCCGAGTGGCCGCGGCCGAGGCTCGAGAGCTTCAGCGCCATCAGCAGACGCACGACCGGGCGCGACATCGGCTCGCCGACGCCGACGGCGTGCGACAGCACCAGATTGCGTTGCAGCAATTCGAGCTGATCGCGCGGGATGTGGGTACTGGCGAGGCGGCCAAAGCCCGTGTTGATGCCATAAGCCGGCTCGCCCTTGGCGGTGATGTCGGCGACGGCCTGCGCACACGCGTCGATGGCGGCATGGCTCGCGGGATCGAGTTGCAGGGTGACCTGCTCGCGTGCGATCTGGCGCAGTTGCGGGAGGGTCAGGTAGCCGGGCTTCAGAATCATGGTTGTCGTCCTGTCTATACAAGTTCAAATAAGTCTAGCCGGCGGGCCTTGTATATACAACTTCTTTTTCAAAATTCCGTGCCTGGGGATTTCCATTATTTGCCGCAGGATTCCGCGCAAGATCGGCAGGTGTGGCCGCGCGTCGGCATGCGGCGGATGCAGGACGCACGGGCCGGCGTAGGCTCTGTGGCTTAACCTACAGTTGTATATACACCTTTGCGGCGCGGCCCGGCCGATATCTGAGTTATAGGAGAGAAGGCGCCGCGACGCGGATCAGAGCTCGACCCGCGCCGCGATGAAATCAAGGAAGCACTGCACGCGCCCCGCGAGCGATGCGCTCTGGTAGTACACCGCATGCACGGCTTGCCGTTCGTCGACGAGCAGGTTGTCGAGAATCGGCACGAGGCGGTTGTCGCGCACGTCGGCGGCGGTCATGAAGTCGGCCAGACAGGCGATGCCCCAGCCGGACAGCGCCAGTTGCCGCAAGGTTTCGCCGCTCGATGCGGTGATCGACGGTTCGATCTTCAGCAGCGCGGCTTCGTCCCGTTGCCCCTTGACGCGCTTCGTTCCCCGGCCCCTTTCCCTCAACGGCCAGCGATTCAGATGCTCAGGCGCCGTAAAGCCGATCAGCCGATGCGTGCGCAACGCATTGAGCGTGCTCGGCTCACCGTGCTCGGCCAGATACGCCGGGCTCGCAAGCACGCGCAGCCTGCTCTCGCCGAGCGCGCGCGCATGCAGCGTCGAATCCTGCAGCGCGCCGATCCGAATCGCGATGTCGACCTTCTCTTCGAGCAGATCGACGATCCGCTCGTTGCTGGTCAGTTCGAGCCGGATCTCCGGATACAGCGCCGAAAACGCGGTCATATGCGGCGCCACGCAATGCAGCATGAACGGCGACGCCGCATCGACGCGCAAGCGCCCCGACGGCCGTTGGCGGCCGCGCGCGACCGACTCCTCGGCCTCTTCGAGCGCGTCGAGAATCGCGCGGGCGCGCCGCAGGAACGCGTCGCCCTCCTCGGTGAGATGCAGACGCCGCGTCGTACGCCGCACCAGCGCGGTGTCGAGCTTCTGTTCGAGGCGCGTGAGCGCGCGGCTCACGCCGGAGACGGTCTGCCCCAGCTTCTCGGCCGCCGCCGTGATCGAACCGCTGTCGATCACGGTGACGAACACCAGCAATTCGTCGGTGGAGGTTTTCATTGTTGATTTCAAATCAAGATTGATTTGAGACTAACACGCTTTTTGCGAGAATCCGCGCGAGCGATACTGCGCACTTGTCCCAGCATTTCCCTCAGGAGAACGTCTTGAAGATTTTCGTTACTGGCGCAAGCGGTTTTATCGGCGGCTCGATCGCGGCGCATCTGGCGCGCGCCGGTCATGTGGTGCGCGGGCTGATCCGCAAGCCCGAACACAGCGCCGAGCTGCAACGGCTCGGGATCGAGCCGGTCGTCGGCACGCTCGACGACCGCGCGTTGCTGATCGCCGAAGCGCAAGCGGCCGACGCGGTGATCAACGCCGCGAGCAGCGATCACGAAGGCGCGGTGCGCGCGCTGATCGACGGACTCGCGGGTTCGGGCAAGGTGTTCCTGCACACGAGCGGGTCGAGCATCGTCGGCGATGCGTCGGGCGGCGAAGCCGGTGAAGCACGCATCTATCACGAAGACGCGCTGCCCACCCCGAGCGCCGACAAGGCCGCGCGCGTCGCGATCGATCAGCTGGTACTCGATGCCGCGCAACGCAACGTGCGCTCGGCCGTGCTGTGCAACACGCTGATCTACGGTCACGGCGCGGTGGCCGGCAGCGCGAGCGTGCAGTTGCCGCGCCTCGTGCGCCAGGCGCAAAAGAGCGGCGTCGTGCGTCATGTGGGCAGCGGCGGCAACATCTGGTCGAACGTGCATATCGACGACGTCGCCGAGCTGTATCGTCTCGCGCTCGATAAAACCCCTGCCGGCACGTTCTATTTCGTCGAAAGCGGCGAAGCGTCGTTTAGCGACATGAGCACCGCGATCGCGCGCGCGATGAAGCTCGGCGCGCCGCAAAACTGGCCGCTCGAAGACGCGAAACAGGAATGGGGCTACGAAATGGCCTCGTACGGTCTCGGCTCGAATAGCCGCGTGCGCGGCGAGCGCGCGCGCAGGCTGCTTGGTTGGCAGCCGCGGCGCACGTCGGTGATCGAATGGATCGAACGCGACATGATGGTGCCGTAAAGCGCCATCTGACGGAGCTTTGCGCGCGTCACTGGCCGTAAACTGTGTAAGCGCGGCCGTTGCGAATCCGTAAGCTCATTTCGCTAGAATCGCGAGCACCTGACGGTGCGATTCCACCGTCGCATCCCCGCTCCGATTCGACCGATGAGCTTCGCGCTGAACTTCGACTGGCTGACCAATCTGATGGCGATTCTGTTCGTCGTCGCGTGTCTGTACGACACGCGCTACGACGAATACGGCGTTCTGACGCTGGCCGCCGCCGCGATGAGCCTCATCGTGATGGCGATGGAATTATTCCTCAAACCCGCCTTCGAGATGGCGCTGTAACGCGCTTTGCAGCGCTCATACGGCGCGAAGGCGGCGCGCCTGCCAGCGCGGCGCGCGCCCCTCGCCCTCTGCGTCCACCCGCTTCACCACTTCACACCGTGTACGATCCGCAGGCCGGGCAAGCCGCGCGCGCGTGATCGTCGTAGCGGTCGTGATGCCTGACCCAGTCGGTCAGATTGCTCTGCTCGTTGCGGCCTTTCGGCGCGATGTCCAAGAGCGCGTAGGTGTTCACGAAGCGCTCGTCGCCGCGCGCGTAGCACGAGTACGTGTGGTACACGTCGCCGCTTTCGTCCTTGTAGAACACGCTGTGGCCATGCTGTTCGTCGATGCCGACGTCCTGCTCGGTGAAGTTGTAGAACGCCTTTTTGCTCGCCAGCTGCTCGGGCGTGAACGACACGTGATAGTCGAAATTGAAATCGCTGCCGCTCGACGACACCCATGGAAAGGTCCATCCCATGCGCCGCTTGAACGCGTCGATCTTCTCGAGCGGCGCGTGCGATACCGTCACATAGCTGACATCGTGATGAACCAGATGCGTGAGAATGCCGGTCATATGGTCCGACAGGAACGAGCAGCCGACGCACCCCTCCTCCCAGTCCGGGCCCAGCATGAAGTGATAAACGATCAGCTGGCTGCGGCCGTCGAACAGTTCCGCGAGCGTCTTGCGGCCATCAGGCGTATCGAACGTATAAAGCTTGTCGACCTTGACCCATGGCAATTCGCGGCGCTTGCGCGCGAGTTCGTCGCCGGCGCGCATATGCGCTTTTTCGTCGGCGAGCAGCGCGCGGCTCGCGGCCAGCCACTCTTCCCGGCTGCCGATGCGATGTTGCGGTTCCATCTGCGTCTCCTTTCCTGCGCATGCAGGTCTTGACCATAAGGTTATGGTTTAGAAGCGCCGGCGCGGAAGTCAAGGACAGGTGGGCACCAGGGACCGGCCAAAAAGATACGCGGCACGCCGCGGATCGAACCGCGACGCACCGCGTCAAGGTGGAGAACCACGACTGCCTGCAACGAAACTCAGATCGCCCAGCCGCCGAGATAAAACCCGACCAGCACCACCGCGATCGCCACGGTGCCGACATTGAGCTTGCGATACTCGCCGCTGACGACGCGTCCGATCACGAGCGTCGCGAAGCCGAGCATGATGCCGGTCACGATGTTCGCGGTCAGCACGATGAACACCGCGCACACGAGCCCGGCCATCGCGTCGACCATGTCGTCCATATGCAGCTTGCTGACGTTCGACAGCATCAGCAGCCCCACGTACATCAGCGCGGGCGCGGTCGCGTAGGAAGGCACCAGCGCGGCGAGCGGCGAGAAGAACATCACGACCAGAAACAGCAGACCGACGACCGCCGCCGCCATCCCGGTCTTCGCGCCCGCCGCGACCCCGACCGTCGATTCGATATACGCTGCCGCCGGCGCGCCGCCGAGCAGGCCCGAGAAGATCGAACTCAGCGAATCGGCGGTCAGCGCGCGCCCGCCGTTGATGATGCGGCCGTTCTCGTCGAGTTGTCCCGCCTGGCCCGCGACCGCGCGGATCGTGCCGGTCGCGTCGAACACGGCGGTCATCACGAGCGCGAGCACGCTCGGCAGCACCGCCATCGACAGCGCGCCCTTCACGTCCATCGCGCCGATCAGCGACGCGTGCCCCGGCGCGCTCAACGACGGCACCGCGAACACGCCGTGAAACGCCACGGCCGGGTCGATCGCGAGCCCGATCGCCGAGATCGCGACGATCACGATCAGGATCGAGCCCGGCACGCGCCGCCGCACCAGCCCGAAGATCGCGGCGAGTCCGGCCACCGACATCAGCGCCGGCAACGCCGTGATATTGCCGAGCGACACCGGTAGCCCCGCGCCCGGATTCTTGACGACGAGGCCGACGTCGTTCGCGGCGATCAGTAGCAGGAACAGGCCGATGCCGATGCCGGTGCCGTGCGCGATGCCGGTCGGCAGATTGCGCAGTATCCACGAGCGTACGCCGGTCACCGAAATCGTCGTGAACACGACGCCCATCAGGAACACCGCGCCGAGCGCGACGTTCGGATGCAGGCCCTTGCCGAGCACGAGGCCGAACGCGGTGAACGCGGTCAGCGAGATCGCGCAGCCGATCGCGATCGGCAGACGCGCCCACACGCCCATCAGCAGCGAGCCGAACGCGGTGGTCAGACACACGGCGACGAATACCGCGCTGGTATCGAAGCCCGCCTTGCCGAACATGCCCGGCACGACGAATACCGAATAAACCATCGCGAGGAAGGTCGTGATGCCCGCGACGATCTCCTGGCGCTGCGTGCTGCCGCGCGCGGAAATGTCGAAGTAGCGGTCGATAAAGCCCTTACCGCGGAATGATTCGGTTTCGAAGGATTCGCTCGCGACGTCGGAATTCGCGAGGGCCTGGGGTTCCATCATGATGAGTGCCTCCTTTATCAGCGCGCTGAAACGGCCGCCAGCGCGGCCGTCATCAGGTTCGTCTCGTGGATTTGTTGGTGTGGGTAATGCTTTTCTGAGTCGAAATGTAGGTGAAGAGAACTATGCGTCCAATCGCATGTATGGCATGCCGGACATGTCGCGCGACTTATAACTTTTGCGCGACGGTCGCTCGCGCCAGCACTGCGCGCGTTTACACCTAGGGCATTCGAGCGGCCGCGAAACGCGCCGAACCCACTTCGGCGATCGCGTTGCAGGCACGCGGCGTGCAGCGCAATATCGCCAGAGCATCGGCGAAACGCCTGCAAGCCAGTCCGTGAAAGCCTGCCCGCGCGGCAGCGCAGGTTAAACTCTGGGCCGTACCCCATTCCAACCGCGGCGGCTCATCGCGCCCGTCCGCACCTGCCCGTGGAGTTTTTCCTGATGACTGGCGGTTTTCCGCGCCCCGCCGGGCGCCTGCCGATTGTCCCGTTTGCACCGCTTGGATCGTTTGGCCCGCTCGATTCGCCTGATTCGCTGGAGATGCTTCGACTGTTTCGCTGGCTATGCACCGTGGCCGCGCTGTTCGCGCTCGCCGCGCTGTCCGGTTGCAGCAGCCTGCTGTGGGGTACGCAGCAGGCGCCGATCGTCGACGCGCGGGTGATGCCGGTCGAGCCGGCGAGCCCGCCGGTCGCCGCGTCCGCGCCCGAGCCGGTCGAGACCGAGGCGAACGAGGGGCCCGAGGAGCCGAAGAAGCCGAAGAAGCCGGTCGTCAAGCCGCACAAGGTCGAACCGCCGCCGCCCGTCGTCGTGCCGGCTCCGCCGC
This sequence comes from Paraburkholderia sp. BR13439, assembly GCF_040948805.1. Classification (NCBI taxonomy): domain Bacteria; kingdom Pseudomonadati; phylum Pseudomonadota; class Betaproteobacteria; order Burkholderiales; family Burkholderiaceae; genus Paraburkholderia; species Paraburkholderia sp. BR13439. The sequence continues at coordinate 43,467 of NZ_JBFPKN010000008.1, read as the reverse complement.
CGCCGCCCCCGCCACCGCCACCGCTGATCGTGCTGCGCACGATCGAGCGCAGCGACGCGCGCGCGCTGCTCGACAGCCCGGTGCAGAAGCCCGACGGCAAGGTGGTCGGCCGCGCGATCGACATGACCACCGACGCGGCCGGCAAGCCGCGCGAGATGGTCGTCAATCTGCAGGGCTTCCTCGGCGTCGGAGATCGCAAGGTGAACTTTCCGTGGGGCACGTTCCACTTCACCCCGACCGCGAAGGGCGCGCCGATCACACTCACCGCGACGGCAGTGCCGGCCGCCGCGAACAAGACGAACGCGCTGGAGCTGGCGCTGCTCGATGCGACCGTCGAGCGCGCGAACGGCGCCAAGGTGGGCCGCGTGGTCGACGTGCTGATCGACGGCTACGCGCAGCCGCAGGCGGTCGTGCTCGACGTCGGCGGCATCGTCAGCACCGACCGGCGCACGATCGCCGCGAACTGGTCGGCGCTGCGCTTCGTCACGCGCGACAAGGAGCTGCATCCGCAGCTCGAGCTGAGCGATGCGCAGATCAACGCGACGCCGCCCTATGTGGCCGACAAGCCGATCCGCGCGGTGTCGCCCGCGCCGCCACCGGCCCCGCCTGCGCAGCCTGCCGCGAGCGCCGCGCCGGCGGCCTCGGCGCCGCCGGCCGCGTCGGCCGTCGCGGTTTCCAACGCACGGGCGGTCCGATGACGGTCCGCACTCAGGTCACGGCGCGAAGTCTGCGCGCGCTCGATTGGCTCAACTTCTTCGTCGCCAACGTGCAGACGGGCTTCGGGCCGTTCATCGCGTCGTACCTCGCGTCGCACAAATGGACCCAGGGCGAGATCGGCATGGTGCTGTCGGTCGGCACGATCAGCGCGATGGTCAGCCAGGTGCCCGGCGGCGCCGCGGTCGACGCGCTGCGCAACAAGAAAGCGGCGGCCGCATGGGCGATCACCGCGATCATCCTGAGCGCGATGCTGCTCGCGATGAGCCCGACCCTGCTGCCGGTGATCGCCGCCGAGGTGTTCCACGGCTTCGCGAGCTGCATGCTGACGCCGGCGCTCGCGGCGATCTCGTTCGCGCTGGTGGGTCGCGCGAAACTCGGCGACCGGCTCGGCCGCAACGCGCGCTGGGCGTCGATCGGCAGCGCGGTCGCGGCCGGTCTGATGGGTCTGTTCGGCGAGTACTACTCGCCGCGCGCGGTGTTCTTTCTGACCGCCGGTCTCGCCGTTCCCGCGCTGATCGCGCTCTCTATGATCCAGCGCACCGACACCATCGAGCTGCCGCAAGCGCTGCCCACCCCTGAGCAGCTCGAGCGCCGCGAAAGCCTGCGCGAGCTGCTGCGCGACCGGCGCATGCTGCTGTTCGCCGCGTGCATCGTGCTGTTCCATCTGTCGAACGCGGCGATGCTGAACCTCGCAGCCGGCGAAGTGACGGCCAGCATGGGCGACAACGTGCAGCTCGTGATCGCGGCGTGCATCATCGTGCCGCAGGCGATCGTCGCGATGATGTCGCCGTGGGTCGGACGCTCGGCCGAACGCTGGGGCCGCCGGCCGATCCTGCTGCTCGGCTTCACCGCACTGCCGATCCGCGCGCTGCTGTTCGCGGGCATCAGCAGCCCTTATCTGCTGGTGCCGGTGCAAATGCTCGACGGCTTGAGCGCCGCGGTATTCGGCGTGATGCTGCCGCTGATCGCCGCCGACGTCGCCGGCGACAAGGGCCGCTACAACCTGTGTATCGGCCTGTTCGGACTCGCGGCCGGCATCGGCGCGACGCTGAGCACGACGGCGGCGGGCTTCGTCGCCGATCGTTTCGGCAACATGGTGAGCTTCTTCTGCCTCGCGGCGGCCGGTGCGCTCGCGGTGCTGCTGGTGTGGGCGGCGATGCCCGAGACGCGCGTGGCGGCGGCGAGCAACGGCGATGGCAATGGCGCGGCGGTGCCCGGGCGTGGGAAGTCGGCGGCTCGGTGAGGCGCGTCAGGTGCTGAACCATTCCGGGGGCGTCGTGCGGCAAGGTTCATGGCTGTCCGGAACGTGACGAAACAAGGCTGCGGCTCGCCTTCTTGCAAACCTCACGGTTCCCCTCTGAAGGCTTCACTGCAAGGGGCACCGATGGCCTCGTCTCGACTGCTTCTCAGGGGAAGATCGGGGTCGTCGGCTCCGCACCTTCGAGATCGGCCTTCGGAAAATGATGCGCGACCATCTGCTCGATCTCCTGTTCGCGCGATCCAGGCACGTCGGCCATGATCAGGATCTGGCCGTCACGTATGGCGCCACGAAAGCGCTCGAGTCGTGCGTTCGGTTCGTCGACGCCGATCATCGTGGCCGTCCAGGCCCCGAAGCCGGCACCTGTCAACGTCAATGCGACGACGGCTCCGCCCGCGATCGTGAGCCCCGCGGGAGGAAACACCAGTGCCACGAGGCCGAGAAGCGCGCCGGTCGCACCGCCGAGCGCCACGCCGCGTTCGAGCGAGTGCACCACGTCGCTGCTTTGCAGTAAGGATGCCTCGGGTAACTGTTCGAGTGCGACACTGTGATTCGCGAGGACATGGATATGTCGCCATGTGATCCGCGCCCGCAGCAAGTCGTCTACGATCGCCTTCGCCGTCGTCGTGTCAGGTACGAGGAAATAAAGACGTCTCATGTCGGCTCTCCATCAATCAAGGAGTCCCCCAACGGGTCGATGCTGTTTATCGTACCCCTGCCGCGTGCCATCGGGAGGCGTAGGTGGCCTGGGGAAATCGATGCACGAGGCGGCCGTTTTGCATTGCATCGCAGCAAGCGACTCCTCCATTCATCCGCCCTATACGTGGGGCGCACTTCCCCCTTGCGCAGCCTTGCACGATGCAGAGGAGAGGACTACCTTTGGTCTAAAGACGTGCCGGCGCGGACAGTACCGAAGTACGGCAAGGCGGCGCCGACGCCCGGAGCCTTTTGTTAGCGGCTCCCAGCGAGTGACGCGCAGCGAGGTGACCTATGTCGCTTGCGATTGCCCTGTTCCTGATCATCGTATTGGCGGTGGGGTTTCACTTTGCCAGCCCGTGGTGGACCACGCCGATCGCCTCGAACTGGGTCCGCATGGACGACATGCTGACGATCACGCTCGTCATTACCGGCGTGTTCTTCATCGCGATCAACCTGTTCATCGTGATCGCATTGGTGCGCTACCGCCATCGCAGAGGTCATCGCGCTGTTTACGAGCCGCACAACAGGCGGCTGGAATGGTGGCTGATCGGCCTGACCTCGGTAGGCGTGGCAGCGTTGCTGGCACCGGGACTCTTCGTCTACGCGGACTACGTACGGCCGCCGTCCAACGTGCTGCAGATGGAAGTATTCGCCCAGCAATGGCAATGGCGCTTCCGCTTTGCGGGCCCCGGTGGCAAGCTGGGCACGACGGACGTGCGCTACATCAGCAACGACAACCCCTTCGGCATGAACCCCGGCGACCCCAACGGCCGTGACAACTACCTGATCGAGACACCCGAGGTGCACCTGCCGTTGAACCGGCCGATCCAGGTCCTGACACGGTCGCGCGACGTGCTGCATGACTTCTACGTACCGCCGTTCCGCGCGCGCATGAACATCGTGCCCGGCATGGTGACCACCTTCTGGTTCACGCCGACCAGGGCCGGGCGTTACGACATTCTGTGCGCGCAGCTTTGCGGTCTCGGGCACGCCAACATGCGCGGCGTGGTGGTGGTAGAAGACGAAGCATCGTTCTCGCGCTGGCTGGCGCAGCAGAGCACATTCGCGCAGCAGCAGGCCCGGGTGCAGGCCGCAACCGCCGCTGCAGGCGGCGGCGCCCAGGCGCTCGCTAACCAGGGCAAGACGCTCGCAGAGGCCAAGGGCTGCTTCGCCTGCCATACCGTGGACGGCAGTCCGCGCGTGGGCCCCACCTGGAAGGGCCTGTACGGCAAGACCGAAACGATGGCCGACGGCAGCACCGCGAAGGTGGACGAAGCCTATCTGCGCGCCTTCATCCGCAACCCGACGGCCCGCGTCGTGAAGGGCTTCGCACCCATCATGCCGAAGTTCGACCTGAGCGAGCAGGAGCTGACCACGCTGGTGACCTACATCCAATCGCTAGGCGGCTCGGCCGCCACCAGCGCAGCCCAACCCTAGCGGAGCAGACGCAATGACCTACGCGCACCCCGAACACGGCCCGCAAAGCTTCTGGACCCGGTATGTCTGGAGCCAGGACCACAAGGTCATCGCCGTGCAGTACTCGCTGACGGCCATCGCCATCGGCCTGGTCGGCCTTGTGTTGTCGAACCTGATGCGCTTGCAGCTCGGCTTTCCGGGCAAGTTCAGCTTCATCGACGCCAACCACTACTACCAGTTCGTCACGATGCACGGGATGATCATGGTGATCTACCTGCTGACGGCGCTGTTTCTGGGCGGCTTCGGCAACTACCTGATCCCGCTGATGCTGGGCGCGCGCGACATGGTGTTCCCGTTTCTCAACATGCTGAGCTACTGGGTCTACCTGCTGGCCGTGCTGGTGCTGGTGTCGAGCTTCTTCGTGCCAGGTGGGCCGACCGGCGCGGGCTGGACGCTGTATCCACCCCAGGCGATCCTGCCGGGCACGCCGGGCGTGGAATGGGGCATCGTGTTGATGCTGGTGTCGCTGGCGATCTTCATCGTCGCGGCAACGATGGGCGGCTTGAATTACGTCACCACCACACTGCAGGCGCGCACGCGCGGCATGACGCTCATGCGCATGCCGCTCACGGTGTGGGGCATCTTCGCGGCGACCATTCTGGCGCTGCTGGCGTTTCCGGCGCTGTTCGTGTCGGCGGTGATGATGCTGCTCGACAGGACACTCGGCACCAGCTTCTTTGTGCCGGCCGTGGTGTCGATGGGGCAGACGCTCAAGCATGCCGGCGGCAGCCCGCTGCTGTTCCAGCACCTGTTCTGGTTCTTCGGGCATCCGGAGGTCTACATCGTCGCGCTGCCGGCCTTTGGAATCGTGTCGGACCTGATCAGCACCCACGCGCGCAAGAACATCTTCGGCTACAGGATGATGGTGTGGGCCATCATCATCATCGGTGCGCTGAGCTTCGTGGTCTGGGCGCACCACATGTTCATCGCCGGCATGAATCCGTACTTCGGCTTCTTCTTTGCCACGACCACGCTCATCATCGCCGTTCCGACCGCTCTCAAAGTCTACAACTGGGTGCTGACGCTGTGGCGCGGCGATATCCACCTGACCGTGCCGATGCTGTTTGCCATCGGCTTCATCAGCACCTTCGTCCTGGGTGGGCTAACCGGGCTCTACCTCGGCAACGTGAGCGTGGACATTCCGCTGTCGAACACCTATTTCGTGGTGGCGCACTTCCATATGGTGATGGGCGTGTCGCCGATCCTGGTGGTGTTTGGCGGCATCTACCACTGGTTTCCGAAGGTGACGGGCCGCATGCTCAACGACACGCTCGGGCGCGTGCACTTCTGGGTTACCTTCGTCGGCACCTATGCGATCTACTTCCCGATGCACTATCTCGGCATCCTGGGCATGCCGCGGCGTTATTACCAGTATGAGGGCTACAGCTTCATTCCGCATTCGGCGCAGACGCTCAACACGTTCATCACCATCGTTGCGCTGATCGTTGCGGCGGCGCAGTTGCTGTTCCTGTACAACCTGGTGTGGAGCCTCGTGCGCGGCAAGCGTGCCGACGGCAACCCGTGGCGCGCCACCACGCTGGAATGGCAGACGCCGCAAACGCCGCCCGTGCACGGCAACTGGGGCGCCGTGCAGCCCGTCGTCTACCGCTGGGCGTACGAATACAGCCCGCCGGGGCGCGCGGAAGACTTCGTCCCGCAAAACCAGCCGCCCGAGACGGCGCCCGAACCGGCACCGGCCCACCCGACGCTGCAACCCGGCGAGGCAAACGAATGACTACACTGCGCCGCTCCTTCGTTCCTGACGCGCCACCTGTCTTGCCGAATGCGAGCCGCATCGGCCTGATCATCTTCATGGCGGTGGCAACGACATTGTTTTCACTGCTGCTGCTCGCCTATGCGATGCGCATGCGCGAGCCCGACTGGCAGCCGATCCCGCATCCGGCGCTGCTGTGGTGGAACACCGGCGCGCTGGTGCTGGCAAGCATCGCCATGCAGCGCGCCCGGCGGATTACCATGCACCGCGCGGCGTGGCTGCTGTCCGGCGGTGTGCTCGCGGCCGTGTTCGTGATCGGACAACTGACCGCGTGGCGCATGCTGTCGGCGGCGGGGCAGACTGTCACCGTCAATCCTTCCAATAGCTTCCTCTACCTGCTCACCGGCCTGCACGGGTTGCATGTGCTGGGCGGGCTGGTGGCCTGGGCCGTGACGATCGCGCGTCTGCAGCGTGGGAACCCGTTCCGGACCCAGCGTGCCATCGCGCTGTGCGCCATCTACTGGCATTTCCTGCTGGCTGTCTGGCTCGTGCTGCTGGCGGCGATGTGGTGGATCACCCCTGGGTTCGTCGCCGCCATCTGCGGGCCGCTGTATGGAGCTGCGCCATGACCACGCCCACGCTCCCGACCGAATCCGCTGTCACCCCGCCCCCCGACGCCGGGCCTGACGGCTGGCGCGGCATCGTCACGGACTGGTCGGCCGACCGCGAGGCCTTCAAGGTGCCGTGGGGCAAGGCGATGATGTGGATCTTCCTGCTGTCGGACACCTTCATCTTCAGCAGTTTCCTGATCGGCTACATGACGGTGCGCATGTCGACCACCGTGCCGTGGCCCGACCCTTCCAAGGTGTTCGGGCTCACTGTCTTCGGCGTGGATGTGCCCTTGCTGCTGATCGCCATCATGACGTTCGTCCTGATCAGCAGCAGCGGCACCATGGCGATGGCTGTCAACTTTGGCTACCGGCGCAACGCGAAGCGCGCCGCCCAACTGTTGCTGGCGACCGCGCTGCTGGGCGCGACCTTCGTGTCGATGCAGGCCTTCGAATGGACCAAGCTGATCGTCCATGAAGGTATCCGCCCCTGGGGTAACCCGCTGGGCGCGGCGCAGTTTGGCGCGTGCTTTTTCATGATCACCGGGTTCCACGGCTTTCATGTGAGTTGCGGCGTGATCTACCTGCTGCTGATAAGACGCAAGATCCTGCAGCCGGGGTTCACCGAGCACGGCAACTTCCAGATCGTGGAGATTGCCGGCTTGTACTGGCACTTCGTCGACCTGGTGTGGGTGTTCATCTTTGCGCTGTTCTATTTGTGGTGAGGCAGACCATGGACCACACCGATCTCGCCCATCGACCCGACGCCGCGCACGGCCAGCAGCATCCGATCGGCATTTACCTGAAGATCTGGGGCCTGCTGTTCGTACTGAGCACGTTGTCGTACATGGTGGATTACTTCCACGTGCAGGGCCTGCTGCGCTGGACCCTGATCATCGTGCTGATGATCGCCAAGGCTGGGCTGATCGTGTCGATTTTCATGCACATGATGTGGGAGCGGCTCGCGCTGGTGTACGCGATCCTGATACCGCCCCTGTGCCTGCTGGTGCTGCTGGTGCTGATGGCTGCCGAAGCGCATCACACCTTCGGCATGCGCGAACTCTTCTTCCATTGATCTCTTCGCCGACCGTTCGACGCGCGCCACCGTGGGGGGCGCCGCCAGCGCGAGCGCATTGCTGCCGATGCGTTCCGCGCGCAGCGCCACGGTCTCGGCGCCGACGGCGATGTTTTGTCGACTGCTGAGTCAGTCCGACATCGGATGGTTCGATCAAGCCGTTCAGCACGGAAACAATGTTCGAAACCATTCAATACTTCCATCGGTCTCGTCAAGCATGGAATCCGCCGCCGGATACTTGCACGCATCAGCGGGGTTCATTCAGCACGGGGGCGTGCAAGGAACGCACCGTTCCAAATGCAAAACGGCCCGACAAATGCCGGGCCGTTCATGTCTCCTCGCTCGCTGAAAATTTCGGCGAAAAACACCTTCGAATCAGGCGTGCTTCTCACTGAATTCGCTGAGCGGCACAGGCTGCTTGAGCGGATCGAAGTCGGCCCACCGCCCTTGTTGCCAGTTGCCGGTCGCGCGTTCGATCGCCGCGCCTCCCGCATCGCGCAGCACCCGTGCGGCGTCCAACTGGTTGTCCGGCGACACGTGTACGGCCACCAGCACGCCGGAACCGCGGATTTCTTCGTCGCCGGCTTCCTGCGTGCGCATCATCGCGCCGACCAATGCACCGACATACGCACTCACCCCGGCTGCGATCAACGACACGATGAGCGGCGCCGAAAACACCGCGAAGATCCCGACGCCGAGCACGGCGCCAACCGCTGCGCCAATCGTGACGCCTATCTCGGCACCCTTCGGCGCCTCTCTCGCGTTTGCGTCGGTGCTGGTACCACCGCCGGGCTGAAAACGTGCGTGCTGGCCGGGCGGATTGACGAAAAACAGGGTGACGTCCTCCTCGACGAAACCGGCATTGAAGAGCCGTTGCACCGCGTCTTCAGCGGCGGGGAATGTCGTAAAGCGTGCTGCGACGATGAGTGACATGTGGCCTCCATCCATCATTGACTAGCGGTAGCAGACTATGCCGCCCCACCTCACCCGTGCCGAGGCAAAGGTGCACGCGGTGGCACGCACCGGGACTATGCCATGGTGCCGCGATCGGTTCCATTCCGTCCACTCTGAACAGTCCGCTATGTAACACTACGCCTTTGCCGCCGTTCTGGTTGATCACTTTCGCGCACACCGAACGGATACGCTTGCGGCCGTTGCCGAAAGCAGACATCAAGGCATTTGATGCTCCACTGCGAGTTAAAGGATTAATTATCGATCCGCTGACACGCTGCACGCCACGTGGTCGCCAGAACGAAGATCATTCCTCGGGGTGACGATAGTCACGCGGCGCTATCAATCTCGCGACACAGAGAACTAGAATGAATTATCCGAATCAATCGGGAGAAAAATCGTGCAACTTCACATGGGTTCCCATCAATTCACACACGGCCAGCCCGACTGGCGGGCAGCCGTGCTGGCAGGCGTCATCGCGGGGGCTGTGTTCCTGGCGTTAGGAGTTGTCCTGATGGCAGTGATGACGGGCGGAAGTCTGCTGGAGCCCCCACGCATGGTCGCTGCGATCATGCTGGGACGAGGCGCATTGCAATCGCCGCAATCATTCTCAATTGGCATCGTGCTCGCGGCCTTTGTGGTGCATTTTGGCCTTGCCATCGTATTGGCGCTTATCCTCGGTCTGATCATGACGTCATTCAAGCTTGACTCGAGCATGGGAATGGCTTCACTGGCGGGTGGCGCTTTCGCTGTAGTCGTTTACCTGATCAATTTCTACGGCATGACGCAGTTTTTTCCGTGGTTTGCAGAAGCGCGCAACGCCGCCAGCCTGTTCGTTCACATCGTCTTCGGTATCTGCGTCGCGAACCTGTACATGAGACTGGAGCGCAACAGGGTCAGGGCGGACGCGGCCGGCCCGTCGTAGTCGGGTCGTAATCAAACGGGCAGGTCCCGAATTCACCGGTGATGCGCGGCGTTCGTATTGACACCGCGGTGCAAATGACAAAAGAGGCGCGATCGAAATAATCACGCCTCTTTTTTACAGCCGTCCGCAGTCCCCGTCACGTCAATCGATCGCCCTGCCCGCGGTCTCGCGCATGAACGGCAACGGCAGCAACGACACGACGCCGCAGCCGATCAGGTACCACGCCGGCGCGAGATTGCTGCCCGAAATCTGGATCAGCCAGGTCGCGAAGAACTGCGCGAAGCCGCCGAAAATCGACACGCCGAGGCAGTACACGATCGACATGCCGGTCGCGCGAATCGCGCGCGGAAACAGCTCGGGCAGCATCACGATGTTCGGCACCGCGGTGAACGTGACGAGCAGCGCAAGGCCCGCGACCACCGCGAGCAGCACCGGCACCGTCGGCGAAGCATTGATCGTCATGAACGCCGGATAGACGGCGAAAATCAGCAACACGCGCGATACCCACAGCACGCGCTTGCGGCCGACCCGATCGGACAGCGCGCCCGCGAACGGCGAGCAGATCACCGTGACCACCGCGCCGGTCCACGCGGCCCACAGCGCGGTCGCCATCGGCAGATGCAGGATGCGGATCGCGTATGTCGACAGATAGAACAGCACGATGTAGTTCGCCGCGGTGCCGCCGATCGTCGTCAGCACGCCGGTCGTGATCGAGCGTGCGTGGTCGCGGAACAGGTCGCGGACCGGCAGCGACGGAGTTTGCGCCACGGGCTGCGCACCCATTTCACCAGCCGCTGCCGCGCCATCTTCGACACCCGGCAGCGTCTCGTCCAGATGCCGCCGGATGTAGATGCCGATCGGCCCCATCGCCATGCCGATCACGAACGGCACGCGCCAGCCCCAGCTTTCGAGCGCGGCCGGCGACAGCGTCGCGGCCAACGCGACGCCGAGAAGCGACCCCACCACCGTGTTCATCCCCTGGCTCACGAACTGCCAGCTGCCGTAAAAACCGCGCGTGCGATCGCTGCCGTATTCGAGCAGCAGCGCCGTCGATGCGCCCACCTCGCCGCCCAGCGCAAAGCCCTGGATCAGCCGCGCGAGAATCACGAGCAGCGGCGCCGCGACGCCGATCGCCGCATAGGTCGGCGCGAACGCGATGATCGCCGAACCGAGCGTCATCAGCCACAGCGTCAGGCTCATTGCGGCCTTGCGTCCGGCGCGGTCCGCGTAGCCGCCCAGCACGATGCCGCCCACCGGCCGCATGATGAAGCCGACGCCGAACGTGCCGACCGCGAGCATCAGTTGCACGAGTTGTCCCTCGACCGGGAAATACAGCTTGCCGATGATCGTCGCGAAGAAGCTGTAGATCGTGAAGTCGAAAAACTCGAGGCCGTTGCCCAGCGTGATCGCGGCGATCGCCTTTGCGTGGCCGACGCGCTTTTGAGGTTGATCGGCGAGGCGCGGCGCATCGAGCGCATCGAGTCCGTTGGCGCTCGCGGGCCGCGGTGTGGCGGAATAGTCCATTTGTGTCTCCATCGTTATCTTCGTGCTGCCAGGGCAACGCGCTCGCGCGCCGCCGCGTCAAACGAGGAACGTCTGCGCGAGCTTGACCCAGTAGGCCGCGCCGGTCGCGAGGCAAGCGTCGTTGAAGTCGTAGCCGGGGTTGTGGACCATGCAGCCGCCCTCGCCGTCACCGTTGCCGATGATCAGATAGCTGCCCGCGCAGCGTTCGAGCAGGAACGCGAAGTCCTCGCTGCCGGTCAGCGGCTGCATGTCGCGTATCAGCCCGTCTTCGCCGAGCCAATCGAGCGCAACCTGGCGCGCGAGCGCGGTCATGGCCGCATCGTTGACTAGCACCGGGTAGCGGCGCTGATAGTCGACCTCGGCGCGCGCGCCGAATACGGCTGCCTGGCCGGTCGCGACCTCGGTGATGCGCTGCTGCAGTTGGTCGCGGACCTCGGGCCGCAGCGCGCGCACCGACAGGCGCATCTCGGCGGTTTCGGGAATCACGTTCGGCGCTTCGCCGGCGTGAATCGCGCCGACCGTGATGATCGACATGTCGAGCGGCGCGATATTGCGCGACACGATGGACTGCAGCGCGAGCACGATCTGCGCGCACACGACGACCGGATCGACCGCCTTGTGCGGCACCGCGCCATGACCGCCGCGGCCGATCACCTTGATGATCACCGTATCCGACGACGCCATGAACGACCCCGGCATGAAGCCAAGCTTGGCCGTAGGAAAGCCCGGCATGTTGTGCATCGCGAACACGGCGTCGCAGGGGAACTGCTCGAACAGGCCGTCGTCGAGCATTTTCTTCGCGCCGGCAAGCCCTTCCTCGGCCGGCTGGAAGATCAGATTCAGCGTGCCGTCGAAACTCTTGTCATGCGCCAGATACCTGGCGGCGGCGAGCAGCATCGCCGTGTGGCCGTCGTGACCGCATGCGTGCATCTTGCCGGGCCGCTTGCTCGCGTATGGCAGGCCGGTGGTTTCGTGGATCGGCAGCGCGTCCATGTCGGCGCGCAGGCCGAGCCGGCGCGTGCCGTTGCCGAGCTTTAGCTGACCGACCACGCCCGTTTGCCCCAAGCCGCGATGCACGCTATAGCCCCACTCCCGCAGGCGTTCGGCGACCAGATCACCGGTCGCGAACTCCTCGTAGGCGAGCTCCGGATGCGCGTGGATGCTGTGTCGCAGCGCGACCATTTCCTGTTCGATTTCGGCGATGCCCGCCGGAATGACCATCGTGTTCATGCCGTCTGTCTCCATGTCAGCGTGAACCGAGCATAGCCGTGCCGAATTTCGAGAGGCAGGCGTAGAATCGTTCCGGGTGCCAACCAGTGGTTGCCCCCTTTCATACTCCCGATTCGCATGAAACTGCATCAGCTCAATACCTTGGCCGCGATCGCGGATACCGGAAGTATCCGGGCTGCCGCCCGCTCGCTGGGGCTGTCGCCGGCCGCCGTGACCAAGGCGATGCGCGAACTCGAAGCCGATCTGCACGCGCCGCTGATCGTGCGCAGCGCGAGCGGCGTCGCGTTCACCGAGTTCGGCCGCGCGCTCGTCGTGCATGCGCGGCTCGTGCTCGGCCAGTTGCAGCGCGCGCAAGCCGAGATCGAGGCATTGCGCGGAGCCGCGGCCGGCAAGCTGTCGATCGGCGTCACGCCGTGGGTCGCGCTGACCTTTCTGCCGCCCGCCGTGCGGCGTTTTCGCGAACGGATGCCGGACGTGCAACTGGAATTTTTCGAAGGCCTGCTCGCGGTCGTGCAGCCGCGTCTGCGCGACGGCAGCCTCGATTTTTCGATCGGTCGGCCGCCGCCCGCGTCGCCGCAGTCGGAGTTTCAGAACACGCCGCTCTTTTCGACGCACGCGGCGGTGGTCGCGCGGCGCGACCACCCGAAGGCCGGATGCCGCACGCTGCTCGACCTTCAGAACGAGGAATGGATCCTCAACTGGGACCCGGCGAGCCGCGAGTCGATGTCGAACAATCTGTTCGTCAAGCGCGGCATGCGGGTGCCGCACACGATCGTGCTCGCGCATTCGCTCGCGATCGTGCTAGGCCTGCTCGCGCACACGGATATGGTCAGCATCTTTCCGTGGCCGCTCGTCGAGGCGATACGCGCGAAGGAAAACCTGTGGGCGCTGCCGCTGCGCGAAACGCTCGACGAAACCATCATCAGCATCACGTCGCGGCGCGGTGCGCCGACGAGCCCGGCGGCCGCCTGCTTTCTCGACTGCCTGCGCGAGACGATCGACGAAGGCGCGCGCTCGCAGAACCCCGAACAGCGCCGGCTGTTTCATTCGATCGAACTGATGCTGTAGCGCTCGGAGCGTTCCTGCATGCGTCTTCGCTGTGTCGTCAATCGAGAAACTCGCCGGCCCGCTTCCTGAGCATCGCGCTGAAATCGTCGAGCCAGCCGATCGACAGCCGCCAGCTCTGCCAGTACAGATCGACGTCGATATGCTTGCCCGGCGCGACCTCAACCAGTTCGCCGCGCTGCAGATGCCCGGCGACCATCCGCTCCGGGCACATGCCCCAGCCGAGGCTCGTCACGCACGCGCGCATAAAGCCGGCGACGTGCGGAATCCAGTGCAGCGGCGGATCGATCTCCGCGCGTGTGATGCGCCGCATGAAGCGCTTTTGCAGCTGATCCTTGGGGTTGAAGTCGACGCAAGGCGTGCGCCGCAGGCTGTCGCGCGTGACGCCGTCGGCGAAATAGCGCGCGAAAAACGCCGGTGAGCACACCGCGAGGTATCGCATGCGGCCGAGGCGCGTGGAGCGGCAGCCCTGCACCGGTTCGGCCTGGGTCGTGATCGCGCCCTGCACGCTGCCGTCGCGGATGCGCTGCGCGGTGTAGTCCTGGTCGTCGATCACGAGGTCGAGCAGCATCTCGCGTTCGACGCAGAACGGCGCGACCGCGTCGATGAACCAGGTGCCGACGCTGTCGTCATTGACGGCGACGCGCAGCGCCGGCCACTGCTCGACGAGCGCGCCGGGCAGTGTCGGCAGGCGGCCGTTCAGCTCCGCTTCGAGCAATTGCACGCGCTCGGTGTGGCGGCACAGCAGCGCGCCCGAGGTGGTGGCGACGCACGGCTGACCGCGCTTCACCAGCACGCTGCCGACGCGCTCCTCGAGCAGCTTGACCCGCTGCGACACCGCGGACGCAGTGATATTCAGCTCGCTTGCAGCACGGTCGAACGAGCCGTGGCGGACCACGGCGGCCAGCGCATCGAGCAAGGGGTAGTCGAGCATTAGCGTTCCTTAATCAGCATTAAGTAAATTAGGTTCTCTTATGTGACGCAATCACGCAGACTAGCGCGGCTGGAATATCCCGTCTATCCCTACTGCTTCCATTTTTCGGACCATTTATGAACTGGCTGTCTTTCTCTCACGGCGCGGCGCTGTGCGCATCACTGATCGTGACGATCGGCGCGCAGAATGCGTTCGTCCTGCGGCAGGGCATCATGCGCTCGCACGTCGGCAAGATCGTGCTGTTGTGCACGTTATCGGATTTCATTCTGATCGGCGCAGGCGTCGGCGGCGCCGCGGTGCTGATGGAGCGCTACCCGCGCTTCGTGCACGCGATGCTCTACGTCGGGCTCGCGTATCTGGCCTGGTTCGGCATCAGCGCGCTGCGCCGCGCGGTACGGCCGGGACACGCGGTGCTCGACGGTTCGAGCGCCGCATCCGCCGATCAAGTCCCGCCCACGCAACGCGCGTTGCCGATCATCCTGATGACGCTCGCGTTCACGTGGCTCAATCCGCACGTCTATCTGGACACGTTTCTGTTGATCGGCACGGCCGGTGCGCGCGAACCTCAAGGCGCGCGGGTCGCCTTCGCGCTCGGCGCGATGACGGTCAGCGCGGTGTGGTTCGTCGCGCTCGGCTATGGCGCGCGCATGCTGGCGCCGCTGTTTCGCCGCGCGACTGCGTGGCGTGTGCTGGATGGCGCGATCGGCAGCATGGTGTTGCTGCTGGCGGTTACGCAGTTGCGTTGAGCGTTCGACGCGGGCCTTATTCCACGCCCGATTCTTGCCGCGCATCTTGCGCGGCCTGCGCTTCGGCTTCGTCGCGCGGCACGAGGTTCATCAGCCGCGCGAGCACCGGCCACTTCAGCAGCGACTGCTCGTAAGCCTCCTTCGCCTGGGCATCGAAATAGCGGCCCACCTCGACCTCCGGCAGACGCAGCGCGAGGCCGCTGATATCGTCGACGGGCCAGCCGCCGCGCGCGGCGTTTTTCGACGTATTGCGCGCCTTCGTCATTTGCCGTCCACCCACACCCCGTCCGGCGTCTTCACCACATAGCCGGACGCGGTCTTCATCGTCACCGTCCCCTCGTTTTCGCCGACCATCTGCGTTTGCGGCAGATTCGTCGCGTACTGCGACAGGCTCACACCCGGCTTGAACGGGCTGTTCGACACCAGATTCGACAGCAGCTGAGCGAGTGCGAGGAAGCTCGACGGATCGTCGATCACCGTGGTCGGCCCATGATTGCCCTGGAAGCCGACCACCCGCACGCCGACCGGCCCGTGCACGATGCGCGGCGTCGGAATCTCGCGCAGGCCCGCGACCTGGTTCGTGTCGCCGCGCAGCGCCGCGCCGTGCTCGGGCACGAACACGATCACCGCGCGCCGCCCGGACGATGCGATCAGATCGGCGAAGCGGTCGAAGTCGCTCATCAGCTTGTTCACGCGCAGTGGATATGAGTCGATACTCGTCAGGTTGCTATTCGGCAGCCGGTTGCCATCGTGCAGGCTGATCGTGTTGTAGTACAGCGCGACCGGCCCGGCGATGCTCGCGCGCTGCGCGTACCACGCGGCGAGCGTCTCGTAGTCGTCGCGAATCGGCGAGCCGTCGAACGCATGCATCGCGACCGGCACGCTCGTGTTCGGAATCAGCGGCACGTTCGGAATGCCGGCGTTGTCGTGGATCAGTTCCAGGAAATTGTCGAAGTGGCCGTCGTGGTTCAGCATCGTCTGCGGCGTGTAGCCGGCCTGCGCGAGATCGGCGAGCAAGTAACACTGCTGTGGCGCGTTCTTGTACAGGTCCGCGTGCGCCTGCTGGCCGCAGCTTGCGCGCAGCACGCGAATCGCGGCCGGCCCGCTATAGCTCGCCGCGGTGCTGAAGTTCGTGAACAGATAGTCGAAGTGGGACAGCAGCGGATGATTGCGCGCCTTCGCGACATCGAGGTCGTCCCACGACAGCGAGCAAATGTGCAGCACGATTACGTCGAACTGCGCGTTCGGATCGGCGGCCAGATGGCCGAAGCTGACCTGCCGTTGCGACTCCTGCGTGCGGAACGCGGCGAGCGCAGCGTTATGGTCGAGCGGCTGCGCGGCGAGCGGGTTGTTCGCTCCATTCGGGCCGGCATTCGCCGCTGCGTTCGCCGACGCTCCACGCAGTTGCGCGAGCACCACCCCGCCCTCGTGCCACAGCGGAATCGCGACCAGCGCGATCAGCACGAAGGTCGCGACGCGCACCCAGCGATTCACGATCAGATAGCCGACGAGCGCGCCGAGCGCGCCGAGCAGCAGCATCGGCGGCAGGAAGCGCTGCGCCAGTTCCAGCCAGTAGCCGTAGCTGAACGTGGTCAGATTGCCGAACTCCTCGGTCAGACGCGAGAACGGCGGCACGTTCGCCTCGTGGTACATCAGGGGCACGCCGAGCGCCAGACCGACCAGGTTGCGCACGATGCGCAGCGCGCGCCGGCGCAGCGTCGAAGTCACGACGAGCGCGAGCGCAAAGCCGAGATTCGCGAGCCACAGCGGCTGCAGATGGCCGCCCGCGAACAGGTACAGCTTGAGGATGAAGTACAGGTTCCACAAAGTCATCGACAGGTTCTCTCTTTGGCCTGCGCGCGACACGATGCGCGCAGGCTGTATCAATAGCGGGTGCGGTCGAGCGCGAGCAGTGTCTCGCAGGCACGCGCGAGCCCGCTCCACAGTCGCGAATAGCCTTCGACGCCCATCGCGAGCACTTCCTTCAAACCACGCAGCGGCGCGTCCTCGCTCGTTTGCTCATGCCAGTCGAGCCACGCGTCGGCGCGGCCGAACGTGCATTGCACGAGCTGCCGTTGCTGTTCGAGCGTGAGGCCGTCGAAGCGCACGCCGAGGTGCCGGCCAACGCAGCGGCTCACGTACACCGGAAAATGGAACTGGCGATCGCCGCGGCTCAGGCACACGCCGAGACTGTCGCCCGGCGCCAGATTCAAACCCGGCTCGACATCGAGACCGAGGCCGCCGGTCGAATAGTCGCTGGTCGTGCAGGCGAGCGTCGAGCCGTCCGCGAGCAGCAGCGTCGCCGCCGCGCGCATCGCGATGCGATGCGTGACGCGCACCTGCTTCGCCTCGCGCGCAACGCTCGAGGCCGCGCCGAGCATCACGAGGTTGTAGAGGGTCCAGAACACGTTCATCAGAATCGTCGCCGTTTCGCCGCTCTGCCCGAACATCAGCCGGTACACGCCGGCCGCGAGTGCACCGCTGTTCAGTGCGAGCAGCACCAGATACGGCTTCGACGTCGACCAGTCGAAGTAGCCCTCGGCGATGCGGCCGCCCTTGTCGGTCACGTTGAACTTGCCGTGCTTCGGGCTGAAGAACGCGATGGTGGTCGGCAACACGATGTACCACGCGAGCACCGACTCGTAGACTTCGGCCCAGAACGAGTGACGGTACTTGCCCTGCATGCGCGAGTTCGCGAGGTTCGCGAGCACGATGTACGGCAGCACGAATCCGGCGATCGTCGTCGCCGATGCGTTGATGAAGTACATCTGGAAGAACAGGTACGCCATCGGCATCGTCAGGAACACGAGCCGCGGCACGCCGTAGAAGAAATGCAGCATCGCGTTGCCGTAGCAGAGCCGCTGGAAAAAGCCCAGCCCGCGGCCGATGAACGGATTGTCGATGCGAAAGATCTGCGCCATGCCGCGCGCCCAGCGCGTGCGCTGCTGGATATGGCCCGCGAGGCTCTCGGTCGCGAGACCTGCGGCCTGCACGGTCGGCAGATAGGCGGTCGTGTAGCCGCGCCGATGCAGCTTCAGCGCGGTGTGCGCGTCTTCGGTGACGGTCTCCACCGCGATGCCGCCCACTTCTTCGAGCGCATCGCGTTTGAGGATCGCGCACGAGCCGCAAAAAAACGACGCGTTCCACAGATCGTTGCCCGACTGCACGAGCCCGTAGAACAAATTGCCCTCGTTCGGCACGCGGCGGAACGTGCCGAGGTTGCGCTCGAACGGGTCCGGCGAAAAGAAGTGATGCGGCGTCTGCACCATCGCGCAGCGCGCGTCGCGCAGGAACGTGCCCATCGTCGTTTGCAGGAACGAGCGCGTCGGCACGTGATCGCAATCGAAGATCGCGACGTACTCGCCCTGCGTGCGGGCGAGTGCGCTATTGATGTTGCCGGCTTTCGCGTGACGGTTGTCGTCGCGGGTCAGATAGCCGATGCCGCAGGCCTGCGCGAAGGCTCTGAATTCCTCGCGGCGGCCATCGTCGAGCAGATAGACGCGCAGCTTGTCGGCGGGCCAGTCGATGCCTTGCGCGGCGAACACGCTCGGCCGCACGACGGAGAGGGGCTCGTTATAAGTCGGGATGTAGATGTCGACGCTCGGCCAGCTCGATGTGTCGGTGGGCAGCTTCGCGACCGCGCGCTTCAGCGGCCACGCGGTCTGCACGAAACCGAGCAGCAGAATCACCCATGTATACGCTTCCGCGCCGAACAGCAGATAACCGAGAATCGCCTCCCCCGGCGTCTGGAACGACAGCGTCTGGGTGACGCGCCACCACACGTAGCGCACCATCGCGAGCATCGCGAGCGCGGTCAGGATCAGCACCGGCATGCGGCCCGGAAAGCGTCGCACGATCAGCGCAATGAATACGAGCACGGCGAAGAACTCGAACTGACCGTCGGACTGCAGTGGCGACGTGCCGATCACCGCCCACAAACCGATACCCGCGACAACCATCAACGGCAGCAGCCAGCGAACATGACCGACGCGCTGCGTCGCGTCTTCGAGCCGCGTGCCCCAGCGCTGCCACGGCAAGCCCGCCAGCAGCGCGTCGACGCGCTCGCGCCCGCGCCGCCCGAGCAACCAGAGCGGCACGAGCCAACGGTCGATCCAGGCGGCCAGCGCCCGCACTGTCGCCGCCGCGCTTCGTGACGACGAACGCGGCGCGCGCACGAACGCGCGCCACAGCCATGCGCGCAGTCGATGCGGTTCGAGCACGCCCCATTGCAGCGCGAAATGCAGCACGGCCGCGCGCATCCAGCGGCGCGCGTAATCGGGCTTGCCCGGCGCGGGCGGCTGGAAGAACAGCCGCACGAAGCAGTCGAGCGGCGTGCGAGTCGCGGGCACGCCAAGGCCGCGCGCGACCCAGTCGAGCGCTCGCGTACGCAACGAACGCGTTTCCCGTTCGCTCATGACCCGCCGTCCCGCCGATCGAGCGGCGCCGTGGCTTCGGTGAGCCACGCGTCGAGCCAATTCGCGAGCCCGTGCAGATCGTGCGACGCCTGCGAATGCGGGGCGTCGTCGAACAGCCACGTGCCGCGCGCGAACGACTCGGGCAACGCGACATCGAGATGCACGCGCTGCGCGAGCGGCAGCTTGTCGCCGAGCGCCGCGCCGAGCATCGCCAGCACGTCGCGCTGCATGTCGCGCGCGGGGTTCAGCCGGTTCACGATGATGCGCAGCTGCGCGCATGTATCGCGCAGCGCCGCAAGCCGCGCGACCAGCGTCGCGCAGGCGGCCGGTTCGGGAGGGGTCACGCACAGCGCGAGGTCCGCGCAACGCAGCGCGTGCTCGGCCTGCTGCGACGGATAGCGCGTGGTGTCGATCAGCACGACGCCATCGCGCGGCAGATCGAGCTCGGCGAGCGCGTCGGCGAGCCAGCGCGGATCGGCGGCGAGGCGTGCGTCGCACTGCGTGCTTTGCGCGGTGGACACCGCGCCGTACGGCACGAACAGCACGCCGTCCGCGTTGCGCCACGTGGATGCATGCCATGCGGTGTCCGCATCGAGCAGCGCCTGCGACAGACCGGCCGCCTCGAGAGCGTCGATGCCTAGCTGCGCGCCGAGCATGTTCTGCGGATCGAAGTCGAGCGCGACGACCTGGCGGCCGCGGCGCGCGAGCAATACCGCGAGCACGGCGGTCAAGGTGGTGCGGCCGGTGCCGCCCGCGGTCGAGACGACGGCGATCGTTTTCATCGCGCCACCTCGTCCTGGGTCGTGTCGAGCGCGGGCAGCAGACGCGCGCGCAGCGCGACCGGCTCGATCTCGCACGGCACCGCGTCGCGCGGATCGAAGCCGCGCATGGCCGCAAGAGCGCGCCGCGCGCCGACGCGCTGCCAGACGATCCACACCGGCAGCGCGACGACCATGCCGGCCACGAAACACATCAGAACCAGTTCGATCATTCGATGCTCCTCGCGCGCACCGGCATCGCGCTGGGTTCGGCGCGACGACGCGGTGGCATGGGGTGGGGTCGGCGGCGCTCAGTAGCGAGCGGTTTCGCTTCGGCTGATCCAGCGGGCCGGGTTGGCGCAGACGTTGGCGCGGCATCGACTTCGAGTTCGGCACGCGCATGAACCAACGCCTCTTCCACTTGCGCGAGTTGCACGGCGGCCTCGTGCGCCGCTTCGCCCGCGGCTTCGTGCGGCGCTGCGGCGAGCGGTGAGCTCAAAGGCGCGCCATCACGCATCGACGCCGCGAACATATCGCTGTAATCGGCGATCCGGTTGCGCCGGTTGGCCGCGTCCAGCGCGTCGAGTTCGGCGCCGATGCTCTGCTCCGCCAGGTGCACGAGCGAATCGGCGAGCTGTTCGACCGGCACATCGATGATCCGCGCCAGCGCGGCGTCCGCATCGGCGAGCCGGCAGGCGAACAGGAACACATACAGATGCGACGCGTCGACGGTCAGCACGTCGCCCGCGCGGCGCGGCACACAGTGCTTCAGCGCATCGACGTGCGCGCATTGCGGCAGCAGCGTCAGCTTCACGAGCACATGCGGCAGTTGCAGCACGCCGCTGCGTGCGAGCACGAGGCGCACGCGCTCGCAGAACGCGCCGGCCGGCAGATAGCCGCGCACGTCTTCGCTCAACGCGGCGCTCAATGCGCTGCGGTAGTCGGCGGCGACCGGCCGCGTATGGAGTTGCCCCTGCAGCGACTGCAGCAGCGACTGCATGCGCGAGAACGGCAGGTCGCGGCCGAGCACGAGGTTCGCGCCGAGCGTCAGCACGAGCAGCTCGTATTGATGGCGCAGCACTTCGCCCCGCTCGACGACGACGATCTTCAGCGCGCGCCCGGCCTGGCGGCGCAGCGCATGAACCGTTGCGCACAGCGCGTCGAGCTGCGCGCCGCCCGCGTAATCGAGCACCACGGTCGCGGCTTGAGCATGGGCGCACGCGCTCAGCACCGCGGCCTGATCGACGCACACTTCCCAATGCGGCGGCAGCCACGCCTCGTGACCTCGCACCACCGCGCGGCTCACGACGACCCGCTGCTCGTCGCGCGCGAGCAGGCGTTCGCCGCGAGCGACGCTGCTGGCCAGCGCATCGGGCGCGACGCTGAGGTGGCCGCTGTCGGTAAAGCGCAGGGAGCGGACCTCGCCCGTCACCAGCGTGCGATCCGCGCGCCAGAAGTCGGCATGCCACAGCAGCTCGCCATGCGTGCGCTCCATCCGTGCGACGCCCGCGCATGCCGCATGGAACGCGTTGCGGCGTGATGCATCGATGACGCCGTCCGGCGCGCCGCGTGCATCGAGTGAATCGTCTTCGCCATTTCCATCGACGCTAAGCAGCAGCACCAGCGTGATACGCCGTGCCGCGCACCAGTTCGCGAGCATGCGGCCTTCGTGCGCGAGCGCGGCGGCATCGTGCCCGTTGAACCAGCGTTCGGCGCCTTCGATGAAATACAGCGAGCCTGCACGAAAACCGAAGCGCTTCAGCGCGCGCAGACCGCCGAACAGTTTGCCGTGCGTCGCGGCGCTGTCGGCTTGCTGCTCCGACTCTTGCGCACCATCGATGGCCGGCATCGCCAGCACGTTCAGATTGCGCGGCCAGCCCGCGGCCGGCGCGTTGGCGCTAAAGCCCAGCTCGCGCAAACGCTGGGCAACGGCCGCGCGTTCACGCGCGAGCACGACCGTCACGTCGCGGGTGAGCGCGGTGCGCGCGCTTTCCCAGATCAGTGTATCGACGCCCGGCGTGTCGCCCCCCGGCGTGCGCGGCGCCGCATAGATCGCATACAGCTTGCCCGCTTCGAGCGCGGCCCATTCGCCCGGCAAGGCCTCGATAGCGAGACGGCCGACCTGCCGTGCGCGACGCTGCGCGCCGGTGCCGCCGAACATACGCAGCCAGCGTCGCATGAAAGTGCGCCCAGGAGTTTGGGTTGGATTCGAAACGGTGTTCACGTCTGCTGTCCCAGGTCTCGTTGCATCGCCGTTCAATAGCTCGAATAAAGCCGTACCGGCTGCGGCGACAGACGGTTGTCCTGCCTGCGCGCATCGAACGTGTAGCGCAGATAGACGAGCGCGGCGCTCGGTGCGTAGTCGTGCGAGCGATCGATGCTCAACTGCGCGCCCAACACCAGATGCGGATCGGCGCGATACTCGACCACCCCCGCGAGCCCATACGAAAACGCGACGCCGCGTGTCGAGCTGCCCGCATTGACGAGACTGTCGAGCCCCGGCGCCGCGCCGAGACCGGCGGGCAGACCGTTCGGGTAGTACGGCGAATCCCGCTCGTACGAATTCGACACGCCGACGGTCGCGCTCAGATCCCACTTCAGCGCGCCATGCCGTCCCAGCCATTCGAGCGGCACGCCGAGCGACAGATAGCGCTGCGGACTGTAGTAGCCGCCCTGCCCGAACGAATAGAAGCGCAGGTTGTTCGTGTAGTGCCATGCGTTGCCGACGAGGCCGGTGCTCACCAGTGAATTCGCGCGCCGGTAGACCGGCATCGTGAAGCCGGTGCGCAGCGTGAATTCCTGATTGCTCGCGACGTTGCGCCCGGTCAGCTCACCCGCGCCGAGATCGGCGAACAGGTTCGCCGCACCGAGATCGAACGATGAATGCAGGTCGATGCCATCGCGGCGCACGCCGCCCCACACGGTGCCGGTCACCGGATCGTGCATGCCGGCATACGACAGCTGGCTGCCGGTTTCCGGACGGCGCGAGCCGCTGACGGAAAAGCTCGCCGGTCCCGCGTCGAAGCGGTAGCGCACCCCGCCGACGAGGTAAGACACGGGGAATCCGAGCGGCGTCGTGCCGAAGTCGAAGCGCCACGCGTCGGACGTGTAGCCCGCGCCGAGCGCGACCCCGGTGGCCGACTGATGCAGATACGGCAAGCCCGCGGCCAGCGTGGCGAGTTGCTGCGGCGACAGGCCGAGCGACGTGCCGAGCTTGTCGGCCGCGGCGAAGGTGCCGAACGTATCGCGCGTGAACGCGTTGGCGTCGCTGACATCCAGCGTGCCCGCGTCGAGATGCACGGTATCGATGTGCGCGAAAAAATGGCCGTCATAGCGATACGGGATCTGCACGTACACCGGCACCTGCCACGCGCGCAGCTGCGAGATGCCCGCGTCGCCGGACTTATATGCGGGTAGCCAGCCGGTCTCGATCGACGGATTGCGGCGCTGTTCGAGATCGTCGAGCGCGGCTCGCGCGGGCGTGCCATCGGGTCCCGCGCGCACGCCCGCCGAGCGTTCCTGCGCGAGCGACAAACGGTACAGCGAAGCGGCATCCTCGTACTGCCCGAGGTCTTCGGCGATGCGGCCGCTTTGCACCGTCACGTCCGGCCGCGTCGGATACGCGACGCGCAGTGCCGTCGTGATCTGCTGGGCGTCGCGCGCTTCGTTCAACGCGGCGAGCCGGCGCGCGGCCGCGAGCCGCGTGTCGACGTCGTCGGGCGCGGCGCCGTCGAGCACATCGTGCACGACGCGCAGCGCGGCGCCGCGCTGGCCGCTCTGCTCCAGCACACGGGCCAGCGCGAGCTGCGCTTCCGGATCGTTTGGCTGCGCGGCGAGCAATGGCGCCAAGGTCGCCCGCGCGGCCCCGTAGTGGCCCTGCACGCGCTGGAGGTCGGCGAGTTCGAGCGCATAGCGTTTGTCGCGCCGACCGGCGGGGCTGACCGCCGCGAGTCGCTGCCCGGCCGCTTCGTAATCCCCATGATCGATCGCTTCGTCGGTTTGACGTAGGGCCGCACGCAGCGCCTGATCCTCGAGGCGCGCGTGTTGCGCAGCGTCCAGCTTCAGCCGCGGATCGTCACGCAACTGCTGAAGCCATGCGGACAGCTCCGCGTCGCGTCGCGCACTGCCGAGCAGATCGCCGTAACGCAGCCGCACGTCCGCGTCGGCCTCGCCCGGATGCGCGTCGATCCAGTCGCGCAGCAATGCGAGGCCGCGCCCGGCGTCGCCCGCGTCGATCCACTGCGCGCCGACCGACGCGAGCAGATTCGGATCGTCGCCGGCCAAAGCGCGTGCGTCGTCGAGCAGGCGGAGCGCGCTCGCGCGATTGTCGCGGGCGAATGCGGCGCGCGCGTCGGCAAGCTTTCGTTGCATTTGCAGATTGCGATCGAGCGCCCGCATACCCTCGGTGCGCTCCTGCTCCGGGATCAGCGCGAGCACCGCTTGCGCGCCGCTCAGGTCATCGAGCGAATTGCGGTAAAGCGCGCTCGCATAGCGCATCTCGGCCGATGCCGCGAGCGCGAGCCCCTCGTCCATCACGTTGCGGCCGAGTTGCGGCAGGCCGAGATCGCGGTACAGACGCGCGAGCGCGAAACGCGTCCACGCTGCGTCGGGCTCGCTGCGCAAGGCGGCTTCATAGCGTTGCGCGGCGGGACCGCGCTCGCCGTCGGCGAGCAACTGGTCCGCCTGTCTGGCCAGCAGATCGGCACGCAGACGAGCGAGGCTCTGACGATCGTCGGCGGCGGTGAAGCGGCTTTGCAACGCGTCGATCAACGGCTCGACCTGCGCCGCGCGGCCGGTGTTTTCGAAGAGCGTCTGGGTGCTGCGCAGCGCTGCCACGCTCGGCGCATGCCCGCTCAGCATGTCGCGCAAGAGCGGCTCGGCCGCGCTCCAGTCGTGCTGCGCGAGCAGCGCGTCGGCGAGCATCAGCTTCGCGTCCGCGTTGTCCGGCTCCATCGCGAGCGCCGCGCGCGCCGCCCGCTCCGCCTCCTGCGCGTGCCCCGCCGCGGCGGCCGCGCGGCCTTGCGCGAGCGTCCCCCAGAATTGCGCGGTGCGCGCGAGGCTTTGCCATTTCGCGCGATTGTCGGGCGCGAGCGCGGCCGCCCGCAGAAACAGCGTGCGCGCTTCGTCGTGCCGCCCGGCCCGCATGCGCGCGATGCCGAGACCGCCGACTGCGTCGGCATCGTCCGGTCGCGCGCTCGCGGCGCGCGCGAGCAGCGGCTCGGCGGCCGCGAGATCGTTGCGCTCGAGCGCCTGCAGACCGCGCTGCTCGGCGATGTAGTCGGGGTTGCGTTCGAGTTGCCGTTGCCCGTCGAGGCGCGCTTCGAGCGTCGCGACACGCTCGCGGAATTCGGTGTCGTCCGGCACGAGTTGCAGGTACGCGCGCAACGCCGGCAGATACGCGAGGTCCACACCTGCCGATTGCAGCACGTGACGCCACGTGTCGAGCGAGGCCGTGCGATCGGAGTCGGGCCGCGTCGCCAGATTCCACGCGATGCGGTTGGCCTCCGCGCGCGTATCGCCGCGCGTGTTCAGCAGATTCGCGAGCACCAGCGCGGCATCGACGTCGGACGGATCGGCGGCGATCCGCCGATGCAGCGCGACCAGCGCCTGCTCGCGGCCCTCGGGCGTGCCCGCGAGAATCTGGTAGTACTCGGCGCCGAGCGAGCCCGACGGCGCGCCGTGCGGAAACAGCAGCTGCAAGCGCCGCGCCGCCTCGGCGGACTGGCCGCTACGCGCGAGCAGACGCACGGTCGCGAATTCCTCGCGGCCGTTGGTGGCGACGCGGAATTCGTCGTCGATCTGCTGGATCGCCGCGCTGCCTGGCGCTTTGGCGCGCAAGCGTGCGAGCGTCGCCTGCGCGGCTTGCGCTTTCCCGAGACGCAATTCGATGCGCACCTGCTCGGCAAGCAACACCGGATCGCCCGGCGCGGCTAACAGCGCCTTGTTGATTGCCTGCAACGCAAGGTCGTCGCGATGTTTCGTCGACCACATGCGCGCGGTCGCGAGCAGGCGTTGCGCGGCGGGGTTTTGCGGCGGCGCTATGGTCGGCTGAGCAGCGGGTGCCGCCAGCGTACCGATGGCAGCCGTGCGCGCGGCCGTCGTGCGCATCGCTTCGGCTTGCCTGGTGTTGCCGTATGCGTGACCCGTGATCGCGGCCGCGCACGCGCACGCGAACACGCCGAAGCGCGCCGCGCGCGTTACTGCGGCGCGGCGCGGCACGACGTGCTCCAGTGCGGATCGAGGGTGCCGTCGGCGGCGAAACGATAGCGGCCTTCGCGCCAGCCGAGCGCGAACAGGCTCAGCACGCTCGTGTAGTAACCGGCGGCCGTCTCGCTATCGAGCGCGGCGACGCGTGCGATCTGCGCATCGGCGAGCGCGCGCTGGCCGCGCGCATCGAGAAACGGCACGGCCGCCGCCGAAAAACCGGCGTTGCCCATGTTGATGCCGGCACGGCCATCGCTCGCGTCGACTTTCTCGGGCGGCGCGCCGTGCGCGGCGATGAAGTTCGCGAACGGCGCGAAGCGCGCGAGCAGCGTCGGCGCGAGCGGATCGCGCCGGTCGAGCATGCCGGTCCACAGGTACACGCGAATCGCGTTATAGGCGCTCTCGGCGTGGGTCTCGGCGTCGGGTGCGAAGCCGCGGTTCGCGCGGTACAACGCCCAATCCGGCGAGAAGCCATGCGGCGCGGTATCGACCAGGATGCGGCTCGTGCTCGCGAGCAAACGCGGCCAGCGCGGATCGTCGGGCAGCCGCGTGGCGAGGCCGCGCAGCACCTGCGGCGGCATGTAGCTCGGATTGACGCGCCACACGTCCGCGCCCGGATGAAAACCGACCGGGCCCGGCAGCAAAGTCAAGCCGAGCCCCGGCGCGTTGGCCGTTTCCTCGTCGAGCACACGGCGGGCGAGCACCGCGCCGCGCGCCGTGTAGCTGCGCTCGCGCCAAGCGTCGCCCGCTTCGAGCAGCGTATAGGCGATCCACAGGTCGGCATCCGACGATGCATTCGCGTCGAGCACGGCCCAGTTGCCGTCGGACGAGCGGCCCCACAGCCACGCCGGCAAACGCGCGGTCAGGTCGCCTTGCGCGAGATGCTGCTCGGTCCAGCGCAGGATCGTGTCGAAGGCCGGGCGGTCATTCGCGACCAGCGCAAAAAACAGTGCATACGATTGGCCCTCCGACACCGTGCGCTCGTCGGACGAACCGACGTCGATCACGCGGCCATCGGCGGAAAGGAAGTCACGCTTGAATTGCTGCCAGCGCGGCCAGGGCGCGGCGGTGCAAGCTGTGATGTCGGCGCGGCTCGGCTGCGGCGCTTGCGTGGCGAACGCGTCGTGGCTGCTCGCGAGCGTC
Organism: Paraburkholderia sp. BR13439; assembly: GCF_040948805.1. Lineage (NCBI taxonomy): Bacteria > Pseudomonadati > Pseudomonadota > Betaproteobacteria > Burkholderiales > Burkholderiaceae > Paraburkholderia > Paraburkholderia sp. BR13439. The sequence continues at coordinate 16,025 of NZ_JBFPKN010000008.1, read as the reverse complement.
AGCATCGTGGTCAGCACCGTTGCTGAAACGCTCGCCGTTGTTCGCACGAGCCTGCTCGCGAACCTCGCGTGCAGGTCCGCGCCACTTTCAACGCCCACCCCGTCGCGCGCTGCCCGCCACAGCGCCCCGCCCTTCGACTGACTCATCGATCAGACTCCCCGGCGCCGCGCGGCCAGTTCCTGCAACGCGGTGAACGCGCCGATCGCGAGCAGCAAGCCGGCGAGCGCGCCGAGCACGCCGAGCAGCACCGGATGCTGGATCGCCTTGCTCCACAGCCGCGCATACCAGGGCACGTAGCCGACCAGATAGGTGTCGCCGACGCGCATGCTGTCCACCTTGCCATCGCGCAGCAAAGCGACGTCGCCCTGCAATTGCGCGACGCGGTCCGGCTTTTCGAGCATGTCGAGCAGTTGCGACAACTGTTGCTGATCGGTGGCGCTCAGCGCGACGACGCTGCGTCCGTGGCTGTCCGGCAATTCGAAGCCCATCAGCGCGGCCAGCGGTCCGTCGCGTTCGATCCGCGCGCCGCCGTCCGGCCGACGCGCGTCGCTGTGCGGGGCGCCGTCGCGCCGGGCGGCGCTGTGCCACTGCTCGTCGACCGCGAACGAGGCGCGCGCGAGCGGGCCCGACGCGGCGGGGTCGCCCGCCTGCGCGCCGATCGTCAGCGGCAACGCATGCGGCCAGCGCGCGAACCACGGCGCCGAGCCGCTGCCGCCGATCACGAGCAGATCCTTGCCGCTCAGCTGCGCGAGCTCGCGCGGCCGCGCGACCTGCACGCGCAGCGCCGGATAGCCGGTCCATTGCCCCATGTGGCCGAGCATCGTCAGCAGGCTTTCGAGCTCCTGCGGCGCGGCATGCTCGGGAATCACGACGGCCGTTTGCGACAGGTCCGCGTAACGCGTGAACGGAAAGCCGCTGTTCGCGAAGAACGCGAGGTTCGGCATCCGTGCGTAGTGGACGAAGTCCGAGAAGTCGATCGTCGAGTCGGGATCCACCGCGGCCTGCACCGGGTTCGTCGCGACGCCCTGGCAGAGCCCGGTCTTCTGCGAATCGAGATTGAAGCGCAGCTGCAACTGGTTCGAGCTGCCGACCCGGAATGCCGGAATATCGAGCGCGCTCGTCGCACGGTTGGCGTTGTTCGACAGCACCGGCAATTGCAGGCGGCCTTGCGCGTCGTCGGCGGTCGCGAGCGCGAGCCGGTACGACTTGACCAGCTGATCGTTGATCTGCACCGCGAGCGCCGAGTTGTTCTGCACGGTCGGCGCCGTGTAGCGGTACTTCAGATTCAGCGGTACGCCCGCGCCGTTCCACGAGTACAAATCGGCGGGCACGCGCAGGTTCAGACGAATCGCGTCGGGCGTGCTGCCGCGCACCTGCAGTTGCGACGGATCGTCGATCAGTTCCTTGAACGAGACTGGCCGGTCGACCGGCAGCCAGCGTGGCGCGTCGTAGGGCTTCCTCGGCGCGCCGGCAGCGAGCTGCGTGATGCGCACCGCGGGACCCGCTAGCGCGGTCGTGCCGAGCACCAGCGCGGTGCTCGCTTCATCGACTTCGGCGGCGCTGCGGCCGGTCACGATCAGCAGCTTGCGGTTGGGCGCGACGGGATTGTCGGCGACGATCAGCATCGGACCGTTGATCGGCGGCAGCGTGAGGCCGGCGGGCAACTGCTCGCTGCGCGCGACGACGACCGCGTGTGAGTCGGTAGGCAACGTCGACAGCGCCGGAAAGCGCGCCTGCCGGTAATCGGCCTGCGCACCGAACCACGAAGCGAGTACGCCCGCGCTGCGCAGCGTCGCGTTGTCGGCGGCGGCCGGCAGCACGAACGGCAGACGCAGCCGGTTCGCGTCGCGGTGATCGAAGAACGGCGCGGGCAGCAGCGCGAGATCGTCGGGCAACCGGATCGGCGCGGTATCGACGATGAACTCGCTCGACGGACTCACGTCGGCCCACAGCGCCGAGTTCTCGGGGTCTTCGCAATGCTCGAGCGTGTAATGCGCGATCAGGCGCAGACCGATCTGGTTGTAGTCGGTCAGAAAACGCGGATCGAGCGGGATGTCCTGGGTGACGAGCTTGCCGGCGTGCTCGCGATCGAACGGCACGGTCGCGATCACTTCGTTGTTGATCGACACCTTCAGATGCGACATCGCGAACACCAGCGACGGCGAATACGTGTAGCGCAAGCGCAGGCGCGCGGCCGTGACCACGCGATCGAGCCGCACGCCGAGATTGACGGTGCGCGCGTCTTCGACACCGCGCAGCGTCAGCGGCTGATACGCGCCCAGGGTCGCGAATGAAACGCGCGATGTGCTGGAGCCGGATGCGGGCGTCGGGACGCTGGCATCGTTGTCGAGGTAGTTGGCGCTGGGGGTGGCGCTGGGATTGGCCTTGGGGGCACTCGCGCTCGCGACGGTGGGCGCGGCCGGCGCAATCGCCGCGGCGGCGACGACAGGCACCGATGGCGCGGCGCCCGACGCGACGGCATACAACGCGCCGACAACGGCGCTCAGCGAAACGCACAACGACACAACTGGTTTCATGAACAGCTCAGCTTGTTGGACCTGGACCGTGCGCGCGCGACTGCGCCGCCTACGGTGCGAATCCGGTCTGCCGCGCGAACGCGCGAAGTGGGAAAACGGACGGCCGGCACGCACAGGAGAAACACGCGGCGCACCATTCCTCGTATACGGAAAATCCGGCGAAACCTTGAGCGGAACGAGCAACGGGGATGACCAACATTTGAGATTTGAACGCAATCGGCAGCAGCCCTAACCGGTTATGCGTCCTTTCATTTTTCCGAACCCGGTTACTCAGGCGAGAAGGTGCCACGTGCCTGCCGCTGTTGGGCGGCGCAAAGATATCACAATTTGCAACCTCATTGACATCTTGTAACATCCACGGTCATTTGCTGCACATTAAACATCATCCCGAAACATGCCTGATCCGGCCGACTCCCCCACTCACTCGAGCATCGCGCCGCCCGCGAAGCGCAGCGGTCCGCTGCGCGGGTTGTTCGCGTTGCGGCATTCGTACGCCGGCATCGTCGCGACATTGCGCGCGGAAAGCGCGTTCCGTCAGGAAGCCGCGCTCGCGGCGATCCTCGTGCCGGCCGCGTTCCTGATGTCGGTCGACGCCATCGCGCGCGTGCTGCTGATCGGATCGGTGCTGCTCGTGCTGCTGGTGGAGTTATTGAATTCGGCGATCGAGGCCGCCATCGACCGGATCTCGTTCGAGCGGCATGAACTTTCGAAGCGCGCGAAGGACTGCGGCAGCGCGGCCGTGACCATTGCGCTGCTGATGTGTGTGCTGACGTGGGGCGTGTTGTGCGGGCCGCTGGCGTATCACTGGCTGCGTGGATGACGCGTGACGGGTTCTACGTAGTCCGCAGCATGGTTGGCACGTTGCGCGCCTGGCGAGAGGGAATGCAAACGTTAGCGTCGGCTCGACGGTAATTCCGCGTGCCGCGAAATATTCGTCACGCAAACGTTGGCGGCAATGAAACGATGGCACATGTATTGCTGAATTCCGCTCGCCGGCATCTCACCCGTAAAGCCGCGTGACGTACGCAACGGGGCGCCGTTCAAACGTCATTTCAACAATCCACCGGTGGAGGCACCATGCTTCGATACGCTGTGATTTTCTTCATCATCGCCATCATTGCCGCAGTGTTCGGCTTTGGAGGCATTGCCGCGGGCGCAACCGAAATCGCCAAGGTGTTGTTCTTCATCTTCCTGGTGATCTTCCTCGTCACCCTGCTGATGGGCGTGATCCGACGCTGACGGCTGCACACAGCGTTCGGTGAATTCACCCCTCGCCCGATGCGAACCGGCGACGCTGCGTCGGTGCCGCGTTCAGGATTGCACCGCTGCGGTCGCCGTGGCCGTCGTTGCAATACTTGCCGCAGCATATTGCAATAGTTGCCGAAGCATCGGGTGCTTCAACTCCGCTTTTCTTGCGCTGCTGTTCCACTGCTTTTCTCCGCATGCCGCGGACGTATGCGCCATTGCTTCAGGCCGCACGCGCGATCTGCGGCGTCGCATGCAGACGCCGCGACCAGTTCGCGAGCGTGCGCATCGCTACCGGCGGCTTGCTCAGAATCGCGCTGTCGTAGCACCTGTGCGCGAAGCGCATGAAGTCGACGATGCGAAACCCCTGCCCGCGATAGAACGCGATCTGCTGCGTGGCCGGTTGCGGGGTATCGAGTGCGAGTTGCGCATAGCCGCGTGTTGCGGCCCAGTGTTCGGCGAACGCGATCAGCAACGTGCCGATGCCTCGCCCCTGCCACGCGGGATCGACTGCGAACTGGCGCAAGCTCGCAACATCGTCGTGCCTGTATAGCTCGCATGATGCTTCGCCATCCGAAGCATAAAGCGTCATCGTGCCGACGATCTGTCCGTCGCATACCGCGACATGGCAATCGCCGCGCAGCACGCGCTCCCGGGTCGCTTCGATGGTCTGATCCACGCACGTGCAATTGAGTCCCTGCGCGCCGAGCGGCGCGAACGCGCGATGCAGCAGCGCCGTCAACGCAACGAACGAATCGCGCGACGCGTCGAAGCGCCTGAGTTCGACGTGGCCGGCACGACATGCATAGCGGACCGGAACGGATTGCGGACGGCTTGCGCGACGCTTCACGTTGAGCACCTCGTACTGACTGGATGCCCGAAGTGTAGGGTCGGCCGGTGAGCGTCTCAAGAAAAAATGTCGTAAAAACTCTGGCCGATCACCTGTCGTTCACGACATGTTTTCGGCTTCGTACAGACGACGACCCGCCGCATCCTTGCTGCCGAGAATAGGTTGAAAGTCGATCGGCCAGTCGATGCCGATGTCGGGATCGGACCACAGCAGGCAGCGTTCGAGTTCGGGAAACCAGTACTCGGTGGTCTTCCACACGCACTCGGCGACATCGGACAGCACGACGAAGCCGTGCGCGAAACCGGGCGGCACCCACATTTGCCGCTGGTTCCCTTCGCTCAGATACTCACCGCTCCATTTGCCGAAGTTCGGTGAGTTCAGGCGCACGTCAACCGCGACGTCGAAGATTTCGCCGCGCACGACGCGCAGCAGCCGTCCCTGCGGACGCTGCACCTGGTAGTGCAAGCCGCGCAGCACGCCATGCACGGCGCGCAGATGGCGGTCCTGCACGAAGTTGAAACCTTGCGCGACGTCGTCCGAAAACTCGTCCGCGCTGAAACTCTCGAAGCAGAAGCCGTATTCGTCGATGAACACTTCCGGCTCGATGAGTTTCACTTCCGGCAATGCCGTCGCCATGACCCTGTTGCCCATCGCCACTGTGCTCGTAAGAAGGCTGGCCAGCGAACCTACGGCCGCTCTCGCGACCGCGTCCAACAGACGAGGCGCGCCCGCGGCGCGGGCGCGCTATCGCATGCTATTGATACATGCTACGCCTCACTGGCCGCCCGGCTTCGGGCGCGATACTCGGTTGGCGACAAAGCCATGCGCTTGCGGAAGATTTTCGCGAGACGGTCCCCGTTGCCGGTGCCGCTGCGACGCGCGATCTTGTCGACCGGCAATTCGGTCTCGGTCAGGAAGTTGCACGCGATGCGCAGCCGCACCTGCAGCAGGTAGTCCGACGGCGTGACCTGCATCTCGTGCTTGAACCGGCGCAGGAAATTGCGCTCGCTCATTGCGGCGACCTGCGCGGCATCGGCGACTGAGACCGGACGGTCGCAGTTCGCCTCCATCCAGCGCGCGGCCGCGCGAATCTTTTCGGCGACGCTCAGCGTGCCGCCCTCGGCCGGCAGCGGCACCCACGTGGAGGCCATGCCGGGCATCACGCGATCGGCGACGCTGCGTGCGAGTTCCGCGCCCAGGTCGCGCTTGATGAACATCAGCGCGCTGCGCGCGCAGTCGTGACGGTCGTTGGCCGCGCTGAACGCGCCTTCGCTCGCGCTCGCGCCCGGATAGCGGCTCATCAGGCCATCATGCTCGGTCGGCCCGGCCGCTTCGAGCACGAGGCGTCCCTCGCCGATCGTTTCGATCGCGCGGGTGCGCGATTGCACGGCGCGCAGCCAGTTCAGCAGGCGTTCGTCGCGTGCGGCCACGTGGGCGCCGTAGCCACCCGCGATGAACAGCACGTCGAAACCGCCGCCAAAGCGCGTGTCGATGCGATCAGTCCAGATGCGCGCCGACGACGAGCTGGCAACATTGCCGCCTTCCATCGACAGGAACTGCACGTCGTAGGGCGGATCTTCGCCCGAGCGCGTGCCCGCGAACTCATTGGCGGTCTGGAACATTTCGACGACGGTACCGGGGCCGAGCAGCCAGAAGCCGTCGAACAGCAGAATGCCGATTCGCCGCGCTGCAGTACGGACGTTCAATGCAGGCGTGTGAAGCCACGTAATTCTCGTTGTATCAAGGTGCATGTGCGGCATGATGTTCCCCAAACGGGCATACGTTGTGGACCCCGATTTGCCCCGTCAGCAGACGGAACGAGAGAATGCGTTATTACGGCGGGAAAACGGACTAACGCCGCATAAAGGATTAAGCGTGATGTTAGCGGAATGGATCGCTATAGTAAATTTGAAAAGAATATTTCATCACGAATATCCATGTCTGAGGAAAAGCGGTTATTGAGCGATTGATATGAGCGCCCGGCAGGACCGGCAACTATGCAAGGTTGAGCGCAGAGGGTGGGGATATCTTACCGCAAAGCCTTGGTGGACGGCACTCTCGCCCGTTCGGGCAAAGTTGCCGATAATGCGAAGCGTGGTGGACCCATCTTACCGAGTACGTTTCTTGCCGGATCAAAAATGTTTCAATTGTGAACTGCTTATCGTCCCGATTATGTCAGCGCAATTCGGTAGTTTATTCGCAAAGCGTAAAGTTATTCCCCGCGCCATTAGGCATATCGGCGGGATTCGTTCTGGGCCGAAAATTAATATCCAAATGCTGATTTATGGGGGGTTCTAAAAACGTTTCTATTTTGAAACATCGTCGGTCGCTTTCGTATGAATTAATCGCGCGGATGCATCGCGATTGGCGAAGCTCTGACGATTGGATGCAGTGCAGCAATGATGTGTGGCGCGGACGCGACGAAGCGCCGGCCGTTGCAACGTGCAAGGTTGCAACGGCACATCTGAGAAGCGCGTGGAATGCGAGCAAACAGTGGGTTGGGGACCGCAAATCGCGGCCCGCAACGGCCGCGCCGCTGCTCGTCAGGTTGCCTCAGCCATTCGTCCCTTCGCCGGCCAGCGCCGCATTAGCGGCCGTGCGCGCGAGCACCGGCCGCAAAGCCGCACCGGTGTGACTCGCGGCCACACGCGACAGGCTTTCCGGATCGGTTGCCGCGACGATCGTACCGCCGCCCACGCCGCCCTCCGGACCGAGGTCGATGATCCAGTCCGCCTCGGCGATCACGTCGAGATCGTGCTCGATGACGACGACGCTATGCCCGCCATCCACGAGCCGATGCAGCACGCGAATCAGCTTCGCGACGTCCGCCATATGCAGGCCGACCGTCGGCTCGTCGAGCACGTATAGCGTGTGCGGCGGCTTCTGGCCGCGCCGGGTGAGGTCGTCGCGCACCTTGCTCAGCTCGGTGACGAGCTTGATGCGCTGCGCCTCGCCGCCCGACAACGTAGGCGATGGCTGGCCGAGCGTCAGATAGCCGAGCCCGACGTCCTTCATCAGTTGCAGCGGATGCCCGATATTCGTGATCGACGCGAAGAACTCGACCGCTTCGTCGATTTCCATCGTCAACACGTCGCCAATGTTCTTGCCGCGCCACGTGACCGCGAGCGTCTCCGGATTGAAGCGCTGACCGTGACAGACATCGCACGGCACCTTCACGTCGGGCAGGAAGCTCATGCCGATCGTGCGCACGCCTTGGCCCTCGCACGCGGGGCAGCGGCCCTCACCGGTATTGAACGAGAAACGCGACGCGGTATAGCCGCGCGCGCGTGCCTCCAGCGTGCCCGCGAACAGCTTGCGGATCGCATCCCACACGCCGATGTAGGTGGCGGGACACGAACGCGGCGTCTTGCCGATCGGCGTCTGATCGACTTCCAGCACACGGTCGATGGTTTCCCAGCCGGTGACCGAATCGCAGCCCTGCCACTTGTGCGTGACGTTCAGCGGCGCGCGCGGCGCCGAGCGCGCGAGCACGCTCGAGCGCCGGTTCGCGGCCGGTTTCTGTTCGGCCGCCGCACGCGCGCGGCGGGTGGCCGGCGACGACAGCACCGAGCGCCCGACCGCGTCGAGCAGATTGGTCATCAGCACGTCGCGCGCGAGCGTCGATTTGCCCGAGCCGCTGACGCCCGTCACCGCGACGAGCCGCGCGAGCGGAATGCCGACCGTCACGTCACGCAGGTTATGCAACTTGCCGCCATGCACGGTCAGCCAGTTCTCCGGCACCGCGGCTGCACGCTTGCCCGGCGCGACGACCTCGCGACGCGACTGCAGCGGATGCACGATCGGCTGCGCGAGAAAGCGCCCGGTCAGCGAATCGGCCTGCGCGGACAGGTCCGCGACGCTGCCCTGCGCGATCAGCGTGCCGCCGCGTTTGCCCGCGCCCGGCCCGATATCGATGATGTGATCGGCGCGCCGGATCGTGTCCTCGTCATGCTCGACGACGACGAGCGTATTGCCCTTGTCACCGAGCTTGCGCAGCGCGTTCAGCAGGATCTGGTTGTCGCGCGGATGCAAGCCGATGGTCGGCTCGTCGAGCACGTAGCACACGCCTTGCAGGTTGCTGCCGAGCTGCGCGGCGAGCCGGATGCGCTGCGCTTCGCCGCCCGACAAACTCGGCGCCGCGCGATCGAGGCTCAGATAGCCGAGCCCGACCTCTTCGAGGAACTGCAACCGGCTGCCGATTTCGCTGACCACGTCGCGCGCGATTTCGGCATCGCGGCCCGTCATCTGCAGCGTATCGATCCATGCGCGCGTGTCGGACACGGTCCATTGCGCGACATCGACGATCGCCTGCGAGTCGAACGTGACCGCGCGCGCGACCGGATTCAGCCGGGTGCCCGCGCAATCCGGACAAGGCTCGTCGACGAGCCCTTCCGGTTCCTGCTCCTCCGACGGCAAGCTCTGTTCGCGACCGCGATTGTCGTCCACGACGATCGTGTCGTCATACGCGGCGCGCTGCTCGCGCGTGAGCGACAGCCCCGTGCCGACGCAGCTCGTACACCAGCCATGCTTGCTGTTGTACGAGAACATGCGCGGGTCGAGCTCGGGATAGCTCGTGCCGCACACCGGACACGCGCGCTTCGTCGATAACACCTTCACGTCGCCGAGCTTCGCGGTGGACTCGCCGCCGTTGATCGCGTCGTGCAGGCCGTCGAGCGGCGCGAGCAGATGCATGATGCCTTTGCCGATGTCGAGCGTTTGATCGAGCGCTTCGCGCAGCTCGGCTTCATGATCGGCCGAGATGACGAGATCAGCGACCGGCAGCTCGATCGTGTGCTCACGGAACCGGTCGAGCTTCGGCCACGGATCGACCGGCACGAACTCGCCGTCCACCCGCAGATGCGTATTGCCGCGCGCTTTCGCCCATTTCGCGAGGTCGGTATAGACGCCCTTGCGGTTCACGACGAGCGGCGCGAGGAAGCCGACATGCTGGCCCTTGTGATCGCGCAGCAACTGCGCCGCAATCGATTCGGCGCTTTGCGACGTGACCGGCGTGCCGTCGTGAATGCAGTGCTGCAAGCCCAGCTTCACGTACAACAGACGCAGGAAGTGCCACACCTCCGAGGTGGTCGCGACGGTACTCTTGCGGCCGCCGCGCGACAGCCGCTGCTCGATCGCGACGGTCGGCGGAATGCCGTACACCGCGTCGACTTCGGGGCGCCCGGCCGGCTGCACGATCGAGCGCGCGTACGCATTCAACGATTCGAGGTAGCGCCGCTGACCTTCGTGGAACAGGATGTCGAACGCGAGCGTCGATTTGCCCGAGCCCGACACGCCGGTAATCACATTGAACTTGCCATGCGGAATATCGACGTCGAGCGCCTTCAGGTTGTGCTCGCGCGCGTTGACGATGCGCACCACGTCCTCGCCTTCGATCGCGCGGCGCGCGCGGGCCGCGCCCAGTGCCTTCTGCAGCGGGATGCCTTGCGGCTCCGCTTCGGCTGCGACACCCATCGCGCGGTCGTATTGCAGCAACGCCTCGCCGGTATGCGACTCGGCACACGCTTTCACTTCGTCCGGCGTGCCCGCGCACAACACGCGGCCGCCGCCGTCGCCGCCTTCGGGACCGAGGTCGATGATCCAGTCGGCCGCGCGGACCACGTCGAGGTTGTGCTCGATCACGATCAGCGAATGACCGCTCGCGAGCAGCTTGCCGAACGCCTGCATCAGCTTCGCGATGTCGTCGAAATGCAGGCCCGTGGTCGGCTCGTCGAACATGAACAGACGCTTCGCGACCGCCTGCTTCGCGCCACGCGTGCTGCGCGCCTGCGCCGATTCTGCGAGAAAGCCCGCGAGCTTGAGCCGCTGCGCTTCGCCGCCAGACAGCGTCGGCACCGGCTGGCCGAGCTTCACGTATTCGAGCCCGACGTCGACGATCGGCTGCAGCACGCGCAATACTTCGGCGTCCGTGGTGAAGTACGCGGCAGCCTCGCTGACGGTCAGCTCGAGCACGTCGGCAATACTCATCGAGCGCGCGGGCTCGCCTCGCTCGATCTTCACCTCGAGGATTTCCGCGCGATAACGACGCCCGTCGCAATCGGGGCAGCGCAGGTACACGTCGGACAGGAACTGCATTTCGATGTGCTCGAAGCCCGAGCCGCCGCAGGTCGGACAGCGGCCGTCGCCCGAGTTGAAGCTGAACATGCCGGGGCCGTAGCCGCGCTGCTGCGCGAGCGGCGCCTTCGCGAACAGCTTGCGGATTTCGTCGAACGCGCCGACGTAGCTGGCCGGATTCGAGCGCGCGGTCTTGCCGATCGGCGACTGATCGACGAACACGACGTCGGTGACCTGGTCGGCGCCCTTAAGCGACTTGAACGCGCCCGGCGCTTCGGTGGCAAGGCCGAAGTGGCGCGCCATCGCCGGATACAGCACGTCCTGCAGCAGCGTCGATTTGCCGGAACCGGACACGCCGGTCACGCAGACGAGCCGCTGCAATGGAATTTCGACCGTGACGTCACGCAGATTGTGCTCGCTCGCGCCTTCGAGCACGATGCGCGGCGTGCTTGAATCGACCGTGCGACGCGACCAGTGCGCGGCATCCGCGACATGGCGCCGGCCGCCGAGGTATTCACCGGTCAGCGTGCCGGTCGAGCGGATCGCGTCGGGCGCGCCGTCGAAAATGATCGAACCGCCGCGCTCGCCAGGCCCCGGACCCATGTCGATGAGCCGGTCCGCCGCGAGCATCACCGACGGATCATGCTCGACCACGACCAGCGTATTGCCCGCGTCGCGCAGCCGGTGCATTGCCTCAACGATGCGGTTCAGGTCGCGCGGATGCAGGCCGATGCTCGGTTCGTCGAGCACGAACAGCGTCTTGGTCAGCGACGTGCCGAGCGCGGTGGTCAGGTTGATACGCTGCACCTCGCCGCCCGACAGCGTGCGGCTTTGCCGATCGAGCGTCAGATAGCCGAGGCCGACGTCGCAGAGATATTTGAGGCGCGTGCGCACTTCGGCGAGCAGCAGCTTCAGCGCGTCGTCGAGCAACGCGCTCGGCAGCGTGATGTCGTCGAAGAAGCGGCGGATGCGCTCGATCGGCATCAGCATCAGATCGTGCACGGTCAAACCCGGCAACGCTTCGAGCTGTGCGCGCGACCACTGCACGCCGCGCGGCATGAAGCGGTGCTCGGGCGCGAGCACGTCGTTCGCGTTCGCTTTGCTGCCGAGGCGCCACAGCAGCGATTCCGTTTTCAGACGCGCGCCGCCGCAGGTTTCGCATGGCGTGTAGCTGCGGTACTTCGACAGCAGCACGCGGATATGCATCTTGTACGCCTTCGATTCCAGATAATCGAAGAAGCGTTTGACGCCGTACCAATGCGTCTGCCACTTGCCGTTCCAGTCCGGCGAGCCGTTGATGACCCAGTTGCGCTCGCGCTCGCTGAGCTCGCCCCACGGCGTGTCGCGGCGGATGTCGGCTTTCGCCGCGTAGCGCATCAGATCGTCCTGGCATTCCTTCCACGCGGGTGTCTGCATCGGCTTGACCGCACCTTCGCGCAGCGTCTTGCGTGCGTCTGGAATCACCAGACCGAGGTCGACGCCGATCACGCGGCCGAAGCCGCGGCAGGCATCACACGCGCCATAGGCCGAGTTGAACGAGAACAGCGCGGGCTGCGGGTCGGCATAGCGCAGATCGCTTTCGGGACTGTGCAGGCCGGTGGAGAAACGCCAGATGCGCGGCTCGGCGGCCTCGGCCTGTGGTTCGTCCGAGGTAGCCGGCAGCACGTAGATATTGACGCGCCCGCCACCGCGCTTCAGCGATGCCTCGATCGCCTCGATCGCGCGCGCTTTGTCGACCGAGCGCAGCCGGAAGCGGTCGGCGACGACGTCGAGCAGCTTGCGCTGGCCGGTCGGTGAATCGACTTCGCGCTGCGCCTGCACGCGCGTATAGCCGCTCGCCGACAGCCACTGCTCGACCTCCTGCTCGGACGCCGACTCCGGCAATTCGACCGGGAACGTGACGACGAGCCGCGGCTCCTCCTGCGCGGTGCGCTCGAGCAGTTCCGCGTAGATCGTCTCCGGCGTGTCGTGCCGCACCGGGTGCGCGGTCTGGCGGTCGAACAGCTCGGCCGCGCGCGCGTACAGCAGCTTCAGATGGTCGTTGAGCTCGGTCATCGTGCCGACCGTGGAGCGCGAGCTGCGCACCGGGTTGGTCTGGTCGATCGCGATGGCGGGCGGTACGCCGTCGACGCGGTCGACCTGCGGCCGGTCCATCCGGTCGAGGAACTGGCGCGCGTACGCACTGAAGGTTTCGACGTAGCGGCGCTGGCCTTCCGCATACAGCGTGTCGAACACGAGGCTCGACTTGCCCGAGCCCGATGGCCCGGTGACGACCGTCATTTCGCCGGTGCGCACGTCGAGGTCGACGTTTTTCAGGTTGTGCTGGCGGGCGCCGCGAATGCGGATCGTGCCCTGGGTCTTGTTGCTGCTCGGCTTGCCGCTTTGGGGGGTGTCGGCGAGGGTGTCAGGGGTTGCGTCGTTGGAGGACAATTTTTCCGACCGTCTGAAGGAGTGGTTCACCTCTCACGGCCGGCTCTCGCGACCGCGCAAGTTCGGTGCAGCCGGGACGGCGCGACGAGCGCCCGGAAGCCTAGCTGTAGGGGGATACTATACTGTATGTTTATACAGTTTTCCAAGACAGGTAGAGGTGCGCCTCGCGCGTGGTGCCTGGGGAGGGAATTCTGGGACGCGAGCGGGTTTTCGAGGCTGGAAGAACCGCATTGGTGAGACTGGAGGGGATTGGCGTCCCGGCGGATCTGCGGCGGGCGGCAAGTGTCTCATCAAGGCACACTGGGAAGATGCTGGGTCTGCGACAGCCAACGCGGTGAGGCGTTGGCCGAACGCACGGCTCGGATGCGGGAGCGACGCAAACCGACCCGAATGCGACCCTCAAAGGGGAACGGCGGAACGTCAGTTCTCGAGAAGGAAGCGGCCGGCCTGAGAGACTGCTTCAGTGCCAGCCAGATGCTGGTAGAGCCATCAGCATTGCGCGCGGGACTATTTACTCCGCCTAGCGTAAGGGGGGCGGGCGCACCGCACCGGATGGGTTGCACAATTGGCTCGGGATCACCTACGCTTTGACGAGTACCCTGGCTCTGGGCAGCCAAAGAGCGGGCTAACTGTGATCCGTAAAACGCTAAGGAAACCGTCAGCACGCAAGCCCACGCGGCGCAAGCGAAAGTGGCTCGCGTTCCCGCGCGATTTTCATTTCTGGGTCGATGTCACGACATTGCTCGCTTCGCTCGCAACCGTGGGCACCTTGGCCCTTCTAGTGCGAGACCGCGCCAATTTGCAGAACATCGCGGCGTGGACGCAGCTTCAAGGCTACTTTCAAAGCGGCAAGCGCTCGCAATTTAACCAAGGGCAAGGTTTTGCGATGCAGACGCTAGCGAGCAACGGAGTGACGTTGGCCTACATCGAGGCCGATGGCGAGCGCATCATCTCGGCCGACCTGGACGGCGCCGACTTCACCGGCGCCCAGTTGCGGGGAGCGCAATTCGATACCCCCAGTTTGAGCGGCGCCCATTTCACCGGCGCCGTGCTTCGCGACGCATTTATCGATCATTGCAAGGATTGCGGCCACGTCCACTTTGAGGCGGCCCAGCTCAGCAACGCGCGAATCCGCGGGGGCGATCTGTCCGACGCCGACTTTACGCGGGCTGACATTTCCGGGCTTGAGTTCGAGGACGTAAAGCTGGGCGAATTCGCAATTGGCGCGGCCTGCTATACGAAGTACAACCCGCCGAAGTTCACGCACAGGGAAGGTGGAATCGAGCGCAAGGATTATGTCCCCACCGGCGTGATCATGCCGCTGGCCCCACAGAGCGAGCTGTGCATGCTGCAGTGGGGCAAGGCGTGGGGTAAAGAATATGTCGTCCCAGACTGGCCGCCAAAATAAGCGCTCGGCGCTAACACCGCCGGTAACGCAACTCATCAGAAGCGGAAGGCCTCGCGCGCTTTACTGGCTCTCCGCCAGCATCGAGCCGAACCTCGCGTCAAGCTCGTCCCTCGTACACGAGCCCGAGGAAACTGGTCCAGGCCTGCGATGTCGTGTGTCTGCTTGCGGCTGCAGATCCAGACCTTGCGATCGAATTCAAGGCACCAGTCCAGACAGTAGCCGTAAGCTCAACCAATTCGCACCTGGCCGCCGCTGCGCGCAAGAAGCGTCCTGTTCAGTGTGGGCGCGTCGCGGGTAGTCAGGCTGGCAGCAAGTGGATGAGCGACGGCCTCTTCGATCGTGCAGCGAGTAGGAAGAAGGCGTTGCACGTTGTGGAGGGAGCCGGCCACACGGATCTGTACGACGGTCAGGAGTTTGTCGAAGAAGCCGTTTCGGTGCTCGCACGGTTCTTCCAAGCCAAGCTGAACTAAGCCGTTCCGAACAGAAACAGCGATAAGCCGTACTTCATGTACAACGCGGCAGATAATGTTCAGCGGAAGCACTGATCGTCCACTTGCTGGCTCCTTGCGGACGCCTCAACGGGAGGGATGGCGGACCGTTTCTGGCCGGTCAGCGACCGCTCGCAAACCGGCCGCCTGCGCATCTACACCTCAGTTTGCTCCGCCATTTCAAGCGCGTCATCGACCTCGATGCCAAGGTACCGGACTGTGCTTTCAAGTTTCGCGTGACCTAGCAGCAACTGGACAGCCCTGAGGTTTTTCGTGCGACGGTAAATCAAAGACGCCTTTGTCCGGCGCATCGTGTGTGTACCGTGGGCGGTGTCGTCAAGTCCGATGGACGAGACCCACCGATCGACGAGTCGGGCATATTGAGAGGGGTCGACAGGTGCGGAGAGTCGTGAATCCTACTTGTGAACAGGAAGTCGGTCGCACGCAGGCCAGCATGCCTTATCCACGCTGCCACGCTTTCCCGAGTCTGCTCGGTGATCTCGAACTGCACCGGCCGCTGAGTCTGCTGCTCCATGATCGTCGCGCGACTGGCTACGTGCTACCCATGGCAAACGTCGCGCACCCGTAGCTTCGTCAGATCACACGCCCGAAGCTTGCTGTCGATGGCGAGATTGAACATGGCCAGATCCCGCACCTGGGACGAAAGCTGCAGGCGCACGCGGATTGCCCAGATCTCCTTGAGCTTCAGCGGTGGCTTCTTGCCAGTCAGTCTCCCCTTGTTCCACGGTACACGCGACGGGCCGGTGTCGGTTAATGTGCTCATGACAATCTCCTTTCAAATGAAGGGAGATTCAGTCTGTACTTCTGCAATGGGCGCTACCCGACCCTGAAGAGTCGTTCGAGCTCGGTAAGCGGTCAATTAACGACGCCCATCAGAGTTGTTGAACAGGGCAATAGACTTACCGCAGTTCGGCGGGCATGCACCAGGGAAGAAGCGCGGCGTAGTCGTCGACGGTCTGCGCGAGCGGTAGGCA